>ONOU01000033.1 GCA_900319525.1 uncultured Prevotellaceae bacterium | reverse complement strand
AGTCTCAGGATTGTGCCACGACCCATAGCCGATAGTCGGCTCAGACACTGCCACACCCATAGCGTTGGCATTGGCTTCCTTGGTGCGCTGTGCATCGTCGAGCATCTTCATAAAGAACAGATAGGTCATCTGTTCGAGAATGGTGATTGAATTGGTGATGCCACCGGTCCAAAAGGTGTCCCAAATACTGTCTATTCTATTCTTGATTTCTCCTGTTATCATTGTCTTGGTGTTATTTCATTGAACCACAAAGATAGTCATTATCGCCATAAAGTGCCCACAAAAGGGCAAACATTTTGAAGAAAACCCGTGAAATTGCGGTAATCCCAGGTTTGCTGTTCGCGCTGTCGGCAAGAGAAATCGCCGGCGGGTTGCGTCGGCGATTTCTTTGTATGGTGGGGGTGGGAATTGATCAGTTGGCGTAGAGCATGTTGAGCACTTCGTTGAATTGGGCTTCGCTCTTGAGGCCGTCGTTCTTGAACAGCATGATCTTGTCCAGGACGCGGTCCAGATAGTCGATGCTCTCGTTTTTCTCTTTCTTGTTGTAGATTTTCCAGTACTTGGTGCCCTTGAGCCCCTTCTCAAACTTCTTGTACAGGTCGGTGGACGACGAGAGGTACTTCCAGTGGTTGGCAGCGAGCTGCTTTTTCATCTTCTCCATGAACTCCTTCAGGTCCTTGGTGTACTCGCCATACTTCTGCACGAGTTCTTTCTTCTTGATCACGTCCTTGGTCTCCATCCCCTCAAAGCTGTCGAGCGCCTCGTCAACGTCGCTCTTGTTGTAGGGGTTGTAGAGCACGTCGGCGATTTCCTGGTCATAGACCAGCTCGTCGCGGGTGGTGAATTTGTCCTTGCGGGTCTTGACCTCGGCCTTGAGCTCTTTCTCGAGGGCTTTCTTCTGGGACTCCAGGTCCTTGATCTGCGACTTGAGGTTGTCGATGCGCTCCTCCAGATCCTTGATGGCGGTTTCCTTGTCCTTGATGTTCTTCTCGTGCTGCTCAATGTCGCGCTCGAGCTGCTGCACGTTCTGTGTCACTTGGGCCGTGGCGTTGGGTGCCATGGCTACCGCCATCATCATGGTCATCGCGATGACCAGCATTTTAATCTTCTTCATTGCGTTGTTGACTTGAATTAGTGAATATGATGGCAAAGGTAATAAATAGTTTTCAGTTGGTCGTTAACAGCCGACAAAAAAATCAAGCCGCATGCAGGGCGGCAAGCGTGGGCCGGTGGTGCAGGGGTATAGAAAGCGAAAGTGCGCTTTTTCACAAAAGCATACCATCTTCATAACCAAAATTCAAGTATATATGTTCTTGTCGTTTGTTGCCTTATATTTGGCAGTTATATTTGAAATACATTTTCTTTTACCGATGCAAAGTTACATGATTATTATTTATCCACCAAATTTTTTGGCGTTTATTTGAATAAAAATGCTCAATAATTTTTTGTTACAAAAAAATAAGCGGCTAATTTTTAGCCGCTTATTGCTTGCAGTATGCGTTATTTCGCTTGTTAATGCGTTATTTTGACCTTACTTGTATAAAATCACTTCTCGCGGAAGAACAGGTTGATGATGGTGCCGTGCAGGTCCCAATTCTCGCGTATCTTGTTCTCCAGGTAGCGCTTGTAGGGGTCTTTGATCCACTGCGGCAGGTTGCAGAAGAAGATGAACGTGGGCACGTGTGCGCCCTTGAGCATGGTGATGTACTTGATCTTGACATACTTGCCCTTGACGGCGGGGGGAGGGTAGGCCTGGATGGCCGCCTGCAGCACGTTGTTGAGCTGTGACGTGGGGATGACGATGCGGCGGTTGTTATAGACGCTGATGGCCGTCTGCAGCACCTTGTGGATGCGCTGCTTGGTCAGGGCCGACCCGAAGATGATGGGGAAGTCGGTAAACGGGGCAAAGCGCTCGCGAATGGTGGCCTCGAAGTGGTCGATAGACTGTTGCGTCTTGTTCTGGGCCAGGTCCCACTTGTTGACGAGCACGACGAGTCCCTTGCGGTTCTTCTGGATGATGGAGAAGATGTTCACGTCCTGGGACTCGATGCCGCGGGTGGCGTCGATGAGCAGGATGCACACGTCGCTGTTCTCGATGGCACGGATGGAACGCAGCACCGAGTAGTACTCGATGTCCTCGTTGACCTTGTTCTTCTTGCGGATGCCGGCGGTGTCCACCAGGTAGAAGTCAAAGCCGAACTTGTTGTAGCGCGAGTAGATGCTGTCGCGTGTGGTGCCGGCGATGTCGGTGACGATGTTGCGCTGCTCGTCCATGAGCGAGTTGACCAGCGATGACTTGCCGGCGTTGGGCCTGCCCACGATGGCAAAGCGGGGCAGATCCTCGTTGATGTCCTCCTCGGCCTTGTCAGGCATCTGCTTGACAATCTCGTCGAGCAGGTCGCCCGTGCCGTTGCCGTTGGCCGCCGAGATCGAGAACGGCCGTCCCAAGCCCAGGGCGTAGAACTCGGCCTCGGCATACATGCTCTGGTTGTTGTCGTCCTTGTTGGCGACAACGATGACGGGCTTGGAGGTGCGGCGCAAGATGTCGGCCACCTGGTCGTCGAGGTCGGTGATGCCGTTCTTGATGTCCACGACAAACAGGATGACGTCGGCCTCGTCGATGGCGAGATGCACCTGCTTGTTGATCTCGTCCTCAAAGATGTCCTCGCTGTTGATCACCCATCCACCGGTGTCAACGACCGACATTTCCATGCCGTTCCATTCCATTTTGCCATACTGGCGGTCACGCGTGGTGCCGCTGGTGTCGTTAACGATGGCGTCACGGGTCTGCGTGAACCTGTTAAACAGTGTTGACTTGCCCACATTGGGTCGTCCCACGATTGCAACTAGTCGTCCCATTATTGTTAGTTTTTAGTTGTTAGTCCTTGGTTGTTAGTCTTTTGTCCTTGGCTTTTATTACTCGAGGTAGCCAAAGGCCTTGAGTTTCTTCTCCTGATTGCGCCAGTCCTTCTCGACCTTGACATAGAGCTCCAGGAACACTTTCTTGTCAAAGAAGGTCTCGATGTCCTTGCGCGCCAGCGTGCCCACGCGCTTGAGCATCTTGCCCTGGTGGCCGATGATGATCCCCTTTTGGCTATCGCGCTCGACATAGATGACCGCCATGATGTGTATGGCCTTGTCGCTCTCGTCAAATTTCTCGACAATAACCTGGGTGGCATAGGGCACCTCCTTGTCATAGGTCAGCAATATCTTCTCGCGCACGATCTCGGTAACAAAGAAGCGGCTGCTGCGGTCGGTGAGCGCGTCCTTGCCGAAGTAGGGTGGGCTCTCGGGGAGCAGCTCGACGATGCGCTTCATGATGTTATCGACGTTGAAGTTCTCCAGGGCGCTTGTGGGAAACACCTCGGCATGGGGGAGCAGTTCCTTCCACTGGTCGATGATGCGCACCAGCTCGTCATTGCCCTTCAGCAGGTCAATCTTGTTGATGACCAGCAGAATGGGGATCTTTTCCTTGGCGACGCGGTCGAGGAAGTCCCGGTTCTTGGTCGGCGACTCGACAACATCGGTGACATACAGCAGCACGTCGGCGTCAACGAGGGCGCCGGTGGAGTATTCCAGCATGCTCTCTTGCAGCTTGAACTTGGGCTTGAGCACGCCAGGCGTGTCGCTAAAGACGATCTGGTAGTCATCGGTGTTGACGATGCCCATGATGCGGTGGCGGGTGGTCTGCGCCTTGCTGGTGATGATGGATAGGCGCTCGCCCACCAGGCGGTTGCTCAGTGTCGATTTACCCACGTTGGGGTTGCCCACGATGTTGACAAATCCTGCTCGATGCATTTTTTTCTCTCTCTTTAGTCGTTAGTCACTGGTCGTTGGTCATTAGTCATTAGTCACTATAGTCAAGCGACTACTTTAACTATTCAAGAAGCATCGCTACTGGCATGGGCTTGATGAAGTCATGTGAGTAGTGATGCTTCTCGTGTCTCGTGCTGGCGCTGTGTTACAGCGACCAGATGAGGTAGAGCGCTCCCCAGGTGAACCCGGCGCCAAAGGCGGTGAGGACCATCTTGTCGCCCTTGTGCAGGCGATGCTTGTTCTCGTCCAGGCACAGGGGGATGCTGGCGGCGCTGGTGTTGCCACGTTGCTCAATGTTGACCAGCACCTTGCTCTCGTCGATGCCCAGTCGGGCACCCACGGCCTCGATGATGCGCAGGTTGGCCTGATGTGGCACAAACCACTGGATGCTATCGTTGGTGAGGCCGTTGCGCTTCATGATATCCTGGCTGGAAGTGAGCATGTCGATGACAGCATGGCGGTACACCGCACGTCCCTCCTGATAGACGTAGTGGAAGTCGGCGTCCACCGTCTCGTGGCTGGTGGGCAGAGCCGAGCCGCCGGCCTTATAGACCAGATGCTCAAGGCCTGAACCGTCCACATGGAAGATGCCGTCCATCACGCCGATGTTCTCCTCGGTGGGCTCGAGCAGCATGGCTGCCGCAGCGTCACCAAACAGGGGGCATGTCGCGCGGTCCTTGTAGTTGACCATGCTCGACATCTTCTCGGCCGACACGACGATGACCTTCTTGTACATGCCTGAGCGGATGTAGGCAGTGGCCTCGTACAGGCCTACCAGGAATCCGGCGCAAGCTGCCTGTATGTCATAGGCGTAGCACTTCTTCTCGATGCCCACACCATGGGCGATGATCGATGCCGTCGAGGGGAATCGGTGGTCGGGATTGGAAGTGGGACAGATGAGCAGGTCGATGTCGTCGCGGTCGGTACCTGTCTCTTCAAGCAGCTTGTTGACGGCCTGGATGCCCATGTAGGACGAGCCGACGGGTTTCTTGAGGATGCGACGCTCCTTGACGCCCACACGAGTCGTGATCCACTCGTCGTTGGTGTCCACCATCTGTGAGAGCATCTCATTATCCAGGACATCGTCAGGAATGTAAGAAGCGATGCCTGTAATTTTTGCGTTCAGCATAAGCTAGAAAGCGATATTATCTTGAACTACAATGTTGTTTTTCAAAATCAATATCCCAAATGAGATTGAATAAATGCGATAGATTCAGCCCATTTAGGATATTTCGTTCGGCTTTAATCGCCTGATTCACCGCTGGCTTGTGGTGGATGCGAAGCAATTTAGGCTTCCTCCTTGCCCATCACGTTCTTGCCACGGTAGTAACCGCACTCGGGGCAAACGGTGTGATAAACATGCCATGCGCCACAGTTAGAGCACTGAGCGATAGTGGGGGCCACAGCCACGTCGTGGGTGCGGCGCTTAGCGGTACGAGTCTTAGACTGTCTTCTTTTAGGATGTGCCATTTTCTTGTCGTTTTATTTAAAAATTATTGTTCTTTCAGTTTCCTGAGCGCCTCCCATCGCGGGTCGGTGCCGGTTGTCTCACTCTGTGATTGGTCATCACCGTCGGGGACGGCCTCGACGCGATGGCTGTCAAGGGCTTCAAGCATCTCGGCGTTACAGTCGTCCTCGCTCTCGTGACAGTGGGTCATGGGGATGGCAAGCAACACGGTGTCGCGCACTAGGGGCGCGGTGTCCAGCTCTCGCCATTCGGCCGGTACTATCAGGAGCTCGTCGCTAGTGTCGTCTAGCTCGTTGCCCATTTGCTCAACATTCAGGCAGTAGGTCTCATCCACCGGCAAATCCAGATCGTCCAGACAGCGGTCACACGCTGTGGTCAGCGTGCCGTGACAGTCGATCTCCAGGCGGTAGGTGTTCTCGCTCTTGCGGGTCACTTGCATGGTGACATCCACGCTGGCGCGTCTCACCTCAACTTGCTCGTCAGTGTTGAAAAAAGACTCATCCAAATGACACTCAACCGCATGAGTGCCAAATGGTAACGTCTTGATTTTCAGCTTCAAAGCATCTACCATCTCCTGAAATTTCTGTTAAAGCGCCACAAAGGTATAACATTTCTCGCTAATATTCAACGTTTTTCTGTTTTTTTTTGAAATTGTGGCGATTTGTTAATGCGTTGTTAATGGGTCAGGAGATAGTCGATGAGTTCGGTGACGTCTGCGATGGAAACCATGCCGTCGCCGTCAACGTCGGCTGCCGGATTCTCGTTGGCTGTGCCCTGAAGGAGCAGGTCGATGAGCTCGGTGACGTCTGCGATGGAAACCATGCCGTCGCCGTCAACGTCGCCAAACACAAACGTCTCTTCAAACCCGACAATGTTCGGGAATTCTTTCCACACCTCGGCCGTTTTGTAGTCCTCGACAGCGCTCATGGGCACGTAGAGCGTTGCCGAACTGCTCATGTCTTCAAATGCGAACACATCAGCGCTGTAAACAGCGGGTGGCGTAGTGGCGCGGCAAGTGAAGCTTGTGATTTCCCAGCAGTCGCCAAAGGCGTAATCGCCGATGGAATCGATTGTTTGGGGGATGTCCACCGTGGTCAGGCTCCAGCAGTAAGCAAACGCGTGATCGTTGACCTTGATCAAGGAGGCGGGCAGCGTGATGCTCTTGAGTCCCGAGCAGCTGTAGAACGCCCCGGTTCCCAGACTGGTGACCGACATGGGAATATCGATGCCGTATATCTTGCGGCAATGGGCAAATGCCTGATAGCCGATTGTCGTGACAGATGAGGGTATGTTGATGGACGCCAGTTTAGTGCACCAGCTGAATGCTTCGTCGCCGATGGACTTGAGCGAGTTGGGCAGTTCTATGCTCTCTATCGCCGCGCATTTGAAGAACGCTTTCTCGTGGATGGCGGTCACATTGACGGGAATCGTGACGTTCTCCAATGAGGTGCAGTTGTCAAACAGGCCCTTGCTGATGGACGTGAGGGAACTGGGCAGGGTAACCGTGATGAGTCCGGTGCACTGCTGGAAGACGTTTTCACCGATGTGGGAAACGGTTTCGGGAATCACCATCTCGGTCAGACCGGTGCAGTGGTAGAACGCCTGGTCGCCGATGGAGGTGACCGACGACGGAATAGCCATAGCGGTCAGTGAATCACATTCGCTGAAGGCGCGGTTGCCGATGGCGTTGACCGTACCGGGAATGACGGTGGTCTGGCAACCGATAAGGAGCGTATTGGATGCGGTCTCGATGATGGCGTTGCAGTTCTCGCGCGAGTCATACACGGGGTTGCCCGTCTCGACGTTGATCGCGGTGAGCACCGGGCATCCGGTGATGATATCGTTGCCCAGCGAGGTGACCGAAGCGGGAATGGTAATGGCGGCCAAGGTGTCACAGGCGGCAAATGCCTCGTTGCCGATAGCGATTACCGAGCCGGAAATCGTGATGCCGGTCAAGGCTGAGCAAAAGCGGAAGGCCTTGTCGCCAATCGTGGCAAGGTTATCCGAGAGGGTCACGCTGGTCAAGGCAGAGCAGTTGGCAAAGGCCAAATCGCCGAGAATCTCGACCGAGTTGGCCATATTGACGGTTTCCAGACGCCAGCACGATGCGAATGCCGCTGTCCCGATGGATGTGATCGGATTGGGAATGTAAAGCGACGTGAGTTTGGAGCAACCGTTGAAGGTGCTGTCCTGAATGGCGGTCATGGCGGCAGGAAATGTGAAGTCCTGGAGTCTCAGGCACGACATGAAGGCTGCTTTGCCGATGGTGCTCACGGTTTCGGGAAGTTCCACGTCCGCCAAAAACAGGCAATGGTGGAAAGCCCTCTCGCCAATGGTAGTGACCGAATTGGGCACGACGACGCGGGTGACATTGGTGCACCCGGCAAAGGCGCTGTCGGCGATGGCCGTGACGGTATAGGTGGCGCCGTTGTCACCGGTGACTGACTCGGGGATGATGACCTCGCCACTGTAGGCGTAGGGGTTGTCGGGGTGGGATGCCAACGCCACGGTGTTGTTTCCCGTCACAACGTAGTGCAGGTCGTTGAACCAAAAGTCCTCGGCGGCCGTTGCGGTCATCATGGTCAGTAGGCACAAGCTGCAGGCCATGAATCTGATAAATGTAAGCTTAATCATGTCTTGTTAGAATTTTTTATTTGAGGTTGTCGTTGGCGCTTTTGTTGAAAATCATATCATAGATGAGCTGGGTGCCTCCCAGGTGGGACTGGATGTAGTCGCCAGCAGTCTTGCCGCATTGCAGCCGCAGGGGCTCGTTCTCGAGTAGCGGGTCCATCGCTGCCGAGAATGTGTCGGCGTCGTGAATGCTCATCGCTCCGTCAAGGGCAATAAGGTCTGCCGCCTCCTGGAACTTGTGGTGCTTGGGGCCGAAGATGACGGGGATGCCATACACGGCGGCCTCGTTGATGTTGTGGATGCCGGCGCCAAAGCCGCCCCCGACGTATGCCGCCTGGCCGTAGCGGTACAGCGATGACAACAGGCCGAAGCTGTCGATAATTAGGCAGTCGGCGCTGGCGACATTCTGGGGCGTGGCCTCGCTGTAGAAGCGGGCTGGCCGTGAGAGCTTGGACATGAGCACATGCAGGCGGTGACGGTCAAACTCATGAGGCGCGATGATGAGCTTCATCTCGCGGTGAGCGTTGAAGTAAGGAATGACGATATCCTCGTCGGGGGGCCATGAGCTACCCATGACCAGGGTGAAATTGGCTCCCTCGACAAATTTGGCCACCAGCGGGAACTCGCGCGCTGCCGCACGCACATCGGCCACGCGGTCAAAGCGGGTGTCGCCGGCAATGACGACATTGTCAATGCCGATGCCTGCCAGCAGCTCGCGCGATTGCTCGTTCTGCACAAACAGGGTGTCGAAGCACTTGAGCATCTTGCGGAACATGCCGCCCCAGGGCCTGAAGAAGATCTGGCCAGGGCGGAAGATGGCCGAGATGATATAGGTGGGGATGCCGCGGTGCTTGAGGGCACTCAGGTAGTTGCCCCAGAACTCGTACTTGACAAAGATGGCCATCGACGGCTTGACGATGTCTAGAAACCGCTTGACGTTGCCGGGCAGGTCAAATGGCAGATACACCACCGTGTCAACCATGCTGAAGTTCTTGCGCACCTCGTAGCCCGAGGGCGAGAAAAACGACAACAGGATGCGTGCCCCAGGCTGTTCGCGCTTGATTTTTTCAATCAGGGGACGTCCCTGCTCAAATTCTCCCAATGACGAGGCGTGAACCCAGATATAGCCGCCCGCAGGATCGAGTTTGCGCTGCAGCGTGCGAAAACAACGGCGCTGCCCACGCAGCATCAGTTTAGCTTTGGGATTGCGCAAGGCGGCCAGTTTCACGGCGTTACGGTAGGTGGCGATGCCCAGGTTGTAGATGGGATCCATGTCTTGAGTTTTTTAGTTCTTAGGTTTCTGGTTACTAGTCCCTGTTTCTTGATTTGTTCCACAGGTGACTGTCGAGGAAGAAACGGCATGCGATTTGTTGCCAGAATCCGGTCACACGGTCGGTGGCGTGTAACATGAGCGACGCTGTCAGGTCAACGAAGCGGTTGCTCACGACGTGGGCCGTGAGGTCGGTGCGGCTGTAGGTCTTACTGTGGTAGTAAGGGTCGCCCAGGTTGAGCTGGCTGCCCAGCGTGGGGTACAGCGGCAGCAGGTCCTGGCCGGTGTAGAAGGTCTCGTCAAGTTGCAGCCAGCGCCAGCGGGCGGTGCCGGTGATGACCAGGCCGGCTGGCTTGCGCCATCGCTCCTCGCCACGGTCTCGCTCCATGGCGATAATGGCTCCTGCCGCCAGGCGCAGCGAGTCGAGTGCCGTGCGGTGTGACAGGTCAAGTGCCGCGATGGGATTGAGGATCAGGTCGTCGTTGACGTGTTGCCCCTCCTTGCCCAGCTTGGACTTGGCCAGGTGGCTGTATTGCACGTGGCCGCCCAGCCTCAGCGGGCCTGCCACGCGCCAGTCGGTGTTGAACATGATTGCAAACGCTTCGCGCTGCCAGTCGGTCTGCATCTGCCGCCAGTCAACGGCGACCTCGGCATATCCGGCGGGCTTCACCAGCTGCGCCATCACTCCGCGCACCACGGGCTGGCAGTAGTCCAGCGAGTCGCTCCACATGTAGCGCGGCATGCGCTTGACCATGAGCGAGCGTGGTATCAGGCCCACCATGGCGCGCCATCCGTCGGGGCGGTTGTAGCGGTAGTACAGGGTGGGGAGGAGCTTGTAACCCGTCAGGTCGTCGATCATGGGCTGGTACCACACGAGACCGCCCTTGAGCACATGCTCACCCTCGTTCATCGACACACCCACCTCGGGATGCAAGCGGGTGAACATAAAGGTCTGGTCGGGCGAGTACTCGTCACCGCCCTCACGGTTGTTGAGCAGCACGGTGGCATCGATGCTCCACTCGACCTCTTGGGCAGCAAGAGGCAGGGTGAAGCATGCGAGCATCAATATGGCGCACAGCCGTTTAAGCATCGGCAGGGATCTGGATGTTCTCGATGCCGGCATTCAGGCGGGCGAGGGTCTCGTCACGGCCCAGCAGGCGGGTGATCTCAAACATGTGCGGGCCGCGGCACTCGCCCACCACTGTCAGGCGGAAGGCGTTCATCACATTGCCCTTGTGGTAACCGTTGGTGTCGATCCAGTTCATGACCACGTCCTCACTGGCTTGGGCATCGGCAAGGTCGGTGGTCTGGAGCAGGTCAACCAGCTGGCGCATGAGATCGGGTGTCTCGGGCTTCCAACGCTTGCGGATGTCCTTCTCGCTATAGGTGGTGGGACGCGCAAAGAAGAAGTTGGCCTGATCCCACAGGTCGCCCACAAAGTTGGCGCGGCTCTTGACCAGTGCCACCACGCTGGCGATGTACTCGTCGCTGTAGTCAGCCACATTCACGTCGTGCTGGACGAGCACGGGCTTGAACATCTGGGCCAGCTCGTTGTCGTCCATGTTCATCAGGTACTCGTGGTTGAACCACTTGCCCTTCTCGAAGTCAAACTTGGCGCCCTTGCGTGAGCAGTGGTCAATCGAGAATTCCTTGATCAGCTCGTCCATCGAGAAGATCTCGCGGTCGTCGCCGGGGTTCCAGCCAAGCAGGGCCAGGAAGTTGACCACCGCCTGGGGCAGATAGCCGGCCTCACGGTAACCGCTGGAGCGCTCTCCGCTCTTGGGATCGTTCCAGTCGAGCGGGAACACGGGGAAGCCTAGTCGGTCGCCGTCACGCTTGCTCAGCTTGCCCTTGCCGTCGGGCTTGAGCAGCAGCGGCAGGTGAACAAACGCGGGCATAGTGTCCTCCCAGCCAAAGGCTTGATACAGCAGCACGTGCAATGGCGCGCTGGGCAGCCATTCCTCACCACGTATCACGTGAGACACCTCCATCAGGTGGTCGTCAACGATGTTGGCCAGGTGATAGGTGGGCAGGTCGTCGGCGCTCTTGTAGAGCACCTTGTCGTCGAGGATCGACGAGTTGATGGTCACGTCGCCACGCAGCAGGTCGTGCACGACCACGTCCTGGTCGGGCTCGATGAGGAAGCGTACCACCCACTTGGCGCCGCTGTCCATCAGGGCCTTGACCTCGTCGGCGGGCAGGGCGAGTGAATTGCGCATCATGCCGCGTGTGCGGGCGTCGTACTGGAAGTTCTTGATCTCTTGGCGCTTGGCTTCAAGCTCCTCAGGCGTGTCAAAGGCGTAGTAGGCGCGTCCTGCATCCACCAGCTGCTGCATGTACTTGCGGTACAGGTCGCGGCGCTCGCTCTGCTTGTAGGGGCCGTAATTGCCGCCCTCGCGCACGCCCTCGTCGATGCCGATGCCCAGCCACTGCAGGGCCTCATTGATGTACTCCTCGGCACCGGGTACAAAGCGGGTGCTGTCGGTGTCCTCGATGCGCAGGATCATGTCGCCGCCGTGCTGGCGGGCAAACAGGTAGTTATACAGTGCCGTGCGCACGCCGCCAATGTGCAGCGGGCCTGTGGGCGATGGCGCAAAGCGCACTCTTACTCGTCGTTCCATATTATCTAGTTGTATCTTTTATAATATATTATAATGTGTCGATTTGATTCTGTTTACAGCAGCAGGTCGCTGATGGCACCCAGTGAGGCATAGTCGGTCTGGTCGATGTGGCAGGGCGTCACCGTGGGGTGGCCGCGGCGCAGCCAGTACATGTCGGTGCGGCTGTCCTCGTCATCGAGCATCTCATATTCTCCCGTCATCCAGTAGTAACTGCCGCCCATGGGGTGCTCGCGCTTCTCCCACTCGTTGACCCATCGGCCCAGGTCGCTGACGGTGACTTTCAACGCCTTGATGCCCTCGCTGGTGACGGGCGGGATGTTGACGTTGAGGCACACGCCCGCGGGCAGCCCCTCACGCAGCACGCGTCTCACGACCTGCTCGATCAGCGGCTTGCACGCGTCGGTGTCGGCGTCACTGGCGAACACGCCATAGGAAAACGCTACACCGGGAACACCGTGCATGATGGCCTCATAGGTGCACGCCATCGTGCCGCTATACAGCGAGCTGATGCCCATGTTGTAGCCATGGTTGATGCCGGCCAGCACCAGGTCGGGCTGGCGGTCGGTCATGAGCTGGCTGATGGCAAGCTTGACGCAGTCGGCTGGGGTGCCGCTGATCTCATAGGCGGTCATTCCCTCTTGACGCTCGGCCAGTCGTGCCCGTACGGGAACGTCGAGCGAGATGGCGCTGGATTTACCGCTCTGGTGCACGGCAGGAGCGGCGACAAAAATGTCGCCAAACTGCTTGGCCACATCAATCAGCGACTTGATGCCGTTATAGTGGTACCCGTCATCGTTGCTGATGAGAATGAGGGGTCTTTTGTCATTATTCATGTAAGCAATGTCGATTATAGAGTGCAAAGTTACAACTTTTTTATGGAGATTTCGTAGAAAAACACTAACTTTGCCATCCTAAAAACAATTCTAATCCAATTCAAGAATTATGAGACTGATAATAGAACCTGATTACGAGAATGTATCCAAGTGGGCCGCTCAGTATGTGGCTAAGCGTATTAACGAAGCTGCTCCAACTCCCGACAAGCCCTTCAAGCTTGGATGCCCCACGGGAAGCTCTCCGCTGGGGATGTACCGTGAACTCATCGCCATGAACAAGGCGGGAAAGGTGTCGTTCCAGAATGTGATCACCTTTAATATGGACGAGTATTGCAACCTGCCCGAGGAGCACCCCGAGAGTTACCACTCGTTCATGTGGAACAACTTCTTCTCGCTCATCGATATCAAGCCCGAGAACGTGAATATCCTCAACGGCAATGCCCCTGACCTGGTCAAGGAGTGTGAGGATTATGAGAAGCGCATCGAGGCTGCCGGCGGTATCGATTTGTTTATGGGTGGCGTGGGCCCCGACGGGCACATCGCCTTTAACGAGCCGGGATCGTCGTTGACCTCGCGCACGAGGCAGAAGACCCTCACCCAGGATACCATCATTGCCAACAGCCGATTCTTTGACGGCGACTTGAACAAGGTGCCCAAGACCGCACTCACCGTGGGCGTCGGTACCGTGATGGCCGCTCGTGAGGTGATGATTATCGTTAATGGCCACAACAAGGCGCGCGCCCTGCAGCAGGCTGTCGAGGGCGGTGTTTCACACATGTGCACACTCAGCGCCCTGCAGATGCATCCCCACGCCATCATCATCGCCGACGAGGCCGCTGTCGATGAACTCAAGGTGAGCACCTACCGCTACTTCAAGGACATCGAGAAGGATAACCTGTAAAGCGGCACGGCAACAAGCTGTGAAATGATAAAAACTCCGGGGCCTCATCGAGACCTCGGAGTTCTTTAAAACCTTTCAATAAAAAGCTGTTCGGACCTAACGGCGGGAACAGCTTCAAACTTTCTTGTTGTAAAGTCTTGCTTACTCGGCGGGAGCAGCTTCGGGAGCAGCAGCCTCGGTAGCAGCGCTATCAACAACAGCAGCAGTGCTGTCAACAACAGCAGCGGCGCTATCTACAACCTCCTCAACAACGGCGGTGGTGTCTACAGCCTCCTCAGCGGTGGCCTCGGTGTTGTTGTTGGTGCATGAAATCATGCTAACGCTAGCGATAACAGCAAGAGCTAAAACTAACTTCTTCATTTTTCTTTAGTACTTTTTTAAATAATAAACAATAATATTCGGTTTTAAAATCGGTGCAAAATTATAACAAATTTCTCACCTGCAAACTTTTTTCCTCCTTTTTTTATTAAAATTTTTGAGGACCAAAAAAATCGAAGTTATTTTTCGTGGTGTTTTGTGCTGATAATCAGGTGAATAAAACAACAGGCGGCCCTAATCAGCCACCTGTTAAATTTTGTTAACCCTAGGTCAATGCGGCTCAAAAACCGCTTTTTTACACCCTGTAAATCAGTTGCTGTACAGGTATCGTTTGATGCTGCGTTTGGGCGTTTTGTCAAACTCGGTTGCCATCAGCTGGATCTTGGCGATGCGCTCATAGGGGGCCACCAGCTGGTTGAGCTCGGTGCGGATGTCCTCCATCAGGCCGGGCAGCTTGTCGCGGGTGACGCCCAGCTGGTCCATCGCGTCATAGTCGGGATAGACGAGCGCCACCAGTTTGCCTTCACGCATCACCACGAGGCTCTCGCTCACGTACAGCATGTTGTTCAGCTTGGCCTCAATCTCCTCGGGGTAGATGTTCTGTCCGCTGGAGCTCAGGAGCATCGTCTTCAAGCGGCCCCTTATAAATAATGTGCCATCGGCGTTCAGGGTACCCATGTCGCCGGTGTGCAGCCAGCCGTCCTCGTGCAGCACCTTGTCGGTGGCCTCGCTGTTGTGGAAGTAGCCCTGCATGACGTTCTCGCCGCGCACGCAGATCTCGCCCGGGATGTTCTCGGGGTCGTCGCTCAATATCTTGCACTCCATGATGCCGGGCAGGATGCGGCCCGCGCTATGGGGCACAAACTCGCGCCACGGCGTGTGGCTCACCAGGGGCGCGCACTCGGTCATGCCATAGCCCACCGTGAAGGGAAACTTGATCTTGTACAGGAAGTCCTCGACCTCGGCATTGAAGGGGGCACCACCCACGATGACCTCCTCAAACTCGCCGCCAAAGGCCTCGACCAGCTTGTTGCGTATCTGGCTGTAGATGCGCTTGTCCAGATAGGGGACGGCAAGTGCCCACCGCAGGGCGCCCTTGCTGATCATGGGCACAATCATCTTGCTGTAGATCTTCTCCAGCACCAGGGGCACGGTGAACACCACGTTGGGCTTGACCTCGGCCATCGCCTTGACCAGGATCTTGGGCGACGGGATGCGGCCCAGCAGCGTGATGTGACCACCCACGGCCAGCGGCGTCAACATGTCAAACGCGCACCCAAAGGCGTGGGCCAGCGGCAAGAAGGCCAGGTCACGAGAGCCCTTGAAGTGCAGGCCCGAATTGATGCCATACACGAGGTTGCCGGCCAGATTGTTGGCTGTGATCATCACACCCTTGGAGAAGCCTGTCGTGCCCGACGTGTAGTTGATCTCGACCAGCGCGTCGTTGGGAACCTCGGGGTAGTGGATGTCGTTGCGGTAGAATCCCTGGCTGTACTGCTCGGCAAAGGCGGCCTCGAGGCCGGCCATGGCAGCGCCCACAGTGGCGCTGTCGGCATTCTCGGCTAGCAGCGACATGTCTTCGAGCTGGATGGCCGCACGCACGCGCGGCATCTTGTCAAAATCGAGGTTCTCCCAGATCGACTTGCTGATAAACAGCATCGTCGCCTCGCTGTGGTTGATGATGTGTTGCGCATCGGCGGGGTTGAACTCCTGCAGGATGGGGACTATCACTGCTCCATAGGTGATCGTGCCCATAAAGATGGTCACCCAGTTGGGGATGTTCTTGCCGATCAGGGCGATGCGGTCGCCCTGCTTGATGCCGCAGTTGGTGAACAGCAGGTGCAACTTGGCTATGTCGCGGGCAAAGTCACCATAGGTGAGGCGCTGACCCGTATTGTAGTCGGTCAACGCGGGCAGCTCCCAGTTGTCAATGAAACTGCGCTCATAAATCTTGATCAGGTTTTCCTTCATCATAACGCTAAGGGCTTTATATGAGTGCAAAGGTAATCAAAATTTGTGCAAGTCGAACACAAAAGCACATAAAATGTGATTTTGTTGAGACGCCGCCAGATTTATCAAAATAAATCCAATATCACTACTGCGCCAGCACCAAAAAAAACAAACTAGGGCTTAGGGGGCTCGCGGTTTAGAGCTTAGGTTTAATTTCTAGGCCGTTAGGGCCGATTTAAAAGAACGCGTCGAGTTCTGCAACTGCATCAAATCAATATTGAACAGGTTTTTTCGTGTAATGGGGCTTGCTCTGAAGCCCGTTAGGGCTGTTCAGGTCATAGGCAGGCGGTGGAGTGAGGCGAAGCCGAACGGAACCCCTGCATCGTGTCGGCTCCCACCTGATATTTAGCCCCATCGGGGCGACAGGCTCAGCATCAGTAACTTACTGCCGCCCCGATGGGGCTTGGGCGTCTTTTTAAACCACCCACAGGGGTTTCACTCGGCTTCGCCTCGTTACACCCCTGCCTATGCCCTTGTCGTCCCCTAACGGGACTTACCCCGGACACCAATGATATTTTTTTGCGAGCACTTGAGAGCAACACTTTAAAAAACTTAGCGTCTTTGCACCTTAGCGTGCGGCCAACGAGCGCGGATGCCCCCCCCTAAGCACTAAGCTCTAAGCCCTAACCCGCTCGCGCAGCGAGCATTAAGCCCTAATCCGCGGGCCTAGATGTCGGGGAACTTGAGGGCGGCGATCTGCATCATGCGGGAGATGTCAAAGTAGAAACCCTCGGCGCTCTTGCCGGCGACGGGTTGCACCTTGATGTAGTCGATGCCGCCGTCAAGGGTCTCGTGGTCGGTGGCGACAAAGCCCAGGAAGTTGATGATGTTGTACTCGTGCTCGGGCGTGATGACCACCCACGGCTCTTCCTTGGTACCCCTGCCGCTGGACATGATGGCGGCGATGAGGCGGTCGAGACGGTATTGCCACATGGCAGCGCGCGCGTGTTTCTTCTTCTCCTTCAGGACGTAGATGTAGAAGTTCATCTGGTTCATGTCAAACATGTTGTCGTTGAGCGACAGTTCGGCATAATGCTCGATGGTGTCACACTCGGCACGGGAGTGGGGCTGCTTGTAATAGAGTTCCTCGACCTTGTTGCTGTAAACGCTCTCGCGGAAGGGGTCATAATCCTCCTGGAAGGTGTAGCCGTAGTAGAAGTTGCGCCAGGCTTCAATCGACATCGTGGTGTCGCTGTAGCTGGTGTAGGCCTTCATCAGCTTGGGGTAGTAGTAGGCGTTCTTGGGGTTGGTGATGACCTCGCGCACGTGGTCAAAGTCCACCTTCTTGATGGCGAACTTGCTCTGCGGGTTACGCTCGGGTACCTCTTGACGATTCTGGGCAGTAGCTACTGATGCCCAGGCGAGGATGAGTGCGGTGATGATGGTGACGATATATCTCATTTCGGTTAGTGCTAGCTAGTTAATGACAACGCCCATGATAGCGATGCACACAATGGCGATGGCGACAATGGCGGGCAGGCACTTGGCGGCAAAGTAGCGCCAGAACAGGGATGATGGCGTCAACATCCACTTGCCTGCCGGCGTGCGGCTGTAGGCCAGCTGGCCCATGGCGGCGCCCAGGATGACTCCCAGCACCATAATGCGCGGGGCGAGCAGGATGCCCAGCATCCCTCCGGCCATGGCGGTAAATCCCACATACAGGTTGCTCGAGCGGTTGCCGTCGGGCTCGCCGCTGGGCTGCAGGTAGAACAGGCCGACGGTGATGGCGGTGGCAATGCCCCAGAAGATGAAGGTCACCGGGGGCACGCTGATGTAATAACTCCAGTGCATGAGCACGAGCCCGGCATAGGCTGGCACGGCGGCGACCCATCGGGGCAACAACACGAGCAGCAGGGCGGCCACTAGGCATGCCACGCCGGCAATGAGGAGTATGGTCTGTGTCACCATGTGCGGTAGTCAGTCTGTTTTAATGGTTCGTTGTCTATTATAAAAAACACGGTTTGGGGGCATTTTATTGCCCGCAGTGGCATTAATTCTTATCATCAGGCGCAGCGGCTAGCTCGGCCTTGATGTCGCTGGGGTAGGACACGCGGGCGTGATAGGCGGTGCGCAGCCGCTCGATGAACAGTTGCTTGATGGTCTCCACGTCGCGGAAGCTGATGGGCGCCTCGCGCAGCAGGCCGTCGGCGACCTGCCCGTCGATGATCTTGCTGACCATCGCGGTGATGGCTTCCTCGGTATGCTCGTTGAGGCTCTTGGTGGCCGCTTCACAGGCGTCGGCCATCATCAGGATGGCGGCCTCCTTGGTCTGCGGGTTGGGACCGGGATAGGTGAAGGGCGCCTTGTCCACCTCCTTGTCGGGGCGGGCCTCACGGGCCTTGTAGTAGAAGTATCGTGTGACTCCCTTGCCGTGGTGCTGGGCAATCAGGTCCTTGATGACCTTGGGCAGGTCGGCATCCTCGGCAATCTTCAGGCCGTTGTTCACGTGGTCGATGACGATCTTGGCGCTATCCTCGGGGCGGACGAGATGATCGTGGGGGTTCTCGCCGATCTGGTTCTCGGTAAAGAAGGCGGGATTCTTGATCTTGCCGATGTCGTGGTACAGGGCGCCGGCGCGCACGAGCTGCATGTCGGCTCCAACCATGAGTGCGGCCTCACCGGCGAGGTTGGCCACCTGCAGCGAGTGCTGGAATGTGCCGGGGCAGTTGGTGGACAGCTGGCGCAGCAGCGGGTTGTTGATGTCGGCGAGCTCGAGCAGGGTCATCGATGAGGTGAAGCCAAACGCTTTCTCGACGATGGGGATGATCAGGAAGGCAAACGAGAGGATGACGCAGTTGATGAGGAAGTAGGCAAAGTAGTATTTGTCGATCTTGTTGAAGTCCCCCTCGCTGATGAGCGTCATGGCCACATAGGTGATGCAGTAGGCCAGGAAGATGAAGGCGGCGCAGCGCACGAGCTGGGTGCGCTTGGTCAGCTCCTTGACCGAGATGATGGCGATGATGCCTGCCAGGAACTGCATGATGATGAATTCGGCCTGGTGGCTGCTGGCGATGAGCGAGCAGATGAGCATTGTGACGATGTGCACAAAGAATGACGTGTGGTCGTCAAAGAATGAGGACACGATGATGGGCACCAGACCAAACGGGATGACGTAGAGCAGGCCGTACTTGAACCTGACGAGCAGCAGCACGGCGATGACAAACACGGTGATGAAGGTGATCAGGAACACCATGCGGCGCAGGCTCGAGAAGACTTGTTTGCGCAGCTGCTTGATGAAGAAGTAAAAGGCCAGCATGATGGTGGCCACGATCAGGATCTGTCCCAGCAGGTTCAGGCCCTCGTCGGTGTTGCTGTGCTTGCTGCGGTTGACGAGCTCGTTCTGGTAGCTCTCGATGGCGGAGGCCTTCTTGGGCGTGACGATCTCGCCTCGTGAGATGATGGCCTCGCCCTGCTGGATGGTGCCGGGCGAGCGCAGGGCGTCACGCAGGTCCTCTCCCATCCATTTCTCGTTCTCGTCGGCGTCAACCATCATGTTGGGAACGAGATAGTTGCTGATGTCCACAGCCTTGAGCGCCTCTTGGATGGCGAGGTTGGAACGCAGCGAGTCGGTGATCCATGCATAGGCCTGTCTGACGGTCTTCATGTTGGTGGCATCTACCACTTGCAACTCGTTGTTACCCACCATGAAGCGCAGCTGCTTGCCGTCGCGGATGTCGTTGGCCGCATCGTTGTCCACAATGCCGTCATTGTAGAGCTTGGCTACGGCTTGCAACAGGGCGGGGCTGCCGCTGTGGCCATTCAGCGCGCGGGTGAGCAGTGCCATCTGCTGTTCGCCCTTCTTGCGGTCCAGGGTGTAGATTTTGGCAAAGTTCTGGTTGACGCTGTCGGTGATATGTTTGCGGGTGGCTTCGTCCAGTTCGATATCAAACTGGAAGTTGGCCTCTAGGCGCGAGTGCAGCCAGGGTTTCCCCACCTCAAAGCTGTAGATGCGGTCGGTCTCGCGGCTAAAGAATAACGCCGTGGCAATCAGCACAATCGACAACAGCATGAGGGCGATGATGATGAGGTTCTTGTTCTTGCTTGAGATGGACATATGCGATTTCGTATATATTGTAGTTGTTGATTACCGCTCGGTTGTTGCTGGTTGATCAGCTCATGCGTGTGGCGCTGTTCACGCCCTTGACCTTCTTGATCTCGCGGCACAGGTTGGTCACCACCTTGGCATCGCTGATGAGCACGTCCAGGTCGCAGTTGAACACGCCCTGGTCGGCGGTGACGTTCATGCGCTTCATGTTGATGGACATGTTGGTCGAGATGATGTTGACGATAGACTGGAGGATGCCTTTTTGGTCGATGCCCTCGATGTGGATGGTTGCCAGGAAACGGTCGGTGTGGTCCTCCCACTGGGTTTGTAACAGCCGTGAGCCATAGCTGGCCTTGAGGCGTGCCAGGGTAGGGCAGTCCATCTTGTGGACAACGACCCGGCCCGCATCGTTGAGGAAGCCAACCGTGTCGTCGCCGGGGATGGGATGGCAGCAGTCGGCAATCTGGTAGTTGCTCACGCCGTTGCGCGTCGTGAGGTGGTAGATGGCCTTGGTGTTTACGGCGTTGTCGCTCTCTTGCGGCTCGTCCTTGGTGTCCTTGGAGTCATCCTTGCTGCCGTCCCTGTTCTTGAAGATGTTGCGCCTCCACCAGTTGATGCGTGACCCATGCTCCTTCTTGCTGATGAGCTCCTCGCTGAGGGCGATCTCGCCGTTGCCGATGAGGAAGAAGAACTCCTCCTTGTTGGCAATGCGCTGGCGCGTGATGGCCTGTGACAACACCTCGTTGCTGAATTGGATGTTGTGTTGCTCCAGGAAGTCCATGAAGCGTTTCTCGCCCTGCTCGATGATGAGGCGGCGCTCGTGCTTGAGGGCCGTGCGCAGGCGTGTCTTGCCCTTGGCTGTGACGAGGAATTTCTCCCATTCGGCCTTGGGGGTAGTGGAGTTGCTCGTGAGAATCTCGACCTGGTCTCCGCCCGATAATTTGTAGGACAGCGGCACTAGCTTGTGGTTGACTTTGCCGGCAATGCAGTGGGTGCCCAGGTCGGTGTGCAGGATGAATGCCACATCGAGCACCGTGGCCCCCTTGGGCAAGGTCATGGGCTCGCCCTTGGGCGTGAAGACGACAATCTCGCTGGCAAACAGGTTCAGCTTGATGGTGTCCAGGAAGTCGATGGCATTGGGCTCGGGATCCTTGAGGATGTCGGTGATGGTGCTGAGCCAGGCTTCGAGTTCCGACTCTTCCTCTCCCTCGCCGATCTTGTACTTCCAGTGTGCCGCAAAGCCTCGCTCGGCGATGTCATCCATCTTGCGGCTGCGTATCTGCACCTCGACCCAGTTGCCGTCGGGACCCATGACGGTGACGTGCAGGGCACGGTATTTGTTCACCTTGGGGGTGGTCAGCCAGTCGCGCACGCGGTCAGGGTGCTTGGCATAGACCTCGGTGATCTCGTTATAGATGTTCCAGCAGATGCGTTTCTCGGCGCTCTCGTCGTCGCATTCAAACACGATGCGGGCGGCATACAGGTCGTACACCTCCTCAAAGGGGATGTGCTTGTTCTGCATCTTGTTCCAGATCGAGAAGCAGGACTTGACGCGTGCGTTAAACTCATACTGGAGCCCCATGTTGTCCAGGCGCTCGCGGATGGGGGCCGAGAAGCGGGCGAACAGCTCGTTGCGGCTCTCCTCGCTGGCCGAGATGTGGTCCTTGATGCGGCGGTACTCGCTAGGGTGATTGTACTTGAAACTCAAGTCCTCGAGTTCGGTCTTGATGGCATACAGGCCCAGGCGGTGAGCCAGCGGCGCATAGATGTAGAGCGTCTCGCCGGCAATCTTGTACTGCTTGTTGGCCGGCATTGACGAGAGGGTGCGCATGTTGTGCAGGCGGTCGGCCATCTTGATGAGCACGACGCGGATGTCCTCGCTCATGGTGAGCAAGAGCTTGCGGAAGTTCTCGGCTTGCAGTGATGCCTTGTCGCCAAAGATGCCTCCCGAGATCTTGGTGAGACCGTCCACGATGTGGGCGATTTTCTCGCCGAACTGGGCTTCAATGTCCTCGACGGTGTAGTCGGTGTCCTCGACCACGTCGTGCAGCAGGGCAGCACTGATGCTCGTCGAGCCCAAGCCGATTTCCTGGCTGACGATGGTCGCCACGGCGATGGGATGCAGGATATAGGGCTCTCCTGAACGGCGACGGATGCCCTGGTGGGCATCGCGCGCAAATTTAAAGGCCTTGTCAATGACCTCCACCTTCTTGCGGTGATTGCTTGACAGATAGCCGTTTAACAGGTTCTGGTAGGCCTGCTCGATCATCTGGTCTTCCTTCTCGGGTGATATGTGGTTCTGCATCATGAGTCTCAAGCGTTAAATTCAAACTACAAAGATATGAATAAGTTTTCACTTGCTGGCTCCCGTTTGCCGATTTTTTTAAGGGGATGGCTATGGGCTGTACATTCTTGCGCTTAACCCTGGCCCTGGCTGGGCGGGCGCACGCCTGGTGTGGGTGCGGTGACGTTGAAGCGCCGCTGCCACGTGGCTTCTTCGGTGCTCAGGGTGACCGTGCCGTTGCCGATGATGATTTCGTTGACGGGGCTGCAGCCTTGCGGCAGGCGCAGGATGGCGCGCACGCGGCCATTCTGGTCACAAATCTGGATGCCCATTCTGGTGGCGGCCCACAGGTTGCCGTTTCCGTCAAAGGTGATGGTTCTCACCTCCAGCGGCTCGGAGGGGTCGTCGTTGTGCAGCCAGTAGAAGGGTTCGCCGCAGGTCAGCTGACTGTCTTGCAGGATGAATTGCCACACGAAGTTTTCGCCCTCGTCTTGAATCCATGCCACGGTGGTCAGGTCGGGATAGATGATGCGCTTAACAGGCTGCTTGTCCACACCGCCGCTGATCTTGCTCCAGCCGTTGTCGTCTTCGACGAGCAGGGCCTGCAGGAAGTCGTTCTGGGTCTTGCCTGGGCTGGGCTGTGCGGGCCAGTCGCGCCACATCCATTCCATCACTTGTGCGAAAATCTGCGTCGAACGTGTCACATTGTGGCCGCCGTCGCTCCAGTCGCACTGCACGTCATAGCCGGCAAACTCCAGGGCACTGGCCAGCATCTGGTTGCCCTCGTACCAATGGCCGAACAGCGGGTTCCAGGCATCGTTGCTGCCGTCCTGAATGAATACGCGCAGGGGCAGGGGCTCGGTCTTGCGGACCAGGGCCTGCAGGTCGTTGCCGCCTCTCATGGCCACAAACGTGCCCACGCCCGTAAATACCTTGCCGAACAGGTCTGGACGGTGCCATGCCGCGTTAAATGCCGCGATGCCGCCGCTGCTCAGGCCGAAGATCATTCGGTCCCAAGGGCGACGGGACAGGCGGATGGGCTTGCCGCGCTGTGTCTTTATCTGCTCTACGGCAGGCAACAGTTCAGTCTCTAGAAAAGAGGCGAAAAGGTCGGTCGTCGAGTCAAACTCGTAGCAGCGGTTATAGCGCAGCACTGTCCCGTCAGCGGCCTTGACAAGGCCCGGTTGCAGGAACACGCCGATGGTCACGGGCATCTTGCCCGCAGCAATGAGCGAGTCCATCACCTGGGGAGCGTTGCACAGCACACCATCAAGCCCCACATATAGGGCCGCCGGACGCTTGCCGTCATACTGATCAGGCACATACACCTGAAACGCATGCTCCGTCCCCGGATAACACTCCGACTGGACAAGCACGCCATCAAGCATCACGTGGCCCGCCATCACACTGAATGCCATGGAAAACCATATTGTCAATAAGGTGAATCGTCTGGAAATCATACTTGCTGTAATATTGGTTTGATTGGTGCAAACTTACACAAATTGCCGCAATACCGCAAATTTTTGGTCATTAAAACCTCAAGTGTCTAAAGTATAAATGGAGCTCTATCAACATCATAATAAAGCGATTAGCCGCTCACCCGATAAAAGACGGGGGCAGTCTGGTCGACGACCACAGCAAGGCCAGCGGCCTTGAATTGAGGTAACCCCACGGCGCACAGGCCGTAGGACTCGTGTGGCGTGGGGCACAAGGCAAACCGCAGACGGGCCTCGTAGAGGGCCACTCACCCGGCACCCCTCTCTTAGATAAGAGGGGGAGTTGTTGGTCCCTACCTTAGAAAGTCATTATAAAAGAAGTATGCGCCCCGTCTATTGAGGCGCACACTCAGTGATGCGTTTATGTGTTATGGTTTGTGTTACAGAACTCGGCAGGCGCCCACGTAGCGGCGGCTGTAGTAGGACTCTGTGTTCTTGCTCTCGGTCACACCGCTGCTGCACGCAGAGTGGATGAAGTGGAAGGTGTTGTCGTCGTTCACCTTGGTGACGATGCCCACGTGGCCCACGCCTCCACGGCCCGAACGGCCCTGGAAGAACACCAGGTCACCAGGTTGCAGGTCTTTCTGCTTGACGCGCACACCGTCAAAGATCTGGCCGCGGGATGAGCGGTCGAGTTCGATGCCGAAGCGCTTGAACACATAGCTGGTAAAGCCCGAGCAGTCAAAACCGCGCGGCGACATGGCTCCGTAGCGGTAAGGTGTGCCACGAAAGCGGTATGCGTAATTGATAACTTGGTCGATGATATTGTTGCGGCTGTTCTGCTCAAGCTGTTCCAGAACAGTGCCTTGACGGCGGTTGCTCAATTGCTGTGATTGAGCTGTAAAGCTAGTAAGGGAAATTGCAAAAATTACAAATAATGCCGATAAACTTATTTTACTGTTGATAAAACTCATAATAAATGTTTTAGTGGACTGGAAAATTCGCTCATCGGCGACCTTTTCGTTAAGGGTATCGGGAACGAATCGATACCGTGCGCCCAGATTTTACTGATGCAAAGGTAAGGCAAACCCATAACCCGACCAAACCCGTTAAACACTTGTAAACATTTCACCGAAAATGGCTTTTTGGACCGATTGTTCCACGCAAATTCCCTTATAATAGCGGATGGCGGCATGGCCTAATGCTTAAATTTTGGAAATTAAAAATGAAAAAGTTTACACTTTTTAACATAAAATGGCATCCTATAAGACTTATTTTTTGAATTTTTGCTACCAAAACTATTCATCGACTGCGGCAAAACGGCCCGCAAAATTGCAAAATGCAAGCATGTGGGCCGTTTTTATGAGAAATGTGATTTTGCCCCCCCTGAGGGGTGAAATCGACTGCTGCCGATTGCCGTGGAACAATCGTGAAAACGCAGCAGGCAGTCAACTCATCAATTTCCGCTCAGCAACATGTCGATCAGGTAGGTCACGTCACTGATGTTGATGCTGCTGTCGCCATTGACGTCGGCAGCTGCGGGAGCGTCGCCGTTGCTCAGCAACAGGTCGATCAAGTAGGTCACGTCGCTGATGTTGACAGTGCCATCGCCATTCACGTCACCAATCTGGGTCGCCGTGATTTCAACCCAGCTTGAGCCACTGTACTTGTAGGGCTTCCAGTTTTTAGCGCGGGCAGCGGTGACATGAGCGTTGTCAAACACGTTTTGCTCATCGCGGTCATACAGCACGTCGAGTGTTCCGGTAGTCGTCGAGTTGCGGTTGACCAGTCCGTTGACGAGTGTGGTCATGGCTGCCTGCCCGATGTTGTTGCGGTAACACTTCAACTCCTTGAGCTGCGTGCATGTCGAGATGTCAAGCGACGTCAGTCGGTTCATCTGGCAATAGATCCTCTGTAGTTGGGTACAGCCCGTGACGTCAAGCATAGTCAGTGCGCAGTTATTGCATTTGAGGGTTGTCAATGAGGTGTTGCCAGCGACCTTCAACGACGCCAACAGGGTCTGGTTCATCAAGTTGAGTTCAGTGAGCCGATTGTTGCTGCAGTCCAGTGTCTGCAAGTCGTCAGGAACACTGATGAAGGTGAGGGCATTGTTCTGGCAATAGAGGTATCGCAGCTGTGGCACGCCGGTGCCGGCCGGTATTGCAGTGAGCGCGTTGCCATGGCAATCCAGGTACTGCAAGCTGTTACAGCCCGAGAAAGTGAAATTTATCAACGCATTGTTAAAGCAATTGAGCGTTTGCAAGAACTCGTTGTGATCGATATACAGGTTCTTGAGCTTGGTCTTGCCGGTCAAGGTGTATGTCATCAGGTTATTATACTGGCAATTCAGCGTCTCGAGTTGAGTGCATCCATCAAGGTTGAGCCTCTGAATCTGATTGTTATTGCAATACAACTGCTTGAGCAGTGTGCACTGTGTCACATCGAGCGAGGTCAAATCGTTGCCGCTGCAATCGATCTCCTGCAGTTGGGTGCATCCGTTGACGTAGAGATCTGTCAAGATGTTGTTATTACACCTGAGCGTCGTGAGTAATGTGTTGTCCGATGCATCCATGGTGGTCAACTTAGGCAAGCCTGATACTGTCAGGGTTGTGAACTTGTTGTTCAGGCAACGCAACGACATCAGGTTGTCGAGGCCTGTCAAGTTTAGCGAGGTGAGATTGTTGTTGGAGCAGTCCAGCACCCGTAGTGCGGTGAAAAGCTGAATTCCGGAAAGGTGGTTGATGTTCTCTCCGTTGACGTAAAGGCTGGTGCGAGCCTGGAGCTCTTCTTTTGTCAAGTATCCCTTGGGATAAAGCGAGAGCAGGTAGTTGCGGAAGTTCTCATCGGGGAAATTACGGTAATTGAGCAATAACCCATAGTTATCGGAGATAAAAACGTCCTTGTCATAGAGCGGGCTGCCGTTATACATGATGCACTTGGCAGATATACTGTAATAGGCACCCCATGGTGCGAGAATAGCCTCTTCGTCCCATGGCCAATCTTCAATGTTCCATGCTACAGGATAATTGCTGTCGTTGGTGGCCTTGAGGGTGACGTGGGTGTCGGGGTAAAAATAGACACTGGCCCAGTCATAGATGGCGCCCTTCTTGCCCGATGCCTCGACCGTGACATTTTTAAAGATCAGCGTGCTCGAGCTGCTTGTGCCCTTGCCCTCAAAGCCGTATTTGTCGTTTGTGGACTTCACAATCAGCTTGCCGGGTCCCATGACGGTAACCCCCACATTGTTGCTGTATACGCCACCTTCGGTGCCACCGGTGACGGTGGTCGTACCGCTGGCCACGACAATTGAGCCTTTCTTGTTAAAGCGGATGACCGATGACGAGGCAGCACTCAGATTGCAGGTGCCTACACATTTGATGATCAAGCCCTCACGGTCGCTCTGGATGGCGCGGTTGTCGGTACCCGTGCGTGTAATGGTGACGCTGGTGATGTTGCTGCCCGTGATGTTGCTGCAGTTGTCACTGGTGACTCTCACGCCACCCACATAGAAGTTGTAATCGGTTGCCGCCTGTGCCGCTATCGTCGTTACAAGCAACAGGAGTAATAGTACAGTTTTTTTCATAATGCTTATGCGGTTTTGAAATGAATAATCTTCTATACAGTCAAGGGATACAAACCCTGAATGAATGTGCAAAGATAATGAAAAACATTCAATAATAATACGTATTTTGGCTTTTTGAGACAAAAACACACATTTCCCACTGCAATTGCAGCAGGAGACATGTTATTTCTTATTAAGGATCAGGTCAGTTCGAAATGAAGAATCCGCCGTTGCTGGGATTGACCCGGTACTGGCGCATGCCCACCTTGTTGTTGATGGCCACACCGCTGACGGGGCCACCGCCTCCGGTGAGGGGATTATAGCGCGATCCGCATCTGGGGCAGACAGCCTCAAAGTTTTCGGCGTTGATCGAGAGGATGATGCTCTGGCTTGACTCGACGGGACAGGCGAGGTCATAGGCCTGCGGCGCATCGATGCCCATCATCAGCAGGACGCCCCCAAATCCGGTGTAGGTGTTGACGTTGTAGGGGAAATTGGCGGGCAGTTTCTTCTCGCGGTTAAAGATGCGGTAGTCACCCATGCCGTTCACGCCATAGGTGTTCCAGATGGCCTGATTGCTCAGGTCGATGCGCACTGTGTAATTGGGGATGGCCTTGTTGTCGATGGTGTCGCATCCGCCGCACATGGTCGAGAGTGCCAGTATCAAAACAGTGATGATAACGCAGGTCTTTTTCATTGTGTAGAAATGTTTATTATGTGTGTTTAACGCAAAAATAGGCCTTTTGATTGTAAAAGTTGGAATAAATTATTGTAATTTTGCGTCCACTAACCGAATGATTTGTATGGATCCATTGTTCTCGATTATCACCGTCACGTGGAATGCAGCCGCTGTGATCAAGCCCACCCTCGATAGTGTGCAGCGGCAAACGAGCAGTGACTATGAGATGCTGATCATCGACGGCGCCTCGACCGACGAGACGCTCGACATTGTGCGTCAGGCATCGATAGCTTCGTTGCGGGTGTTCAGTGAGCCTGACAAGGGCTTGTATGACGCGATGAACAAGGGAATCTCCCGGGCCCGTGGCCGTTACCTGATATTCTTGAATGCCGGCGATGCCTTTGCCGATGATGCGGTGCTGGCTCGCATGGCCCTCTTGGCGACTGGTAATCCGGGAGTGATCTATGGCCAGACGCAGCTGGTCGACAGCCACCGCAACGTGGTGGGCAAGCGTCACTTGACGGCCCCCAAGCGGCTGACGGCCGACAGCTTCTTGAATGGCATGGTGGTGTGCCATCAGGCATTTGTCGCTCGTCGTGACCTGGTGCCGCAGTATGACCTGCAATACCGGCTGAGTGCCGACTATGACTGGTGCATCAAGGTCCTGCGCCAGTCACAGCTCAATGCCTATGCCGGTAAGGCTCCGGTGATCAGCTACCTGGCCGACGGCATGACCACACGCCACCACCGCGCCTCGTTGTGGGAGCGTTACCGCATCATGTGCCGCCACTATGGCACCTTGCGCGCGATATTGAGCCACCTGAGCTTCATCCCGCGCTATGTGAAGCGCCGACTGAGCGGTTCGGCCAATAGGCAATAATGCCACTATCAACTGAGTAAAGCAATTAACCTCGATAACTAGCACATGAATAATCAATCTTTAGGAAATATCATCACCCGCAACTGGCGCCGCTTCAAGCAGTGGTACAAGGGATTGTATCGTGGCCGCCCGTGGTGGGTCAAGACGCTCGCCGGGCTGGGAACATTCTTGGTATTGTTCCTGCTTTACCTGATTGCTGTCGATGTGAATCTGTTGTGGCTCTTTGGCAAGTCTCCCAGCACCCACAGCATCATGCATCCACGCAATCCCGAGGCCAGTTACCTGTACAGTGCCGATGGTAAGACCATCGGAAAATACTATGACGAGAACCGCACGCCGGTGTCCTATGACTCGATTAACCCCCAGTTCTTCAAGGTGCTCATCGATACCGAGGACGAGCGCTTCTACAGCCATCACGGCATCGACTTTAGTGGCTTGGGTGCCGCCGTCAAGGACATGGTGTTGCATGGACGCCCTCGTGGGGCGAGCACGATCACACAGCAGCTGGTCAAGAACATGTTCCGCACGCGCAGCGACTACTCGACTGGCCTGCTGGGATACATCCCTGGCGTGAAGATGCTCATCATGAAGAGCAAGGAGTGGATCATCGCTACCAAGCTCGAGATCTTCTACAGCAAGAAGGAGATTCTGGAAATGTATGCCAACACGGTGGACTTTGGCAGTAACGCCTACGGCATCAAGACCGCTGCCAACACCTACTTCAAGACCACTCCACAGCAGCTCAAACTCGAGGAGAGCGCTGTGCTCGTGGGGCTGTTGAAGGCCACCAGCACCTACAATCCCCGCATCAATCCCAAGAACAGCTTGAGGCGCCGCAACCAGGTGCTGAAAAACATGGTAACGCGTGGTGACTTGACCGAGGCGCAGTATGACTCGGTGTCATCGTTGCCCATCGACTTGAAGTACACCCTGGAGACCAACTATGACGGCGTGGCTCCTTACTTCCGCGAGGCTGTGGCCCACGAGATCGAGGGTATCGCGCAGGCCCGAGGCATGAAACTGGACTTGGAACGTGACGGCCTCAAGATCTACACCACGCTCGACTCGCGCATGCAGGAGTATGCCGAACAGGCTGTGAGTGAAAAAATGAAAATCGTGCAGCAGAATTTCAAGAACCATTGGGGTGACAACGACTGCTGGCTTGACGAGAACAATCAGCCCATTGCCAACTTTGTCGAGGACAAGGCGCGCAACACGCCCGTCTATCACGAGTTGCTGGCTCGATATCCTAACGATCTTGACTCGGTCAATTACTACATGAACCAGCCGCACAGGGTACATCTGTTCGACTATGAGAACGACACGCTGTACATGGAGATGAGTTCGATGGACTCTGTGCGCTACATGCTGCACTTCATGCACTGCGGCTTTATCGCCATGGAACCCGGCAACGGCCATGTCAAGGCGTGGGTGGGTGATGTGGACTTCGATACCTGGAAATATGACAAGGTGCGCGCCAAGCACCAGCCTGGCTCGACGTTCAAGCTCTTTGTCTATGCCATGGCAATGGAGCGCGGCTTGGTGCCGTGTGACCGCCGCCTTGACGAGTATATCGACACACTGGTATATAATGAGGAAAAACATGAGCTGGAGCACTGGCGCCCCACCAATGCCAATGGCACCTTCACCGGTGGTGAGATGACGCTGCGTGCCGCCTTTGCCCAGAGCATCAACAGTGTGACCGTGCGCGTGGGCAACGAGGTCGGCTTTGCCGAGATTGCCCAGCTGGCCCGCGACATGGGTATCCACTCGCCGTTGGATCCCAAGCCGGCCCTGTCGCTGGGCGCCAGCGATGTGGACCTGATGGAGCTGGTCAACAGTTACTGCACTGTGGTTAACGATGGTGTGCGCAACGACCCGGTCATCGTCACCCGCATCGTTGATCGTGACGGCAAGGAAATCTACAGGGCTCCATCACGTCAGCAGCGTGCAATGGCCTATCGCTCGGCATGGCTCATGCAGCAGATGTTGCTGGCCTGCCGCACCGATGCTGGTGGCACCGCGATGGCACTGAACGGCTACATCACCCGTCCGCTCTATGACGTCGATTTGGGCGGCAAGACCGGAACCAGCAACCGCCATGCAGACGCTTGGTTTGTCGCAGTCTCCCCGGGACTCGTTTGCGGCTCTTGGGTGGGTGGCGAGTATCGTCAGATCCACTTCCGCTGGGGCGCGCTGGGACAGGGCAGCCGCACGGCATTGCCCATCTGCGGGCGCTTCCTGCAACTGGTGTTGAGTGACCCGCAGTTCAAGCAGTACCACCAGCGTTTCCAGCCCTGCAAGGAACCCATTAATGCCGAATTGTATTCTGGATGCTCGGCTCTGAGTAATGTCGAGGAGTTTGACTCGACGATGCTCGACTTTGACGAGGATAGCCTTGCCGTTCCCTTGACCGACGACTTTAACCCCGATGAGAAACTCGAGGTGCCGTCTACGGTCCCCGACTCGGTATAAACAGGCTCTGTTATTGGCTCTAGACGATACTACACCTGAATTTTCAACAACTTAGTTGCCACAAGACATGAGACTGTTGCAAAACTCGGTCGTTGAAGTTGCTGAGAATTGGATGGAAATTGTCGAGAATGGATTTGTCGATCTTTTTTCGTAAAATCCATTCTCGT
>ONOU01000028.1 GCA_900319525.1 uncultured Prevotellaceae bacterium | reverse complement strand
GTATATCAATGATTTCCTGCCGCCCCTAGCGGGGCTTGGTGATGTGTCTTGGCTATTGCAGGGGTTTCACTCGGCTTCGCCTCGTTACACCCCTGCCTATACTCTGGTCGCCCCTAGCGGGGCTTTTCCCGGACAATAATAATTGTAAAAATGAGAGGGATGAGGTAACTGGGCGTTACAGCGTTATCACGCGCTTGAGCTCCAGGTTCTCGTAGCCCTCAGGGCAATGGGTGGACAGATAGACCGTGGGATTGTTCTTTACGAACTCGCGCACGCGGTCGAGTGTCTCGCGGGCGGCCTTGACGTCGTCAAACACGACTGAGAGTTTATTGGCCTTGAGCGCGGCGTCACAGTAGGTCACGTCGCCGTGGAACATATAGTAGAGGCCCTCGTTCTCGGCAATGACGATGCTGTTGCCATAGGTGTGGCCCTTGGCTGCGATAAACCAGATGCCCTCAGCCACTTTCTGGGCCCCGGGGAAGTTGTGGTAGGGGCCATCCTGATAGGTGGCACGCACGATGTTGTCGCCATCAAGCTTCATGGCATCGGCATCCTCAGGCGAAATATAGATCTTGGCGTTGGGGAAATACTGTAGAGCGCCCGAGTGGTCGGGGTGCTTGTGCGTTACCAGGATCTTGGTTACCCGGTCAGGCGTGTAACCCAGTTCCTCAAGGGCGATCATGTAGTCGTTGATCTTCTCACCCATATAGAGGGGGGCTCCCAGCCTCTTGGCCGGCCCTTTGTAGCCGTTCTCGAAGCCCGTGTCCACAAGGATCACCTCGTCATCGGTATCAATGAGGAAGTTCTGCAGACTGCTGCGATAGATGATCTGCTCGTCAAACTTGTCTTTTCCCTCCTCGCCGCCGAAGGCGAACTGCTGGTTCATGAACCCGCCATCAAACATTCTGACTGCTTTAATTTCCATAAAAATCGTTGCTCTCAAATATCTCTATCATCATCATTATCATGATAGAGTGGCCTCGACAAGAGCATTGGCCAAGGTTAATGTTAATGTTGCGTTCTTTTTATCCCATTACCACGTCGAGAACCATCATCAGCACAAAACCGATGGCGAAGCCGACGGTGCTCAGGTTGGTGTGCTGGCCTGTCGATGCCTCGGGTATCAGTTCCTCGACGACGACATAGAACATGGCGCCTGCCGCAAAGGCCAGCAGATAGGGCAGCACGGGCGTCAGCAGCGAGGCCAGCAGGATGATGGCCAACCCGCCGATGGGCTCGACGGCGCCGCTGAGGCTGCCCAGCCAGAAGGCACGCCAGCGGGAGTTGCCCTCGGCCCTCATGGGCATCGAGATGATGGCTCCCTCGGGGATGTTCTGGATGGCGATACCCAACGAGACCGCCACCGCCGATGCCAACGAGATGTCGGCAATGCCCTGTTCGGCACCGGCAAACACCACACCCACGGCCATGCCCTCGGGCAGGTTGTGGATGGTGACCGCCAGGGCCAGCATGGCAGTGCGTGAGAGTTTGGATCGCGGCCCCTCAGGACGCTCGGAACCCAGATGCAGGTGGGGTGTCAGCTCGTCAAGGGCCAGTAGGAAACCGATGCCCAGCAGGAAACCCACCGCAGCGGGAATCACCGATTGCCAGCCGTCGCCGGCCGTGCCCATCTCCATGGCGGGAATGAGCAGCGACCACACCGAGGCGGCAACCATGACGCCCGAGGCGAAGCCGAGCAGCGCCTTCTGCACCCGCTCGGGCATATCGCCCTTCATGAAGAAGACAAATGCCGAACCAAGCATCGTTCCCAATAACGGGATGAGTAAGCCGATGATGATTGTTGGGGTCATGACAGTATTCCTGAGGATAAATTAACTGGCTACAAATGTACTAAAAAAACTTTTTCAAGTACATCTTGTAGCCAGTTTTTAGTACGCAAACTCCTCTATTACTCAGCGGGAGCCCACTTGCAGCGCACGGGCGAGACGATGGCGCCCTCTTTCTTCAACTCGGCAAAGGCCTTGTCCACTTCCTTGCGGTCGGCATTTAACGCCTTGGTCACGTCGCCAGCCGACATGGGCTTGCCTGCCTCACGCATCACTTGTAATACTTGCTCTTTCATTGTTATTGAACTATTTAAAAGGTTACAGTTTCTACTGGTTCCATCAGTTTGAAGAAGGTTGCCGTGGCATCGGTGACCTTGTACATTACACCCTTCTCCAAATAATAGCTAGGGAATGGCGCTGTCCCGTATTCCGAGGCTGTGCCTCAGACCCACACGACACGGCCAGTTACTTGAAGAAGCGGCCCACGACAGGCAGCTTGGCCAGCATCTGGCCCAGGTGCTCCTTGCGGTAGATGAAGCCCATGAACAGCAACAGCAGCACCGTGCGGCAGGCCAACCGGAGCCACATGTTCTCCACGGGCAGCATCATCGCCGTGAACAGGATGGCGGCCACAACGGTATAAATGGCAATGTCGCGCAACGGGTAGCGGATCGGGAAGTACTTCTGACCAATGAAATAAGATAAGAGCATCGACACGCTATAAGCAATGAGTCCTGCCCAGGCACACGCCATGTAGCTGAAGCGTGGGATGAACAGCAGATTGATCACGAACAGCACAACGGCGCCAATGCCCGAGAAATAGGCTCCCCAGATGGTGCGGTCGGTGAGCTTGTACCAGAATGAGAGGTTAAAGAAGACGCCAAACACGATTTCGGCCGCCATCACAATGGGCACCACGCGCAGGCCGCTCCAGTAGCTCTCGCCGATCAGGTACTTGAGCAAGTCAATGTAGGCCATCACCACAAGGAATGCCAGCAGGGTGAAGATGATGTAGTACTTCATCGTCTGGGCATAAACCTCCTTGCTGTCCTTGTCCTTGACCTTGCTGAACACAAACGGCTCGTAGGCAAAGCGGAAGGCCTGAGTGATCATCATCATGATCATCGCTATCTTGATGCAGGCACCATAAATGCCCAATTCGCTCATCGCGTTGCCGCCTTGATACACCTTGGGGAACATGATCTGCGAGAGGCTCTGATTGAGCTGGCCGGCGATACCCATGACTAGGATGGGCCAAGCATAGGACAACATCTGGCGGCACATCTTCTTGTCAAATCCTGAGTTGATACCACGCAATTCCTTGTGTAGGAAAACGAGGTTGAACATCGAGCAGAACAGATTGATGTAGAACACCCACACCACGTCGTAGTGGAACGTCTCGCCATAGATGCCGAAGGGGTTGAGATGCAGCATGGGCAACCCGAAGAAATAAATCAGGTTGAGCACAATGTTCAAGCCGATGTTGGCAATCTTCAAAGAGGCGAATTTGATGGGTTTGTGTTCACAGCGCAAGTAGGCAAACGCAATCGCCGTGAAGGCATCAAGGGCAACGGTGATATACATCACCGCCACATATTCCGGGTGGTCGCCATAACCTAACAAGGCTGCGATTTCCCCACTGAAGAGCAACACGATAACCGTAGTCACCATCCCCACCGTTCCTACCATCCTCAGCACCGTGGAGTACACCTTTTTCCGGTCCATACCCTCCTTGTTCATGAACCTGAAGAAAGTGGTCTCCATACCGAAGGTCAGCACCATGATGAGAATAGCCACATAGGCATAGACGTTGGTGATGATGCCATATTCGCCTCCGGTGGAAGCGAATTTCAACGTCTGTATCGGCACGAGCAGGTAGTTGACAAAACGAGCCACAATGCTGCTCAAGCCATAGATGGCAGTATCCTTTGCCAGAGATTTCAAATTAGCCATAAGCTTAGTTTCAATTTTTCAGTTTTCAGCTGCCAGTTCCCAGTTTTTCAGCTGCCAGTTCCCAGAAAGCGGATGCAACTAACAACTATCAACTAAAAACTCATTAAAAAATGCTTCCCACTTCGCCGGGGCGCTCGCGCTTCAGGTGGTTGTAGGCAAGCATGGTCGCCTCGCGTCCACGGGGGGTGCGGTTGATGAAGCCTTCCTTGATCAGATAGGGCTCATAGACCTCCTCGATGGTGCCGGCATCCTCGTTCATGGCGGTGGCGATGGTGTTCAAGCCCACGGGGCCGCCACCGAACTTGTCGATGATGGTCAGCAGAATCTTGTTGTCAATCTCGTCGAGGCCATATTTGTCGATGTTCAGCGCCTCCAGGGCATAGCGGGCGATGTCCAGGTCGATGCGTCCGCTGCCCTTCACCTGGGCGAAGTCGCGCACGCGGCGCAGCAGCGAGTTGGCGATTCGGGGCGTGCCACGGCTGCGCAGGGCAATCTCGGTGGCCGCTTTGTCATCGATGGGAACAGCCATCAGGCGGGCCGAGCGGCGGATGATGCCCTCCAGCACCTTGTGGTCATAGTATTCCAGATGGCAGTTGATGCCGAAGCGGGCACGCAGGGGCGAGGTCAGCAGGCCGCTGCGTGTCGTCGCGCCGATAAGGGTAAATGGGGCCAGCGTCAGCTGCACTGAGCGGGCACCGGGACCCTTGTCAATCATGATATCGATGCGGTAGTCCTCCATCGCGCTGTAGAGGTACTCCTCCACGATGGGGCTCAGGCGGTGGATCTCGTCGATGAAGAGCACGTCATTCTCGTCGAGCGACGTCAGCAGTCCAGCCAGGTCGCCCGGCTTGTCGAGCACGGGCCCTGACGTCACCTTGAAGCCCACACCCAACTCGTTGGCGATGATGTTGCTCAACGTGGTCTTTCCCAAACCCGGAGGACCGTGAAACAGCACATGGTCCAGCGACTCGCCGCGCAGCTTGGCCGCAGCGACAAACACGCGCAGGTTCTCGATAATCTTGTCCTGACCGGCAAAGTCCTCAAACCGCACCGGCCTCAACGCACGCTCAAAATCCTGATCGGTCTTTAACGACTCCCGTCTGATGTCAAATTCTTCGTCCATACCAACTGCAAAGATAGTAAAAAGTTTTATAAACTACGAATTACACGAACTAATATAGAAATACATGTTCTTTAATGTCTGCAATGCAGATAATCCCGAATTTTGCCAATCTATAGGAACAAAGTGAGGGTTATAGTTTCATTTGACGTCGATTTTTAAATAATTAAGGCATTATTTGCATTTTTTGAATTGGTAAATTTGCCAATTCAAAAAAAACATATATCTTTGCATCAAAAATAATAATAAAATTAATGTGAATCTTTTAAATCCTGCAAAAATGGACAAATCTAAATCAACATTTATCGACAACAAAACATTAGTAGTTGTTGACCCTGAAGGAGAGGTGTTTAAGATCGTGTTTGCCTTCTCTCTAGAAAAAAATGACCTTGGAAAGATAGCAACTTATGTTGCAAATAGTTTTGATCGGAATTATTCACAAGATAAGTCACTAATGGTTTATTTCGTATTTTGCGATGTACAGGCTAATCTAGGTATATCATTTTCATCTTGGTCAAGCGATAGGGCCGAAGAACGTTCCAGAATTGGAGCTCGTCTAAAAGAAATACGTGAGAAAAAAAAGATGGAAGCAAAAAACATTGCAAAAATAGCTGGAATTGACCCGTCTAACCTTAGTAAGATAGAAGCTGGAAAATATTCTGTCGGGTTAGACATACTCTCCAAAATTGCAAACGCAATTGGGGCAAGCGTTGATATAGTAGAAAATTGATTCTAATGATTTCGATTGGGTACATATCTTTCATTTCTGAAAGGATAACAATCTTGGATAAGAAATTCGAACATAATTATATCATGCAGAAGAATGTGGATTGGTCATTATTTAATGGTGGAATGACTATTCATGTTTGGACTGTGTATTATTGAAAGTTTAACACATGATTGATTGTTTCTCCCCATGAAAGAAGACCAAGTCAAATATCGTTTTGCTTTGAATGTAGATAACGAACTCATTGAGATTCATGATGCTCATCGATTGGGAGGAGAGTATTATTGTCCCCAATGTGGGGACCAAATGGTTTGTAGGTGTGGTACAAAGAATGCTTGGCATTTTGCTCATGTGAAAGCTAAGTGTAATTATGATAATTATTTACATACAATTGCAGAGCAAAGATTATTAGAATGGTTCAATAACACAAATGATGTATCGTTAGTTCTACAGGCAAATGAGATTTGTGAAAGACATAATGCATGTGCTTTCTACAGAAAGGAGATATGCCAAAAGGTGATAAATACAAAAGCGTTTAATCTCAAACAGTATTATAGTTCCTGTGAAAAAGAAAAACATTATGAGAAAAATGGGCAAAAATATGTAGCTGATTTACTTTGTTATCCTGTAAATGAGAAAAATGAGCCTCTCTTTATAGAAATATGTGTGTCGCACCCTTGTGAGAAAGAAAAACTAAACTCTGGAATTAGAATAATTGAGTTTGTTATTAAATCAGAAGACGACATAGATGAAATTATTAATCATAGAATTCAGAAGAGCAACAGGGTACGGTTGTATAACTTTCAACCAAGAGAAAAGTATTCTTCGGCTAATGAGTTTGAGAGTTTGTTTCAAAAATTCATTATTTTCTCTTCAAAAAAGGGAAATGTACAAACAATTCATTGTAGCCAATTACTCAATCGACGTGGAGAAATAGAGATTACAATTCCACATATCGACTGTGTCCCTGATTTTATTGGTGATGGGGGATTTTTCAGCATAGCTTTTGCCGTTGCGAGCCAGTACAATAGGGAATTAAAGCACTGCTGTTTGTGTAAGTATCATGTTTATGATATGCTAGATGGCTTCGGTATTTGTAAGCTATACAAAAAGTATGGTACAAACAGAGATTCTTCAGATAATGATGCCCAAAGATGCCAGTATTTTCGCATTGATATCAATTCAATCCAATTGAGGATAAAAGAATTTGATGATTATTGTAGTCGGAATCCAGTTGATATTTGGATAAAACCTAAATAATACACAGTCTTTTGAAATTTTATGTGTGTAGAGCGACCAAAACGACTTATTTTGGCCGCTTGTAAGTTGTTGATAATAAAGGCGAATATCCTATTAGTAATCAGAAACACCCGTAGTTTTTAGATTTCAGGTAGGAGGAGGTGATGCTGGTTGGGGAGGTGAGCATGCCGTCTGTGTTGTTCTCGATAATCTTGTCCTGACCGGCAAAGTCCTCAAACCGCACCGGCCTCAACGCACGCTCAAAATCCTGATCGGTCTTGAGCTGTTCCCTCCTGATATCAAATTCCTCCATATCCCGCAAAGGTAGAAATTATTATCCTTATAACTTGCCAAAAACGACGAAAAACACCTCGATTTGGCAAAAATTCAAGCAACTGATCATTCTGAATGCTCTGAATCCTTAAAATCCCAAAAGAAAAACGAGGCATGACAACACTCTTATAATCCAGGAAATCTTTCAAGATGAAACTCGGCGCGGATGCCATCAAAAAAAACCAGAGCAGTCAGCGGCTTACATTTTTTCCGACTAAAAAATGTCAAAATCAACAATTATTCCGACTAAAAAATGTCAAAATCGACAATTATTCCGACTAAAAAATGTCGCGTTTTGAAATAAATGACTAATTTTGCAGCAGTTATACAAAATCGCTGAAGGAAATGAGAAGAGAAGCAATCAAAGATCTTATTAAATGGAAATCTCGCGAAAACAGAAAACCGTTGGTATTGCGAGGAGCACGCCAGGTGGGTAAAACGTGGCTCATGAAGGAGTTTGCACGAGTCGCTTATCATGGCAAGTCAGTTTATGTAAACTTTGAGGATGATGAAGTGCTGCAAGATGTCTTTACAACCGACTTTGACATCAAGCGCATCCTCTCAGCCATCGAGTTGAGAACCGGCATCATGGTCGATGAAGGCACCCTCATCATCTTTGACGAGTTGCAGGCAGCTCGCCGTGGCGTTATGGCATTGAAATACTTCTATGAAAAAGCTCCTCAACTCCATGTCGTGGCGGCGGGATCATTGCTAGGAATTTCGATACACGAGGGAGATTCTTTCCCTGTTGGTAAGGTCGATTTCCTAGACCTTTATCCCATGTCATTTGTCGAGTACCTGGAAGCACGTGAACAGAACCAAATCGTTGACTTGTTGAAGCGATGTGATACTACTCTTTTACCAGTCGTAGCCGATAAACTGAAACGTTATTTGAAAGATTATTACTTTGTGGGCGGCATGCCAGAAGTGGTATCAAACTTCATCGAAAATGAAGATTATGATGAGGCAAGACGTTTACAGCATAATATCTTGACAGCCTATTCGGCGGACTTTTCCAAGCATGCACCCGAAGAAGAGTTGCCTTTGATCAATATTGTCTGGAACTCCATTGCGGCCCAATTGTCTAAAGAAAACAAAAAATTCATCTACGGCATGCTTAAGCAAGGAGCCAGAGCCGCTAAATTTGAGAAAGCCATTCAATGGCTATGTGATGCAGGACTACTGGCCAAGGTGAAGCGTGTGAACAGCGGCGAAATGCCTCTTGCGGGATTTGCTGACTTCTCGGCATTTAAGCTATTCTTGCATGATGTTGGGCTGCTTGGTGCCATGTGCAACCTGCAAGCGGCAGCCCTTGTTGATGGCAATGAATTATTTAACATGTATAAAGGCGCGCTCACCGAAGAGTATGTATTCACCCAACTGCGCCCAACAAATAGGGACATCTATTATTGGAGTGCAGGAAATTCATCAGGTGAAATAGATTTTATTATAGAACATGCCGGGCGCGTTATTCCCATTGAAGTGAAAGCAGAAGAGAATGTCAAGGCAAAAAGCCTGCGCTTGTTTGTAGAGCGCCACCCTGGCATGAAAGGTATCCGATTCTCCATGATGGACTACCGAGAACAAGAATGGATGACCAATGTGCCACTATACTGCTGCGGCCCGTTTATCGCACAACTCGGCAAATAACACTAGTTTCGCTAATCTTTTTGCGGTATCAGCGGGGGCGCAGTTCCCAGAAGGCGACGGCGGCGGCAGCGGCGACGTTGAGTGAATCGACACCGTGCTGCATGGGGATGCGCACGACGTGGTCAGCAGCGGTGATGGCCTCACGGGAGAGGCCGTCGCCCTCGGTGCCCATGATCAGGGCCAGGCGGGGCTCGTCTTTCAAGATAGGGTCATCGAGCGCGATGGAGTCGTCACTCAACGCCATGGCGGCTGTGCGGAAGCCCAGTTCGTTCAGGTGGGGTGTCACAGGTTCTTCAATCCATGTCCAGGGCACCAAAAAGACCGAGCCCATCGACACGCGCACGGCACGGCGGTTAAGCGGGTCGCACGCGGTTGGCGTCAACAGCACGGCATCAATGCCCAACGCGGCCGCCGAGCGGAAGATGGCCCCGATGTTGGTCGTGTCGGTCACGCCATCGATGACCACGATGCGGCTGGCATCACGGCACACCTGCTCGACGGGCAACGGCAGCGGGCGTCGCATGGCACACAGCACTCCACGCGTCAACGTGTAACCGGTGAGGGCGGCCAGCAGATCGCGCTCGCCGGTATAGACAGGAATTTCACCGCAACGCTCGATGATGCTGGCGGCATCCCCCGTGATGTGCCGGCGCTCGCACAGCAGCGACAACGGCTCATAGCCCGCATCGAGGGCGACATGGATCACCTTAGGGCTCTCGGCAATGAAGATGCCCTTGTCCGGCTCCAGCCGGTTGCGCAACTGGGCCTCGGTCAACGTGCCATAGACCTCCACTCCAGGATGGTCCAGCGATGTTATCTCAATAATCGGCATATTCTATCACTCAGTTTACTCGATGGGGGCGTTACCGGCGCCCTGGATGGCGCGCACCTGGCGCTGGAACTCGAGGGGGCGCTTGATATAGCGCAGCACGATGGTGCCAGCCCCGGTACCCGAGACCTTGATGGTGCCATAGTTAAAGACGCGGCCCCACAGGTTCTGCTCCACGAGGATGCTCTCTACCTTGCCGATGACGATCTCGTGGGCATGGCGGTGAATCCAGCCGTGACTGTGAAAAAAGCGCTTGTCGCTCACAAAGATGGTCGTCGTGAGGTTGCGGACGAGGCTACCCAAGTGCAGATAAGCCCATTTACTGAGTTTAGGCTCATAGAGGATGGTTTCGCCCTGGGCGATAATCTTGCTGATTTTCATAACTTATCCTAAAAAAAGTATCTTATTGTGCAAAGTTACTGCTTAATTCCACATTATTTAGTAATTTCGCACCGATTTTTTTCAAACTAAGCAAATACGCTATGACTACAGACATCAACAAGAATAAAGAAAAAGAGGAAGAGGAATATGTAAGGCAGACCGGTTCGCTCAAGGAGCGCCTGGGACGTGTGAAAACGACACGCTGGTGGCGTTTCGGCATCGTGGCGCTGATCTACGTGCTGTGGACCATCTGGATGGGCAACCCGTGGTTGCTGCTGGGCCTGATCCTGCTTGGCGACATCTACTTGACACAATTCCTGCCCTGGGGTGCCTGGAAGGGCCTGAAGAACAAGACGCTCAAGACCATCATGAGCTGGGTGGATGCCATTATCTATGCCCTGGTGCTGGTCTATTTCCTGTTCCTGTTCGTTGGCCAGAACTACCAGATTCCCTCGTCATCGCTCGAGAAGTCGCTGTTGACGGGCGACTTCCTGTGGGTGAACAAGGTCACCTATGGCCCCCGAGTGCCGCAAACCCCGCTGCACTTCCCGCTGGCCCAGAACACCCTGCCCTTCTTCAACTGCAAGTCCTATATCGAGACTCCGCAGCTCTCCTATCACCGCTTGAAGGGTCTGCGCAACGTTGAGCGCATGGACATCGTGGTGTTTAACTTCCCCGCCGGAGACACCGTGACGCTGAATTGCCCCAACCCCGACTACTACACCTCGTGTTACGACTATGGCCGCGATGCCGTTTGGGCTAGCAAGGACAAGTTTGGCGACATCGTTTATCGTCCTGTTGACCGTCGCGACAACTATGTGAAGCGCTGCCTGGGCCTGCCCGGTGAGACGCTGCAGATCAAGGGCGGCATCGTCTATGCCAACGGGAAGGCCGTCCCCCAGCCCAAGAACGTGCAGTACTGCTACTATGTCAGAACCGACGGCACGCCCATCGGTCAAGAAATGTTTGACGAACTGGGCATCTCCAATGAGGACCGTGACCGCGGATACTTCAGTGCCACCGAATGCGTGCTGCCGCTCACCGCAGCGATGAAGAAGACCCTGCAGGCCAAACCCTGGATAGCTGTCATTGAGCGCCTGCAGCCTGACGCCAGCGACATCATGCGCACCTATCCCGTGGGTGTGGATTATGGCTGGGACCATGCCAACTACGGCCCCATCTGGATTCCCAAGAAGGGCGCCAAGCTTGACCTGACGCTCCAGAACCTGCCGCTGTATGAACGCTGCATCCGCAACTACGAGGGCAACACCCTTGAGGTGAAAGGCAACCAAATCCTCATCAACGGCAAGCCCGCAACGAGCTACACCTTCAAGATGGACTACTACTGGATGCAGGGTGACAACCGCGACAACTCGCTCGACTCCCGCTACTGGGGCTTTGTGCCCGAGGACCACATTGTGGGAACCCCGTCCATCATTCTCATCTCGTTTGATAAGGACCACAAGCTCTTTGACGGCGGCATCCGCTGGAACCGCATCTTCAAGATGCCCAACCCCGACAAGAAGTGATCCCGGACCAAGCCGCTGTCGTCATGGGCAGCATGAGTGCGGCCAGTGTGCGCTGTTATGCAGCGGCACTGCAGACGCGCACTTTGATTGTTGACCTGGACGAGCGGCACCTGCCGCTGCGGCACAGCCATCACCGCTACCGCATTGACGGCCCTAACGGTGTGCAAACGCTCACCATCCCCCTTGTGGGCAGCACCAACAACATGATGACGCCTCTCAAGGACGTGCTCATCTCGGAGCACGGCGACTGGCGCCGCCTGCACTGGGGCGCACTGTTCTCGGCCTACGGGCGGTCACCCTACTTCGACTATGCCGCCGACGACCTGTCACGCGTCATCCACGGCTCGCAGCGTTACCTGCACGAGTTCAACCGCGAGTTGCATGAGGTGATTGTCGATTTTATGGACCTGGACATGGAGACCCTTTACATCGAGGGGAGCCGGGTACCGCAGGACGCGATAGACCTGAGGGGCCGCATCGGCACCAAGAAGGCCGACACGCTCCCTATCGCCAATGTGCCCTATTACCAGATGTGGACCGGCAACGACGCGTTCAGGAGCGACCTGAGCATTCTGGACCTGATGATGAACATGGGCAGGGAAGGAATTTTCACGCTCTTGAAGATGGCTCAGCGGAAATGAACATGGGCAGGGAAGGAATTTTCACGCTCTTGAAGATGGCTCAGCGGAAAATTTGCGGGGGCAAGCATGAGGTCGAAGACCTCGCCAAGGCAGCTGGCCTTGCTGTGGCCTTCGGCCAGACCGCCCCCACCTTTTATCGGGTGAGCCTTGAAGATGGGAGAAAACTTATTAATAAAATAAAGGTCCAAGCATCACTGCTGAGACCCTCATAATTACTAATACTTGAAAACTATATTTACCCCATAAAAGCATTTCTCCTTCGATATACAATCAGTTTAACACTTCTTGTATTCTCTTGACGCTGCAAATTAAGGAAATTATTCCCTATTGGGCATGATTTGAAAGTTTAAAAATTGTGAAAAGTTTGCGATTTCCCCATTTTTATGGCAAATTTCCTGCAATTGAAATAGATCTGTAACATTTTTCCGCCCATTTGCTGTCTAAAAGACACTTTTGCAAACCATACGCTCTCCTGTTTATTTCCCTAAAAATGTATTAAACGTGGCCATGATTGCAAAAGAATTGCTAACTTTGCAATTCAATATGATGATTGAAGCACGCAATATAATCAAGCGTTATGGAGACCTGGAGGTGTTGAGAGGCGTTGACCTTGACATCGTCCAGAGCGAGATTGTGTCGATTGTGGGTCCCAGCGGTGCTGGCAAGACCACCTTGCTGCACATCCTGGGCACGCTCGACACGCCTCAAGCGGGCACCGTGCGATACGACGGCAAGGACGTATTCACCCTGCGTGACCGTGAGCTGGCTCACTTCAGGAACCGCAATATCGGGTTCGTGTTCCAGTTTCACCAGCTGCTGCCCGAGTTCACCATGCTCGAGAATGTCACCATCCCCGCCCTGCTGGGAGGAGACAGCCGCAGCGACGCCATCGCCCGTGCCAAACGGTTGCTGGAGCGCATGCACCTGAGCGACCGCCTCGACCACAAGCCATCGCAGCTGTCGGGAGGTGAGTGCCAGCGGGTAGCGGTGGCGCGAGCCTTGATCAACGGTCCAAAGGTCATCCTTGCCGATGAGCCCTCGGGAAGCCTTGACACCCAAAACAAGCAGGAACTGCATCGGCTGTTCTTTGAACTGCGCGATGAACTGGGACAGACTTTTATTATTGTCACCCATGATGAGGGTCTGGCCGCCCAGGCCGACCGCACCTTGCACATGCGCGACGGACTCATCGTGGACCAGACCAAACGCGCCTCGACGACATGACCCAGCTACGCCACTTGACCATATTGCTCTTGACCACCATTGTGGCCCTTTCCTCATGCGACAAGCAGGAGGACATCGACCGCTCCTACACCGACTACCGCTATGACATCGTCACCTACCTGGGAGATAATGCCACCGGAGCTGTGTTTGAGTACTTGGGGCACGGTGATTCAACGGCAATCACGCTGCAGTCAAGCGCTAGCGTGGATAAGGACATCAAGGCAAACCAGCGTGTGCTGCTGCGGTACAACTACGCTGACAACACAACGGGCAGCGACCGCGCCATCGACTTGTATAGCTGCAGCAGCATCATGAACGACTCGCTGCGGCAGACGACGCTGCCACCCGATAGCCTGCCCCGCCAGCGGGTGAAACTGCGCAGCCTGTGGCGCACGGGCGAATTCATCAACCTGCACTGCCAGGTGGAGTACACGAGGAAGGCTCGCACCTTTATGCTTGTGGCCGACGGCAACACACTCAACCAGGACACGGTGGACTGCTATCTGGTCCATGATCTGATGGGCGAGCGGGCCACTTTTTGGCGCGACTGTTATGCCTCGTTCAATGTGGGCGCCCTGTGGAAACGCTCCACGTTCCACTGCCTGAGGATCCATCTCAACGATGTGGTCTATCCCAACAATGAATTTTACGATTTCAACAAACAATAATCATTTTGTAAAACATTTTATCATAAAAAACATTATGGCAAACGAAAATCAGAACCAGAACCAAATCAAAATCGAAATTCCCAAGGAAGAATTGCAAGGACGCTACGCCAACATGGCAATGATTGCCCACGGTCCCAACGATTTTTTCATTGATATGATCCTGCGCGGCCCCAATATGCCCCAGGCACGCGTTCAGAGCCGCATCATCATGGCTCCCCAGCACGCTAAGGAGCTGATGCTGGCCCTCCAGGACAACATCCGCCGCTATGAGCAGAACTTCGGCGAAATCAAGATCAACCGTCCCGCCGGCAATCAGGGCGGCATCATGGATTTCCCCCTGCCCAAGGGACAAGCCTGATAGCGTTTTCACATAATAGTTGGGTTAACAACTAAAAACTTAAAAATGGAACATCCACTGTTCATATACAATACCCTCACGCGGCGCAAGGAGCAGTTCAAGCCCCTGAACGAGCCCATGGTGGGCATGTATGTGTGCGGCCCAACGGTCTATGGAGACCCGCACTTGGGCCACACCCGTCCGGCCATCACCTTTGACGTGCTGTTCCGCTACCTGCAACAGCTGGGCTACAAGGTGCGCTATGTGCGCAACATCACCGATGTGGGACACCTGGAACACGATGCCGACGAGGGTGAAGACAAGATTGCCAAGAAAGCACGCATCGAGCAGCTCGAGCCCATGGAAGTGGCACAGTACTACACCAACCGCTACCATGCCGCCATGCAGTCGCTCAACGTGCTGCCTCCCAGCATCGAGCCCCATGCCACGGGACACATCATCGAGCAGGAGGAGCTGGTCAAGCAGATCATGAACAACGGCTACGCCTATGAGAGCAACGGCAGCATCTACTTTGACATCGAGGCCTACAACCGCGACCACCGCTACGGCGTGCTCTCGGGACGCAACCTTGACGACATACTCAATGCCAGCCGCGAACTCGAGGGCGTGGGCGAGAAGCGCAACCAGGCCGATTTCGCCCTGTGGAAGAAGGCCCAGCCCGAACACATCATGCGTTGGCCTTCGCCATGGAGCGACGGCTTCCCCGGCTGGCACTGCGAGTGCACGGCCATGGGACGCAAGTACCTGGGCAACCACTTCGACATCCACGGCGGCGGCATGGACCTGGTATTCCCGCACCACGAGTGCGAGATTGCACAGGCTGTAGCCAGCCAGGGCGATGAGATGGTGCATTACTGGATGCACAACAACATGATCACCATCAATGGCCAGAAGATGGGCAAGTCGCTAGGCAACTTCATCACGCTGGAGCAGTTCTTCACAGGTGATCACCCGGCCCTGACCCAGGCTTACACGCCCATGACAATACGCTTCTTTATCCTCCAGGCCCATTATCGTGGCACGGTGGACTTCAGCAACGAGGCTCTGCAGGCAGCCGAGAAGGCCCTGGAGCGCATGCTCGATGGCTGGCATCGCCTGAATGCCCTCACTGCCGCCCCCCAGTCGTCAATCACGCTCGACAACTACCGTCAGCGCTGTGCCGACGCGATGAATGACGACCTGAACACGCCCACTGTCATTGCCACCCTGTTTGACGCCTGCAAGATCATCAATCAGGCCAACGACGGTCATGCCACGCTCAGCCAGGCCGACATCGACGAGCTCAAGAGCGTCTTCCAGACCTACCTGTTTGACGTGCTGGGCATCCGCGACGATGCCGCCGGTGGCGACAGCGTCAATCTGGAGCCCTATCGCCATGCCGTTGACCTGCTGCTGGAAATGCGCCGCACGGCCAAGGCCAACAAGGACTGGGCCACCAGTGACCTGATACGAGACAAACTCAGCGAGTTCGGCTTCGAGGTCAAGGACACCAAGGACGGCTTTGAGTGGAAAGTGAAGTGAAATGAATTCCGAGCCGCTAATATCAGTCATCGTACCGGTATATAATGCCAAGGCTTTTCTGGACCAATGCCTGGAGAGCATCACGGCACAGACCTACCGCCACCTGGAGATCATCGTGGTGGACGATGGCAGCACCGATGGCAGCGGAGAGATGTGCGACCGTTGGGCTGGACGTGATGACCGCATCCGCGTCATCCACCAGCCCAACGGTGGCCATTCTGCGGCCCGCAATGCCGCACTCGACGTTATGACAGGCCAACTGGTGATGATGGTGGACAGCGACGACATCATTCACCCTAAATTTACCGCCAGGCTTCTCCAGGTCATGAACGGGCATGAGGCCGATATCGCCGTGGGCGGCTATCTGGCCTTCTATGGCGACAAGCCTGCGTTCCCCATGCTTGCCGGTAACGCCCCTGTCAGGGACTATAACCAGCAAGAGGCGATGCTGGCCGTATTCTACCAGCAGGGACTCACCCACTCGCCATGGGGACGGCTGTTCAAGGCTTCGCTTTTCGAGGAAATCCGTTTTCCGCTGGGAATCATCTACGAAGACCTAGCAATCATCTATCCGCTGCTCAAGCGTTGCCGCCGCATCACGGCACTCGGCGAGGTGCTCTATGGGTATCGGCAACACGAGAGCAACAGCATGAGAGTATTCTCAGAACGGCGTTCGGCCGTGCTCGACGTGTGCGAGGGTCTGGAGCGGCACATGCAGCAAGAGGATGTCCAGTACCTGGACGCCATACGCAGCCGCTTGTTGAGCGCTTATTTCAACATCCTGCTGCTCAGCCACCAGGACAAAGCTGCCGACCACAAGCTGACCGAAGACCGCTGCTGGAACGGCATCAAGCGATTGCGCGGCAAGTGTCTCTTTGACAAGCAGGTCAGGCTTAAAAACAAACTCGGCATTCTGGCTTCCTACGGCGGGCGCCATCTGTTGTGTGACATTGCAGGAAAGAACTACCAACCCGCACCATAGGCCCCAAAGCACTACCAGATCTGGTAACCACGCCATTTTTCACCGAAAAAAAACACCCATTTATAGAAAAGATTTGGTCATCTCAACCTTATCTTTTTATTTTGCATTATCAAAACATCCAAAGAGAAAGAATTCATTTACCTGATCTAATGACCATGATCATTTGGGTTTAGTTAAAAGTTTTTAGGCTTCAGAACACAAAGAACAGAAAAAAGACAGCGTGTGAACGTTGCCTTTTTTGTTTCATCATGGGAGATTATATTTTACTATTATTGTCCCGGGAAAGCATCAAAGGCGCAATCTGCGATTTCACATGATAATAGATGGCTGCCAGGAGCACTGTCGCGGCCAGCACAATGAGGGGACGCAGCCAGGACTCGACCACACCGATATCTGTCCTGACGGCATGATAACAGGCCGACACCAGCGGATGCATGATGTAAACAAAAAAGACATAGGTGCTGCCTAGCAGGCAAAACCGGTTTTCCTTCATGCTTCGATGGGCAAAAAGCAGGAACAGAGCCGGGGCCAGCAGGCAGTTTCCCACATACCACCACTGGGTTCCACAATAACGCGACATCATGATAACGGCCAGCCCCACCAGGCAGCAGCCAGCAAGAGCGCGCCGCCCCAGCACATTGAGGATGCTGTTTTCATGCCCGTGAATCAACTCGCCCAGGGTAAAGAAAGGAATTCCCCACATCCAGGGATTACTCATCGGGAAATCCATGTGAGTGTCGATGGGTGGCAACGACACTACAATGCCAGCCACCAGGCCGACAAGGCCCAAAATGCGCAGATGCTTGCCTAACAGCAGCCTCAGGACATAACACACCAGGAGGGAAATCAGGAACCAGGCAACGAAGCAAACCTTGGACTGCGAGATGATCAACAGCTTGAGCAGGTGATCTGGCGCCAGCACTTCATCCAGCAGGAAACGGGACATCTGCTGCCAATCAAATCCACTCTCAATCAGCATCTTGAAAAGATAGAGAACCTCGGCGACAAGCAGATAAAGCAGCGTGCGCCTGATGCTTCGACGCAGTTTCTGGCTAGAAGCATCTGACGAGAAGTAGCCCGAAACCATAAAGAATACTGATACCGACACCGTGCCCAGATAGGCCACAAACAGACCGATTGGCCTAGGAAAAGGAACGTGAACAAACACGATGAGACACGCCATGATTCCTTTCAGGAAATCAAGGCCATGATTCCTATCGATGGCAGTGCTGAACGGCATGACACTCCTCAAGAGCGTTATTGCAGCATCATGGCGACACGGCGCGTGGCGGCGACAAAGGCGGCCACCTCGTCGAGGGTGTTATAGACGGCAAACGAGGCACGAACCATGCCCGTGACCCCGTAACGCGCCATCAACGGCTGGGCGCAATGATGGCCGGTGCGCACAGCGACACCCAGTTTGTCAAGCAGCAGTCCCATGTCATAGCTGCTAATATTGCCCACCAGGAACGAGACGACGCCGCTCTTGCCTGGCGCGGTACCAAACAGGCGGATGCCGTCTATCGTCTGCAAGCCTTCGACCGCGGCAGTGAGCAATTCGTGTTCATGGGCTGCGATATTCTGGATTCCCAATGCATTGATGTAGTCGATAGCGGCGCTAAAGGCGGCGATATCCACAAAGTCGGGCGTGCCGGCCTCGAACTTGAACGGCAGTTCGGCAAACGTCGTGCGCTCAAACGTCACCTGCCCGATCATTTCTCCTCCACCCTGATAGGGCGGCATCTTCTCCAGCCAGTAGCGCTTGCCATACAGGATGCCCACACCGGCAGGTCCATACATCTTGTGGCTGGAAAAGGCATAGAAATCACAATCCAGATCCTGAACATCAACTGACACATGGGGCGCGGCCTGGGCTCCATCGATGAGCACAGGCACGCCATGTCGATGGGCAATCTCGACCATCTGCTTGACGGGGTTGACCGTTCCCAGCACGTTAGACACATGCGCCAGGGCGACAAAACGGGTATTGTCACTGAACAAGTCCTCATAGGCCTGCAAATCCACCTGACCGCTGTCATCGATGGGAACGACACGCAGCGTCACTCGCTTGCGCTGCCCGATGAGCTGCCAGGGCACGATATTGCTGTGATGCTCCATCACGGTGACAATGATCTCGTCGCCATTCTCGAGCATTTGGCCAAATGACGAGGCCACAAGGTTGATGCCCTCGGTCGTGCCGCGGGTAAAGATCACCTCCTGGGTACTGCCGGCATTGATAAAGGCCCGCACCTTCTCTCGGGTGAGTTCAACCAGGTCGGTGGCTTCCTGCGAGAGGGTATGCACGCCACGATGCACATTGGCCTTGTAATGGTAATACATCTGGTCAATGGCTTCTACAACTTGTCGCGGTGTCTGGGACGTGGCCGCATTGTCGAGATAGACCAGCGGGCGGCCCTCGATCTGGCGTTGCAGGATAGGATAATCCTCACGTATCTTGTTGATGTCCATTATTCTAGTTACTAGCTTTCAGTTCCAGTTCGTACTATTAACACCTCTTAACTACCCTTGCAGGCAGCCAGGCAACCGGCACAGTTGCTCAGCGTGCCGGCAAAGCGCTTTTCGACCAGATAATGCAGGCGGTCCTTGAGGGCATCAAGGCGGACACCTTCGATAACATCGGCCACAAAGGCCTGCATCAGCAGCCTGCGGGCTTCGTCCAGACCGATGCCGCGCGTGCGCATGTAGAACAGCGCCTCCTCGTCGAGCTGGCCCACTGCCGAGCCATGGGAGCACATCACATCGTCGGTATAGATCTCAAGTTGCGGCTTAGTGTACATCTTGGCCGTCGGGGCTCCACACAGGTTGCGGTTACCCTGATAGGCCTCGACACGCGGACATCCCGGCTTCACCAGAATCTTTCCGGCAAAAGCGCCCACGGCATTGTCGTTGAGCACATACTTGAACATCTCGTTGCTGTTGCAACGGGGCTTATTGTGGCTGATGAAGGTGTGGCTATCGACGTGCTGCTCGCCACTGGCGATGGTCATGCCCAGCAGGTGGGTCTCGGCATGCTCGCCATTGACCTCGACGTGGTAGTTATTACGGGTGATGCCGTTGGTGAGCGTGATGCCGTCGATGAGCACATTGCTGCCCTCATGCTGATCGACATAGATTGACGAAACGCGGCGGGTGAGCGGAGTGCTTTCCTCCAGGTCATAGTAATCCACCGAACTGCCCTGCATCGCCACAATCTCGACTACCTGATTGTTCAGGTAATGATAGTCGGGGCTCTGGGTATGGTCACACGCGAGCACCTTAATGCCCGCATTCTTGCCAACGATGATGAGCAGGCGGCGCTGCACCATCATGTCGAGGGCGGCATTGAAGATGTTTACCAGCTGGATGGGGCGCTCGGCGACCACACCGTCGGGCACATAGATAAACAATCCGTCCTGAACCAGCAGGCTATTCAGGGCAACTGTGGGATCATCCATATTGGCAAGTCTGCCATAGTGGGCGGCCATCAACTCGGGATAATCATGTGCGGCGATGCTGAAGGGTTCCACCACGACCTTGCCGATGTTGCGCTCAGCAGTAGCACTGCTGTGGAAGGCGTCGTTGCTGCTGTAGTACAGGCAGGTGCTCAGGTTGGGCACGTCACAATGGAATGCTTCACCCGGATCGGCATCAAAGGGCAGACGGTTCACATTCACGCCATAGTCATGGGCGAACACTTCCTCGAGGTCGGTGGCCTCATAGTCCTCGCTGCCCTTGCGGGGCAAGCGTGCGTCCTGCAGCTGCTCACGGGCGGCACGGCGCATCGTGTTCAGCAGTTCGGGCGATTGCTGCTCGATGAGCTCACGGCTCTCGTCGAACAAGTCGATATATTGCTGTAGTGCGTTCATCGGGTTGCGTTATTGCTGTGAATCGACTTGCTCCTTGATCCAGTCATATCCCTTCTCCTCGAGTTCGAGGGCCAATTCGGGACCGGCACTCATGACGATGCGTCCCTTGTACAGCACGTGCACAAAGTCGGGCTTGATGTAATCCAGCAGACGCTGATAGTGGGTGATGACGATGGTGGCGTTGTCCTTGCTCTTGAGTGTGTTCACGCCATTGGCCACGATGCGCAGGGCATCGATATCAAGGCCGCTGTCGGTCTCGTCAAGGATGCTCAAGCGGGGCTCAAGCATAGCCATCTGGAAAATCTCGTTGCGCTTTTTCTCTCCGCCCGAGAAGCCCTCGTTCACTGCTCGCGAGGCCAACTTGTTGTCGAGTTGAACGATCGTACGCTTTTCACGCATGATCTTCAGGAAGTCGGCGGCACTCAGCGGCTCCTGGCCGTAGTACTTGCGCTTCTCGTTCAAGGCCGTGCGCATGAAGTTGACCATCGACACGCCAGGGATCTCGACAGGATACTGGAAACTCAAGAACAGGCCCTCATGGGCACGATCCTCGGGCGACAGGGCCAACAGATCCTTGCCATAGAACTCGACACTGCCTCCCGTCACTGTATAGGCGGGATTTCCCGTGAGCACAGCGCTCAGCGTGCTCTTGCCCGATCCATTGGGACCCATGATGGCATGCACTTCACCGGGCTTGACGGTGAGGTTCACGCCCTTCAATATCTGCTTATCCTCAATCGATGCCTGTAAATCTTTAATTACTAGCATAATATATAGTTGTGTAGTTGTTAGTTTTAACTCTGAATACTATCGCCCATCAACGTTGAGCGTCTAACTATTGACTGTTAACTGAATCAGTTATCTTTTTTTATCTCTTATCTGTTGTTATCCCACGGCTCCCTCGAGCGAGACGCTGAGCAGTTTCTGTGCCTCGACAGCAAACTCCATCGGCAACTTGGCCATCACCTCCTTGGCATAGCCGTTGACGATGAGGCCCACGGCGTCCTCGGTGGAGATGCCGCGCTGGTTGCAATAGAAGATCTGATCCTCATTGATTTTGCTCGTCGTGGCCTCATGCTCGACCACCGATGTGTCGTTACCCACCTCAATCACGGGGAAAGTGTGGGCGCCGCTGGTGTCACTCAGCAGCAGGCTGTCACACTGGGTGAAGTTGCGGCATCCGCTGGCCTTGGGAGCGATTTTGACCATGCCACGGTAGCTGTTCTGGCTGTGCCCGGCGCTGATGCCCTTGCTCACGATGGTGCTCGTGCTGTTCTTGCCCAGGTGGATCATCTTGGTGCCCGTGTCGGCCTCCTGCCAGTTGTTGGTCAGGGCCACGCTGTAAAACTCGCCCACCGAGTGGTCACCCTTGAGCACACAGCTAGGGTATTTCCACGTGATGGCGCTGCCGGTCTCGACCTGGGTCCACGACAGCTTGCTGTGGTCACCACGGCACAGTCCGCGCTTGGTCACCAGGTTATAGATACCGCCCTTGCCGTCCTTGTCACCGGGATACCAGTTCTGGACGGTGCTGTACTTGACCTCGGCACGGTCCTCGACGATAATCTCGACGATGGCGGCATGCAGCTGGTTCTCGTCACGCATGGGAGCGGTGCAGCCCTCCAGATAGGAGACGTAGGCGTCATCGTCGGCCACGATGAGTGTGCGCTCAAACTGGCCCGTCTGGGCGGCGTTGATGCGGAAGTAGGTGGACAGCTCCATGGGGCAACGCACGCCTTTGGGGATATAGACAAACGAGCCGTCGCTGAACACGGCCGAATTCAATGCGGCATAGAAATTGTCGGTATAGGGCACCACCTTGCCCAGATACTTGCGCACCAGGTCAGGGTAGTCTTTCACGGCCTCACTGATGGAGCAGAAGATCACGCCCAGTTCGGCCAGGCGCTCGCGATAGGTCGTCTTCACGCTCACACTGTCCATGACGGCGTCAACGGCCATGCCGCTCAAGCGCAGCTGCTCTTCCAGGGGGATGCCCAGCTTGTCAAACGTCTTCTTCAGCTCAGGGTCGATCTCCTTGGCCTCGCCTTCCTTCTTGTGGCGCGGGGCGGCATAGTAGCTGATGTCCTGGTAGTCGATCTCGGGCACATGCACGTGACCCCAGGTGGGAGCCTTGAGCGTCAGCCAGTGGCGATAGGCCTTCAGGCGGAACTCCAGCAACCACTCGGGCTCACCCTTCAGGGCCGAGATGCGGCGCACCACATCCTCGTCCAGTCCCTTGGGGATGACCTCGGTCTCGATATCGGTCACAAAGCCGTATTTGTATTCAGCCTCAGCCGCTTCCTCAATTATCTTATTCTTTTTTTCAGGTTTTTCCTTTTCTTTCATCAGTCAATTACATTACCTCTTGCTTAAAGCGGCACAAAGGTACTAATATTTGCCCTAATAGGCAACATTCAACCTCTCATTTCTATGCTGTGAGGATGATGTCGATGACGGTGTTGACATCGGCGATATTGGTCTCGCCGTCGTTGTTGACGTCTGAGTTTGGGTTGGGAACTCCCGTCAGGATGACGTCAATGATGGCATTCACGTCGGCGATGTTGACTTCGCCATCGCTGTTGACGTCGCCCTTGACGCCCGGCCCTGCCGTGTGCGGGTAGTGGCAATAGAAGGATTTCAGCGCCAGGGTATGCTCTCCCACTTCGCCTCCCTTGTTGAGGGTGAACTTGATGGACTTGACTGAGACGGGGAAGGTGCCAATGTTATCGGCGCCGCCCAGGGCCTCAAGGTCGAGCATGACGCGATAGTCTTGGCCCGGCTGGAACATCTCGCCCTCGGGCGGGTCAATCCTGAGGAAGTTGGACGTGGTGTTGTAACGGTTGCGGGCATCTATCTGGATATAGTCGATGGGCATGGTGGAGTTAAATGCCAACACGACACTGTCGGGCAGGCTGTAGAGTGTCACATCCTTGCTCATCTGCAGATAGGGCGCGCGATTGCTGCTGTAAGTGAAGGTAACCACGCCCGTTGCCTCGTCAATCCCGATGTTCTTGGCTCCAGCGCCTCTCAGGGTCCACCCGTCCCACGCCTGATAAAGATAGGCGTCGGGGCTGATTTCGACATTCACCGTGTCGCTGTCGTTAAAGCCGCCGATGTTGCAACTGATGACGGTCTGGCCGTTGGACACACCCCTTAACACGCCGCCTGTGATGGCAGCGACTCCAGCATCGTCAACGCTCCAGTTGAGCATCGAGGGATTGTAATAATATGTGTTTTGATTAACCATGGCGGTAACCTCGATGGGATAATCCCGGTTATCGATGAGAATCGGCCGCAGGGCGATAGCCGGTTGAGCGGCCATGATGCGGACGGGCACCGCGGCAGTCATGCCGTTGAGAGTTGCCGTAAGGACGCCCGTGGCTGGGTCACCCCCGGCAATAAAGGTGTCGCAGCTCGTGCTGCCGATAGACTTGTCACACGTCAAGGTAAATCCCTGTACATCCTCGTCCACCAGCTCGCCAATCCTGTTATAGCCCAAAATGCGGGGCTTCACCGACGAGTAAACGGGTGCATCCAGGCGATGCAGGTCAAATGCGATGCTGGCCACTTCGTTATCCTCCTCGCCCACGGCCTCGACGAGCCAGCCGCAGGCAACGGCACGCGGGGTGCCCTCGGTCGTGGTGTTGATGATTTTGCCAGCGACCATCATCTCGGCCGAGCCTCCGGCATCCATGTTGACAATCTCGGTGACGTCGGGACACATCTGCTTCAATATCTGGCAAGCCACTGCCGTGGGACAACCTGCCGACGGCCCGTAGAGGGGACTGATCGATTTGTCAATCACCAGCAGATAGAGGTACTTGCCATCGGCGCTGCTGCCGTAGCACGTGCGGGAGTACACCTGGCTGTTATAGGTCTCGTCATAGTTGCGGCCCAGCAGTTCGCCGTTGTGCATGATGGGAGCATTACCCCACACCATGTTCTCGATGTCGGGGCGCTCGCCGGCAATTCCGCCATCGATGCTGAGCCAGCTAGAGGTCACGGCAATCTCGTCACCCACAGCGAGTGCGGCCATGGCGGCCTTGTTGGCCTCGCCGGTGACTGTGAGGCAGGCGTCATAACTGCCCAGGGTCTGACGATCGGCATCGGTGACGATACTGGCGATAACAAACCTCATCGGGGCGTTGTTCTTCCAGCCTTCGCCGTCGGCAAGGGTGAGGTAATAATTATCGGTATGGTTGTTGCCACGCTCGTTAAAGCCCGTCCAATCGTCCTCAAACTCGCGGGTTCGGGTATAGGCTCCATTCCACAGGCAGATCTCGCCCGCCACGGCACGGCGGTTAACGTTATGATAGGCTAACGGCTGGGGCAACTTATCACTCGTGATAGAGCCTTCCCACTGCAGGCGGCCCAGCATCAGCGTCTTGTCGTGGCTGATGGCTGCGGCGGCAGTGCGCGTAGGTCCTCCGTTCCACCAGTCCCACGTCGTGTTGTCGTTGACCAGTGTGGTGTCGTTACGCACCACACCGCCCAGCGGCGTGCCCAGCTGGAAGCTGCTCCATGGCGCCCCGTTGCCCGACACGACCCAGAAGTTGGCGTTGCAGCCCGCCACTGGGCGCTTGGTGGCCGTGCGGTTACGCGTGTAGGCATTGGCCAGGCCCTCGGTACGGCCCACGGTATTGTAGCCGATGGTGGTTTCGATGCGGTTATTGGGATTATTGAGGTCCACCTCCATCACATACACGTTGAGCGGATAATCAGGAATGCGCACGATGGTATTGACCATGCCTGGGCCCACCTGCCGATGCACCAGCGTGTCGGCACTATAGGTCTTATCATCGATCACAAAGTCAGCTCGAGCTGACAAGCAAATCGTGACAACAGCCACTACTAACAGGAAAAAACTTCTATTCATCATAACACAGGAATTTACAGTTAGCGATTATGCAAAGATAATCTTAACTGACGAGATTTCAAAAAAGGGAAAGTTTTTTTGCTATATTTACTTGCCGACGAGGTAGCGGCGGATGGGGAGGCGGCGCAAGAAGAAAACCAGCACGAAACAGATGACGAAGGCCAACACACCACTCACCAGGCTATCGACGACCCAGTGCGCGCGGCCCAGCCACGGCGTGAGGGGCCAAATGATTTGGCGCAGGACAATCATCTGGGACAGATAGATGCCAAAGGTGCAACGGCTCAACATGGGCCACCATGTGGCAGACGCAGGTCGGCTCTTGCGGTCATAACGCTCGGGGGCGAAACGCTGCACCAGCACAAAGAGCAGGGTCGCCATGGCAATGTTGTTGACGCTGATGTCATTGGTGATAGTGTCGAGATGCTGCTGCCAGCTAATCCCGAATTGACCCTGTATCGTGAATTCAAACATGGGCATCACCACGATGCCGAAGGCCAGCAGCAGCGCCCACTTCCAGCCATGTTGACGGGTAAAGACGGGCAATCCGTAATGGTGCAGGTAGTAGCCCAGCAGCACATAGCCGTAGTAGTTGGCAAAGGCGCCGAACATGTTGTGGCTGTACTGTGAGGCTTCCATGAAGAGGCCATGCTGATAAGGGATAAACGATGACAGCACCCACAGCACCAGCAACACTTCAACGCCCCGCCTGCCGATGGCGTCGATGCAGCGGCTCACCAGCGGCAAGGTCACATAGATGACCAGCAGCACATACACATACCACAGCAGCCCCTCAACGGGATGGAACAGGATGGAGGTCAACAGCCTTGGAGTGAAATTGTGAAGCAGGAAAGCATGTTCCAGCAGATAAATCGCCGTCCACACCACGAGCGGAGGCAACACCACGCTCAGGCGGCGCTTGACAAAGCGGCGGCCGGTCATCGTCACGGGCAGCAACAGGGCACCCGTGATCATGAAGAACAGGTTGCAGTTCACCGCCACCAGCACGGTATAGACCGCACCGGCCACCGACGGCGTGTTATAATAGGTGTCGTATTGACGGATGGGCGTGTGGATGAGGATAACCAGCAGGCAAGCGATGACACGCAAGATGTCAAGATAGGGGACACGCCGTTGCTGTCTAGACGGTGCCATCATGGTTACTCAGGTTTTGTTTCGATCAACGCTACGGCATGGGCGGCAATGCCCTCACCACGGCCGGTATAGCCCAGCCGCTCGGTAGTGGTGGCCTTGATGGACACCTGCCCGGGGTCACAGGCCATGCATGCGGCCAGTTCCTGCTGCATGGCGGGGATGTGGGGATTGAGCTTGGGCTGCTCGGCACAGATGGTGATGTCGCAGTTGCCCAGCCGATAGCCGTTCTCGTCAAGCAGGCGCATCACATGACGCAGCAGCAAGCGGCTGTCAATGCCCTTGTATTGAGGGTCGGAGTCAGGGAAATGGTAACCGATGTCACGCAAGGCAGCAGCGCCCAGCAGGGCGTCACACAGGGCATGGATGGCCACGTCGGCATCGCTGTGACCCAGCAGCCCCTTCTCCCAGGGAATATTGACACCGCCTAGCCACAGGGCTCTACCCTCGACCAGCCGGTGTACATCAAATCCATAGCCAATGCGCATCATGTCATTTCTCAGTTCTGAATTAGTCTCCTAAAACCTAAAGCCTAACGGATCAGTTGCGACCAAACAGGTCCTTGATGCCATCCATGTCAAACGATAAGGTGAAGCGCAACGTCTGGTCCAAAGGGCTGTTCTGGGCCGTAGCGATCATGTAGCTGGCATCAATCTTGATGACGTTGAGTGAAAATCCGGCACCCAAGCCAAAGTATTGACGGTTACCGGCATACTTGCTCTCGTAGTAGTAGCCGCCGCGCAGGAAGAACTGCTGGTTGTAGGCATACTCGGCACCCACCGAGTATGTGATGCGTTTGGCAAAATTATCCTTGAAGCTGTCAAAGATACCCGATATGCTCGACTTGTCCTTCCACTCCTGGAGGGCATCGTCATAGGCCAGATTGTCCTCAAAGTCGGCCAGGCGCGGCTTGGCGGGAACCAGCATCTTGTTGGCATCCAGGGCTATCGTCAGGTTATTGTAGTCAGCCAGCGGGAAAGTGAATGCCGTACCCAGCCTCAGATTGGCGGGCAGGTAGGCAGGATCGTTACCCTTGTTATAGGCCACCTTAGAACCGATGTTGGAGATATTGAAGCCCAGCGACCACTGGCACTCGTTGCGGCCAATCACGGGATAGGTCGTGTAGTAGCCCGACAAGTCGGCCGAGAAGGCCGATGCGCTCGACGTCTGGTCACCGGTGTTCATGTCGCTGTAGCCCAGGTCACTATAGATGTAACGCAGTACAACACCCATCGAGAACTTCTCGCTCAACTTGCGGCTATATCCCGCATCGACCGACATCTCGAACGGGTTAATCGTCGATACCATCGCTCCATCACCGTCGGTAGCCATCACCTCACCCAGCGAGAAATAGCGCAACGATGCGCTCACTGCCTGGTTGTCATTTCCTCCAATCTTGTAGTAACCCGACAGGTTGGCAAGGTAGATGTCGTTGACAATCTTGCGCAACCAGGGTGTGTAGGACAGCGACACGCCGGCACGGCTGTAAGCAAAGGCATACTTCGACGGATTCCAGAACTGCGAGTTCACGTCGGCCTCGGTAGCGGCACCCAGGTCACCCATCGACGCGCCACGGGCATCGGGGGTGATGCTCAACGAGGTCACACCAGTGGTGAGGGGATTAAACTCCGTATTCTTGATGTCGTCCTGTGACCATGCCGTCACAGCACTCGCCATCATTGCGATGGCAACTATAGATTTTGTCAGTTTCATTCCTTCTAATTAGAAAAAATTGGTTTGTCTTTTTTACTAATTAACTAAGAAAAGCGCCTTTTATTGTATTTCAACCGCTAAACTTATCACAACAACACCTCATCACCTTATTCTCACATCCATAATATCTGCTCTGCCACATCATTTTCAGCTAACACTTTTTCGCCGGAGCATCGCGTTTATAACTCGTTTTAATTGTATTTTTGCAGTGTGAAGTTTAATTGCCCGTCACGGGCACATGAAACATTGATGAATATGAACCGCAGCTTTAAGATTTTCCTGATTACCATATCGCTTGTCGTGGGCGCCGCCATCAACGGGTGGGCAGCAGATCAAGCAGCAGAGGTAACTATAGGGATTGCTTGGCAGCAGAAAGCCAGCAACTTCTACCGGGCCATTCAGGCCATCAAGGCCGCCGGGGGCAAGCCCGTGATCCTGCCGCAGATGCGGCCGGCGGGCTTTGCCTATGACGGGACCGAAATTCAGGCCAAGTACCTTGACGGGAATGGCATCCTGTTGCAGCAATATGCCGACATGGTCAAGCGCGACACCTATCACGGCACTGACATCGACAGCGTGATGCGCGACATTGATGCCGTGGTGTTCCTGGGCGGCGGCGACATCAGCCCCACCCTGTTTGCGTCTCCCGAGCCATGGCACGGAATAGAGGCTGAGCTAAACTACCAGACGACCCGCGACCTGTCAGAATACTTGACAATGACTTACTGCCTCGACCATGATATACCCATCCTGGGCCTGTGCCGGGGCATGCAGATGCTGACAGTCGTCTCTGGAGCGCCCCTCATTCAAGACCTGGGAGCCTATTACCGGAGTTTGGGCAAGCAGGACCGCTATGTCCACCGCTCGGCCCGTGATGCCGACGGCAACCGCCATTACACTCCTCACGACGTCACTGTCACCGACACCACGTCGCTGCTCTACTCCATCTGCCGCACGACAACCATCCACAATGTCCCCTCATGGCACCATCAGGCCGCAGGCGACATCTCGGGCACCCCCTTGAGGGTGACGGCCGTGACTACCCACGATGGTGTGGATGTGATTGAGGCCGTTGAGCGCACCGACCGTCACTTCGCCCTGGGCGTGCAGTTCCATCCCGAAGAGGCCGTGCGCATGCACCTTGCCGGTGAGCCGCAGGCTACCCAATTCATGCCGCTGGAGGATGCCGTCAAGTACTTCAAGGCACTCATCGGGGCCGCCAGCCGCCGCATCAAGGCCAAGGCCTATACCCGATCGGACGTCACCGTCAACGGCAAGACTGCCGACGAGTGCTACATGTTCTTTGCTGTGCTGGGCAAGGCCGAACAAGGCAGCCCTGCCGGCGCCGAGGCCGAGTTGTCGTTGCTGCTCAACCTGTACGAGAGCCGTCACCCTGGCGCTGCCGATCCCAGCATCCAGGAGGTTGCACAATGGGCTACCGACTGCGGCTGGTTTGCCCATGCCTCACGCCGCTGGGAGACGACTGCCGGCCCCGAGTATGTCGCCGTGGCTCACTCGGTACTGGGCGGCAAGCGCGTCATGCCGTCCTACATTCTTGAGCATGATTGTGTCGAAGATCTGGCCTATATCGAGACCGATGGTGTGCGGTACAGCCCTTACCAGAAGGACAAATACGTCAGCGGCGTGACTGTATGCTACCAAGCTACCGTGCACGAGCACAACGGCCGCCGGTTCGGTTTCCGCAAGCCGTCCCACTGGATATTTTACAGCTTTCCCACGGCCAAGAGTGACCCCTTCGGCTACCTGTGCGGGGATGATTGTCCCCATCACAATTCAGTCAGTGAAGAGGACATCGTCCGCTGATTTCCTTCAGCCCTTTTCTTGTTTCACTTGAGATAGTCGTCAAAGTAGCGCGTGATGCGCTCGTGCAGATGCACACTCTGATGGCCCCTCATGTTGTGGCCCTGGCCTGGATAGACATAGAAGTCAGGCTGGGTGCCGGCAGCGATACAGGCCTTCAGGAAGCTGTAGGCATGCTGCGGCACTACGGTGGGGTCATTGAGGCCAATGATGATCTGCAGACGGCCCTTGAGGTCTGCGGCCTTATTCAGCAGGCTGGTGCGGGCATATCCGTCGGGGTTGGTCTGCGGGGTGTCCATGTAGCGTTCGCCATACATCACCTCATACCACTTCCAGTCGATCACCGGACCACCGGCGACACCCACCTTGAAGACCTCGGGATAGTTGGTCATCAGGCTGATGGTCATGAAACCGCCAAAGCTCCATCCGTGCACACCCAAGCGCGCGGTATCTACATAGTTGAGCGTGCGCAGGAAATCCACACCGCGCATCTGATCCTGCATCTCGACCTGCCCCAGCTGGCGGAAAGTGGCCTGCTCAAAGTCACGGCCACGGTTCTCGCTGCCACGGTTATCCAGGATGAAGAGCAGGTAACCGCGCTGCGCCATGTAGGTTTCCCAGCTGCGGCTGCTGTAATGCCAGCGGGCATCGACATTGTGGGCATGAGGGCCACCATAGACATAGACAACGGTGGGATATTTTTTAGTGGGGTCAAAGTCCACGGGCATGACCATGCGGTAGTACAGGTCGGTACTGTCGTCGGCAGCCTTGATTGTGCCGCAGCGGTACTCGGGCACGGTGTAGCCAGCCCAAGGATCGGGAGCCGTGAAACAGCGCATCGACTTGCCGGTGCGGGTATCCACTACAGCGATGTTGCGGGGCACGTCAGGCTCCTGGTAGTTGTCGATCAGGAAACGGCCGCTAGCGCTCAACCGGCCCGCATGCCAACCCTTGCCGCCCTCATCGACACGGGTCATCTTACCCGTTGCCACATCCACGCGGTAGAGGTTCTGCTGGATAGCGCTCTCGGCATTGGCACTGATGATGACAGCCTTGCGGGCCGTGTCAAAGCCCAGCAGGTCCATCACCACCCAGTTGCCACTGGTGAGTTGTTTCACCTGCTTGCCTGCCGTGTCAAGGATGTAGAGGTGGTTGTAACCGTCACGCTCGCTCCACAGGAGGAACTGATTCTTGTCCCAGGGCAGGAACGTGATGGGGTGCTGCGGTTCCACATATTTCGGGTGTTCCTCGTGATAAATCGACTTGATGCGGGTGCCCGTTACGGCGTCATAGGCCACCAGGTCCACGATGTTCTGGTCACGGTTGCCCTCCATCACATAGACGATGTCCCCATCGGGGCTCCACGAGATATTAGAGAAATAGCGGTCGGTCGGGTCGCCAGCCTTGAGATAAACGGTGTCGCCGGTTGCCACATCGAGCACACCCACCCATACCAGGTGGGAAGTCTGCCCTGCCATGGGATACTTTTCAGGGGCAGGTGTTGCTATTACCTGGGTGCTGTCGTCCAACTCGGGAACGTTGATCAGGGGATAATCCGAGACCATGCTTTGATCCATGCGATAGAAGGCCAAGCGGGTGCCCTGGGGGTTCCAGAACAAGCCGCCCTCGATGCCGAACTCGTTACGGTGCACGCTCTGGCCATAGACCAACTCGCGCGACCCGTCGCTGGTCACCTGGCGCGTGTTTCCGGCGCCATCGATGACATACAGGTTATCGTCCTTGACATAGGCCGTGGCACGGCTCGTGGCGTTCCATTCCTCGGCCTGCGTGGTCCCTAGCGACGGCTGGCTCCATTCCACCTTACCCGTCTTGATGTTGACAAGCATGCGGCCCTTATTGTGCGCCATGACAAGCGGCTTGCCGGAATAGGGGAATGACTCAACCATAGAGATGCGCTGAGCGTCATCTTGAATGCGTCCGCCCTTCTTGTCGAGTTGATCCACGGTGAACAGCAATTTCTCTTTGCCCGTCGTGGGATTGACAGTCCAGCAACTGTCACGGTGGCTCGAGAAACGCACCAGCTGGTCGCCCCACCAAGCGAGAGAAATGCTTTTGGGAATCATGTTCCTGTAATTCGTTCCGCCGAAGTTCAGATCCTCGAGCGTGAACTGCTGCTGGGCTGCAACGGGTAACATCAAGAGCGCCATGAACAACAGCGCCAAGCCATGTCGTCTAGTCATTTTCATTGTCAATGGAAATTTGGTTTTTCTCTATTATGGTCGCAAAGGTATGCTTTTCTGGTGAGATTTCAAAAAGTTTAGTAATTTTGCCAACATGAAAAAGTTGATTCTATCCATCGGCACATTGCTTGCCATCATGGCCACCACAGGTTGTGACAATCAATCCCACAGACTGGATTACCAGGTCTCGCTCACCATCGACAAGTCCATGCGCCACGATAGCGCTACCCTGCTGGTGCTTGAAGACGATTACAACAAGTTGAGAGTGTGCGGCGCACAGCGTTCTACCGACGGCACATTCACCTTCACCGGCCAGACCGACAGGCCCAAGGCCGCAATCATCCGCTGGGACAACGACACGGTCGATCCGTTCTACTTCGTGCTCGAGGGGGGCACCACCGCCATCACCATCAAGCCTGGCTCATGGCAGATCACCGGCAGCCCGCACAACAGCACCTATCTGCACTACATCAATCAGCGCGACGGCATCATGAACGCACGCATCGCCACATGGCAGGAGTACCTCAAGATGGCTGCCGACTCGTCGCTCAAGCAGGACGACGAACAGCGCATGGCGCTCCAGGACAGCCTTCTCAACGACTCGCTGCAACGCATCACCGTCGATTACATCAACCGCGGCGATGCCGTGGGACGCATCATCCGCGAGCGTTATGGGCAGCAATTAGCGGGGGCAAGCATGAGGTCGAAAGACCTCGCCAAGGCCAGCGGCCTTGCTGTGGCCTTCGACCACACCGCCCCCACCTTTTATCGGGTGAGCCCGAACAATGGCGATCAATCCCCCTGACAGCAATGTAAAAGAATTAGCCCCGCCGGCTCAATGCCAGCGGGGCGATTCTTTTAATTACCGTTTGGATTTACAAGTCGTCAGGAATTACTTCTTAACGATGAGCTCGCAAATCGAAACACGGTTCCAGCTCAGCTCCTGGAACATGTCGGTCTCACCACAACCCTGAGCGCTGATGCGGCTAGCATCAATCTTGTACTTGTTGATGAGCATGTTCTTAACAGCCTCGGCACGGCCATTGGCCAGACGGATGTTGTTGTCCTTGGGACCCTCGGTTGAAGCATAACCCTTGATGTCAACAGTGGCGGTGGGGTTGTTCTTCAGGTACATGGCAACGCGCTCAACATTGGGCTGCTGGTCAGCAGTGATGTTGGTCTTGTTAACCTTGAAGTGAACGAGGACATTCATCATAGCGCTCTCGCGGTCGATGTACTTGGTCTTGTCTACCTCGGCGGGCTTTGCCTTGCGGGCAGCATCCAGATCGCGCTGGAGCTGAGCGTTGCGGGCATTAGCAGCGTCCAGGTCACCCTGCAGGCCATTGAGCTGACCACGCAGACCGTTGATCTGACCATTCAGAGCATCGATGTCATCCTGGCTGTACTTGTAGGGGCAGAAGGTCATGTAACGCTCGCCGTTGCTACCCTTGAAGTGGTAGGTGATACCAGCCTCAAGCTCTACAGCAGCGTGGTTAGCGTTCATCTGGCTCTTGCCATTGTGGGGCTCACCGTTCCAGCGGGCGCGGGCGTTGGTGTTGTCACGATAAGGAATCATGATGTCACCGTTCATGTCCCAAACCACTGAGGGCTTCAGGCTGAAGGTCCAAGCGCGGCTCTCACCAAAGTTGAAGTTCAGGTTTGCACCTGCCTTGGTGTACCAGCTGTTGTAGTCATTGCCATACATGTTGGCAGCCTCTGCGCGGTGGAAAGCGTGCAGCCAACCAGCACCGATTACACCCTCGAGCTCAAAGGCGCGGGGTTTGCCCTTGTAACCTGCAAACAGGTTGCTCAGGTTTACGGTACCAAACATACCGGCCAGAGTGTGGTCGATGATGTTAGGACTCTTGGGGCCCCAGTACTTGTCGGGCTTGTCCCAGCTGGTGGTGTTGATGGTGGCTTCACCCTCTACGCCCAAGCCGAACACCGGAGTGAGCTGCTTGCGGATCTCGGCACCAAAAATGCCACGAGCGCTGGGCCAGAAAGCATAACCCTGGTAGGGCATGATAGCACCACCCTTCAAGGTTATCGACCAGTTGTCAAAGAACTTGTTCTGCTCCATGGACTGAGCCTGAGCAGCAAACACACCCATAAGAAGGGCTAAAGTCAAGATAATCTTTTTCATTTTAATAAATTTATTAAACACTATTATTAGACGATATTTTCGGCAAAAGTAATACAAATTTCTAACACAGCCAAAATTTAACATTCATTAAGAATGAAAAATCGACAAAATTGGAACATAATAGTGCAAAATAGAATACTTTCACCCTAATTATGCCTCAATTTTTGCTTGTTGCACACATTGACACGCAAATATAAAACCAAAAATCGGATTACACAAATTTTAGGGACAGCTTTCTAGCCAAGGATGACGTCTATCACATAGTTGACGTCGGGCACGGTCACCTCTCCGTCATCATTGACGTCGGCCTTCTTTTTCAGCTCAGCATCATCGTCCAAGCCCAATATCACACCGATAATGGCATTGATGTCGCCGATAGACACCTCTCCGTCACCGTTCACATCGGCCTTGTTGGCACAGGCAATCTGGATCTTCTCAATCATGCCGCAGTTGCTCACGATAGACTTCCACGCGACAAACCGCAAGCGTGCATGACCGATGTTGCGCGACACGGCCAGCGACAGGGTCAGGTTGTTCGTGCGGCTCGCAGTGCTGGGAATGCAGGTCACCGAGTCAACGGTGTGGCCGCTTTCGTCGAGCAGAGCCGCAGTCAACGCAACCCGGTTGAGCTGGAATCCGGGATTCTGCCATTGCGGCGTGAGCCACTTGACAGCCATGTCTATCGTCTCGCCACGATGGCATGCGAATGGGGGCGACGTGAGCGTCAACGGCACGCCTGTCGAAGTGACGTACAAGGCGATCTTGCCTCCCAGAATGTTGGAAGCGCTCAAGGCCACACCCGGGTTATTATATTCCCAATCGTCAAACTCTTCAGCGGAGAATTGGGGTATCTGTGCCATGCCGAGCATGGACACCAGTAGAGCAACTGCAAGTAATAAATTTCGTCTCATAGGGTCCTAATTTAGTTAGGTTATAATAATAATGTGCAAAGTTAACCATTATTCGCCTAAACGCCAAAACCGATACCCTCAAAAGTAGAATTGACGGCATAGCAGTGACCTGATTCAATGATTCTGCCTCACTAATTGAGCAGGAGTGGCCTCCCGCACGGCGGCAAGCCTCTCCTGTTCTTGTATGTGTGCGGCACACGCGGTTGCGGTCGCGTGCCGTTCCCGTTACTTGAGCAATCCGATGGAGCGCTTCAGGAAGTTCTCCAGACCCTCGCCCTTGAGCATACCATTGCTCAGCAGGGCGATGTCGATGAGCTGGTGCACACGGCTCTCACCGGCGGCATAGGCGGTGACCATGTTCTCCTTCTTCTTGCGCAACTCGTCCAGATGCTTCTCGTTGTCCTCCAGATCCTTCTTCTTGTCCTCGGGAACACCCTTGTTGTCCTTATCGAGGTCACGGATGGCTTTGACCACATTTTGGGTGGCGTTGATCTCCTCGTTCACTGGCTTGAGCTCGGTCTCGAGGGCTTTTTCGGCATCCTCAACGACCTTCTGGATGAGCGGATGCTTGGTATTGAGCACCAGGCCATACATGTCAGGCATCTCGCCATAGAAGTTCATGCCGGGCTGGAAGCGGGCCATGTCCTTCATGCGGCGCATATACTCGGCCTGGGTGATGACAACGGGCTTGTCGTCGGGTGACATGGCGGCAAAGCTGACCATGAACTCGGCCTTCTCGACGGTCGGGATCTGGGAGTGGAACAGCGTGCGCGCAATATCCTGCTGCTCGGGCGAGAACTGCGGCTTGTTGTCATCCTGCTTGCGGATGAGGTTGTCAAGCACGTCGCTGTCAACGCGCACAAAGCGCATCTTTTCCTGCTTCTGCTCCAGCATGCCCACAAAGGGGGTGTCCAGCTCGCCATTCATCAGCAGCACGTCATAGCCCTTGTCGGTGGCAGCCTTGATGTAGGAGTATTGCGCCTCCTTGTCGGTGGCATACAGGCAGATCAGGTTACCGTCCTTGTCGGTCTGCTCGCCCTCGATGAGCTTGCGGTAGTCCTCGATCTTGAAATACTTGCCGTCGCAGTTCTGCAGCAGGGCGAACTTGAGGCCTGACTCGCAGAACTTCTCGTCGCTGAGCATGCCGTACTCGATAAAGATCTTGATGTCGTTCCACTTCTTCTCGAACTCGTCGGGCTGCTGCTTAGCAATCTCCTCGAGGCGGGCGGCTACCTTCTTGGTGATATAGGTCGAGATCTTCTTCACGGCGCGGTCGCTCTGCAGGTAGCTGCGCGACACGTTCAGCGGGATGTCGGGGCTGTCGATGACGCCCTGCAGCAGCATCAGCCAGTCGGGCACGACGCCCTCGACGCTGTCGGTGACATAGACCTGGTTGCAATAGAGCTGGATGCGGTCTTTGCGTATGTCGAGGTTGTTCTTGATCTTGGGGAAATAGAGGATTCCCGTCAGGGTGAAGGGATAGTCCACGTTGAGGTGAATCCAGAACAGGGGATCGTCCTGCATCGGCTCGATGGCATGGTAGAACTTCAGGTAATCCTCGTCCTTGAGATCGGCGGGCATGCGTGACCACAGGGGCTCGACGTCGTTGATGACCTTGTCCTTGTCGGTATCCTGGTACTTGCCGTCTTTCCATTCCTGCTCTTTGCCGAAGATGATTGGCACGGGCAGGAAGCGGCAATACTTCTTCAGCAGACCCTCGATGCGGGCGGTCTCCAGGAATTCCTTCTCATCGTCGTCGATGGTGAGGATGATGTCGGTACCGCGCTCAGTCTTGTCACAGTCGCTCATCTCAAACTCGGGCGAGCCGTCGCAGGTCCACTGCACGGCCTTGGCACCCTCCTGCCAACTCAGCGTGCGTATCTCTACCTTCTTGGCGACCATAAACGCCGAGTAGAAGCCCAAGCCGAAGTGGCCGATGATGGCGTTGGCGGTATCCTTGTACTTCTCCAGGAACTCCTCGGCTCCCGAGAAGGCGATCTGGTTGATGTACTTGTCGATTTCCTCGGCTGTCATGCCGATGCCGCTGTCGCTCACGGTGAGCGTGCCGGCCTCCTTATCGACGCTGACAGTAACTTTCAGGCCCTCGGTCGAGCCCTTGAACTCACCGGCACCCGACAGGGTTTTCAGCTTCTGAGTGGCGTCAACGGCGTTGCTCACCAGCTCACGCAGGAAAATCTCGTGATCACTATACAAAAATTTCTTGATGACGGGGAAGATGTTGTTCGTCGTTACCCCAATAGTTCCTTTTGGCATAATATTTTGTTTTTTAGTTGTTAGTCAATAATTTTTGTCAAACAACAAAAACAACTAATTGACTATAAAGAACAACACATAATTGAGTTGTCTGTCTTGTTGTTACTGTTGTTTTGATAACAGTCGTGGAGGCAGTTCACTGCCCCACTCCACCTCAAATAACATGCCATTACAGAATAAAGTGACAAATCGTCACCCCCATCTGCCACCACCGTCATTACTCCTTACAATAAGCGCTTTGCCTTCCAAGATACTCTGCTACTTTTGCACCGATTTTTTGTTTTTACGCAAAAAGGGCTTATCTTTGCGGATGAAATCGGGGGAGAAATCCCGAGGACAATAACAAGCATTCGCTATTATTTCGCGTTCAGCCAAAAGCCTCGCAAACTTTTTGGAAATAACAAAACACCGAAATAATGAGTGAGGGTATTCCGTATGGATACCATTGCGACCGTATTTATAGCGATGCATTACGCCCTAGGCGTGGTGCATTCTTATACGGTTGCTGAGGTTTCCATGCGAGGCTGCCTCAAAGCTGAACGCGATAAGGATGTCATCACGTCTTTTTTACGTTCAGCGGCGTGATTGATAGTCGATTGCCTTCTAATTGACTATCAAACGCCTATGGCAAACAAGAACCTGAATGCCGCAAAGACGGCCAAGAAAGACGAGTTTTACACTCAGATGAGCGATATCGAACGGGAGTTGCAGCACTACTGGCAGCACTTTCGCGGCAAGACCATCCTGTGCAACTGTGATGACCCCTACGAGAGCAATTTCTTTAAATATTTTGCCTTACGCTTCAACCAACTTGGGCTAAAGAAGCTGATTTGTACCTGTTACAACGGCTCGCCAGTGCAAGGCGATGAATTGATGATTGACTGGGGTGATTTTACCGAGGAGCCCAAGAAAATCGCCTACAAGGTTGAGATCACCGAAGTTCGCGACATGAACGGCGATGGTGCCGTTGACCTAAGCGACGTGCAATATTTGCTCCAAAACGACAAGAACGTGCTTTCCATTCTCAAAACAGGCGACTTCCGCGACCCAGAATGCATCGAGCTACTCAAACAAGCCGATGTCGTCGTTACCAATCCACCATTCTCCCTCTTTAGAGAATACGTCGCCCAACTGATTAAGTATGAGAAAAAATTTATCATTATGGGACGTATGAGTGCGTTACATTACTCAGAAATTTTCCCACTATTTATGAATAATAAATTGTGGTGTGGCTACGGCTTCAATATCTCGGTGGTCTACAAGGCGCCCTATGAGAACACTTTAGAGACAAATAGAAAGTTTGTTCGGGCAAAAGGACTCAATCCTGATGATAATTACATAAAGGTTCCTGCCATCTGTTGGTATACAAATCTAGATATAAGCAAACGTCACGAACAGTTAGACCTTGTTTGTCGTTACACCGAAGAAGACTATCCAACTTATTATAATTATAACGCGATTGATGTTGGTGAGCTATCAGCTATACCCTGTGATTATAGCGGAAATATGGGAGTACCTGATACTATCTTAGGTTGTTATAATCCTGAACAATTTGAGCTAATAGGATTAGGCAGAGACGGCGGTAATGTGATTGTTGACAGAAGTATATATGAAAAAATTAAACTTTTTAAATCCAAATTCTCGGCCAAGTCACATAGGTTTTTATGATAAAACCGGCAAACCTAAAGAGCCATATTCAAGAATAATTATCCGCAACAAACATCCTAAGAAGCTATGATGACGATAAAACAAATCAGTGTGACCGTGGGGGAGATCACTCAGGGTTATGTGAACAACGAGGAGCAGGGCGTTAGGGGCTATAACGGGCTGTTGGATATCCGTCCACCCTATCAGCGTGAGTTTATCTACAACGACAAGGAACAGCAGGCTGTCATCAACACGGTGCTGAAAGGCTACCCCTTGAACGTCATGTATTGGGTCAAGCGCAACGATGACGCCGAGTGCCCCTACGAGGTGATGGACGGCCAACAGCGGACGCTGTCGCTGTGCGAATATGTGGCGGGGAAATACAGTTTTGAGTTTAAGAACTTCTTTAACCAGCCCGCTGATATCCAAAAGCGGATATTGGATTACCCGCTCACCGTGTATGTGTGCGAGGGTGAGCATAGCGAGAAACTGGAATGGTTCAAGACCATCAACATCGCGGGTAAACCGCTCTATGAGCAGGAAATCCTTAATGCCATCTATGCAGGCCCGTTTGTGAGTGATGCCAAGCGGCACTTCTCCAAAAGCAACTGCGGTGCCTATAAGCTGGGAAAAGATCTTGTGAATGGCTCACCCATACGACAAGACTTCCTGAAAGTAGCCTTGAATTGGATGGCCGAACATGAACAACGCGAGGGCAAAGCGCAAAGCCGTGTGAGCTATATGGCTCAGCACCAGCATGACCCCAACGCCAACAACCTGTGGACCTATTTCCAAAACGTGCTGAACTGGGCCATTACCAACTTTGAAATGAAGAAGTTCAAGAAAATCATGAAGGGCCTGGACTGGGCGCTGTACTATGATAACTACCACGACAAAACGCTCGACACGGTGGAGATGGCCAAGCGGATATCGACGTTGATGCGTGACAGCGAAATACAGCGGCAGTCGGGCATCATCCCCTATGTGCTCACGGGCGACGAACGGCATCTGGACCTGCGCGCTTTTCCCGAGGACATCAAGCTGGCCGTGTGGGAGCAGCAGGGGCACATCTGTCCGCTGTGCGGCAAGGAGTTCGACTTTGAGTTTATGGAGGGCGACCACATCAAGCCGTGGCGCGAGGGTGGCCGCACCGTCATCGAGAACTGCCAGATGCTGTGCCGCGACTGTAACCGCCACAAAAGCGCCAAGTAACCCCCACTCGGGCACAACAAATTTACAGGTCGAGTCTCTTCTCTTGAGGCTCGACCTTTCTCTTTCCACAACAACGCCTAAGAGGGAATACAAAGAATCTGTGTCTGGGGAAGAAAGTCAAGGCCGCTGGTCTTGTGCAGGCCTTCTGGCCTGCTAAACTTACCCCGGACAATAATATAAATCAGCCAGATACAAGAGAAAAAACATGCGCGATTGATTTAAAAATCAATTTATTTATTCCAATTATGTGGCTTGATTGACTTATTATGTATAATTTTGCAATTTAATTAACACACCTAACGTTATTGCACACTTTTCACATGAGTTCTAATAGACTAATTACCGCATTAGCAGCAATCTTGATAATACTAACTGCCCCTGCACAAGTCCAGTTTAACGGCAAGAAAGTAGCTATCGATACACTGACAGGCACATGGCTGCTCACGGTTCCGGAGGTCTCCTTTGGCAGCGACTATCATGCATCGGTAACCCTTGACAACACGGTCACCAGTTGTTTAATCGATGGAGCCCAAGTTACTGACAGTTATACGTTTCACGACATACAGCCAGGAAAATCATACCCTATTATTATCACTACTGACGCTCAGTCCATCACCGCGAACATCCAGTTCACCTACTGGCCTGTGATTCAAATCTACGGATCCTTTGTCAAAACGCCCTACAACACGGGAACCGTCATCATCACCTATCCCGACTCATGCCACCAGGAGGCCATCAGTTCGCGCGTTCGTTGGGCAGGCAGTTCAACAGCGGGTGCCGACCGTAAAAAGCATAACTTCCACTTGAAGTTTTATAATAGCGACGGCAGCAAGAAGGACATGAGTTTCTTTGGCCTTCGCAGTGATTTCCATTGGCGGCTGGATGCTGGCCAAGTCGATTTTGCCCGCGTGCGCAACCGCGTTGCAAAAGACATCTGGGCAACGTTTGCCTCGCTGCCCTACTATGCCGCCCTTGAGCACAAAACGCCCCGCAACTATGTCCGCGGCGATTTTGTCGAGGTATTTCTCAATGACGAATATATGGGCATTTACAGCTTGAATGAACACATGGACCGGCAACAGCTCAAACTCAAGCCTTACGACTATCATGACGGCGTTTTTCATGGTGGACTGTGGAAACCCATGGAATGGACCTATACCACCATCTTCAGCAGTTTGCCGCAGATAACCCCTAACCAAAAGACATGGGACCAGTTCTATGTAAAATACCCGAACATCGATGATGTGAACCCTACAAATTTCCAAACCCTCTACAATGCTATCAACTTCACCCGCAACTCGACCAACGCAACGTTTCTTGAGCGCGCCAGCGAGTACTTCGACATCCCTGTATTCCGTGACTATTATCTTTTCACGATATTGATGCAAGCGCCCGACAATGTCGGCAAAAACGTTTATTACGCATGTTACGACACCCAGACCGACAAGCGCCTGACGATAGCCATTTGGGACCTTGACTGCACTCAGGGACAATACTGGAGCAACACGGGCACCTATTACCACCATGCCGATGTGGGCCCAGAGGTGGATTTCAGAACCAAGTTAAAAGACCACCAGGTTTTCAAGCGCTTGTGTAACCTTGACCCGTCATTCCATGGCTTGGCAACCGAACGTTATTGGGAGTTACGCGCCACGACCTTCAATCCCGACAGCATTGTATCACGTTATAAAGCCTATTTTACCGAAATGAAGGGATGCGGTGCCGACAGGCGAGAGATCACTCGTTGGAGTCATGGCACCGACTTGGGGAAACGAGAGCTGAATTTTGACACCGAACTTGACTACCTGCAAGACTGGTGGACCCGCCACATCGCTTTTCTTGACGAGAAAGTATTCGTCCCTTATCCCATGGGCGATGTAAACTTTGACCACAAGGTCAACATCAATGACATCACGTCATATATCGACTATATACTGAATCCGCAAGATGTAACCATCAATGAACGGCGGGCAGACTACAACAACGATGGCGAACTCAATATAAGCGACATCGTCAGCATCATAGACACAATTCTTACCACAGATTAAACTCGCATGGCGAGCATGAAATCTAGTCGGCGAGCAGGCGGACGTAGCCGTAGATGCCCTCACTGCGGTTGATGACGCTGTAGTGCGTGGGCTCGTCAATGACCTCGCATTGCGCGCGTCCGATGGCGCCCATGATCTCGTCACGCAACTCGTCGAACTTGTCCCGTGCCTGCTGCTCGTCTCGATAGTTGTACACGTCGCTCATCGCGCCGTCCTCGCTCTGGAATTCAAAAATCACCCGATACTGCATGATATTGTTAGCCTAAATTAAAGTACTGCCGCAATTTTGCGGATTGATTTGAGCAACCCGTTAAGAGACTTATCTGCACGAGCCATTTGCATATTGTACTTCGATTGAAGGTACATGAGGGAGTCGGCTGGCACATCTAATGCAGCCTCGAACATCAGTGCGGTTTTTGCCGTCAATGGGCGACGAGCATTCAATATCTCGTTGACTACAGAATAGGTCAGTCCCATGCCTTCGGCAAGTTTACGCTGTGTGATACCACGAGATTCAATTTCATCTTTCAACACCTCGCCAGGGTGTGTCGGGTAAGCGCCATATCCAAGGTTTCCCATATCTTTATTTACTGCGATAATACCAACTCCTCTTGCCCCTGTTTTCTTTATCGGTTGCCGTACATCTCGTCGTAGTAGCGCTGGTAGTCGCCGCTGGTGACGCTAGCCACCCAGGGCTGGTGGTCGAGGTTCCAGCGGATGGTTTTCTCGATGCCTACGGTGAAAGGCGTCTCGGGGTACCAGCCAAGTTCACGGGCAATCTTGCCGGGGTCGATGGCGTAGCGCATGTCGTGGCCGGGACGGTCGGTGACAAACTCAATCAGGTCGTTGTTGATGACGTCGAGGTCACACTTGAGCAACTGCTGGTATTCAGGCTCCTCGCGCATGATGCGGGCGATGATGGCGATGACCTGCTTGACGATGTTGATGTTGCTTTCCTCATTGAAGCCGCCGATGTTATAGACCTCGCCCACGGTGCCCTGACGCAGCACCAGGTCGATGCCCTTGCAATGGTCCTCGACATAGAGCCAGTCGCGCACGTTCTCGCCCTTGCCATAGACGGGCAGTTTCTTGCCCTCAAGGATGTTCTTGATGATCAGCGGGATGAGTTTCTCGGGGAAGTGGTAGGGTCCGTAGTTGTTGCTGCAACGGGTGATGTTCACCGGCAAGCCGTAGGTCTCGTGATAGGCCATCGTGATGAGGTCGGCGCTGGTCTTGCTGGCCGAGTAAGGCGAGCGCGGAGCCAGCGGCGTCTCCTCGGTGAAGAAGTGGCGGCCATAGGTCTTGAGGTCGGTGCGGCCCTCGATCACCTCGCGCACGTCGTCGCTCACCTCCAGCGGCTGCGGCTCGTCATAGTCCTTGCTGAGCGATCCATAGACCTCGTCGGTCGAGATCTGCAGGTATTTCTTGCCTGGGGCATAGGTGTTGCGGCCCTGGGCGTCCTTGCCCGTAAACCAGGCCTCGCGGGCACAGTCGAGCATATTCTGGGTGCCCAAGATGTTCACCTCGAGAAAGAGGCGCGGATTGGTGATGCTGCGGTCCACATGGCTCTCGGCGGCAAAGTTGACGATGTAGTCCACATCGTTGTCACGCATGATGCCCTGCACCAGCTCGCGGTCACGCACGTCGCCACGGACAAAAGTGACGTTGGAGCGCTCAATCTCCTCCTTGATTGAGGCGAGATTGCCGGCATAGGTCAAGGCGTCGAGGATGATGATCTCAATATTGTCGCCATACTTGTTGAGAATATACTTTACAAAGTTTGAGCCGATAAAACCTGCGGCTCCCGTCACGAGATATGTTTTCATAATGAAGCAACTCTTTTAGATTATGCGCAAAGGTAGCAAAAAAAGATATAACTTTGCACAATCACTAAAAAAACTCGCATGAAAAGGATTTTATCTACCCTAGTCTTGCTACTTGCCGCCATCGGCCTCGTAGCCCAACCTGCAACACAACAGCGTAAAAAAGTGGCTGTCGTACTGTGTGGCGGCGGTGCCTTGGGAACCATTCACATCGGCGCCCTCAAGGTGCTTGAAGAGGCCGGCATCCCCATCGACATGGTCACTGGCACGTCGATGGGCAGCATCATCGGCGGCATGTATGCCGTGGGCTATGACGCCCAGGACATCGAGAACATCATCAACAGCATGGACTGGGGCGACATCCTGCGCGACCGCCTGTCGATGAGAAACCAGACGCTTGGTGAGCGTGAACGGCAAAACATCTACCTGTTTGACTACCGCCTGTTCCTCGACAGCAGCAAGGACTCGCTGGCCGGTGGCTTAATTCGCGGCACCAACGTCGAGAAGACCCTGCGCCACTACCTGCGCCAGCCCGAGGACATCGACTTCAAGTCGCTGCCGCGCCCGTTTGGCTGCATCGCCACCGACCTGGTTACCGACAGCGAGGTGGTGCTGGACCACGGCTCGATGGCCAAGTGCATCCGCGCCAGCATGGCCGTCCCCGGCGTCTTCGCTCCCGTGAGAATGGGTTCTTATATCCTTGTCGATGGCGGCACAAAGAACAACTTCCCGGCCGACCTGGCCCGCAAGATGGGCGCCGACATCGTCATCGGCATCAGGACCGATTTGGGACTGAACGACAAGTTTTATTCCACATCCGACATCCTGGAGCGCTCGGTGGGGGCCGACATCCACAACCGCAGCGACGAGAACGAGAAATACTGCGACCTGGTCATCCGCGTCCCCGTCAGGGGCTACTCGGCAGCCCATTTCTATAGCTCGGCAATCAAGCAGCTCATCAAGCGAGGCGAAGAGGCGACAAGGGCCCAGATGGACTCGATCATGCTGCTCAAGCAGATGGTCGGCGTGCCTGCCGACTACAGGCCCGAGTACAGCATTATACAGCTGAGCGACGTCGATAACACCACAGCGGGCAAACTCGTGAGTGAGGGAAATGCCAAGAACTCCATCAAGGCGAGCATAGCCCTGCGCTATGACAACGAGGAACTGGTGGCAACACAAATCGGTGCGACCTATTACTTCGGCAACACGCTCGACAAGACGCTGGACCTCACGCTCAGGCTGGGTAAACGCTCCATGGGCCGCCTGGCGTGGAACATGATTCCCAAGCCACACCGCAGGATCGGCCTGTCCTATGAGATCTGGCACGAGGACATCGACCTGTATCAAGGCAAGCATCGCTCCGATAACCTGAAGTTCATCTATCAGAAGGCCAATGCCACCCTGTTCTCGTTTGACGCGCTCAACCTGAATGTTGACCTGGGCATCGCCTGGGAGCATTACCACCACTATGATGTGCTGAACAGCGAATACGGCAGCGATTTCAAGAAGAACGAGTACTACTTCAACTACCATGTCCGCGCCCAGTACAACAGCGAGGACCACTGGTACTTCACCCACACGGGCATGCGTGCCGAAGTCCGATATGCCTACTACACCGACAACTTCGCCCAGTGGAAAGGCCATGCCGGATTCAGCGAGTTGAGCGCCCGCTGGCGCATGAGCCTGCCCTTGACGGCGACAACCCATCTGCAGCCCCAGGTCTATGGCCAGATGCTGTTCGGCAAGGGCATTCCCATCACGGCCATGAACATGATGGGCGGCAACCGCGGAGGCATCTATTACGACCAGCAGCTGCCGTTCTCGGGCTTTGGACATTGCCACATCATGGACAGGAACGTGCTCGTGGCGGGCATGAGGGTGCAGCAGCGCCTGTACCAGGAGCACTACCTCATGGTCAAGGGACACGTTGCCGAGCAGAATGATGAATTAGGCGACATCTTTGACGGCAAGCCCATCTGGGGCGTACAGGTCGGCTATTGCTACAACAGCATCTTCGGGCCCCTGGGCGCTTCACTGAGTTGGAGCAACTTCACCCGTCAGGTCTATCCCTACATCTCGCTGGGCTTCGACTTCTAGCCGCCCTTGCCGGCTCTTTAGCATGAGAGGGAGGGGGCTACTGTCGATAAAATCTGGAAGAATTTGCATCAATCCTGCACATTTTTCCTATATTTGCAAGCAATATACACAATCATTCATTCAATATCCGAGATCATGAGAACGAGAGATATCATTGCACTCCTGTTGGCAGTATTCGTGCTGCTGCCAGCCAGCTCGTGGGCACAGTTCAACTGGCCCTATACCATCCAGGACGGGACGATTGTCACCCAAGTTCCCAAGCGGCCTGCCGGCCAGCAGTCGGCGTTAGGGATGGCAGTAGAAAAAATTCCCGTCGTGCGGGTAGCGTTTGTCGGTTTGGGCATGCGCGGACCTGACGCCGTCGAGCGATGGACGCACATCCCCGGCATCGAGGTCAAGGCCCTGTGTGACCATGAACGCGAGCGTGCCGAGGCCTGCCAGCAGATCCTGAAGGAGGCATCGATGCCAGCCGCCGACATCTATGACGGGGAAGACGGTTATAAGGACCTGTGCCGCCGCACCGACATCGACCTGGTCTATATTGCCACCGACTGGCTCCATCACTACCTGGTGGCACGCGAGGCGCTCGAGCACGGCCACCACGTCGCCATCGAGGTGCCGTCGGCAATGAACATGACCGAGATATGGTCATTGATCAACCTGAGCGAGAGCAAGCGCCTCCACGTGATGATGCTCGAGAACTGCTGCTATGACTTCTTTGAGCTCAACTCGCTCCACATGGCTCAACAGGGGCTGCTGGGCGAGGTTATCTATGTGCAGGGCGCTTATCGCCACGAGTTGTCGCCCTATTGGGATGAATACTGGAAAAAGGGTGCCGAGGATCAGCTCGGCTGGCGTCTGGACTATAACAGCAAGTTCCGCGGCGACATCTATCCCACCCACGGCTTGGGACCCATTGCTCAGGTGCTGAACATCCACCGTGGCGACCGCATGAAGACGCTCGTGGCGATGGATACCCGCTCGTTCAACGGCAAGGCGCTGGTCAAGGACCGCACCGGCGAGGATTGCCCCGGCTTCAGGAACGGTGATCACACCACCACGCTCATCTCGACCGAGGGCGGCAAGGTCATCGAGATTCACCACAACGTGATGACCCCGCAACCCTATAACCGCATGTACCAGCTCACGGGCACCAAGGGATTTGCCAACAAATACCCTGTCGAGGGCTATGCGCTGGCGTCCGACGCGATGGCCCAGGCAGGTATCAGCGTGAGCAAGAACTACACGGGGCACTCCTACCTCAACAAGGAGGACACCGAGGCGCTCATGAAGTCGTTCACCGCGCCCCTCGTGCTGCGATATGGCGAGGAGGCACGCGAGGTGGGCGGACACGGCGGCATGGACTTCATCATGGACTCACGGCTCGTGTATTGCCTGCAGAACGGGCTACCGCTCGACATCGACGTGTATGACCTGGCCGAGTGGTGTTGCCTGGCCGAATTGGGAAGCCTGTCGATGGACAACGGCAACCTGCCCGTCCAGGTGCCCGATTTCACCCGCGGCGAGTGGAACAAGACCCGAGGCTACCACCACGCCATGGCCAGCCCCGAGGACGAGGCCGCCACACGCGCAGCAGCCCTCGCCTTCACCCAGCAACTAAAAGCCAAAGGCGCCAATTTCTGGAAAAAGAAATAAAGGGGACTTCTATAAATTAGCTTGGAATGGATTTGGATTGATTTTCGAGTAGATTTTGACTTGACTTCGCAGGAGCATAGCAGGCTATGGTCCAAGAAGGTAAGGCAAAAGATGCCGAAAAGCGGCCAAAGACATCCAACACTAAAAACTATATTTTTGGTAATTTATAGAAGTCCCCTAAAGCACCACATCTCACCTCAACGCCGAGGCACAACCCGCCACTATTGATTATTGTGCAGGCGGGTGGTGAGGTCGCGGAGGTCGGTGAGGAGGTTCCAGACGGCGTCCTGGCTGAGGACGCCGCGCTTTAGGCCATCGGGCAGGAGGGCGGCCTCGTCGTCGGCGAGGTCCTGTCGCCACAGGTCGCTGCCGTAGTATTGTTCCAGGGCGGCAATGTCGGCCTGCACGGCCTCAAAGTTGTCGAGGGCGGTATTGAGCCGCTTCACTGCGGCGGTGGCACGCGTCAGGCAGCGCTCCATGCTGCGGATGCGGGCCGTCTGTTGGTTGTTCCTTTTAGTTGGCATTATCTTTTTGTCGTTAAATCAAGAAACAAAGATAGTGTCATTTTTTGAGATAGGGAAGGCAGGTTCAAAGGTTTTTATGTACCTTTGCGACAAACTAATAACCAAACCTAACATCAATATGAGCATCAAGAGAAAACTGGCGGCGGTTGCCGCTGCCGTTCTGGCTATCGGAGCATCGGCTCAAGACAATCCGTTGTGGATGCGCTTCAGCGCCATTTCGCCCGATGGGCAGACTATCGCTTTTTCCTATCAGGGAGATTTGTTTACAGTACCCGTGCAGGGCGGCTTAGCCCATCAGATCACCACCAATGCGGCCTATGACGCCTATCCCGTGTGGAGTCCCGACGGGCAGCAGGTTGCCTTTGCGTCGGCACGTGAGGGAAGCCTCGACGTGTACATCGTGGGCAAGGACGGCGGCACGCCTCGTCGCCTGACTACCGACAGCGGCAACGAGACCCCGCTGTGCTTCCTGGACAACGGCACAGTGCTGTTCGAGGCCACCAATATGCCCACGGCACAGTCCATCCTGTTTGCCAGCCGCTCGTTCCCCCAGGTGTATCAGGTGAGCACCAGCGGCGGCCGTGCACGCCTGTTCTCGGAGTTGCCGATGCAGGACCTGAGCGTCAACGCCAATGGCGACATCCTGTTCCACGACATCAAGGGCTATGAGGACCCCTTCCGCAAGCATCACACCTCGTCCATCACGCGTGACGTGTGGCTCAAGCGTGACGGCAAGTTCACCAAGCTCACCGGCTTCAACGGTGAGGACCGCACACCCCGCTGGGCTGCCGACGGCAAGGCCTATTATTACCTGAGCGAGCAGGACGGCACCTTCAATGTTTACAAGAGCACCGTTGGCGGCAAGCCCGTGCAGCTCACCCGCCACACCAAGAATCCCGTGCGGTTCCTGACGGTGGCCAGCAACGGCACGCTGTGCTACGGCTACAACGGTGAGATATACACCCTGCGCGAGGGCAGTGAGCCCCAGCGCGTGCCCATCACTATCGCCGCCGACCAGACCGAAAAAGAGCTCGTGCGCCAGATCAAGAGGAGCGGCGCCACAGCCATCAGCGTGTCGCCCAGCGGCAAGGAGGTGGCCTTTGTCATGCATGGTGACGTGTATGTGACCTCGGTGGACTATAACACCACCAAGCAGGTCACCAACACCCCCGAGCAGGAGCGCACCATCGACTTCTCGCCCGACGGCCGCAGCATCGTCTATGACAGCGAGCGCGGCGGCATGTGGCAGATCTACCAGACCACCATCAAGAACAAGGACGAGAAGCTGTTCACCTATGCCAGCGACCTGGTCGAGGAACAGCTCACCAACACCGGCAAAACCAGCATCCAGCCCACTTACAGCCCCGACGGCAAGAGCGTAGCCTTCCTGGAAGACCGCGCCACACTGCGCGCCGTGGACGTCAAGAGCAAGGCCGTGCGCACGCTCATGGACGGCAAGTACATCTACTCCTATAGCGACGGCGACGTGTGGTATGAGTGGAGTCCCGACAGCCGCTGGCTGTTGTCGTCCTACATCGGCACGGGCGGCTGGAACAGCCAGGACGTGGCGCTGGTCAACGCCAGCGGCAACGGCGAGGTGCACAACCTGACCGAGAGCGGCTACAACGAGGGCAACGGCAAGTGGGTGCTTGGCGGCAAGGCGATGATCTTCACCAGCGACCGCGCGGGTTTCCGCAGCCACGGCAGCTGGGGCGCCGAGGACGACGTCTATATCATGTTCTTTGACCTGGACGCCTATGAGCGCTTCACGATGACCAAGGAGGAGAAAGTCCTGCGTGAGGAGGCCGACAAGGAGCAGAAGAAGGAGGCCGACAAGGCCAAGGACGAAAAGAATGCCAAGAAGAAAGCCGACAAGAAGAAAAAAGGCGCCAGCGAGGACAAGCCCGCAGTGCCCGCGCTGCAATTTGACCTGGAGAACTGCCGCGACCGCATCGTGCGACTGACGGTGAACTCGTCGCGCCTGGGCGACATGGTGCTCAGCAAGGGTGGCGACACGCTGTACTATCAGGCAGCATTTGAGGGCGGCATGGACCTGTGGAAACATGACCTGCGCGAGAACAAGACCGAAATCGTGCTCAAGGACGTGGGCTATGGCGCCATGCAGGCCGACAAGGACGTGAAGAACCTGTACCTGTGCACCCGTGGCGGCATCAAGAAGGTGGACCTGGCCAAGGGCAAGCCCGAGGCCGTCAACTATGAGGCCAACTTCAACTATCGCCCCCAGGAGGAGCGCGAGTACATCTTCAACCACATCTGGCAGCAGGTCAAAGACAAGTTCTACGTTGAGGACATCCACGGTGTGGACTGGGAAGGCTACCGCGACAACTACAAGCGCTTCCTGCCCTACATCAACAACAACTACGACTTCCGCGACATGCTCAGCGAGATGCTGGGCGAGCTCAACGGCTCCCACACGGGCGCACGTTACAATCCCGAGGGACCCACCCTCAAGACCGCCGCGCTGGGTCTGTTCCTGGACGACACCTATCAGGGCAACGGACTGCGCGTCGTGGAGGTCATCAAGCGTGGCCCGTTTGCAGTCAAGAAGACGGGAGTGACCGCAGGCTGCATCATCGAGAAGATCGACGGTAACGAGATCCGTGAGGGCGAGGATTACAACTGGATGCTCGACGGCAAGGCCGGCAAGCCGATCCGCGTGAGCGTCTATAACCCCAAGCAGGGCAAGCGTTTTGACGTCACCGTCAAGGCCATCAGCAAGGGGGAGCAAAACGAACTGCTCTACAAGCGCTGGGTGGACCGCAACCGCGCGCTGGTAGATAGCTTGTCAGGGGGCCAGCTGGCCTATGTCCACGTCAAGGAGATGAACAGCGAGAGCTACCGCACCGTCTATCGTGAGCTGTTGAGCGACCGCAACCGCAACCGCAAGGCTGTCATCGTCGACGAGCGCCACAATGGCGGCGGCTGGCTGCACGATGACCTGTGCACCCTGCTCAGCGGCAAGCAGTACCAGGAATTCGTGCCCCACGGCAAGGTCGTGGGCGCCGACCCGTTCAACAAGTGGACCAAGCCGTCGTGCGTGCTCGTTTGTGAGGACGACTACAGCAATGGCCACGGTTTCCCGTGGGTCTATAGGGAACTGGGCATCGGCAAACTTATCGGCACCCCCGTTCCCGGCACGATGACCGCCGTGTGGTGGGAGACGTTGATCGACAACAGTCTTGTCTTTGGCATCCCGCAGGTGGGCTGCCGTGACATGCGCGGCAACTACTGCGAGAACACCGAGCTCAAGCCCGACATCGAGGTCTATAACACCCCCGAGGACTACCTCACGGGCCACGACCGCCAGCTCGAGCGCGCCATCCAGGAGATGATGAAGTAACCGGCCACTGCCACATGGCAATGAACCAGGAAGGGCAATCGCCTGTCGGGTAATGACAGGATGCGGTTGCCCTTCCTGGTTTTCCAGTCAATGGGTGCGGGGTGGGGTGATGACGGCTAGATGCTGTCTCCAGCCTCGCCCGATTCCGATGGCTCGGCGATCACGCCTCCGGCATTTTCTGGTCCCCAGTCGCGGTAGCGTGCCCACACGTGGAGCCACGTGCGCGCGATGGAATCCACGGCGTCAGCCATCAGTTTGGAACTGTATTCCTCAAAGCGTTTATAGACTTCACTCTTCGTGTATTTGGTCCATGTGCAGTTCCCCAATTCATCGGGCACCATCTCATGCGCCAGCAGGTAGGAAAATTCGGTCACGGCCTTGATGTACTTGGCCGCGTCATACTTTGAATTGCCCCAATTATATACAAAGGGCCGTGAAATGATCTTTTCCTCGACCGTATTGATGAGGCTGGTCATTTTCCCTGTAGCCAGCGGATAGCCGTCGGGGTCATAGAAGAAACGCAGGTTGTCCATGTCGATGCGGTAGGAGGCCCTCACTTCCGTCTCCCATTGTTCCTCAATGGCCGTGTGGATCTTGGCCAGATTGCGCTTGTCGCAATGCAGGGGCATGTGGGCATCGGCAATGTAGTGGCTCAGGATGAAGAAGCGCAACGACATGTGGGTGGAAGACGGGCTGATGGGGTTTCCCTTCTCCTCGCGGTATTGGATCTTGAAGTTGTCCACAATGGTATGGCACATGGCGTTGCAGCGGTCCACGACGTTGCCGCCCACAAAGACGAACGATTCATCAAACAACGGGGATTCTTTCTTCATCAGGTTGTAGATTTCCATCGTCTTGGGCAAGGTCATGAATTTCTCGGTCACTACCAGCGGGTCGCCTATCGAGTATTTCGCGCCATGGCTCGTGCCCTGGTCAAAGAACACCTGGTCGGGGTACCATGCACCCTGCACGACAAAATCGCGGTAATTCTTGAACCAGCGCACCAGGCTTCGGGCATAGTGCGCCACCCGTTGCGGTTCCTTGGCGCGGCCTTCAGTCTCGGGGAGATTGGCCATTTCAAGGCGTTTCATGGCCATCATGGCCAACCATGCATGTGTATATTGCTTCATAAGGGTTAAAGATTTGAAGATGGTTTCACATTATGTGTTATCGGTACAAAGTTATTTCTTTTTCCGATAATCGAGGCTGAATATGAAAAAAAATCGCTCCTGGAGGCCTGTCTTGAGGCTTTCACTTGAGGTAACGGGCAAAGAATTGCCAGATTTCCTCGCCCGTGTCGATGTCGCCAGTGTGCCAGGAGTGGACGCCGCCGACGACCTCATAGAGCCACACGTCGCAGCCCGTCGTGGGACTGCTGTAGCGGTGCTTGATGATGGGATGGCCCTCTTTACCCATGAGGCTCTCGACGCGCTCTTGCTCATAGCCCGTGCAGCGGTTGCGTGCCACCCAGTAGCCAATGGCCACGGGGACGGGAAGATAGGCGCCCCAGCCACCTTTATTCTCCATATCGCCAGCCCACTCGCTCACGCGGTCCTCGGTGCCGTGGATCTCCATCAGCGGGATGGGGCACGGAGCCTGCATCGTGTTGTAGATCCACGCCATTGTCAGGCCAGCGATGGGGGCCACGGCCTTGAAAGTCGATTGCTTGCTATAGGCCATCAGGTAGCACATCTCGCCACCGTTAGACATGCCGGTCAGGAAGGTGTTCTCGCGGCTCAAGCGGTAGCGCTGCTGCACATGGCGGGCGATGCGGCACAATGCCTTGACATCATCGACCTGCCACCCCTGCTGGAAGGGATAGCCCACGTTCCAGCTGGGCTCCCCCTGCGGGTCTTTCAGCCCTTGTGGAAGGCATACTGCAAAGCCGTGACGGTCGGCTGCCGCCAGCATGGGATTCTCACGCCAGATGCCCGCGCCATAGCCGTGCAGGATCAGCACCAGCGGGGCATCAGGCTGCAAGCCGTCGGGCAGGTACATGGCCAGGTGCCGCATGTGGCCGTCCACCTTGACCGAGTCGTCGGCAAAGCGGCCCGCCTGGCACGGCAATACAGCCAAGGCCAGCACCATCATTAAAGTCAAAAATCGTCTCATCATCCTGATTTGTTTTGATAACTGTCGGCAAATGTACAAAAGAAATGACAATAAAACCGAGAATTGCCGATCCTTTTGTTATATCTTCAAGTTCCTCACCTGCGCACATTTTAACCGTGCTATCGCACGGGAAATTATTGCAGCATTTGAATGATGAAGTGCCCCCAAAAAGTTAGACGTTAAACACGTTTATAACTCACTATGGTATTGAGCTCGGTATTGTACCGGGCTCATACCATTTAACTTGGCTTT
>ONOU01000007.1 GCA_900319525.1 uncultured Prevotellaceae bacterium | reverse complement strand
GATGCCCGCAGGCCAGATACCCTGCTTGTAGTCACCCTTGATGAGCGTCTTGCCGACGCCAAACAGTACCATCACCACGCCCAGCAGCAGGATCACCAGCGCCCACCACATGGCCAGATAATTGTGCAGATACTTATTGGACACCCACTCCATGTTGCCTCCATCGTCATATCCCACGCCCGGTGAGGCGAGAATCACCACAACAACAGCGATGAACAAGGGGACGAACACGCCCGCATTGATCAACAGCAGGTGACGCTGGCTGGTGTTGACCTCGGCATCGTCAATGTTGTTGATGAAGTAGAGCGATGCCAGCGTGCGCGCCAGGAAGAACACCATCACGCCAAACAACAGGTTTTTCCAGTAGAAAATGGCCTCGATGCCGTGCTTGGGACCCCATTGCGAGATGGACGATCCCTGCACATTCAGGATGTTGCTCTTGGTCACCGTGAACTCGGCACCAAAGAACATCGTTGCCACCGCCACACCCAGCAGCACGGGGCCCACAATACCATTGATGAGCAACAATGTGTCATAGAAGCGTGAGCCATAGATGTTGCCCGGCTTGGAACGGTACTCATAGCTGATGGCCTGAATCACAAAGCTGAACAGGATGAGCATCCACAGCCAGTAGGCACCGCCGAAACTCGTGCTGTAAAACAATGGGAACGAGGCAAAAAACGCGCCACCAAAGGTCACCAGCGTCGTGTAGGTCAACTCCCACTTGCGGCCCATCGAGTTGATGAGCAACGCGCGCTTGTCGGGCTTGCCATAATGGATGAGCATCGACTGGCCACCCTGCACCATGAGCAGGAACACCAGCAACGCGCCCAGCACCGACATGATGAGCCACCAGTAATTCTGTAATAGATTGTATGTTGTCATGATTTGGGTCCTCCTTCCTTAATCGTTAACAGTGTCTAAGTTGGTTTGTGACTTCTTGGAAATCTGCTTGCAGATGATGCCGATGTCGGCAATCAGCAACGCGGTGAACACGACGGCAAATATCCAGAAGGTCGTCTGCACATAACCGGCGCTCAGGTCACTGATGGCGACCTTATTGGGCATCAGGTCCTGGATGGTCCACGGCTGGCGTCCCACCTCGGCCACAATCCATCCGCTGGCACTGCACAGGTAGGTCAATGGGATGGTGATGATGGCCAGGATGTGCCACCACTTGGCCCACCTCGCCTTGTTGAGGATGTCAGGTTTGTAAACAAATAACAAGGCCAACAGCAGGAAGAGCATCAGATAACCGCCCACGGTCACCATGAAGTGGAAGGTGTAGAACGTTAACGGCACGTTGGGGATTGCCTCCTCGGGGCTATCCAGATAGGCGTAGCCAAAGTGCTTGAAATCGGCATTGATTACACTCTTGAGGCTGTCCTGCTGCATCGTGTTACCACTGTTCATCGCGGCATTGTACTGTGCCATCATTTCCTGCAACTGCTTGCCTCGTTTCATGCGTTCGGCATAGGAGACGGTGTTCACCTGATTGCCCTCGGTGTCATAGCTCACACCATTGATGATATCCTCGATGCCCGGCACAAAGGCCTTGAAATCGTGGGTGGCAAGGAACGACAGGCCGTAGGGGATGCTGATGTCAAACAGGTAGGGATCCTGATCGTCAAACGCTTTTTTAGACGGATTCAGGATGCCAAAGGCCACAATCGACTGCCCGTGGTCGCCCTTGTACAGACCCTCCATGGCAGCCAGTTTCATGGGCTGGTACTTGGCCACGGTAACGGCGCTGGTGTCGCCAGTGATCATCGTGAGCACGATGCCGATGACGCCCACCCAGGCTCCCACCTTGAGGCTGCGCTGGCAGTGGTCATAGTTGCGCTTCTTGAGCAACATCCAGCCGCACACGCCGCACACAAACGCGCCGCCCAACGTCCACGCGCTCAGCACCGTGTGCAGGAACTTGCTCACCGCCATCGGCGAGAGCGCCACAGCGGCAAAGCTCGTCATCTCGTTACGCATGGTGGCGGGATTGAACTCACAGCCTGTGGGGTACTGCATCCACGCGTTGGCCACAAGGATCCACAACGCCGACAGGCTGGCGCCAATGGCCGTGAGCCATGTCGAGGCCAGGTGGAACTTGGGGTTCACCTTCTTCCATCCGAAGAACATCACGGCGATGAACGTCGATTCCATGAAGAAGGCAAGGATTCCCTCCACAGCCAGTGGCGCGCCAAAGATGTCGCCAACAAACCAGCTGTAATTGGACCAGTTGGTGCCAAATTCAAACTCCAGGATGATTCCTGTAGCCACGCCGATGGCGAAGTTCACGCCGAAGATGGTCATCCAGAACTTGGTTGTCGCAAGCCATTTCTCACTCTTGGTCTTCAGGTAGATCGTCTCCATGACTGCGATGATGATGCCTAGACCTAGTGTCAACGGCACGAACAGCCAATGGTAGATTGCCGTGAGCGCAAACTGCGCCCTCGACCAGTCAACAACATTGATTAATTCTTCCATAATCCTTATTTTAGTTGTAAGTTTTAAGTTGTAAGTTTTAAGTTGTGGTTACTAACGTCTGGTCCCTAAAGCATGAATGATTGATGCATTATCGGTCGGTCAATTGATGGCGCACATACTCGGTCTTCTCCTCCTCGCTGTCACACTTGGTGTTCAGGAAGTTGGGGAAGAATAGCAGCTTGATGATGACAAAGAAAATGAACAGCTTAATACCGATGATCAGCCACAAGGTTTTGCCCACAGTCATGCTGCGGAATCCATCGTAGTAGAGGTGGAAGGCACGCGACCAGAATCCTGGCTTGTTCTCTTGAATGTCACTCATGGCGAGAGGGGTTGAGAGTTAAACAATCCACAAATTTAGCAATAAAATTCAAGTTCACAAATATTATCCTCACATTTCTTTCATTTTTACCAAAAATCGACAAAACATCTGCCAATAATTTTGAAAAACGAGGCATTTTCTTTACATTTGCAGCAGCCTTTGAAAAATAATTATTCATCACTAAAATATCACGCTTATGAACAGACTTACTTTCTTCAGGACACTGGCCACCCTGGTGGCGTGTCTCGCACTGGCATTACCATCTAGTGCCTACGACTTTGCCAAGGACGGCATCTACTATCTCATCAATGGCACGAATGCCCTAGTGACTTTCAAGGACACCAACTACAACAGTTACAGCGGCACGGTGATCATTCCCTCCACTGTGACCAACAATGGCACGACCTACAACGTTGTCCAGATCAACCCTTATGCGTTTAAGGACTGTGCAGGCTTGAAACGTGTGGTTCTCCCCCCCACAATCAAGTATATGATGAACTATGCGTTCCAGAACTGCACAGGACTGACCAACATCACGCTGCCTGCCGACTTTTACGCGTGCTACAGCTATGTGTTTGACGGTTGCACCAACCTCAAGAGCATCATCTGCCTGTCGCCCACGGCCCGCAGTTGGAACATGAACAACTTCCCGGGATCGGTCTTGAGCAATGCCACGCTGATTGTTCCACAGGGCAAGAAGGCGGCCTATCAAGCTGCTGGCGGTTGTTTGTCAGCTTTTACCGACATCCAGGAAATGGGCTGCGACTTCGCCGAGGACGCCATCTTCTATAAAGATCTGGGTGACAACAAGGTAGCCGTCACTCACGCCCTCCGCTTTGCCGAGGATTACAGCGGTAACATAGAGGTTCCCGAGGTGGTCGTCCATAACGGCACCTCCTACAACGTGACAGAAGTGGGCAACGAAGCTTTCTACTATGGCCATGAGCTATACAGCGTGAAGCTACCGCCGACAGTCAGCGCCATCGACACTTATGCTTTTTATGACTGTTTTAATTTGACCCAAGTGAACATCCCCGAAGGCGTCGAGTACATCAATTATTGCACCTTTGGCGGATGCCTTGCGTTGCAGGAGATCATTATCCCGTCCAGTGTCACCTGGATTGCCCAAAACGCATTTAGCAGCTGTAATAATCTCACTAACGTTACCTGTCGTGCGACAACGCCTCCCTTGTGTGCCAGCAGCAGCAGTTTCCCCAGCCGGGCCTACGCTAACGCCACGCTCAACGTCCCCTCGTTAGCCTTGAATGCATATCAAACGGCCGATGTTTGGAAAGATTTCTCCCATATCGCCGCCAGCACCTACGACTTCACCTATGACAATCTCCAGTTTGTCATCACCAGCGCCACCACGGCTAAGGTTGTCGGCCATGTACTTCCGTCACCCGCCGGTTACTATGCTATTCCATCGACGGCCAACGGCTATAACGTTACCGAGGTCGGTGATTATGCTTTTCAGAATTGCAATCAACTCACCGAAATATCCATCGGCGACAACGTGGTTACAATCGGTCGAGTTGCATTTGCGGGATGCTCGGGATTGACCAGCTTAACGATTCCCAATTCGGTAACAAGCATCAATATGGCTGCATTCATGGGTTGTTCGGGTTTGACAAGTGTGGTAATCCCCAATTCGGTCACTTATGTCGGCGGAATGGCTTTTTCTGATTGCTCATCGTTGACATCAGTTATCATAGGAGAGAATTGCCGATTTAACAACTCATACAGTACGGCTGCGAACGTCTTTAAAGGATGTACCGGTCTGACGTCTGTCACCTCCTTGAGTCCTGAAGCATGGAACATGGACGCCACCAATTTTGAGCAAACTGTCTATGACAACGCTCAGTTATGGGTGCCCAGGGGCAGCAAGAGCTCCTACCAGTCTACTGACAGTTGGAATCAGTTTTCCAGCATAAAGGAATTGGAGTACGACTTCGAGTATGAAGGCATCTACTACAATATCACAGGCTCCAATACCGTGGAGGTAACCTGTAGGACCTCTAACTATAACAGTTACAGTGGCGCTGTCTATATCCCTGAGATCGTACCCTACAACGGCAAACCCTACACGGTGACAGCAATCGGTCAGAATGCTTTTAAAATGAGCAAATCGTTGACACGTGTCGTGATGCCCAATACCATCCGTTCCATCAATGCCTATGCTTTCCATTATTGTGAAGGATTGACCGAGGTAGCTATTCCCAATTCGGTAGAGACCATCGGCAATAATGCTTTCTGGCTTTGCTTGAATCTCAAAAAAGTGGTTATTCCCCATTCGGTTCAGACCATTGGCAGTATGGCTTTCCGCAACTGCTCGGAATTGACCAGCGTGGAGATCGGTGAAAATGTGTCCTCAATAGGCTCGACATGTTTCTATTATTGCTCTAAAATCACCGAGGTGACCTGCCATGCCTTGACACCGCCCACGCTCAATGAGCCAAATAGTGATTATAATACAACCTTTATGCCCGAAGTGTACAACACCGCCGTCTTGAATATACCCCAAACTTCCAGGACAGCCTATCAGAACGCTTTGGGCTGGAAGAAATTTACCCACCTTGAGGCATTTGCAACCCTTGACGACGTCTTGAATGTTGATGGAGGCAATATCCACTTCACAAGCGTCGGCGATTATCCATGGTACACAATGTATGATGGCGGCCGCATGCTTGCCAAGTCGGGCAATTCCGGCATACACTCCAGTTCATCAGTCATGACTGCCACCGTCAATCTAAATAGGCCTGGCGTCTTGTCGTTTGACTTCAAGGCATGGGGCGAAGGCAGCGATCCGGTTTGGGATATATGTTGCTTCGCCATCGATGGAGTGAATCAATTCATATATGGTGCCTACGATAACGACTGGGAGACTTATTCGGTTTCTCTCTCCGAAGGCACCCACACGCTTTCCTGGAGTTATATCAAGGACAGTAGTGTCAATGCCACTGGCGACTACTTTGCCGTGGACAATGTTGCCATCACCCTGGGCGATGCGGAGCGGGGTGACGTGAATGCCGACGGGCAAGTGAACATTGCTGACGTAACGGCCCTTATCGATTATCTGCTGAGTGGAGACGAATCAACGGTCGACCTCGACGCATCCGACGCCAACCAGGACGGCAGTATCAATATCGCTGATGTGACGTCGCTCATCGACTATCTGCTCAGCGGTGCATGGCCCGAGCCCAAGCCCATCGACTTGTGGTACCTTACCGGGGACCGCGTGGGCAGCAACCCATGGGAGAATCAGGGGGTGAGTAGCATCGGGCGTGGCTTGATTCCTCTTTACCCCGTCGGGGAATTTGACGAGAATGGAGAGGGACAATTGTCCTACACTGGTTTCTTTGGAGCCAATGATGCCGTCATGCTCATCCACCATCCGGGCAGCAAAGATGACTGCTGGGGGTATAAACCCTCTGGCATTTTTGGCCATGGAGGTGAAGAGATTACCGCTATAAAGACAGGACAGGACGGTTACTTCAACATCATGCTGAACACTAAAACCGACAGTTTCTACTTCTATCCCTACAACTCTACTGCCATGATGTTCAACACCATCAACATCGTGGGTTACCATTCGGATTGGGCGGTCACAGACCCCACTTACAACATGACAAAGTTGAATCCCGAAAAGGAAAACCACAACTGGATTTTCAGGAATTTTACGCTTGCCAACGATAGCGAAGTAAAATTTGCTGCCGACAATGATTGGTCAAACAACTGGGGTGCTGAAACATTCCCCTTCGGACGTGGCGTGCAGGGTGGAGTTAACATCCCTGTCAAAGCAGGCACCTACGATGTCTATTTCAACGACATCACGGGCGATTACAATTTTATCAAGAAGTAATTGATCCTAACACCTAAAAATGAGGGCATTAGAAAGATAATGCCCTCATTTTTCATATCCCATGAAATATCGGCTTTTTTAAATAATGTCAATAAAGTGGGGATATTTTACCAAAAATACCTTATCTTTGCCTTCGGCCAAGGTAGGCTGCACCTCAACAATGCTCAAATAAATTTGGCATTGTGTTCGGTTTGCACTACCTTTGCCTGTTAAAACAACCATTTTAAGTTTTTGCAATGGAGTTCAGGACGACAGTGAAAACGGGCGAGAACCGTGGATGGCTGCATCACAGCGACCGCGTGATGCTGCTGGGGTCGTGTTTCAGCGACAACATCGGCGCCAAGATGACTGCGGCATTGTTCAATGCCACCGTTAATCCCATGGGGACGCTCTACAACCCCATGAGCATTGCTCATGGCATACATCGTCTTATCGATGCCCGACCAGTTGCAGGCCAGGAGTTGTTCATGCAGAGCGGTGTGTGGAACAGTTTTGATTTCCATTCCCGCCATTCCATGCCCGACAAGCAGGTGACACTCGACCGCATGAATGCACGCATCGACCAGGGACACAAGGCGCTGCAAGGAGCGCAATTGCTCACCATCACGCTAGGCTCTGCCATTGTCTATCAGCTCAAATCGACAGGCAAGGTCGTAGCCAACTGCCACAAGGTGCCCCAGCATGAGTTTGAGCGCCGCATGGCCACTGTGCCCCAGATGGTGCAGGAACTGGACACCATGCTCGTCAATCTGCATGAGTTCAATCCCGACCTGCGCGTCATCTTCACGGTCAGTCCCATCCGTCACATTGCCGACGGCCTGGACGTCAACTCCCTAAGCAAGGCTTCGCTGCGTGTCGCCATCCACGAGGTCATGGCACGGCACCGCGACTACTGCGATTATTTCCCTGCTTACGAGATCATGATGGATGACCTGCGGGACTACCGTTTCTACGCTAGCGACATGGTACATCCCAGCGATGTGGCAGTGGAGTACATCTGGCAGGCCTTCCAGGCGACCTACCTCGATGACCGCAGCGCCCTGGCAGTGGCCCGGTGCGAGCGCATCCACAAGAGGCTGCAACACAGGCCCATGAGCACTAACCGTGAAACGGTCGAGCGATTCAACGCCGACACCGCAAGCGTGGTGCGCAACCTCATCAAGGAATATCCCTATCTGACCGACAATTCAGAATTGAATAAGGCTTTAGGGGATAGGCTATAGTAAACTTTACGTTAGACTCAAGAATCAAGAATGAACTACTCGATAACCGAAATAGCCAATGTGCTGGAAGTGACCGGCGGACAAATCATCGACGAAGATGCTATTGTGAGCCAGCTGCTCACCGATTCGCGGTCGTTGACCGCCCCCGAGGAGACCATCTTCTTTGCCCTGCGTACGGCCAACGACGACGGCCACAACTACATTCCCGACCTGTTTGACAAGGGAGTGCGCAACTTTGTCGTCGCCAGTGACTACTATGCCTTGCCTGAGTGCACAGGGGCCAATTATCTGGCTGTGGAATCGCCGCTCGACGCCCTGCAGGCACTGGCGACATTCCACCGCAGGCGTTTCCGCGAACTTCCCGTCATAGGCATCACCGGCAGCCGTGGCAAGACCACGGTCAAGGAATGGCTCTACCAGCTGTTGAAGGACGACTACCGCATCGTGCGCTCCCCGCGCAGCTACAACAGCCAGATTGGAGTTCCCCTCTCGCTGTGGGACATTGACAACAACACCGACCTGGCTATCATCGAGGCGGGTATCTCCACGACGGGTGAGATGGACAACCTGCAAGCGATGATACGCCCCACAATCGGCATCATCACCAACCTGGGCAGCGAGCACAACGATGGTTTCAGCTCAATGGAGCAGAAGGCTCAGGAAAAAGCCAAGATTCTGTTCAACTGCGAGTGCATCGTCTATTGTGCCGATGATCCGCTGGTGACCCACACCATCGCACCGCTGGTCGAGAGCGATGTGGCCCTGGGCATGTCATGGTCACGCAACCACTGCGATGCCCCGTTGCAAGTAGATGGCGCCGACCGTGACGAGCGCTCCACAACACTGCATTACACTTACAACGATGAGCCGGGCTCGGTGACCATCCCCTTCACGGCCGACCGCGATCTTGACAACGCCATCACCTGCCTGGCTGTGCTGCTGCACCTGGGCATCGGCAGCGACGCCATCGCTGAACGCATGGCGGCCCTTACCCCGGTGGGTACCAGGCTCAACGTCATCGAGGGCGTGAACAACTGCACCGTGATTGTCGATAGCTACACGAGTGACTACAACTCGTTGACACCAGCGCTCAATTTCATGACCCGCCGCGCCGGCAACAGGCCCAGCACGGTCATCCTGAGCGACCTGGGCACCGAGAGCTACAGCGGTGACGAACTGTACATCCGCGTGAGTGAGCTGCTCAAGACCAAGCGCGTCAACCGCCTCATCGGCATCGGCAAGGAGATGTGCCGCTACCGCCAGTACTTTGAGGGAATGCCCATGGCGCGGTTCTTCCACGACACCCAGGAGTTTATCAATGATGTTGCCAAGGGAGACTTTGAGGACGAGACAGTGCTCATCAAGGGGGACCCCAGCTACGGCTTCAGCCAGATCATTGACCTGCTCGAGGCCAAGCAGCACATCACGGTGATGGAAGTGGACCTGAATGCCCTGGCCCACAACTTCAAGTTCTTCAAGTCGCTGATCAAGCCCGGCACCAAGACCATAGGCATGGTCAAGGCCAGCGGATACGGCGCCGGCAGCTACGAGATTGCCAAGACGCTGCAGGACTGCGGCTGCGACTACCTGGCGGTTGCCGTCCACGACGAGGGCGTGGACCTGCGCAAGGCGAGCATCACCATGCCCATTATCGTCTTGAATCCCAACGGAGTGAATTACAAGGCCATGTTCCAGTATAAGCTGGAGCCGGAACTGTACAATCTGGACATGGGACGCGAGCTCATCAAGGAAGGGCGCAAGTATGGAGTGAAGGACTTCCCTGTTCACATCAAGATTGATAGCGGCATGCACCGCCTGGGCTTCACGCGTGAGCAACTGCCAGCACTCATCGAGATGCTGCGCCAGCAAGACGTCATCAAGCCGGCCTCGGTGTTCACCCATCTCGCCGTTGCCGACGAGCCCGATCAGGACGCCTACACCCAGGCGCAATTTGACTACTATGATGAGTGCAGCCACGAGTTGCAACAGGCCTTTGACCACCAAATCCTGCGGCATGTGCTCAACACAAGCGGCATCGTGCGCTTCCCCGAGCGCCAGTACGACATGGTGCGCATCGGCATCGGCCTGTACGGCATCCGCACCCTGTTTGACGGTAGCGAGGATGTGCTCAAGCCCGTTTCGGCCTTGCGATCCATCATCATCAGCATCAAGGAGTGGCCGGCGGGTACCACCATCGGCTACGGCCGCCACGGCCTGCTCGCGCGCGACAGCCGCATCGCTACGGTCAACATCGGCTATGCCGACGGCTTTGACCGCCACTTTGGCAACGGGCGGGTGAGCATGTGGGTCGGCGGCAAGCTGTGCCCCACTGTGGGCAACGTGTGCATGGATGCCGTGATGATCGACGTCACCGATGTGCCTTGCAAGGTGGGCGACACAGTCGAGATATTTGGCGAGCATGTGCCCGTCGAGCAGTTGAGCGAGGCACGAGGCACTATCCCCTACGAGATCCTCACGAGCGTATCGCCACGCGTGAAACGTGTTTATTACCGTGAATAATCAATGAGACGAATCAATGACATATTACTGCTGCTGGCATTGCTGTGCTGCACCATGAGTGTTCATGGACAGGACATCGAGGCCGGTGGCATATACTACAACATCATCAGCGACACCCAGGTGGAGGTCGCTCCTGCCTACTACGACGGCGTGAACCACTATCAGGGCTGCATCATCCTGCCCGAGAAGGTCTATTGCGACGGTGTGAACTATGACGTCACGGCCATCGCACCGCGGGCCTTCTGGCAATCGGCAGTGACCGAGGTGCAGATACCCAACAGCGTGACAACGATTGGCGAGGCGGCATTTGCCGATGCCGACCAGCTGGCCAACATCACCCTGCCGCTGGGACTGACCGTCGTGAGCCGCTATATGCTGGCTGGTACAGCCGTGAGCCATCTGGTATTGCCCGAGGGGGTGACGAGTATCGACAAGGGAGCACTTGAAGACTGCACCAACCTGAGCACCGTTTTCCTGCCCGCCTCGTTGCGGTACATCGGCCAAAGGGCCTTCGGCTACTGCATCTGCCTCAACGAGATTTACAGTGATGCAGCCATGCCCCCCTTGACGATGGGCGACGATGCCTTTGAGGGCTGCGACAATATCAACGTCATGCTGGCCGATGGCGCCACCAGCCGTCGTTATCAGGACGACCCCGTGTGGGGCAACGAGGAGCTGTTCTCGCACTGGATCGACGAGGGTCTGGCCATCTTGCCGACGATGCAGCAGGAGCAACGCGGCGATAACTGGACAGCGTTGACACTGGGTAATAGCCTGGCCTACAAGATTTACGGCCCTGACGGATACCTGATGGCCATCACCGCTGCCGACCACTACTACCTGCCCACCAGCGCACAGAGCTCCGAATACCTGGTCGTGCCCACCACGCTGATGTATGACGACGAGGACCTGCAACTGGTGGCCAACAGTGAGGCTGCCGCCATCGAGCAGGTAGAGGAAGAGGACAACGAGCTCCAGCTCACCATCCTGGGCTTGGACGGCACCATCTACATCGAGGGTGACACCCACGGGTTGTGGACGTTCATCTATGACGTGTATGGCAACCTGTGGTATGAACGGCCGTCGGTCAACAACTGGATCAGCCTGCCGGGCCAGCGCGTCTATATCGTCAAGGTCGGCAACACGGTTAGAAAAGTATTTCTGAACTAATGATCAACAAGGAAGATATCGACATCAAGTACATGCGCATGGCGCTGGACGAGGCCCACAAGGCGCTGGAGCGCGACGAGGTGCCCATCGGGGCTGTCATCGTGAGCAAGGGGCGCGTCATCGGGCGCGGCCACAACCTGACCGAGGCGCTGACCGACGTCACCGCCCATGCCGAGATGCAGGCCATCACTGCCGCAGCCTCGACCATGGGCGGCAAGTACCTGACCGACTGCACCCTGTATGTCACCGTCGAGCCGTGCCTAATGTGCGCCGGAGCCCTGGCCTGGAGCCAGATCTCGCGCATCGTCTACGGAGCCAGCGACGACAAGCGCGGCTACCACACGATGTGTGCCACCCCCTTCCATCCCAAGACAACGGTCACCGGCGGCATCCTCGCCGACGAGTGCGCCAAACTCATGACCGACTTCTTCAAGAAAAAAAGACCACTTAAAACCAAATAACAATGAATAGAACCTTCTGGAGACCTTTAGCACTGCTTGCCAGTGTGATGATTTTGTCATCAAGCGCGTGTGCCCACACACAGTCTCAAAATAACGGCATCGAGATGGCTGCACCCGAAGAGGATGCAACATTTCCTGCCGATACCATCGAGGTGATGAGCCAGGCCATGGGCCGCATCATCAAGAATGTTGTCGTAAAGCCTCAGCAATACTTTTATGACGTGGAGGACAACAACAAATACCCCGTGCTGTACCTGCTGCATGGTGCCGATGGCTGCTACAACGACTGGTCCCGCAAGGCCGACCTGCACCGTCTGGCCGACCAGTACAAAGTGATCATCGTGTGTCCCGACGGGCAGGACAGTTGGTATTTTGACTCACCCATTGATCCCAAGATGCAGTTCGAGACCTACGTGAGCAAGGAACTGGTCTCCTACATCGACAGCCACTACCGCACCATTGCCAACCGCTACATGCGTGCCATCACGGGCCTGAGCATGGGTGGCCATGGCGCGCTGTTTCTGGCCTTCCGCCACCCCGACGTGTTCTGGTCCTGCGGCAGCATGAGCGGCAACATGGACATCACCCAATTCACCGACCGCTGGCACATACGCGCCCGCCTGGGTGACTACGAGAACAACCCGCAGCGCTGGCATGACCATGCCGTGGTCAACCAGTTGGACAAGGTGAAGAACTGCCCCCTCAAGCCCGCCCAGAACATCCTCATCGACGACGGCCTGAACGACATCTTCATCAAGAACAACATCGCCATCCACGACAAGATGGTGGAGATGGGCATCGACCACGACTTCACCGTGCGCCCCGGCCGCCACAGTTGGACCTACTGGGTGAACTCGCTCGACTACCACATGATGTTCTTTGACAAGGCCTTTGACCGCGGCCGCGAACTCATGGAGAAAGAAGCGGGCAACAATCAAAACTAACCTGATAATACCTTACCATAATGAAACGACCCAAGATACTGATCATCTATACCGGCGGCACCATCGGCATGATCGAGAACCCCGAGACCCATGCCCTGCAGCCGTTTGACTTCTCACACCTGATGGACAATGTGCCCAAGGTCAAGAAGCTGGACTACGACATCGACAACCTGCAGTTTGACCCGCCCATCGACAGCAGCAACATGGACCCGACCCACTGGCGCGACATCGCCCTGGCCATCGAGGAACACTACGACCGCTACGACGGCTTCGTGGTGCTGCACGGCACCGACACGATGGCCTTCACGGCATCGGCGCTGAGCTTCATGCTCGAGAACCTGAGCAAACCCGTCATCATCACCGGCTCACAGCTACCCATCGGCGAGGTGCGCACCGACGGCGAGGAGAACCTGATCACCGCCCTGCAGGTGGCTGCCGCCATCGACGAGAAGGGACGCCCCCGGGTGCAGGAGGTCGCCATCCTGTTTGAGAATTACCTGTGGCGCGGCAACCGCGCTACCAAGATGAGCGCCGACAACTTCAACGCCTTCAAGAGTTTCAACTATCCCGAACTGGCCGAGATAGGCCTCGACATCGAGTATAACGAGGCCAGCCTGAGGAAGATGCCGCCACGCCCGTTGAGGGTGTGCACCGACATGGACACCAACGTCATGTTCCTGGAACTCAACCCTGGCATGACCGAGCAGACGCTCGACTACCTGCTGCACACGCCCGGCATCAAGGGCATCGTCCTGAAGACCTACGGCGCGGGCAACACCCCGAGCCATCCCTGGTTCATCAAGTGCATCCGCGAGGCGGTAGAGCGCGGCGTGGTCATCGTCAACGTGACCCAGTGTGTCAACGGCGGCGTGAACTGCTCCCTCTACGAGACGGGCAAGACGCTGCTCGACGCTGGCGTCATCGGCGGCGCCGACATGACCAGCGAGGCCGCCATCACCAAGATGATGTTCCTCTTCGGCATGCGGTACTCCCCCAGCATGGTCAAGAAATACATGGTGAGCGACCTGTGCGGCGAACTCACCCTCCCTTGAACCCACCTCAAACCTGAAGCATGAACAAATATTATCTCATCCTTGCCGTTGCAGTGCTCCTAGTCGCTGCTTATCTTGCAAGCCGTAATAGCCACGCAAAAGCCCAAGCAACGACCGACTTCATCCCGCCCGACCAGGAGAAACTGATTGACGACATGATCGCATTAATGGATTGTCCATACTCGCTCTATTCAAGTGGCATCGACAAACAATATATCATCGAGGCTTACCAGCAGGCCTGTGACACGGCTAAGGGATTTATTCCGGTTTTCTTCACCATCGATGTGAACCTCTTTGAGTGCCTGATGTCCAACATGGGATTTGACAGGGAGGACATGGTGGACGGGGATTTGCCCTTTGACGAAATGTTGAAAGGTCTGAGGAAAAGGTTGCTCACCGAGGAAGGCAAGTCAGGTCAGGAAATGCTTGAAAAGTTACTCCAGCAGTATATCAAGGACTATGACCATGACGGCAATCCGGGCTGGCAGCAGTTCAGGTCGGAACCGGCCTACAAGAACGTCTCCAACGACTGCTTTACCGGAATCCTGTGGGACGAAAGCGGAAAAACCGAGCACGACCTCATTTTGGCCGAAATTCCGGTGCAACACCCCTGGCAAGTGTTCGCCTGGTGCCCCTACGGCGACTGGAACGCGTGTCCCGATGCCGACACCCACCTTGCCGTCGCCAGATACTGGCATGAGGAGTATGAGGCCGTCCCCATGGTGATCGGCTCCGATTTCATCATTTACCGAGTCCCCGAGCCCGTTGACGACGACCGCGCCGCCACCCTCGCCGAGGAGCAATTTGCCTATGACGAAGATATTGTCACACAGGGAGTCGGGAACATCAACACCCAGGAACAGATGTTGAGACAATCACGGTACTGGTGCTTCTGGTGGGATTAATCCATTATAAAATGGATTCTCAAGAAATAACGTCAAGCCGCCTCGAGCATGTGCTCCAAGGCGGCTTGATTTGTCATGTCGTCGATCAACAATCAGTAGGTCATGCGGGGCTCAAGTTCCTTGGCCTGATCGATCATCTTCTGGATCTCCACCTCGGCGGGCACACGGCCGCACAGGTGTTTCTCCTCATTGACCTCGGCCACCTTGGCGGCCAGGTTGGCAGCCACACGGTGACGCAGCTCCTTGACGGTATCAACGCCTGCAGCCTCGAGCAACTCGGCAAACTGCGGGCCGATGCCGTTGATGCGGAACAGGTCGGCATGGTTGGTCCACTTGAGAATCAGTTTCTCGCTAATGCCGGTCTTCTCGGCCATCATTTTGCGTCCAGCGGGGGCAGCGCAAGCGTCCAGCAGCTGCTCAACGGTCTCGATGCCCTGGGCAATCAATTTGGGAGCATAAGCATCCCCAATGCCCTCAATGTCAATAATCTTGTAATTCATTGTGAAGGGATTATTAAATTAAATGTGATTATTACTCAGCTTTCTTCTCGCAATTGCAGTTGCAGTCGATCAGTTTCCAGATGCAGGCTGCAAGGGCGCCGCCGATGAACGGGCCGACGATGAATATCCACAGGTTGGCCAATGCGGTTCCTCCCTGGAAGATGGCGGGAGCAATCGAGCGTGCGGGGTTCACCGAGGTGCCGGTGTAACGGATGCATACCAGGTGTACGAGCACCAGCGACAGACCGATGGCCAAACCAGCAAAGTTGTTGGTAGCACCATTGGTCTTGGCGGTAGCGCCGAGCACAACAAGCACAAACACGCATGTGAAGATAATCTCGGCCAGCAGGCCACCCCACATCGACACACCCTCCTGCAAGTCGTTGGCACCCGTGCCGTCCATGCCCATCACGTTGGTGGTCAACAGGTAAAGCAATGCCGAGCCGATGAAGGCACCAATCACCTGGAAAATCATGTACATGCAGCAATCCTTAGCACTCATGCGTCCGCTCAGGAAGCAGCCCAGCGTGATGGCGGGGTTGATGTGACAACCGCTGATGCCTCCAATCGTGTAGGCCATCGCAACAACTGCCAAACCAAATGCCAATGCTGTACCAACTACAGCGGGAATGTTGTTAACAGGATCACAACCGAGACTCACGGCCACACCACAGCCCATCAATACCAGGACCATCGTGCCTACCATTTCAGCTAAATACTTTTTCATTGTTCAAATCACGTTATTTTGGTTAAACAAGTTAATTTAAGATCAGTACAAGGTTCTTTTTCTCTTTTGGAATGGCAAACTTAGCAATTTTTAATGAAAAACACAAGAAATTTTTAATAAATCTTAGTATATTTGCAAATTAAATACATCCAGCTAACTAGAAAAGACTAACAGATAAGATAACTTATGAATGTTTCGATAGTAGGAACAGGATATGTGGGTCTGGTGAGCGGCACATGCTTCGCCGACCTGGGCGTAAACGTCACTTGCGTTGACCGTGACAGCCAGAAGATTAACCGCCTCGTCTATGGCGCTATTCCCATCTATGAACCTGGGCTGGACAACATGATCAACCGCAATGTCACCGATAAGCGCCTCACCTTCTTGAGCGACTACAAACAGGGGTTTATCAATCAAGACTTTGTCTTCTGTGCCATTGATACGACGGCCGACGAGGACGGATCGACCGACCTGGGCCCCATCCTGGAGATAGCCAAAGACTTCGGCAACAATATCACCCGATACAGTGTGTTTGTCATCAAGTCAACGGTGCCCGTCGGCACGGCTCAGCATGTGATCAAAATCATTGCCGAGACCCTGGAGGAACGTGGCGCAGGAGATATCAAGTTTGACGTGGCCAGCAATCCCGACTTCTTGACCGAGGGTAACGGCATCAAGGACTTCATGAAGCCTGACCGCATCGTCATCGGTACCGAGACCACCAGCGCGCGACAGGCCATGGAACGGCTGTACCGCACCATCCTGATGCACAACAACCGCACCGTCATCTACACCGACACCCGCACGGCCGAGATGATCAAGTATGCCGCGACCTCGATGCTCGCCACCCGCGTGAGCTTCATGAACGAGATCGCCAACCTGTGCGAAATCGTGGGTGCCGACGTCAACGTGGTGCGTCATGGCGTGGGCTCGGACAGCCGCATCGGCCCCAAGTACATCTTCCCGGGCTGCGGATATGGCGGCACGCTGTTCCCGCAAGACATCAACGACCTGATCAAGATCGGCAGCGAGCACAACCACGATATGGAAATCCTCAAGGCGGTAGAGAACGTCAATAAACGCCAGAAACGCATCCTGTTCAAGAAACTGAATGCGCACTTCAAGGGCGACCTTGATGGCAAGACCGTTGCCCTGTGGGGATTGAGTTTCAAGCCTGAGACCGATGACATGACCGCAGCCCCATCGATCGACACCATCAACCTGCTCATGGACGCCGGATGCCATGTGCGCGTCTATGACCCCGTTGCCATGAACGCCACTAAGCGCCGCTGGAGCAACGTGTATTGCGGCCTGGACATGTATGATGCCGTCAAGGGTGCTGACGCCGTGTTACTGCTCACCGAGTGGCGCCAATTCCGCATCCCGGCCTGGCAGATGGTGAAAAGCCTCATGAAGACCCCGGTCATTATCGACGGGCGCAACGTGTATGACGGCGACGAGCTCGAGGACCTGGGCTTCACCTACTACTGCATCGGCCGATAAAACAACCATCTAGATAGCCTAGAGAATCTAGATAGTCTAGATCTTCTAGATAGTCTAGAACGATAAAACCGCCTTGAGGGGCGGTTTTTATCGTTTCTAGTACTCGTAGCTGGTGTCAATGACCTGGAACTCGGTGCGCCGGTTGATCTGGTCGGCCGCTTCCCTGTCCTCCTTGCTCAGGGTCTTGATGAATTCCTCGGTCAAGGTAACGCCCTCCTCAAACTGCGGATACTTGCTGTGGATGCGCTTGGTAACCGTCTTGGGTCTGGACTCGCCATATCCCGCAGGCTTCAAACGCTCACGGGGAATGCCGTTCTCTATCAGGTAGTCCACAACGCTCTGGGCGCGCCGCTGTGAGAGTCCTTGATTATATTTCGCGCTGCCGATGCGGTCGGTGTGCGAGGCCATCTCGATAACGATGTTAGGGTGATCCTTCAACAGCATGACCATGCTGTCGAGCGCTAGCTTGGACTCGTCACGCAGGACAGCCTTGTCAAAGTCGTAGAAGATATTCTCGATGATTTGAGCCTTGAACATCGCGGCCAGCACAAAGTCCACATTGTACTCGGCGTCCTCCTCGGTGGTGTCGCTCACAAATTCCTGACGGGCGTTCAGGTAGCCATCGGCACCGGCCATCATCGCGTATTTCACGCCGCGCTGCAGGTCAAAGCGGAATGAACCGTCAGGCTTGGCGGCGGTCTTCTGGTTGCTGCCATCGTCGCCCACGATGCGTATCACGGCATTGGGCACAGGTTCATCGTCCTTGTCAAGCACGTAGCCCGAGATCCAAATCTGAAGGTCAGGCTTGATGAAACTGAAAATGTGGTCATAGCCGCGGGCATCGCCACGATTGCTCGAGAACAGACCGCTCTCGCCAGTACCAAAGGTGATGCCAAAGTCGTCGGCTGCCGAGTTCATCGGCACACCCATGTTCTTAATCACCCAGCGGTCCATATCCAGATGGTGTTCCTCGTCACGCGGCTGCAACTGGGCCACAAACAAGTCCAGTCCACCCATGCCGGGATGTCCGTCACTGGCGAAGTACAGCAAGCTGTCTGTTCTCACATTCGGGTAACGCTCGTTGCCCTTGGTATTGATCTGCGGCCCCAGGTTCTCCAGGGTGCCGTGCTTGTCCTTGAGGTTGATGCGCCAGATGTCAGTGCCGCCCTGACCTCCCGGCATATCGCTGGCAAAATACAGCCATTCCCCATCAGGGCTCACGGCCGGGTCCGAATAGTTGCTCAGCGTGTCGGCCGTAATCTCAAACTTCTGGGGGGCATTCCACTTGGCCTCGCTACGGGTACTGGTATAAATCTCGACTGTGGTGGGCCAGTCTTGACGCACGGCACGAGCCAGATACATCGTTGACCCATCGGGGGTGAATGCCGCCGCACCCTCATCATGCTCGGTATTCAGGCCGCCCTCGACCACTGCCGGACGCGACCAGTTGCCTTTCTCATCTTTCTTGGTGAAATAGATATCACCCTTCTTGGTTCCGGTAATCTCACTATGCAGCTCGCCAGTGGATTTCTCGTTGGTCGAGGTGTAATAGATATACTCCATGTTCTTGTCCAGATACATGGGGCAATAGTCGGCACGGCGCGAGTTCAGCATCTTGAACGGCTTGACGATGTAACGCGAGCCCTCCTCCTTCCACTTGGGCGCCAGCTCACAGCCACTGATGCCCACCTGTGCCTCCCAGTCATCGGGGAACATGTCGAGGTACTCATTGTAGTTCTTGATCGCTAAGGAATACTGGCCCTCGCGTTGCTGGGCCTGGGCCAACCTGAGAAGGGTTGTCGAGTCGCCATACTCATAGCGGATGGCATTCTGGAACGCGGCAGAGGCACGGTTGCCCTGATTGAGCTTCAAGTGGCACATGCCCAGCTGGAAAGCCAACTCGCCACGCAACCAGGCATCCTCCTTGCGGTTATAGCGGTTGTACAGCTTGCGGTAGATGGTTGCCGCATCAAAGTACTCACCGCGGTCGTAGGCCTCATCGGCGTCCTTGAGCTTGGGACCCTTGCACGACGACAGCGACAGCGCCACTGATGCCATCACCAGACCTACTACAATATATATAATCCGTTTCATCTATAACGCTTTACAATACACTTTCATCATAAAAACGTCAATGTCTCCACATTTATTGTATTTATAGGGAGTTGAAGGCCGAAACTAGAAGCTATAACTTCTCGTGATCGTCATCTGGGGTTTCCCGTCGAGCGCGATGTTCACCCGCGTGTAGCGGCCATGCGTGTCGATGTCGTAGTCAAAGGTGCGCTCGTGGATCACATCGGTCCCTTTCAGTTCCTTGATGGCGATGAGGAATTTCTTGCCCGTGGCCGTGTCAAAGTCATAATGGTAGCGGAAGACCCTGCTGCCCGTCTCCTCGCGCACGACATAGCCATCTTGATACAGGAGTGTGCGCTTGTCGCCCTTGGCAGGCGTGATCACGAGTTTGGTCAGGTTGCCATTCTCGTTGTAACTATAGTCCTGGCGGCTGCCGTTGTCGCCCTTAATGGTCACGCGGTAACCCGTCTCGTCAAACAATGACGCATAGTTGATTGTCCTGCCCTTGCTCTTGCTCTGCTTGAGCGAGAAGCCCTGCTGGACGCTGTAGGCATAGCTGTAGTTGACCACCGTCTTGGCGCCCTTGCTACCCTGGATGGTGGACTGTGTGAGCAGCCCCTTGTCGTTGAAAATGAACACGTTGTCACGTTTGGTGCCATTAGCCATCGTCACCTGCTCATCGACACGGCCTGTACAGCCATTGAATCCCAGGTCCAGATGCTCGATGCGGTAGCTGTGTGTCGGATTGTTGATCAGGTTAGCATAGAAACTCTTGACACGCGCCTCGGCCGGGCGCACCGTGTCCATGTAGCCGGTCAAGGCTTCCAGAGTGACATCCTCGGTGCACAAGGCATCTACAAACCCCTGCTGGGCACTCATGTTCCCTATCATCAAGCTGGCGACAAGAGCCAGCATCACAATTTTCTTCCTTCTCATTGATATAGATTGAAATAACAGTGATTACTCGTTTCTGTCGCAAAGATAATGCAAAAATCACACATTTCCTGCATCAGATGATGTGAGTTTGTCTTTTTTTGACTATCTTCGCAGTTCATTAACTCATTTCAACCAACGACATAAAACTTAAAACTTAAAACTTAAGAACTAAAATATTTTTTTATGAAAGACGAAGAAATCATTGTACAACAGCAAGATGAGATCGCGCTGCCCGACAATGCGGCCCGCGAGCTCAAGCCTGGGGAGAAATATGTCCCCATCCTCAAACCAGACAAGACTTATCCCGAAATCACGCCCTACTCTGTATCGCTGGGTCTGATCATGGCCGTCATCTTCAGCGCCGCCGCGGCCTATCTGGGCCTAAAGGTGGGTCAGGTCTTTGAGGCCGCTATTCCCATTGCCATCATCGCCGCCGGTATCGGTGCCGTGACCAAGCGCAAGAACTCACTGGGCGAGAATGTCATCATTCAGTCGATCGGTGCAGCATCGGGCATTATCGTGGCCGGTGCCATCTTCACCCTGCCCGCCCTGTACATCCTGCAAGCCGAGTATCCCGAGATTACCGTCAACTTCCTGGAAGTGTTCCTGAGCTCACTGCTCGGCGGCATCTTGGGCATCCTGTTCTTCATCCCCTTCCGCAAGTACTTCGTGAGCGACATGCACGGCAAGTTCCCGTTCCCCGAGGCTACCGCGACTACCCAGGTGCTCGTCAGTGGCCAGAAGGGCGGTGACCAAGCCCGTCCGCTGCTCATTGCCGGCCTTGTGGGTGGTCTGTACGATTTCCTGCTCTCGACTTTCGGCTGGTGGAAAGAGGTGCTCACCACCCAGGCCATCCCAGCCCTTCAGGGATTTACCGACAACGTAAAGATGATCTTCAAGATCAACACGGGCGCCGCAGTGCTGGGCTTGGGTTACATCATCGGACTGCCCTACGCCTTCATCATCTTTGCCGGTAGTGCTTTCATCTGGTGGGTCATCGTTCCCCTGTTGGGTATGAATCCCGAGTATGCCCAGATGGCACCAGACCAGATTTTTGCTGGCGGCGCACGCTACATCGGTATCGGTGGTATTGCCATGAGCGGTATCATCGGCATCGTCAAGTCGTGGGGTGTCATCAAGAATGCCGCCGGACTTGCCGGCCAAGCCTTTAAAGGTCAGGACCAGAGCGTGCAGGTCGAGCGTCACCAGCGCGACATCTCGATGAAGGTCCTCGTCTTTGCCTTACTGGCTGCCCTGGTAGTGACCTTCGTGTTCTTCTATATTGGTGTGATCCATAACCTGATGCAGACGGTTGTCGCCTTCCTGGTGGTGCTCGTTATTGCCTTCCTGTTTACCACGGTAGCCGCCAACGCAATTGCCATTGTGGGCAGTAATCCCGTGTCGGGAATGACGCTGATGACCCTGATTGTGGCCAGCGTCATCTTTGTCGCCATCGGCTTGAACGGTTCCAAGGGTATCGTTGCCGCCATGGTCATCGGTGGCGTGGTTTGCACCGCCCTCTCGATGGCTGGTGGTATGGTCACCGACATGAAGATCGGTTACTGGATCGGCACCACGCCTGCCAAGCAGCAGACCTGGAAGTTTGTCAGCACCCTCGTGTCGGCAGCTACCGTGGGTGGTGTCATGATCATCCTCAATAAGGCCTACGGCTTCGTCGGCGACAATGCTCTCGTTGCACCTCAGGCCAACGCCATGGCCGCAGTCATCAAGCCCCTCATGATGGGTGGTGAGACTCCGTGGCTGCTCTACGGTGTGGGCGCAATCCTGGCCCTGCTGCTCAACTGGCTCAAGGTGCCTGCCCTGCCCTTCTCGCTGGGTATGTTCATCCCCTTGCAGCTGAATGCCCCGTTGCTCGTTGGTGCCATCATCAGCTGGTTTGTCGGCTCACGCAGCAAGGACGAGAAAGTCAACAACGCACGCAAGGAGCGCGGCACCCTGCTGGCCAGCGGTTTCATCGCCGGTGGTGCCCTGATGGGAGTCGTGAGCGCCGCTATGATCTTCTTCGGCTTTAAGTACACCAGCCCGCTGAGCGAGACCGCAAGCAATGTTCTCGCCATCGTGATGTACATTGCCCTGATCCTGTTCCTCGCCGTTTCCTGCCTGCGCGCTAAAAAAGAGGACTAAAAAAACGAGACTTTAACAAGCTATCAAGACACCCTGCTGCCGACCATGGCAACAGGGTGTTTTCATTTCCCGTTAACAGGTCGACGTAATCACTACGCTACCTAAAGAAATAAATGCAGCTTATAATTTTATATTTTTTCTCCAATTTATCTTAATTTAAGAAACTTATTTTATATTTGCAGTTTCAAAACCAAAATATGGACAAGTTTATTGAGTTCTTAATAATCACTACACTACCCGTCATCCTGCTCGTGGCAGCAATCTTGGCGTTTAAGCAGCGCCTTGGAGCCGTCAGAGCTGGTGTCCTGCTTGTTATTTTGGCCATATCCTTTATCATCTCAACAATATTTGCCTACTCGGCAAATCTATCGCATTCTTACATATTTGAAGCATCAGACTCGATTTCCAATATCTATCAAGACATCGCCTGTTTTGATCTCATGTTCCTGTGCGTCCTTGCAGTGTATATCATTGTAAAAATCGTCCATTCCACAAGATAGCCTTAACGCCTGAATATCTCCTGCGTCCACCCGTGTTTCGGGCTGGTTATTTCCCCAACCCTGTGGATACAGGTGATGGTTGAGGGGAAAAATCACTATTTGTTGGTAAATATTCATTCATTTTTGTTTGTCATGTCCCCAAAAAGAAGTATTTTTGCACAACCTAGACAAACTTACAATTTATAACCTTTAAACTATCTTTATATGGCAAAAATTCATGGAGCCGTAGTAGTGAATACGGAACGATGCAAGGGATGCCGCCTGTGTGTTGTAGCATGCCCGTGCAATGTACTGAACCTCAAAGAAAAAGAGGTAAATGACCGCGGATATCATTTCGCATACATGGAGCAACCCGAGGCTTGCATCGGTTGCCAGAGTTGTGCTCTCGTATGCCCCGATGCCTGCATCGAGGTTTATCGCGTGACCGAGAAATAATAGTGACTAACCATTTAAACTACTGTCGAACAATATGAACGATAAAGTAACATTGATGAAGGGTAACGAAGCCCTCGCCATGGCCATGATCCGCTATGGTGCCGACGGATATTTCGGATACCCGATCACTCCGCAGAGTGAGGTGCTTGAGAAACTCGAGGAAGAAATGCCTTGGGAGACTACTGGTATGGTTGTACTGCAGGCCGAGAGTGAGGTCGCTGCCATCAACATGGTTTATGGTGGCGCAATGACCGGCAAGGCTGTCTGCACCTCTACTTCCAGCCCCGGTTTCAGCCTCATGCAGGAGGGCGTGTCTTATCTCGCAGCCAGCGAGGTTCCCGCTCTGTTGATCAACGTACAGCGTGGTGGCCCCGGTCTGGGTACCATTCATGCATCACAGGCCGACTACTTCCAGGCATGTAAGGGTGGCGGTCACGGTGACTATCACATGATCGTCCTCGCTCCCAGCAGCGTTCAGGAGATGGCCGACATGGTCGCCCTGGGCTTTGACCTGGCATTCAAGTATCGTTGCGTGTCGATGATCCTCGCCGACGGTACCATCGGTCAGCTCATGGAGAAGGTCGTGCTGCCCGAGCAGCGTCCGCGCCGCACCGAGGAGGAAATCCGCCAGCAGTGCCCCTGGGCCGTCAACGGCCGCAAGGGCATGCGTCCCAGCAATGTCGTTACCAGCCTGGAGCTCGATGACGACAAGATGGAGGAGAACAACTGGCGCTTCCAGGCTTGCTATCGCGAGATCGAGAAGAACGAGACCCGTTGCGAGCTCATCGACGTCGAGGACTGCGACTACCTGATCACCGCCTTCGGCACCACCGCACGCATCGCCATGAAGACGATGGAACTGGCACGCCAGGAGGGTATCAAGGTCGGTATGTTCCGTCCCATCACCCTGTGGCCCTTCCCCGAGAAGCAGCTGCGCGAGGCCGCCAAGAACGTCAAGGGTATCCTCTGCGTTGAGCTCAACGCCGGCCAGATGGTCGAGGATGTGAAACTTGCCGTTGAATGCAAGATGCCGGTTGAGCACTATGGCCGCTTCGGTGGCAACGTGCCCACGCCCGACGAACTGTTGAACGTACTGAAAGAGAAACTCATTAATAAGTAATAACGCAATGGAACTTAACGATATCATTAAACCTGAGAATAAAGTTTATTCTGCACCTGCGCTGCTGAACCAAGTTCACATGCACTATTGCCCTGGTTGCAGCCATGGCGTTGTACACAAGCTCGTTGCCCAAGTCATCGAGGAAATGGGTGTTGCTGAGAAGACCGTCGGCGTTTCGCCCGTTGGTTGCGCCGTCTTTGCCTACAACTACATCGACGTTGACTGGGAGGAGGCTCCCCACGGCCGTGCCACCGCTCTGGCTACCGCTGTAAAGCGCCTCTGGCCCGAGAACCTGGTATTCACCTATCAGGGCGACGGTGACTTCTCGGCCATCGGTACCTGCGAGTCGATTCACGCTTGCAACCGTGGCGAGAACATCGCTATCATCTTCATCAACAATGCCATCTACGGTATGACTGGTGGTCAGATGGCTCCCACCACGCTGCTGGGCCAGAAGACCGCTACCTGCCCCTATGGCCGCCGTCCGGACCTCAATGGTTATCCCCTGGCCATCACTCCGCTGCTGGCTCAGCTCGACGGTACCTGCTACGTGACCCGCCAGAGCGTTCACACGCCTGCCAACGTCCGCAAGGCCAAAGCCGCTCTGAAGAAAGCCTTTGAGAACAGCATCAACTGCAAGGGCACCTCGGTTGTCGAGATCGTCAGCGCCTGCAACACCGGTTGGAAGCTCACTCCCGAGAAGGCCAACAAGTGGATGGAAGAGAATATGTTCGCCAAGTATCCCCTGGGAGACTTGAAGGACTTGAAAGATGGTATTCAACGCTAAAATTTAGAAGACACTATGATTAACGAAATAGTTATTGCCGGTTTCGGCGGACAGGGTGTACTGTCAATGGGTAAGATTCTTGCCTACTCTGGCCTGATGGAAGACAAGGAAGTGTGCTGGCTGCCCTCTTATGGTCCCGAACAGCGCGGTGGTACCGCTAACGTGACTGTTATCGTGAGCGATGAGCGCATCAGCTCGCCCGTCCTCAACACCTATGATGTTGTGGTTGTGCTCAACCAGCAGTCTCTCGACAAGTTTGAGAGCAAGGTAAAGCCCGGTGGTATCCTGATGTATGACACCTATGGCATCCACAAGAAACCCACCCGCACCGACATCACGGTTTATCCCATCGATGCAACCGAGAAGTCGATCGAGATGAAGAACTCCAAGACCTTCAACATGATCGTTCTGGGCGCTATGCTCAAGGTTCGCCCCATGGTGACCATCGAGAGCGTGCTCAAGGCCCTGAAGAAGACCCTTCCCGAGCGCCACTGGCACCTCATCCCCCTCAACGAGGAGGCTCTGAAGGAAGGTGGAAACCTCATCAAGGAGTAAACGTCAAAGCCCATTTATTAACGGCATAATCAAGTAGAGACGCAAAATCTTGCGTCTCTCTTTTTTGTGGGTTATCTGTTCTTTATCATTATTGTCCCTGCATGGGAGACGCAAGATTTTGCGTCTCTACTTAGACCGCTCCTTTGTCATCGGTCATTGCCGGGTTACCGGATGGCAATTTTCCAGTCGCTGCGGCAGGATGACGTCTTGAGCAGATAGATGCCTCGCGGCAACTCGATGACCATGTCGTTCTGCAGATTGTTGATGCGGCGAATGATGCGTCCTGCCATGTCATAGATGACCGCCTGACCCATGTCCTCGCTGCACTTAATCAGGATGCCGCCATCGGCAGGCAGCACCTGCAGCGGTTTGTCGGCTTCCACTCCCGTGATGCCGCTCATGTCTAGAGTGATCACGTTAGAGGGCTCGCTGGTATATCCCAGTCGGTAAGACTGCACACTGTAAGTGTGGGACTCGTCCTGCTGGCGGTCGTCAAACGCGTAGCTGGTGACGTCGCCGTTGTCGGTGGTGAACGTCTCGGTGCGCGTCTCACCCGTGTTCTTGTTATACACCGTGCGGGTGATGATGTAGTAGTCCACTTCCTCGTTGGCCTTGCGCCAGTTGGCCACATAGCTCGTGCTGGTGATGCCCGTGGCAGGCAGCGCCTCCAGGCGAGACAGCGTCGGCACGGGCAGACAACGGGCACGCAGCTCGACACCGACGCTGCCCGTCATGCCACCGTCCGAGATGAGCAGTCGTGACATGTGCTCACCGGTCGTGGTGGGCGTGTAAGTGATCTTCAGGGGATATCCCTCGGCACTGTTGGCCGCGACGCGACTCACACTGCTCACCGGAATGTCAAACATTTCCTCGTCATAGCGGTAGATCTGCAACGACAATGGATTGCTCAAGCCCCGGCCCTTGATATACAGGGTGTAGTCTAGCGACTTGCCCAATGCCACGTCGCCAAAGTCAAGCACCGAGCCCTGGGTGGGAGAGATGAGTTCGGGATCACCGGTATAGGTTGTCGTGTCACCTGCCTCGCTCACATAGAAGACCTGCCCCTGGCGATTGCCCCAGATGTATTCAAACAAATCAGGAAAGTCAATGAACGGGTTACGGTTGTTCTGGCTGCGCTGCACGGCATCGTTGCGGTCCACCTCCTTGTCACTCACGGCATCGTTGCGTGCCCAGCGGCATAGCAGGTTGATTGACCACTCGTTCAACGTCTTCCAGTCGCTGTTATTGAGCATATAGGTGTAACGCCAGTGGTAGTTCTGGTAAGCACAGGCCATATAGAAGTAGGTGCGCGCAAAGTCGCCCTTATAGCGGTCGTCTGGTTCAAACACCGCGTAGCATCCCCCACCCTGTCCTGTCATGGGAGAGCCCACCTTGGTCACACCATTGTCAAATGTTGCCCTGGACACCTCGCCCAACGGAAAGTTGGACTTGGCCATGTTGGCCTCGCCATTCGACGGGTACAGGTGGTTAATGTCGGTGTACCCGGCATAGCCCTGAGTCTCGTCCTGTCCGCCCCACCAACTCTTGGGCAAGGAATGCTCCTTGTGCATGCCGTACACGCCGCTGGTTCCGCCCCTGAAGTAGTAGGTGTTGTCACTGTACATGTCCCACACCTTACTCTTGTCATCGGGCTGATGATCGGTGTCGGCAAAGTATATCCACAGGCTGCCATAGCTCAGTGTCGTGTGCTGCAGGGCCAGCTCATGAATGGCGTCCTTCAACGCTTGCCCGCTCTTGCCATCGAGCGAACTGTAATAGCCAGCGGGAATCGCGGCATCGGCACTCTGGCCAACGGCAATGGCCATCAATGTGATGATGGCTATCCTGGATAATTTTTTTAACATCATAACTTGAACATAGTTTGCTTACCAATCGGCAAAGGTAATAAAAAACTGACAGTCAGTGACTCGACACGATGATTTTTCTCAAAACCCGACAGGATCATTCACCCAGTTGATGAGATAGACGCGGTCACGCGCGCGGGTTATCGCGGTGTAGAGCCAGCGGTAGAAGTCCATCGACTGCATGGCGTCGGGCATGATGCCTCCCATGTCGATGAACACGTTGCGCCACTGTCCGCCCTGCGCCTTGTGGCACGTCACGGCATAGGCATACTTGACTTGCAGGGCGTTGAAGTAAGGATGCTCCTTCAGTGCCTTGTAGCGCGTGCGCTTGTCGCCCGTCAGCTCTTCCCACACCTCGTTGAACAGGCGGTCACTCTGCTCGCGGTCCAGCGCCGGGGTGTCGCTCAGCAGGCAATCGACCACAATTTTACAGTCCATTTCCACCCCATCGTGGTCGGGGAACTCGACGGTCACGTTGGCAAAGCGCAGGCCATACTTGTGCTCGATGTCGCCCCACACGCGCCTCACGCGGCACACGTCGCCATTGGCGATAAAGTCCAGCTGCTCATAGTCACGGGCCCAGTAATAGTTGTTCTTGGCCACCAGCAGCATGTCGTCGTTCACGAGCAGGTCCTCGCGATAGAGTATCGTGTTGCGCACGCCCATATTAAATAATGTGGCACGCTTGTTGCTGCGGGTCACAATGATGGTCTCGGCCATACCGTCGCGGTCATAACAGTCGCTGATGGTCTCGAGCAGAAACTCGCTCGACACGGTCTGGATATCGTCCATGCCATCGAGATCAAAGCGCGGCCTGCCCAACTCGCCGTTTTCCATGGCCTGCCGCAGCAGTGTGGCGTTGTGCAGGATGCCGCTCTCCTGAGCCTGTCGGGCAATCTGACGCAGGAACACGCCATAGGTCGTCAGTCCCATCGATTGCAGTATGCCATCATCCAGGGCGGGACTCACGAGCTGGCCCACGGGTGGCAGCTGCGCGTTGTCGCCCATGAGCACCAGTTTGCAGCCCTGGCCATTATAGACATAGCCTATCAGGTCCTCTAGCAGCCGTCCACTACCAAACATCGACCCGTCGCTGGCGTTGCTGATCATCGAGGCCTCATCGACGATGAACACGGTGTCGGTGTGCTTGTTGTCGGCCAGGCCAAAGGCGTCGATGCCATAGCCCTGCTGGCGATAGATCTTGCGGTGGATGGTATAGGCAGGATGGCCCGAATACTCGCTGAAGATGTGCGCCGCCCGCCCCGTGGGGGCCATCAGCACCGACTTACGCCCCATTCCGTGCAAGGCCTTGACGATGGCTCCGGTGAGCGACGTCTTGCCCGTGCCGGCATAGCCACCCAGCAGAAATACCGACCGCTCGGGAGCATACAGCAGGTAATGGGCCAGCGCAACGATAACCAGCATCTGGTCGTCGTTGGGGTCATAGGGCAACCAGCGCAACACATCCATGGCCAGTTGTTTCACGCGCGGGTCCTGACGATCGGCACCGCCCGTATGGTTGAAATTTGTCAATCTCCCATCGTGTTCCATGCCACAAAAATAACAAAAAATGTGCGTTTTGTTGTTGTTTTCCGCCAAATTGTATTACCTTTGCCCCGCATTTGACGATTGGAGTGATGCTCGAGTGGCTGAAGAGGCACGCCTGGAAAGCGTGTATACGTCAAAAGCGTATCCCGAGTTCGAATCTCGGTCACTCCGCCCAAAAAGAGGGACGACAACCACTGTCGCCCCTTTTTTTCTTTGTAGAAATTGGGCTGAGGAAGCCAAGCAGGGAGCATCGTCGCGGAAGTTCTCGCTGATTGCCATCCCCATTGCCAGCGAAAAAGTTCTGCTGAACCCTTGTAAAAAGGAGGGGCGGAAGTGTTAATCGCAATTAACGATTGCCAGGAAATCCCCTACAGTACACAAAGTTAACACCAATAACTGCTCCCTGTCAACGATAAAAAGCACAAGCGGGCATTGGCTATACCCAAACACATTAAAGTTGCTAAATCAGACCAAATCGTCTGGCCCCTGGAGACTATGATTCTCGGCTTCGTGCAATTGTAGTCAGGGGTGATTGTAAGAATCTATTCAGCGAATAATGCCCCACGCGAAGTCGCAAAGACGCTAAGCTATTAATTATCAATTTAATACAATGATTAACCGAAGACTAATCCAAGCATCTATTCATACATGTAGCCAATTATCGTCAATAAGTTGGCAATCAGAAATCAATTAAAATCAGACACTTAGCGGCTTTGCGACTTTGCGTGAGATTTTTCGGCAGATGATTCGATGAATTGTTACGATTGTAATGATGTTTGTTGTGAAGTTGAAATAAAGCATAAATAGTATTAAAATAGCAGATATTTACAATGGTTCTTTATATCTTTGCAAAAAATCATTATAAAAAGTATTGTATTATGAAAACGATTGTATTACTCCTCGTCTCGTTAATGCCATTTGCTCTGTTTTCTCAAGGCAAATCCAGCAAGGTGGACATTAAGAAGCCGAAGTCCTCAAATATTGGTATTGCTCCAGCTTCTCATGAAAATGTACTTACAGAAAAGACGCTTAACTTAGAGGTACATTTAATAGATAAGAGCAAAGGTAATGATCAACTATATTCCGTCAGATTGTCAGGACTTCGCTCCAAATCAGACAGAAGGCTGCTTTTGGTTGAAGCACAGCCCATTTTACTGACATTAAGTAATGGTAAAGTTTTGGAATTCAATACTGTTGGCGCAGGCATTCATGAAGTCAACAATGCACAATCCCACGGCATTGATGATGACCTCGTCTTTATGGTTTCCCGTGAACAAATCAACGAAATCATACAAGGCAAAATTGTAAATGTACGTTTTGCGCTTAACAGTACAAGCATGATCAACTATAAGGTCGAGAATAACCGTTTCTCGGAAGCCTTGGGTGAGCAACTCGAAGTACTTGATGGCAATAAAGACCCAATGCCTGGTGACATTGACCGGTACCTTGTGCCATTACAAGTGGCCTCTCCTGAGAGATAACGAACTTTACATGCTATTTATAGCAAGGCGGCGGGACCGTGTGGTCTCGCCGCCTTAATTGACGGGGGCTCGCGCCCTTAATTCTTTAAACTTTATGCTTTAAACATTAAACTGCGAGCGCAGCGAGCATTACTTCTTGTAGGCGTTGATGACGTTCTCGATGCTGTCGTCGATGCGCATGCGGTAGAACGAGCGCCAAACGAAGAAGATAGCCACGAGGACGAAGATAATGCCGATCCAGGGAGCAAAGTCGCGGAAGTTCTCGCTGATTGCCATCTCCATTGCCAACAGACCGAACAGGGTGGTGAACTTGATGATGGGGTTCAACGAAACCGACGAGGTGTCCTTGAAGGGGTCACCAACGGTGTCGCCGACAACCGATGCGTCGTGCAGGTCGGTACCCTTGAGGTCGAGGTCAACCTCGACAACCTTCTTACTGTTATCCCAGCTACCACCGGCGTTGGCCATGAACACTGCCTGGAACAAGCCGAACAGGGCAATCGAGATCAGATAAGAAACGAAGAGCGAAACGGCGTTGTTGCCACCCACGCTACCCGGCGATGCCAAGCAGGCGAAACCGAGGGCGAAGAAGAAGATGGCCAGGAAGATGTTGAACATACCCTTCTGAGCATACTGGGTGCAGATCTTAACGACCTCGACCGACGACTTGGTGTCGGCCTTCTTGGGAGCGTTGGGATCGAGCTTGATGTGGTCCTTGATGAAGGCAACGGCACGGTTGGCGCCAACGGTTACGGCCTGGGTTGAAGCTCCGGTGAACCAATAGATAACACAGCCACCCAGCAGGAAGCCGATGATGGTGTAGGGGTTCAACAGGTTCAGCAGGCTGGCGGGGTCAACGCCGAGGGTCTTCTGGATCACAAGGATGATCGAGAAAATCATCGTGGTGGCACCAACGACGGCGGTACCGATGAGCACGGGCTTGGCAGTAGCCTTGAAGGTATTGCCGGCACCGTCGTTCTCCTCCAGGTAGTGCTTTGACTTCTCCCAATCGGGCTTGAAGCCAAACTCTTTCTCGATCTGCTCGTCCTTGTTGGGCACTTCCTCGATGAGGGAGAGCTCATAGACGCTCTGTGCATTGTCGGTCACGGGACCGTAGCTGTCCACAGCGATGGTCACAGGACCCATACCGAGCATACCGAAGGCCACCAGACCAAAGGCGAAGATGGCGGGATAGGACATCAGCGTCTCGGGGATATCAATCGAGAAGGCATAGCCGACGAACATCAGCAGCACGAAGGCCAGACCAGTCCAGAAGCCAGAGAAGTTACCAGCCACAAAACCGCTAAGGATGTTCAGCGAAGCGCCACCGTGGTGAGAAGCCTTAACGACCTCCAGGACGTGGCCACTCTTGGGCGAGGTGAAGATCTTGGTGATCTCGGGGATGAGGGCAGCGCCCAGAGTACCCATCGAGATGATGCTAGCCAACTGCCACCACAGGTTGGGCTGACCAGCAACGCCACCGAGCTGCAAGTAGGAAACGGCGTAGGTCACAACGATACTGAGCACGCTGGCGATCCACACGAGGGAGGTCAGCGGTTTCTCGAAGTCGAGGCTGTCCTGACCGGCATATTTTGCCTTGCAGTAAGCCTTGTTGATCCAGTAGGCAACGACACTGGTGATGACCATCAAGATACGCATCGAGAAGATCCACACGAGCAGGTTCTTCTGCATCTCGGGATCCTTGACTGCGAGCAGGATGAACGATACCAGAGCGACACCAGTCACACCATAGGTCTCAAAGCCGTCGGCCGTGGGACCAACGCTGTCACCAGCATTGTCACCAGTACAGTCGGCAATCACACCAGGGTTGCGGGGGTCGTCCTCACCAATCTTGAAGACCACCTTCATCAGGTCACTGCCGATGTCGGCAATCTTGGTGAAGATACCACCGGCGATACGCAGGGCGCTGGCACCGAGGCTCTCACCAATGGCGAAACCGATTAGGCAAACGCCAGCCAGGTCGCAGGGAACGTACAGCAAGATGATCAACATGATGATGAGCTCGACGCAAACGAGCATCACACCAATGCTCATACCTGCATTCAAGGGAATATTGAGCAAGCGCAACGGATCGCGGCGCAGCGATGCAAAGGCCATGCGGGCGTTGGCATAGGTGTTCATGCGGATACCATAGGCAGCGACAGCATAGGAGCCGAGCATACCGATGATGGTGGAAAACAGGATGATGCACACTTCCCAAACCTTCATGTGGCTCAAACCGCCGAAGTAGAAAGCGACAACCACACCGATAAAGACGAACAGGATGGCCAGGAAACGGCCCTGCTGCTTGAGGTAGGTCGAACAAGTCTTGTAGATGACCTCACCAATCTCGCGCATGGCGTCATGGACGGGCAGGTTCTTGGTCTTGATGAAATGATACACACCGAACAGCATACCCAAGATGCACACCAGGAATCCCCAGTGCAGGAAGCTGATCTCATGCAACGACTCGGGCATCACCAAGTCGGCTTCGCTGGCGCTAAGTCCAAGACTTGTCGCTAGCGCCATCAGCAAAATAAAGGATTTCTTCATAGATGTTCTCTAAAAAAATTACTTTGTTTATGTAGTTATGTTTACTCGTCTATAATGGTTTTCACGTGATTTCACTCCCTGAAATCGCGTGCAAAGATACTATCATTTTTTTTAATAGGTATAATTTTATTAAGAAATCAGCACAACGAGCGATAAAAAAATCTGTATCGAGTCGCTAAAAAGGCCAAAAAAATGGCAAAATAATCGCTTTCTACTGCATTTCGCTGGCAAATTGCCGATTCCACAGCCAAAATGATGGCAATTTCCCAAGTTACAATCTGTAACACCAATAAAGGTTATTCAAACACATAATTAAGAAAATCGTGCAATGGTTTGAGAGGTTGTAAGTCACTGGCGACACGCTCTACCCAGTCCTCGCAGTCAAAGTACTGTTCATCGACCTTCATGACCATGAGATACTCCTTCATCTTCAGGTACTCACCCATCGGGTGGTCCTTGGGATACCCCTTGGGCATCGACTTGAGGGACTGCGACATCCACTGGTAACGCGAGGTGATGTCGGGATGGTTGACAATGGCAAGGAACTCCTGGGGCTCGGCGTCAATGAGCCCACGCAACTGGTCCAGGATGGGTTTCTCGGGCCACCAGATACCGCCACACAGCATCATTTCCTCCACTCCCATGTGGACATAGTAGCACGATTGCCGCGTGTGGCGCCCACCCTTGCCGATGACCCCCGAGAAATAGGTCTTATAAGGGCTCTTGTCATGGGAAAAACGGATGTCACGGTAGATGCGGTAAACACTGTCCTTGACATTGAGGCCACGCGCCTGCGGGTCAAAATCGGCCACCAGGCCGATGAGGCGCTGCATGTCCTGCTCCCACGGCATGCGCAGGGCATCAAAGCGGTCCTTACGGGCCTTGAACCAGGCGCGGTCGTTGTTGATGGCCAGTTCACGCAGGAAAGCCATCACCTGAGACATATTGCTTGCTGATTTCATAAGTCGTCTATTATTATCGACACAAAAGTAGTCATTTTAACCGACACCCGCAAGCCATGCAGGCAACCAGCATGCTCATCGGTGCTCGCGCACCAATACCTAAGTTTTTGTTAACGCGTCATTTGGAGGAGGATTATCACCATGCTGAAATCACAAAAACGGTTTCACACATATCAAGCCTTAAAACGAATAAATCATTAGTATTATTGAAAATTTCCAAAAAATATTCAAGAAAAATTTGGATAATAGATAATAATCCTTTACCTTTGGCGCCAAAATAAAACATAACGTTTAATCAACCCTAATCACTAATTAATCCTTAGGCTTATGAAAAAAATTCTATTTTTCCTAACTGCCGCGATTATGGCAATGTCTCTATCGGCTGCTCCTGTTGATCAGGCCACAGCCATGAGAAAAGCACAAAATTTCTTGAGTCAGCACTATGCTGGCAAGGTAATGGCCCCTGCAGCACTTCAACCAGTGTTGCTCAAGGCCGAGATGGGCAAAGCAAAAATCAACGAGCCCGTCTATTACATCTACAACACAGCAACGACCTTTGTCGTTGTCGCCGGTGACGACCGCGCCGAGGAAATCCTCATGGTGGGCGACCGTCCCCTGAAAGACGTGAACAACCTGCCACTGGGCCTGCGCGACCTGCTGGGCCAGTACAAGGATCAGATCATGTTCCTGCAAGAGCATCCGGGACTGCACGGCAACCCGATGGCGATTCCTCCCGGCACCCCGTCGCTGCGCGCCACTACCTACGGTCCCCTGCTGACCTGCAACTGGGACCAGCAGGCGCCCTATTACAACCAGTGCAAGTTTGGTAGCTACCAGTGCTTGACGGGCTGCCCCGCCACGTCGGCCTCGATGGTGTTCTACTTCTGGAAATATCCAACAGATCCAACTCCCGTTGTTCCTGGTTACAAGTCAACCATCAGCACGGGAAGCTATAGTTCAAAGAGCTACACCCACTCGGCCCTGCCCTCGACAACCTTTGACTGGGCCAACATGCTTGACGACTACACCGGCAGCTACACGACCGCTCAGGGTAACGCTGTTGCCACACTGATGCACTACGTTGGCCAGGCCGAGCGTATGGGTTATGGTACCGATGGTAGCGGTGTGAGTGTTGACAGTGTTTGCAACATTCGCGACGCTTTCACCTTCTTTGGTTATGACTCGAGCACTACGCGCTTTGTCAAGAAGACCAGTGCCTACAGTGGCGGCACCACGCTGTACAGCGACAGCCAGTGGGCAGCGCTAATCCAAGAGGAGATGGCCGCTGGCCGTCCTATCGTCTTCTGCGCCGTGAGCTCCAATGCCGGTGGTCACGCCTTCAACGTTGACGGTTACAACAGCAGCACCAACAAGTACCACATCAACTTCGGTTGGAGTGGCGACGGCAACGCCTGGTGCTCGCTGAACTCCTTCGGCTACAGCAGCTACAACTTCAACGTATATCAGCAGATGGTCATCGGTATCCAGCCGCCCAGTGGCGCCAGCGCAACTCCCACCTTAAGCGTTAGCCCCACCTCGCTGAGTTTCAGCACCACTGCAGGTCAGACCGTGAGCAAGACGTTCACCGTTACTGGCACCAACCTCACCGGCAACGTGACGCTGACCAAGACTGATGCCAATAGCGCCTACACCATTTCGCCGACAACCATCAGCGCCAGTGCTGCCGCCAGCGGCGCCACCGTTACCGTGACCTACAATCCCACGGCAGCCGGCACCCACACTGGCAGCATCACCATCGCCAGCAGCGGCGCTACCAGCAAGGCCGTCTCGCTGAGCGGTACTGCCACGGCAGCAGCCCTCGAGACCTACACCCCCGTGATGAGCGCCGCCAACAGCAGCTACATCACCACCAACAGCTTCCGCGCCAACTGGACCGACCAGACCACCAGCAGCAATGTGGCCAGCTACACCCTGCAAGTGACCGAGAAGGGCAGCACTCCCGCCACCACTCAGTTGGCTGACATCGACCTGAGCGGTGTGACGCAAGTCACCACCTCGGACGGCTACTTGAGTGACGTGTCGAGCAACATCACCAGCTACCTGGGCACGGGTTGGACCGCATCCACCTATGTGTATGCCAACACTGGCATGCTCATCACCGGTGGCAACCTGGTATCGCCCACCTACAGCCTGAGCGGCTACAGCAAGGTGACCGTCAAGGTGAAAGCTTACTCCTACTACTCGAGCTACTATGGCAACGCCACGCTGAGTGTGGCCACGGGTAGCGCCAGCAAGACGCAGGCCCTGAGCGACACCAACACCGAGTACACATTTGTTCTCGACTGCTCATCCAGCGACAAGGTGACCATCGGTTCCACGAGCAACTACATCAGTATAAGCAACATCGAGATTTATGCTGGCGACGCCTCCTCACTCAATATGCTGGCAGCCAGCGAGACCGGCGGTGAGACCAGCCGCACCATCACTGGCATCACCAACAAGTACTACACCGTTAACAACCTGAAGACGGGCGGCACATTTGTTTATAAGGTGAAAGCCATCTACACCGACGGTAGTCAGAGCGCATGGAGTAACGAGCAGGAAGTTACCCTGAAAGAGGAGGAAGTTGTGGCAACTCCCACCCTCACCGTGACTCCCGCAACGCTGAGCATGACAGCCTACACGGGTGAGACCGCTACCGCCACCTTCAAGGTAACGGGTGCAGACCTCACCGGAAACGTGACCTTGACCAAGAGCGGCTCGAGCGTCTTCACCATCTCGACCACCTCTATCACGGCCGCTAATGCCGCAAATGGCGTGAACGTGACAGTAACCTACAAGCCCACGGCAACAGGTACCCAGACGGGCACCATCACCATTGCCAGCTCAGGCGCTGAGAGCAAGACCGTCACCCTGACGGGTACCGCTACCACCGCACCCATCACGACCTACACTCCCGTGATGAGCGCCGCCAACAGCAGCTACGTCACCACCAACAGCTTCCGTGCTGACTGGACCGACCAGACCGCCAGTGCCAACGTGGCCAGCTACACCCTGCAAGTGAACGGCCAGGGCGGTACCACTCCGTCAACCGGCACCACCCTGCTGGGCACCATCGATGGCAGCAGCTACACCGGCAGCTACAAGACCATCTCGCTGACCTCACCGTGGGGCGGCAGCAACGTCAAGGGCGGTAACAGTGCCGTTTACTTCACCAAGAGCGGCAAGATCACCTTCACGATTCCTTCGGGTTACAGCAACGCAACCTTCAGCGTGAAGGTCACCACTTCAAACAACTCTTATGGCACCGGTAATGTTACCGTTAAGTCCACCAAGACCACGGCTGTAGGCCACACCTTCGCCAAGAATGAGACCTATACCTGGATTGTTACCGGTAGCGCAGGCGACGTGATCACCCTGACCACGACCGATAGCAGCTACTCACCCGACATGACGATGATTCAGGTCTATGCAGGCAACACGACATTGAATGCCAGCGAGAGCGGCGACTCCAGTGCCCGCACCATCACCGGCATCACCAACAAGTACTACACCGTCACCGGCCTGACGACAGCCGCCACCTATACCTATAAGGTGAAGGCCATCTACACCGATGGCAGCGAGAGTGCCTGGAGTAACGAGCAGACCGTCACCCTCAAGGACGAGGAGCCCGCTGCTACCCCGACCCTGACGGTAACACCTGCCAGCCTGAGCATGACGGCCAACGTGGGGGCAACCAAGACGGCCACCTTCAAGGTAACCGGCGCCGACTTGACCGGCAATGTTACCCTGAGCCTGAGCGGTGCCAGCGTCTTCAGCATCTCGCCGACGACCATCACCGCAGCCAATGCCGCTAACGGCGTGAACGTCACCGTAACCTATGCTCCCACGGCTTATGGTTCACAGACCGCTACCGTGACCATCGCCAGCGAGGGTGCTGCAAGCAAGACCGTTGCCCTCACCGGTAACGCTACCATCAACAAGGCTGATCCCGTGCTGACAGATGCCACCAACATCAGCAGCACCAGCTTCACCGCCAACTGGACTCACGATGTTGATGCATCAAGCGTTTCGAGCTATACCTTGTATGGCAAGCTGACCGCTCAGCCCGAGGGTGGCGACGAGCCCACCTCGACCCTGCTGGGCAGCCTCGACGGCAGCAACTACACCGGCAGCTATGCCAGCATCTCGCTGACCTCGCCTTGGGGCGGCAGCAACGTGAGGGCAGGAAACGGTGCCATCTACACCAAGAACTCGACATCGTGGTGGAGCACCAGCTATGGTAACATCACATTCACCATCCCGTCGGGTTACAGCAATGCAACCTTCACTATCCAGATCACGACGGCCAATACCAGCTATGGCACAGGCAACATCACTGTGAAGTCGGCCAAGACCTCGGCAGTGGGCCACACCTTCACCAAGGGTGAGACCTACACCTGGACCGTAACCGGCAGCGCTGGTGACAAGATCACCATCTACTCGACCGACAACAGCTACTCGCCTGATATGGCACTCATCTGCATCTATGCCGGCACGTTGAACCTCAATGCTACGGCAACGGGCGACAACACCGACTTTGTGATCACCGACATCGAAGCCGGCTCGGCAGGCATTACCCTGAGCAATCTGGTTGAGGGAGGCACTTACTCCTACTATCTGGTTGCCAACTATGTTGACGGCACCACCGCTACCAGCAATACCCAAGAGGTAACGCTGCTTAGCATGAACTTCAATCCCAACACCGCAATCAACTCGATTGTTGCCGATGGTGATGAGATTGAGTCGATTACCTACGTCAACATGTCGGGTATGCAGAGCAAGGAACCGTTTGAGGGCGTCAACATCAAGGTTGTTCGCTACAAGAGCGGTGCTGTAAAGAGCAGCAAAGTGCTGTATTAAAGCCACTAACGCTATTCAGGGATTACCCTGAGAGCGATCACTGACCATGAGGGCGGTGCCAGTGCTGGCACCGCCCTCACTTTGTTAAAGGCCTATAATTCATACCTGATCGCGCACAAAAACCAAGAAAACTTTTGGAGTTTTAAAAGTTTTCTTTACTTTTGCACCCTCAAATATAGAAGATATCATTACTACGCATCAACATGGACACAAGAGAACGCATTGTGACTGAATGCTCCCAGATGCTGATGAGTGTGGGTCCCACATCAATGACAATGGATGAAGTGGCCCGTGCTTGCGGCATCTCAAAACGCACCCTCTATGAGACCTTCCCCGACAAGCGGACGCTCATTGGGGAATGCATTCGTCATGAGCATGAGGTAAAGAACGCCGCGATGAAAGAGATTTTCAGCACATCGTCCAACTGCTTTGAGGCGATGTTCCGCGTCTATCAGCGCGCACGCAAGATGTACAAGGCGACATCGGTGGCGTTTATCAACGACATCAAGCGCCTGTACCCTGACATCTTTGAGAAACACGTCGAGAACGAGAAGAACGTGATCAACGGCATTGCATCGGTACTGCGACAGGCCCAGAACGAAGGCTTGGTCATCAAGCGCATCAATCCTGAAATTGCGGCCTACCTGTTCTCGCAGTCAATGCGGGTGCTGCACGAGGAGTACAACGGAGAGAAATACGGTTTCAAGCAGGAAGACATGTTTGACCACGTGTTCGTCAGTTTCCTGCGTGGCGTCGCTACCATCAAGGGCATCGAGATGATTGAGTATCTCGAGAGCCAACAACAACAAAACCAATAAAACTCAAATATACAATGTTCAACAACAAGATTTACTACATTATTCTATTCATGCTACTGGGCTGCGCCCAGAGTGCCACGGCACAGCTGGCGCTGTCACTTGACGAGTGCATCCGCATTGCCTTGAACGAGAATCCCACCATCAAGGTACAGGAGATGGAGATTACACGTGTGGACTATAGCCGCAAGGAGGTGCTGGGCCAACTGTTCCCCACCATCAACCTGGCAGGCCAGTACACCCGCAATCTGTCGTTGCAGACGATGTACATGGACACCCCCAACGGCACCATGGCCATCAAGATGGGTAGCGACAACACCCACGCCGCCGGTTTTCAGGCCCAGATTCCTCTGGTCGTGCCTCAGCTGTGGAAATCCATCAAGTTGAGCGAGAATCAGATTCTGCAAAACGTGGAAAAGGCACGAGCCAACAAACTCTCGCTGGTCAATCAGGTGGAAAAGGCCTACTATGCCCTGCTGCTTGCCCAAGACAGCAAGCGCGTCATTGAGGAGAACCACGCCACAGCCAAGTTGAATGCCGACATCTATCAGAAAAAATTTGACCTGGGTGCCGCTTCAGAATATGACGTGCTGCGCGCCAATGTCGCCGTGACCAACCTGGAACCGTCGATCCTCGAGGCCGAGAACTCCATCAACGCCCTGCTGTTGCAACTCAAGGTGCTCATGGGTATGGACGTGCGCACCGAGATTGCCCCCAGCCAGCAGTTGAACGACTTCAGGGGCGAGATGTATGCCCGCGCACTGAGCAACACCCTGGGCGCCGACACCACGCTGGCCAACAACACCAGCATCAAGTCCCTGGACCTGCAGACCGACTACCTGAAGAAAGCGCTCGATGTGCAGAAGATGGCCTGGTATCCCACCCTGAGCGGTAGCGCCAGCCTGATGTGGCACTCGATGAATAACGGCAGCCCCTTCACGGGCCTGCGCTGGAGCCGCGCGTCAAGCGTGGGTCTGACCCTGGCCTTCCCCATCTTCCAGGGCGGCCAGCGTTACTACAAGCAGAAACAGGCCGAAATTGCCGTCGAGGAAATGAAGTGGCAACGTGAAAACCTGGAGCGTAGCCTTCACATGCAAGTAGCGACCCAGAACGATGCCATCGCCAAGAGCCTCAAGCAGATCGAGAGCAACGAGGGCGGTGTGAAGATGGCCGAGAAAGCCAACGACATCATGCAGCAGAGTTTCAAGATCGGTGCAGCGTCATTCATCCAGTTGCGAGACACCGAGGACGCCCTGATGGCTGCCCGCCTGGCATACTACCAAGCCATCTACAACTACCTGGTAGCCGAGAGCGACCTGGAGTATGTGCTGGGTAACACCCACCATGTGAGGAATTAAGAATAAGATTATAACAATAAACTATCATAAAGAGATGAAAACAAAGAAATTCTTACCCATTGTGATGCTCGTGCTGGCACTGGCATCCTGTTCCAGTAAAGAGGACAAAAAGGTCACCCAGGTCAAGGAAGAACTGCCCATCGTTGAGGTAGCTACCATCGGTGAGGAAGCCGTGAAGCAAATCAGCGAGTACACCGGTACCGTCGAGGCTTTCAAGACCAACAACATCTCGTCGAACAGCGGCGCCCGCATCAAGCGCATCCTGGTTGACGTGGGTTCTCGCGTGTCCAAGGGCCAGCGTCTGGTCATCCTTGATGACGTGAACATCGCCCAGCAGCAAATCGCCCTGGCAAACCTCAAGCGCGAGCTGGACCGTGCCCGCGAACTGGTGAAAATCGGTGGCGGCACCCAGCAGCAGGTGGACCAGTTGCAGGCACAGTATGACGCCAATGCCCGTGCCATCCGCACCATGCAGGAGAACACGGTGCTCACCTCGCCCGTGAGCGGCGTGGTGACCGCCAAGAACTATGACGCCGGCGACCTGCCTGCAGGACTGCCCGTGCTGACCATCGAGCAGCAACAGCCCCTCAAGGTCATCGTCAACGTCAACGAGAGCGAGTATCCCAAGGTGAAACGCGGCATGCCCGTGACGGTAAAGTTTGACACCTACGGCGACGAGACCTTCCAGGGCCAGGTGTACCTCATCCATCCCACTGTTGACGCCACAAGCCGAACCTTCCAGGTCGAGGTGGCCATCACCAACCGCGGCGACAAGGTGCGCACCGGCATGTTTGCCCGCGTCAACTTCAACTATGGCACGAGCCACAGCGTTGTCGTTCCCGACCGCGCCGTGCAGAAGCAGGTAGGTTCGGGCGTGCGTTACGTCTGGGTTTATCAGGGCGGTGAAGTCGAGTTGCGTGAGGTCGAACTGGGCCAGCGCCTGGAGGACCGCTACGAGATCAAGGGCGGACTGGCAGCCGGTAGCCAAGTGGTTATCGCCGGCGCTTCACGCCTGCAGGATGGAGCTAAAGTTCAACTCAAGAAGTAAATTCAAGTTTTGCGTGTCGCAGAATTTGAGGGTTAGAGCTTAGGGGTTAGCGCTTAGAGTATTGAGAGTTTTCACCTTAACCATCAAGTTTGTGCGACTAGAGAAACTTAAACAATATAGCATAGAATTATGAGTCTATATTCCAGTTCAGTAAAACGACCGGTGACCACGATTCTCGTGTTCGTGGCACTGATTGTGCTGGGTCTGTTCTCGCTTAAGAATCTGCCCATCGACTTGTTTCCCGACGTGGACACCAACACCATCATGGTGATGACCAGCTACGCGGGAACCAGCGCATCAGATATCGAGCAGAACGTGACCCGTCCGCTCGAGAATACCCTCAACTCGGTTGAGCACCTCAAGCACATCACCAGTAACAGTAGGGAGAACATCTCTATTGTGACTCTGGAGTTTGAATATGGCTATGACATCGATGCGTTGACCAACGATGTGCGCGACAAACTCGACATGGTGTCGAGTATGCTTCCCGACGATGCCAACACGCCCATCATCTTCAAGTTCAGCAGCGACATGATCCCTATCGTGCTGCTGTCGGTACAGGCTACCCAGAGTATGCCGGGACTGTACAAGATTCTGGACGAGAACGTCGCCAACCCGCTAGCGCGTGTTGACGGTGTGGGCTCGGTATCGATTGCCGGTGCCCCCAAGCGTGAGATCCACATCTATCTGGACCCCCTGCGCATGGAGGCTTATAACCTGAGTGTCGAGACCATTGCCGCCCTGGTTGGTGCTGAGAACCGTAACATCCCTGGCGGTACATTCGATATCGGTAACGAGACCTACCCCCTGCGTGTACAAGGTGAGTTCAGCGACCCGCAGCAGATGGGTAACATGGTTGTGGGCATGTCGCCCGGCGGTGGCGTTGTCCACCTGAGCGACGTTGCCCGCATCGACGACTCGCTAGAGGAGCGCGCGCAAGAGAGCTTCAGCAACGGCCAGAAGGGCGCAATGATCATTGTGCAGAAGCAGTCGGGTGCCAACTCGGTAGAGATTTCGACCAAGATTGCCGAACAGCTGCCCAAGATTCAGAAAAACCTGCCAAGCGACATCAAGTTGGGTTATATCGTCGATACGAGCGACAACATCCGCAACACCATCGGCTCGCTGGTCGAGACCGTGCTGTTCGCCCTGTTGTTCGTGGGTATTGTGGTATTTGTGTTCCTGGGGCGCTGGCGTGCTACCGTCATCGTGCTGGTAACCATCCCCATCTCGTTGATTGCCTCGTTCATCTACCTGTATGTGACCGGCAACTCGCTGAACATCGTATCACTATCGGCATTGTCCATCGCTATCGGTATGGTGGTCGATGACGCCATTGTGGTGCTCGAGAACGTGACGACCCACATCGAGCGCGGATCGGCACCCAAGCAGGCCGCCGTTAACGGCACCAATGAGGTGGCCCTCTCGGTAATGGCATCTACACTGACACTGATTGCGGTGTTCTTCCCCTTGACGCTGGTCAAGGGTATGACGGGCGTGCTCTTCAAGCAGCTGGGTTGGATGGTAACCATCATGATGGTGCTGTCGCTCATCTGCGCCCTGATGTTGACGCCCATGCTGTGCAGCCGCCTGTTGCGCCTCAACGTGGGCGACACCAAGATTTTCCAGAAGGTATATGGTCCCATCCTCAAGGTGCTTGACAAGATCGACGACTTCTATGCCAAGGTGCTTGACAAGTGCGTTGCCCACCGCTGGATCACATCGGCCACAGCACTGGGTATCTTTATCGCCTCGATGTTCCTGATGAAATTCATCGGTACTGAGTTCTTCCCCACCAACGATAACGGACGCCTGGGTGTCTCGCTGGAGCTTCCCATCGGTTCACGTGTAGATCTCGCCAAGGACGTCAGCCAGCGCCTGTATAAGGAATGGACCCAAAAGTATCCCGAGATCAAGGTGTTTAACTACACCGTGGGTCAGGCCAGCAGCGACAATACCTTTGCCTCGATGCAGAACAATGGTTCCCACATCATCTCGATGAACATCACGCTGACCGACGCCGACAAGCGTGACCGAAGCATTACCGAGATTGCCGGTATGATGCGTGAAGACCTCAAGCAATATCCCGAGTTGAAGAAGGCCCTCGTTAACGTGGGCGGCTCTCGTGGCGGCGGCATGAGCGGCCAGTCCACGCTAAACTACGAGATCTACGGCTACGATTTCACCAAGACCGATAGCGTTGCCCAGCGCTTGAAACGCATTCTTGAGAGTGTGCCTGGTGCAGCCGATATCAACATCAGCCGCAGTGACTATCAGCCTGAATACCATGTGGACTTTGACCGCGAGAAGCTGGCGCTCTACGGCTTGAACCTGAGCACCGCGGCCAGCGCCCTGCGCAACCGCATCAATGGCTCGACGGCCAGTTACTTCCGCGAGGATGGTATGGAGTATGACATCAAGGTGATGTATGACCCCGAGCACCGCCGCAGCATCAGCGACATTGAGAACATTATGCTCTATAACGCGATGGGACAAGGCGTACGCCTGAAGGAGGTCGGCACTGTTGTCGAGCGCTTCTACCCGCCCACAATCGAGCGTAAGGACCGCGAGCGCGTGATTACCGTCTCGACCGTTGTCCAAGACCGTCCCATGAGTGAGGTCATCGCCGATGCCCAGCCACTCATTGACAAGATGGATAAGCCCAGCGAGATCACCGTTCAGCTGAGCGGTAGCTATGAGGACCAGCAGGATTCGTTTAGCGACCTGGCGGTTCTGGGTATCCTCATCATCATGCTCGTGTACATGGTGATGGCCGGCCAGTTCGAGTCGTTTACCTATCCTGCCATCATCATGACCTCGATCTTGTTCGCCTTCTCGGGTATCGTGCTCATCCTGTTGCTGACGAACACCAACCTGAACGTCATGTCGATGATTGGTGGTATCATGTTGATCGGTATTGTAGTGAAAAACGGTATCGTGCTCATCGACTACATCAACCTGAACCGTGAGCGCGGCATGAGCATCCGCCGTGCCGTGATCAATGGTGGCCACTCGCGTCTGCGTCCTGTGCTGATGACGTCGTTGACGACCATCCTGGGTATGGTGCCCATGGCAATCGGTACTGGTGTGGGTAGTGAGATGTGGCGCCCGATGGGTACTGCCGTCATCGGTGGTCTGACCATGTCCACGCTGATGACCCTGCTGTTCGTGCCCACGATGTACACCATCTTTGCGCTGACGGGCATTCGCCGCACCCGCAAGAAGATGGCAAAGGAACACGCCAAGAGCTAAATGACTGGAGTTTGACATTAAAAACAACGTAAATATGAAAGCGATATTTATAGCATTTGACGAGGCCTACTACGACCGCATTGTCGACAAACTGCATCTGCTCAACTGCCGTGGATTCACGGGCTGGCGCGAGGTACAGGGCCGCGGCAGCAAGAATGGCGAGCCGCACTATGCGACCCACGCCTGGCCCTCGATTGCCTCGGCCATCCTGACCGTGGTGGACGACCGCCGCGTGGATGTTGTCCTCGACGAGTTGCACCAGATGGACCTGGCGACACCCAAGCTGGGCCTGCGCGCCTTTGTCCTGCCCGTGGAGCGCACGATCTAGACCCGTGCGTCACGATTCACTCACAAGGCTTGCCGCGACATCGTGGCAGGCCTTGTATTGTCTCATATACCGGCACAATAATGCCGAAGTGGGAAAAACAATCCACTAAATGACAACAACCAACGGCTAAAATAACTATCTTTGCAGCCGTGAAGAAAAATAGACTGGTCATATTGATACTGGTGCTGGTGGCAGCGATGGCCAACGTGGCTGTGGCGCAATTCCAGCAGGAGCGCCCGTCCAAAACCGCTAAGCCCAAGAAGCAGCGTGTGGAACCATCCTTTGCCTGGAGCGTGAGCGAGCCGCTGGGCCTGCACTATCCATCCACCATCGACACCATCCATCTGGACTATCACCGCACGATGGTGCCGTCGATGGTGAGCGATGCATGGCTCACCACGGGCAACTATGGTGCGCCAGGCCAGGACCAGATCTTCTTTGACCGTCCAGTGACGGGTGAGTTCTTCTTTGAGGACGCCATCGGGGCATGGCTTCATGACACGGGCACGATGCGCTATTACAACACCCGCATCCCCATGACACTGTTGAGCCACTCTACCGGCGGTGACAAGTACAGCAACCTGGACCGCACACGGCTGGAGTTCTCGGGCAATGTCAACCGCAAGACCCAATTGGGCGGCGGGCTGGACTACATCTACAGTAAGGGCTCCTATGACGTGCAGGCCGACAAAGACTTCACGTGGCGCCTGTTCGGGTCCCACATGGGTGACCGATACGAGTTGCAGACGTTCTTCAACCACTACAACTACACCACTAAGGAGAGCGGCGGTATCACCGATGACCGCTACATCACTGACCCTGCCGAGGTGCAAGGCGGCGAGACGCGGGTCGATAACAAGAGCATCCCCACCCACCTGAGCTCGGCCCACAGCCACCTGGAGGGTAGCCAGCTGTACCTGAACCAGCGCTACAAGGTGGGCTTTTACCGCTACCGCCGTGACAGCGTTACCGACACGGTGATCGACCGCACCTATGTGCCCGTGACCAGCTTTATCTGGACCCTGGATTTCAAGCACAGCCAGCACCAGTTCATCAACAGCTCAACGAGCGAGGACCGCTCGTTCTTTGACCACACCTACCTGAGCCCGGACGGCACCAACGAGGAAACCAAGTTCTGGCGGCTGCGCAACACCGTGGGCGTGTCGATGCTTGAGGGGTTCAACAAGTGGGCCAAATTTGGTTTTGCCGTCTATGGCACACACGAGGTGAGGCGCTACACCCAAGCAGCCGACAGCTTAACCGGCACCGAGCAGGACGACGGGCTGGATTCCTTACCCGTAGATATCGTTCACGCCAAGACGCAGAACCTGCTGTGGGTGGGAGGCCAGCTGACCAAGCAGCAGGGTTCCTTGCTGCGCTACAATGCCACTGCCCAATTCGGTGTGCTGGGTGACGCGGCTGGCGAAGTCGATATTGCCGGAGATGTGACCACACGGTTCCGACTGCTGGGCGACACCGTCAGTATCAAGGGATACGGCTATTTCAAGAATCTGTCTGTGCCCTACCTGTTGCAACACTTCATCTCCAACCACTATGCCTGGGACAACAGTTTTGCCAAGACCAAACGCGTGCGTGTGGGCGGCGAACTGAATATTCCCCACACATGGACCAACGTCAATGTGGGCTATGAGACCTTGACAGACTATATCTACTGGGATGCCGACGGGCTGCCGGCGCACCACAGTGGCGCCATCCACGTGCTGAGCGCGCGATGGCATCAAGGCTTGCATTTCAAGGCCTTCAACTGGGAAAACAGTGTCACCTTGCAGACGAGCAGCAACGAGACCGTGCTGCCCTTGCCCAAGCTGGCCATCTACAGCAACCTGTATGCCACATTTGCCATCGCACGTGTGCTGCACGTTCAACTGGGTGTTGACGGCAATTTCTACACCAAGTACTATGCACCGTCCTATAATCCCGCGACGATGACCTTCCACAGCCAGCAGGAGATAAAGTGTGGCGGCTTCCCGTTGCTCAACCTGTATGCCAACTTCAAGATGAAGCAGGCCCGCTTTTTTGTCGCCTGGACGCACTTTAACCAAAAGATTCACAGCGGTGACGCTTATTTTGCCACACCACATTATCCCTTGAATCCCGCACGTCTGCAAGTTGGCGTGTCGGTCAACTTCGTCAACTGATCACCCAGCAGGGATCACATTCACCGGTTTCCGTTTTTTTTCAGTCAAATTGACGAAAAAAAGGCGGAAATTGAATTATTATCACCTATTTATTAGTAACTTAGCACGCTCAAAGGTAAGAAAAGGATACTAACTACAATATTTTAATCACATTTTAAACCATTAACTTGCTATTTATGAGGAAATTACTGCTTCTTGCTGCCACACTGCTCGCGGCAACATCGGTAATGGCTGGCAATGTTGACTTATCAACAGCCCAGACCAAAGCCGCCAAATTCTTGCACAACAAGACCTCACATGGTCGCCTGATGACCTCGGCACCCACGGTAAAGTGGACCCACGAGGTAAAGAACTCAAGCAATGCCGCTATGGCAGCTTACTACATCGTCAACACCGACAAGGGTTACGTCATCGTGGCTGGTGATGACCGTGCCCGCGAGATCCTCGCCTACGGCAACAAGCCCCTTACCGACTTGAACGACATCCCTGACAACATGCAGTTCTTCTTGAACCTGTACCAGGCTCAGATGGAGTACCTCCAGGCTCATCCGGGTCTCATCGTCAACAAGAACATCAAGAGTGGCGGCGTTTCGGTTGAGCCGCTGCTACAGACCGCCTGGGCACAAGACAAGCCTTACAACATGCGCTGTCCCAAGGTCGGCCGCGACTATTGCAAGACCGGCTGCACCGCCACATCGCTAGCTCAAGTGATGAAATACTGGGAATATCCCGAGAAGGCTCCCGCCATGGACGGATATCAATGCCCCGATTCCAAGATCAATGTCCCTGCCCTGCCCGAGTACACCTTTGACTGGGAGAACATGTGGGACACCTATGAGGACGTTGACATCGACCGCTTGCCCGAAGTGAATAAAGACGCTATCGCATGGCTCATGCGCTATGTGGGCCAGGCCGAGAACATTGACTACAATACCGACAAGAGCGGTACGGGAAATGAATACATTGCCCAAGCCCTCCAGACCTTCGGCTATGATGAGGGTGCCCACTATGTATTGCAGTACAACTTCTTTGAGAGCATGTCCGATCCCACTCAGAACTACACCGACGATGAGTGGGCCGAATTGATCCAGTCAGAGCTGGTTGCCAGACGTCCGCTGGTTTATTGTGCATTTGACATGTCCAGTGACTCGACAGGTATCGCAGGCCACGCATTCAACGTTGACGGCTATGACGCCACCAATGACCTGTATCACGTGAACTTTGGTATGCGCTCGGAATTGAACGCCTTCTATGCACTGGACGCTTTCAGAATCGACGGCATGATAGTTTATGATTTCTGGCCTTCGATGTACGTTGGCGTGCAGCCCCCCGGCCTCTCGACCGATCCCCGCATCCTGGTTGACAAGCAGAACGTGAATATGGAGTGCTATGCCGGCGAAACCGTCAATGACACCATCACCGTGAAGGGTCAATACCTGACCGAGGGCATCAACGTAACGCTTGATGACGAGAACGGCGTCTTCTCGATCGATGCCAATGCCATCGCTCTCGACCAGGTGGGTAATGCCAAGATTATTGTGACCTATGCACCCCAGGCTGTCGGCACCCACAATGCCACTATCACCTTGACGAGCGAGGGCGCTGATGCCAAGGTCATTACCCTCAAGGGCACCGCCACTGTTGCACCGCTGGTGGTTTATGACCCCGTGATGCTGCCTGCCGACAGCGCCAACATCACCCTGAGCTCTTTCCGCGCCAACTGGACCGACCAGACCGTGCCCGAGAACGTTGCCAGCTACACCCTTGAGGTGAGCGAGAAGCCCACCAGCGGCCTGATCGCACAAGCCGACTGGAGCGAGGTGCCCTCGTCGGGCAACGCCGCCGACTATATGCCCGAGGGATGGGTGTACAATGGTGGCGTTTACCTGGAGGGTGGCCGCATCTCGATTTCCAGCGGTTACAGCCTCTACACACCCGTGCTTGACCTTGCCGGCTATGACAAGGTGACCGTTGTTGTCAGGGGCAAGAACTGCTATACCTGGACCAATTCGGCCATCTCGGTGAAGAACAGCGTTGACAGCAAGTACGTTGAGTTTGCTAACGACTATGCCGACTACACCGTTGTCTTGAATTGCAATGGGAACGAGAGAATCGAGATTTTCTCCGAGACCTACTATCCCGAGATTCAGAGCATTAAGGTTTACACTGGTGAGATGACCGCTCCCCAACTCAAGGCCATTGAAGAGCAGGGTAGCGAGACCTATCGCCTGATCACCGGCATCACCGACAAGTTCTACACCGTTAATAACCTGGTTGAAGGCGGCACCTTCCTCTATAAGGTGAAGGCCCTGTACACCGACGGTACCGAGAGCGCCTGGAGCAATAAGGAGATGGTTACCCTGTTTGATAACGGTCCTGCTCCTCACGAGTTTGCTGTGGGTGACGTGAACCATGACGGCGGTGTCAACATCTCCGACGTGACTACGCTCATCGACTACCTGCTGGGCAATCCTGACGGTGTATGCACGACCTGTGCCGACGTTGACGGCCAGGGCGACATCAATATCGCAGATGTAACAGCCCTGATCGACATGCTGTTGAGCAAAGGCAATTGATTGTAGCTCATCACTAAATTCCATTACAAGGTCTGGGGCGATAATGCTCCAGGCCTTGTTTTTCTGGGGGAAAAAAGAAAACTGCAGGATTTTTAGCTAAAACATTGCCTATTCTAGATTTTTTGGATATATTCGCACAATCGAATCCGGTAAGAACGAATAAAGGAATTAACGTTAAGCATTAACTATAAATCAATTAAACGACACGTTGCTTATGAAGAGAATGTTATTCTTTACCTCGCTGCTAGTGCTTGCCGTGATGCAGGCTGTAGCGGCTAATGTGGATCTGGCTATGGCACAAGCCACAGCACAACGTTTTATCGACCGCCATGACAACGGGAAGCGGCTCAGCAGTACGCCTGCCGACATCAAGCTGCTTCACGCCGAAGCAAATTCCAGCCTCACCAGTGTTCCCGTCTATTACATCTTCAACACCGATAACAGTTTTGTCATCGTGGCCGGTGACGACCGTGCCCAGGAAATCCTGGCCCATGGCGACCGCCCCCTGGACATGAATCACATGCCTGCCAACATGAAGTACTGGCTGAGCACCTATAAGCGCCAAATCGAGTTCCTCCAGGCCCATCCCGGACTGGTTGTCGAAAAGCCCAAAGCCAGCACGAGCATGAGGGCACACACCATTGCCCCGCTGCTCACTGCCGAGTGGGACCAGCTGGAGCCCTATTACAACCACTGCCCCGTCTATAACGGCGAGTACTGCCTTACGGGATGCCCCGCCACCTCGCTGTCGATGGTATTCTACTACTGGAAGTACCCCAAGGAACCCACCCCCGAAGTGGAGTCCTACACCGCAACGAGCATCGGCACCCGTTTGCCCGCCCTACCTTCCATCACGTTTGACTGGGACAACATGCTCGACAAATATGAGGGCGTGGAGTACACCGAGGCCCAGGCCGATGCCGTGGCATGGCTCATGCGCTACATCGGGCAAGTCGAGCAAATGGATTACAGCCCTGAGGGCAGCGGAGCCCAGGGTGAGGATATCCTGAGGGCCGTCAAGTTCTTCGGCTACGACGAGGACGCCGAGGTCGTGTACAAGGCGACTGCCGACTACTATGGCAGCGAGACTGAGCTGATCAACGATGCCGACTGGGCCGAACTGATACAGACCGAGTTGAGCGAGGGCCGTCCTCTGGTCTATTGTGCCTATGACTACGATAGCTGGTATGGCTGGAGCGGACACGCCTTTAACGTTGACGGCTACAATGCTATCGACAACACCTATCACGTGAATTGGGGCTGGAGTGGTGAAGGCAACGGCGACTTCGCACTAAACGCGTTCACCTATGGCGACTACACGTTCAACGTCGAGCAGTTGATCATCAAGGGCCTGCAACCGCCCATCACGACCCCCACCATCAAGGTATCGCCCGTGCAAATCAACATGCAGGCGCTTGCCGAGAAAACGGATGTAACCACCTTTACCGTCAAGGGTAAATACCTGACTGATGCCGTAACATTGACGCTCCACGATGAGAATGGCGTTTTCTCGCTGGATGCCAGCAGTGTTGATGTCGCCGAGACCGCCGAAGGCAAGGAAATCACCGTGACCTATGCGCCCCAGTACAGCGGCACCCACAACGCCACGATAACCCTTAGCAGCCCCGAGGCCGAGGATGTAATCATCACACTCCACGGCGAGGCCGCTCTGGAGACCCACGACCCGGTGATGCTGCCCGCCGACAGCGCCTATGTCACCTTGACTCAATTCCGTGCCGACTGGACCGATCTGACTGCTGACAAGTATGTCGAGAGCTACACCCTGGAAGTCAACACCAAGCCGGGTGCCGCCCTGCTTGACGAAGTGGACTGGAGCGAGGTGACCGAGATGGGCACCAATTATTCGGACAATCCTGGTGCCATCCTGCCTCAAGGCTGGACCTTTGCTGGTAACGGCCTGTGGCGCGAGGCTGGGGGCATCTCGATCAACAACAAGAGCTCCTTTGCCACGCCCAACTATGATCTGGCAGGTTTTGAGAAGGTAACGGTTGTGGTTACTGCCAAGTCGGTTTTGACCAGCAGCAATTCCAGATTTACCGTCTCGACCAGCGTGGATTCGAAGGAATTCACCGCCAATGCAGGCGCCGATTTCACCCGATTTGTCGCTGTGCTCAATTGCGAGGAGATTGACCAGGTAACGTTTGCCGGCAAGAGCAATTACCCGCAGTTCCAGAGCATCCAGATATATGCTGGCGAGCTCGACGAGCCCATGCTACGCGCCATTGCCGAGGAAGGCGACGCCAACTACCGCATTGTTACAGGCTTGACCGACAAGCACTACCTGGTAACGGGTCTCGCTGCCGGCGGCACATTCTACTACAGGGTGAAAGCCTTCTATACCGATGGCACCCAGAGTGCCTGGAGCAAGAGCAAGAACGTGACCCTGTTTGGGAATGGTCAAGACCATCAACCTGGTGATGTGAATCATGACGGACAGATCAACATCTCGGACGTCACCTCGCTCATCGACATGTTGCTGGGCGCAGGCAGTGAGGCCTGCGAGACCTGCGCAGACGTTGATGGCGATGGTAATGTCAACATCTCGGATGTAACCAGCTTGATTGACAAGCTCCTGAGCGGGAACTAAATCCCGATAATGACATGAAAAGCATGGGCCAGATGTTTCATCATGAACACCTGGCCCATGTCTTTCCTTGAGGGGCCTGCTTGCCCGATACCATGAATTTGATTACCTTTGCAACAATTAACGATTAACCAACCAAATATCACTATCACATGAAAAAGATTCTTTGCTTAGCCACGTTACTCATTGCATTATTGCCAGCATGGTCGGCAACGGTTGACCAGCGGTCGGCACAACACATGGCACAACAATTCATGCAGCGCCACACACTGGCTGGCCACATGCACACCGGCATGGCAGGCGTCAAGTTGTCGCACACCGAGTTCATGAGCCATCAAGGCAGTGCTCCAGCCTACTATATCTTCAATGCGGGCAACACGTTCATCATCGTCGCCGGCGATGACCGCGCCCGTGAAATCCTGGCCTATGGCGACCAGCCACTCGACATGGCTCATCTGCCCGCCAACATGCAGTACTGGCTCACGCAGTACAAGCAGCAGATGGAATATCTGCATGCTCACCCCGCGTTGCAGCCCTCGATACAGTCCCCCTTGCGCGCCAGCACGACAGTCACTCCGCTGTTGAGCGCCAACTGGAGCCAGAACGCTCCCTACTGGAACGAGTGCCCCGTCTTTGGCACCGACACGTGCTACACCGGCTGCCCCGCGACGTCCCTGTCGATGGTGTTCCATTACTGGAAGTACCCCAAGCAGCAGACGCCCACCGTGCCCAGTTACATGTTGCCCAGTTACGGGACCTTCCTGCCCGAGCTGGCGCCCACCACATTTGACTGGGACAACATGCTCGACAATTACATCGCCGGGCAGTACAACGACGTGCAAGCCAGCGCCGTGGCACACTTGATGCGCTACATCGGCCAGGCCGAGGAAATGGACTACACCATCAGCGGCAGCGGCGCTCTGGGCAATGACATCCTGAGGGCTGTGAAATTCTTTGAGTATGACCAGAATGCCCAGCTGGTTTATAAGACCGACGACCTGGGTTATGCCAACTACACTGACGCGCAGTGGGGCTCGATGATCGAGACCGAGCTCGCCGCCGGGCGCCCCATCGTATATTGCGCCTATGACAACCTGACGGGTTCGGGCCACGCCTTTAACCTTGATGGTGTTGACAGCGACGGCAACTATCACATCAACTGGGGCTGGAACGGCCGCGGCAACGGTTACTTTGCCCTCAATGCCTTCAGTTACAGCGATTACACCTTTGGCACCGGCCAGCAGATGATTATCGGCATCCAGCCGCCCGAAGGCTACCAGGATCCCAGATTGCAGGCCTACCCCACCACCGTGATGATGCAGGCCTACATCGGCAAGCCCTCCACAACCTCAATCACCTTGAAAGGCACCAACCTGACCGGCGATGTCGCCTTGTCGCTCAATGATCCCGACGGCGCATTTGCCATCGACGCCACCAGCCTGTCACAACTCATAGCCGAAGGCGGTACCGAGGTCACAGTAACCTACAGCCCGCAGGCAGTGGGCGCCAGCACGGCAACCCTGACCTGCACCAGTCCCGGAGCCAACACACTGACCATCACTTTGAACGGCAATGCTCCGCTAGAGGTCTATCAACCCGAGATGCTGCCGGCAAGTGAATCAGGCATCACGCTCACCTCGTTCCGCGCCGACTGGACCGATGAGACCCCATCGCAAAACGTGGCCAGCTATACGCTTGAAGTGATGGCAAAGCCCGCCTACAGCCTGCTCGTTGACGTTGACTGGAGCGACCTGCCCCAGGAAGCAGTCAACCAGGCTTCCAACGCCAGCCAGTACCTGCCTGCAGGCTGGGCCTTCACCGGCAGTGAACTCAACCTGGAGGGTGGCTGCATCTGTCCTCGCCGCAACTCCACAATCACGACCGGCACACTCGACCTCACGGGTTATGACAAGGTGACCGTCGAAGTGCTGATGCGCAGCTATGGCTACTATGGTGACCCGTCAGAACTATATGTGTCCACCAGCATGGACAAGGACACCATCGTCAGCGACTTCACCTACCGCACATGGACAGTCGTGCTTGACTGCGCCGAGCAGGACCACATCACCTTCAAGGCTGGCTATTATCCCATGATCAGGGAAATCAAGATCTATGCCGGTGACGCGACCCAGGCTGCGTCGGTTCACGCTAGCGAGAGCGGCGACAACGCATACCGCCTGATTGAGGGCATCACGCCCGACAAATTCTATACCGTCAGCGACCTTGACGCTGGAGGCACCTACTTCTACAAGGTCAAGGCAGCCTATATCGACGGCAGCGAGAGCGAGTGGAGCAACAGCGAGATGGTCGTCCTGCATGAGAATACCCACCCCTTCCAGCGTGGCGACGTGAACCATGACGGCAGTGTCAATATTGGCGATGTGACCGTCCTGATCGACCTCCTGCTGGGCAACGGTGAGGATGCATGCGTCACCTGTGCCGACGTTGACGGCGACAGTAATGTGAACATTGGCGACGTGACCAACCTGATTGACGTCTTGCTGAGCAGGTAATCACTCTTTAACTTATTGAAAATGGGGGCCGAATGTGCGTGAATAACGGGCACATTCGGCTCTTTTTCCGTAATGTGCGATAATAGAATTTTACTATTCACAACCATGAAATTGTTTTTTATTACATTTTTATTATAAAAAATTTGCCGTTTTTACTATTTTTGGTGTAAATTTGCAAGTCTTTTACTACCACCATATCGCTATAAGGCTATACAGGAGGCATAATAGACAACTCACATTAACTGCCAGAGACAGACATCTGAAGCGGGAAAATATTTTAACTACATTAAAAATTATATCAATTTAAATTATTTTAAATTAACCTGAATTTATGAGAAGAATCTTACTGTGTGCCGCAGTTGTGCTTGCGGCAATCAGCCTGTCAGCTGCCCCCGTCGATATGAGGACAGCCCAGCGTCAGGCTCAGAATTTTGTTCAGCAGAAGCTGTATAGCGGCAAGCTGCGTGCTCCCATCTCTGGAGAGATGAAACTGGTTCATGCCGAGATGAACTCCAAGATGCTGGATCGTGCTGTGTACTATATCTTCAACAGCAGCAACGGCTATGTGATCGTATCGGGTGATGACCGTGCCGAGGAGATTCTGGGCTATGGTGACCGTCCCCTTGACATCAACACCATCCCTTGCAACATGAAGGCTTGGCTTGCCACCTACAAGGAGCAGATCGAGTACCTCCAGGCTCATGAGGGCTTGCAGGTCGAGACTCCGTCGATGATGGCCCCGTCGTTGCGCATCGCGTCGGTTGACCCGCTGCTCACGGCATTGTGGGACCAGGAGGCTCCCTACTGGAACCAGTGCAAGATCAATGGCAACCAGTGCCTGACGGGTTGTCCCGCCACCTCGGCAGCCATGGTCTTCCACTACTGGAAGTATCCCGACTTTGAGACCCCCGAGGTTCCTGGCTACAAGTGCTACTTGAGCACGAGCTACTATGGCGGCAGCTATGTGAACGTTGACGCACTGCCCCCCGTCACCTTTGACTGGGAAAATATGCTGGACCGCTACACTACAGGTTACAATACAACGCAGGCCGACGCCGTTGCCACGCTGATGCGTTACGTCGGCCAGGCCGAGCGCATGGAGTATGGCACGAGTGCCGCTGGTGGTAGTGGTGTGAATGCCGACAGCGTTAGCCTCATTGCCGACGCGTTCAAGTTCTTCGGCTATGACGAGGAGACCGTGCGCGTGGTCAAGAAGACCAGCGCCTACAGTGGCGGCACAACCCTGTACACCGACGCTGAGTGGGCTGCCATGATCCAGGAAGAGCTCGCCGAGGGTCGTCCTATCGTGTTCTGCGCCATCGCTGGTGGCTTCTTTGGCGGTGGCCATGCATTCAACGTTGACGGCTATGATTCTGTCACTAACAAGTATCACATCAACTTTGGCTGGAGTGGCGACAGCAACAACTACTATGCATTGAACGCCTTCAACGGTAGTGGTTCGACCTTCAACCAGTACCAGCAGATGGTCATCGGTATCCAGCCTCCCATCAAGACGCCGCGCCTCAAGGCCGACAAGAGCGAGCTGTCGATGGAGTGCTTCAAGAACAACACCGCTACCGCCAGCTTCAAGCTCACAGGCCGCAACCTGGAGGGTGACGTGACGGTAACGCTCAACGACGAGAACGGTGTGTTCAGCATCGACAATAATGCCCTGACTCCCGATGCCGAAGGCAGGATCGCTAATGCCATCAACGTGACCTATGCTCCCCTGACCGAAGGCGAGTACACTGCTACCGTCACCTGCACCACTCCGGGCACCGATCCCGTTGTGATCACCCTTCACGGCACCTCGGTTTACGAGTTGTATCGTCCCGTGATGCAGGCTCCCAACGAGGAGTACGTTACCGCTACCTCGTTCCGTGCTGACTGGACCGATGCTACTCCCGTCGAGAACGTGACCAGCTACACCCTGGAAGTAATGGCCAAGCCCGACGTAACCCTGTTGACCGAGGCTAACTGGAGCGACGTTCCCAAGGAGAACACCAACCATGCCAGCGACGCCGCCAACTATATGCCCGAGGGATGGACCTTCACCGGCAACAACCTGTATCTGGATGGCGGTTTCCTGTCACCTGGCCGCAACTCGGTCATCAATGTGAACTGCGACCTGGCCGGTTATGGCATTGTTAGCGTCATCATCAACGCTAAGGCTTACACCAAGGGCGCCGCTACGACCCTCGAGGTGGCTACCGACATCAGCTCCCAGACGTTGACCCTGGCCAAGGAACTCGACACCTACCTGGTAGTACTGGAAGTTGGCCAGCACGGATACATCAAGTTCACCACTGGCTACTATCCCGAGATCCAGAGCATCAAGATTTATGGTGGTGAGATCACCGATCCCGAGCCCTTCAGCCTGAAGGCTGCCAGCGAGACTGGCGATGCCCAGTACCGTCTGATCGAGGGTATTACCCCCGACAAGTTCTACACGGTGAACGGCCTGCTGCCTGCTACTCCCTACCTGTATCGCGTTAAATCCTACTACGTGAACGGTACCGAGAGCAACTGGAGCTCCTACAAGGAGGTGCTGACCCTGGAAGGTGGCGAGACCTTGAAGGGCGACGTTAACGGCGACGGCAAGGTGAGCATCGACGACGTGACCGACCTGATCGACATCCTGCTCGCCGGCGGTGAGGCTCCTGCCAGCGCCGACGTTAACGGCGACGGCAATGTAAGCATCGACGACGTGACCGACTTGATTGACATGCTGTTGGGTAGCAACTAATCCCGATAGATTCTTCAGGGGGGGGAACGAATCATTCCCCATCATCATAGTCAACGGGGCTGGCTTCTAATGCCAGTCCCGTCGTCTTTTTATCTATCTGCTGAAAAAATGCAAGGGGCGATGTAACTTTTGGCCTGAAAATGAGTCTAAAGAATAAAAAAAGTGGCAAAAAAACTTGAATTATCAACAAAAAGCAGTAAATTTGCCGATTGAAACCCACTATAGAGAGATGAAGCGAGCACTTTACATAGCAGTATGCCTGGTAACGCTGGGTGGCATCCACGCCATCGCGTTGCCCGACAGCTACACGCCGCAGCGCGTCGAGACGGTCCAGACCGGTCCTACCGCGCAGGGGGCTGAGGGTCGCATCGTATTCACTGCTGGCAGTAGTGAGGCCACATTCAACGTCTATTCCATCACGGGCCAGCTTGTAAAAGTGGTGCGCGTGGGTGCCGACCAACGCGCCACAGTAGATTTTCCCAAGGGATTCTACATTGTGAAATGCAGTAACCAGTGGTCGCGCAAGGTGGTGGTGCGTTGACGAGAAGATGCTGCTAGCAGAACTATTCCCATACGCAAACATTGTCTATGACATCCTCACGGTGTTGTATGTGATTACAATCGTCACACTCATTGTTGTCGTGCTGAGCGAGAACCGCAATCCGGTCAAGTCGATGGCATGGGTGCTGGTGCTGATATTGCTGCCCGTGGTGGGACTAGTGATTTACCTGATCTTTGGCCGCAGCCTCAAGGGCATGAAACTCATTTCCCGCAGCGACCTGCGCGAGCTGCGGCGCCTGAACGACTATAGTGATCACAGCAACAAGGCAACAGAGCTGAACGACAGTTCCCGCCAACTCATCTCGCTGGTCAACACCTTGACCAGCCCCCACCTGTTCACGGGCAATGACATCGAGATCTTCACGGCAGGCCGCGACAAGTTTGACTCGCTGCTGCGCGACATCGAGTCAGCCCGCAACTACATCCATGTGCAATACTTCATCATAGAGAACGACGCCATCGGGTCACAGTTGATCGAGCTGCTCATGCGCAAGGCTCAAGAGGGTGTACAGGTCAGGGTGCTGTATGACTACGTGGGCTCGTTCTACATACGTCCCGGGGTGCTCAAGAAGATGCGCCGCGCCGGCATCGAGATCCACCCCTTCCTTGAAGTGACACTGACCAATATGGCCTTTCGCATCAACTGGCGCAACCACCGCAAGATTGTGGTCATTGATGGGGAGATCGGCTACGTGGGCGGCATGAACATCGCAAGCCGCTATGTGACGGGCGACAAGAAGTGGAAAGCGTGGCGCGACACTCACCTGCGCATCGTTGGTGAGGCGGTAGCCGCATTGCAGTACTCGTTTGCCATCGACTGGAACTTCACGACCCGCAAGCTGCTGACATCGCCCACGGTTCACTATACCACGCCACCTGTCCGTCCCGACTATCTGGTACAGATGATGTCCAGTGGCCCCACCGACCGCTGGAACAACATCTCGATGGTGTTCCTGCGCGCCATCTCGCTGGCCAAGCAACGCATCTATATCCAGACGCCATATTTCCTGCCCAATGACCCGCTGCTCAAGGCTTTACAGAGCGCAGCCCTCTCGGGCATCGACGTGAAGCTCATGATACCCCGCCGTCCTGACTCGTGGATGCTGAGGCTGGCCACAGGCTCCTACATCAAGGAGTGTCTGTTGTCGGGCATGAAGATCTACTTCTACGAGCCAACCGTCATGCATGCCAAGGTGGTCATCGTCGATGATGAGTTTGTCACCGCCGGGTCAACCAACTTTGATTCACGTAGCTTTGAGCACAATTTTGAATTCAATACGCTGATTTACAGCAAACAATTTAATGACCAGATGTGTGCTACCTTCATGGCCGACATGAAGGATTGCACACGCGTGTCGATGGGCAAATGGAAAAAGCGTCCCCTGGCTCAGAAGGCTCTGGAGTCGGTCGTGCGCCTCATCAGTCCCATCTTGTAAAACCCTACACCGCCTCATGATTTCATTTCCTAACGCAAAAATCAACCTGGGCTTGAACATTGTAGAGCGCCGCCCCGACGGCTACCACAATATCGAGACCGTTTTCTATCCTGTCCCGCTGACCGATGTGCTGGAAATTGTGCCAGCCCGCGAGGGTGCCGCCACGGCCCTCCATTGCCATGGCAACGCTGTGGACTGCCCAGCCGAGAAAAATCTGGTGATGAAGGCCTACCGCCTGCTGCAAGAGCGCTATGACCTGCCCGCTGTGGAGATGCACCTGTACAAGCACATCCCCGACGGTGCCGGACTGGGAGGCGGGTCGAGTGATGCGGCCCACACGCTGCTGATGCTCAACACGCTCTTCAGCATCGGGCTAAGTGACAATGAGCTTGCCAGCATGGCTGCCACCCTGGGTGCCGACTGCGCCTTTTTCATCTATAACCGCCCCATGATGGCCACCGGCATCGGTGACGTGCTGGAGCCCATCGGCGTGAGCCTGCATAACCACACGCTGTTGCTTGTCAAGCCCCCGGTAGGCGTGGACACACGCACGGCCTACAGCCGCGTCGTGCCCCAAACGCCGGCCACGCCATTGACCGACATCATCGGCCGCCCCATAGCCAGCTGGGACGGGTTACTGGTCAACGACTTTGAGCCCAGCGTGTTTGCCGCTCTTCCCCAGCTGTGGCTCATCAAGGCCAGGCTGATAGACGCAAGTGCCCAGTATGCCGCCATGTCAGGGTCGGGATCGACCATCTACGGCATCTTTGACAATGACAAACTGGCAGAACAGGCGGCTGACACATTTGCCGATTGTGCCACCTTTGTCCTCACGCTATAGCGGTGCCGCTTTGGAGTGGTTTTTGCAACTTTTCATCTGGTAACAACGATTATTAACACAACTACGATATGTCAAAAAAGAACAAGAAGAATCAAAACGACGAGGCCAAGGCCGCTCAGGAGGAAATCCTCAACGAGGAGAGCGCTGGCCAGCAAGCTCAGGAGCAGGAAACCAAGGAAACGGCCATCACCCCTGAGCAGAAGATTACTGAACTTGAAACACAACTCGAACACGAGAAGAAGGAATACCTCTTCCTGATGGCCGACTTTGAAAACTTCAGGAAGCGCACGCTCAAGGAGAAAGCCGACCTGATCAAGAATGGTGCTGAGAGCGCCATGCGAGAGCTGCTGCCCGTGGTCGATGACTTGGAGCGCGCTCTGGCTGCCATCGACAAGGGTGGCGATCTGGACAGCCTCAAGGAGGGTGTTAACCTGATTTACAATAAATTTGTGAAATACCTCGAGAGCCAGCACGTCACTGCCATCGACTCGACAGGCAAGGACTTTGACACCGACGTTCACGAGGCCGTGACGATGTTCCCCGCCCCTGATCCTGCAATGAAAGGCAAGGTCATCGATACGACCATCAAGGGTTACATGATCAATGACAAGGTGCTGCGCCACGCCAAGGTGGTTGTAGGCAGCTGAGGGGGGCAATGACTAAGTCATTGAGGTCTAGGGTTTAGAGCTTAGGGCTTAGAGAGAGATTTACAGAAAGGACTGACAACAAACAACTAGTGACAACTAGTGACTAGAAACTAAATGATATATGGCTCAGAAGAGAGATTACTATGAGGTTCTCGGGGTGGACAAGAACGCTACTGCCGACGACTTGAAGAAAGCCTACCGCAAGCTGGCCATCCAGTATCACCCTGATAAGCAGCAGGGCAAGAGCGACGAGGAGAAGAAGGCGGCCGAGGAGAAATTCAAAGAGGCAGCCGAGGCCTATAACGTGCTCAGCGACCCCGATAAGCGCGCCCGCTATGACCAGTTTGGCTTTGCAGGCGAGGAGATGGGTGGCGGCGGTTATGGTGGCGGCATGTCGATGGATGACATCCTGCGCCAGTTTGGTGACCTGTTCGGCGGCTTCGGCGGCTTTGGGGGTTTCGGCGACTTCTTTGGCGGCGGTGGTGGTCAAGCCCAGCGTGTGAAACGCGGCAGTGACCTGCGCGTGCGCGTCAAGATGACCCTGAACGAGATTTCCAAGGGTGCCGAGAAGAAGCTGCGCATCCCCCGCATGAAATCCTGTGACCATTGCCACGGCACCGGTGCCAAGGACGGAGTTGCCATGGAGACCTGCCCCACCTGCAAGGGCAGTGGCGTGGAAGTGCGCATGCAGCGCACCATGTTTGGCACGATGCAATCCCAAAGCGTGTGCCATACCTGTGGCGGCAGCGGCAAGCGCATCAAGGAGACCTGCCCGTACTGCAGCGGCAAGGGCCTCGTGCGCAAGGAGGATGTCGTGAGCATCAGCATCCCCGCTGGCGTGGCCGACGGCATGACACTGCGCATGGGCCGTCAAGGCAATGACGCTCCCGGTGGCGGTGTTCCCGGCGACCTGCTTGTCGTGATTGAGGAGGTGCGTGACGCCCAGCTCACCCGCGATGGCAATGACCTGATTTACAATCTCATGCTCGATATTCCCACGGCAGTGTTGGGCGGTAAGGTCGATGTGCCCACCGTCGATGGCAAAGCCCGCGTGACCATCAAGCCCGGTACCCAGCCTGGCAGCATCCTGCGCCTGCGCGGCAAGGGGCTGCCCTCGCCCGAGCGCTACGGCACTGGCGACCTGCTCATCAATGTCATGGTCTATATGCCCGAGAAACTGAACGACAAGGAGAAAGAGGCCATCACCATGTTGCAGAACAGTGGTGAGCACGTCAAGCCCAGCGACAGCGACAAGAGCCGCATCTTCTCCCGTCTGCGACACATCTTTGACTAAAAAAATCTCTGGTTTAACTAGATGTTCTAGAATCTCTAGAATATCTAGTTTATTTAGCTTAATAGAGGCCCACTAACAACTAAACAATCAAGACCTGATGGCTAACAGACAACACAACCACCGCGTGCCCCGCAACGATGACAAGGCCATCGTGCGCGAGGTGAAACAGCCTGCCAAGCTGCTCGACTATGTCATGCAGACGCTTGATGGCATCAGCCGCAACAAGGCCAAATCCATCCTTGCCCATGGCGGCGTCACCGTCGATGGCAGGATTCAGAGCCATTTTGATTATCCGCTCGACGAGGGCTGCGTGGTGCAGATACGCCGCCATGCCCGTCCCTCATCGACCAACAATCCCTACTACCGCATCGTGTATGAGGACCGCTGGGTCGTGGTTGTGGACAAGCAGCAGGGTGTGCTGTCGATGCCCGTAGGGGCTGGTAGCCTGAACATGAAGACGATGCTTGACCGGCATTTTGCCCAGACGAGACAGCACTGCACAGCCCATGTTGTCCATCGTCTGGACTGCCGCACGTCGGGCCTAATGGTGTATGCCAAGAGCTTTGAAGTGCAACAACAGATGACTGCCGACTGGCACAGCACGATTATCGACCGCCGCTATGTCGCTGTGGTCGAGGGCGTCATGGAAGATCCAGCCGGCAAGGTCGAGAGCTGGCTTCATGACACCGACAAGATGGTCGTTGTGAGCAGCCCCGTGGACGATGGCGGCAAGTGGTCTGCCACCGAATGGGAACTCGTCGAGCAAGCAGCCGACCGCTCGCTGCTCTACCTGCACCTGCTCACGGGACGCAAGAACCAAATACGCGTCCACATGGCCGACATCGGGCATCCCATTGTGGGTGATGGCAAATACGGCCACCAGGACAATCCTGGCAGCCGCATGTGTCTGCACGCCTTTAGGCTGGCGTTCCATCACCCGGTGACGGGCGAACCTCTATACTTTGAAACGCCAATCCCGCGTTTCTTTGGCTCGGCGCTCCACGCTAAACCCTAAGTATTCCACCTTAATCAGAACGGACATTCCCCAGGACCTGAAGCCATGCCCTCGTCAGGGTGTGGATTCTCGTCTGTCGGCTCTTCCTCACCACGCTGCTGACGCAGCTTCTTGATGTAGGCCAGCTCGTTGATGGCATAGTCGGCATTATCTTCCTCGTCGAGCATGCGGGTAAAGATTTCCTCGGCCTTGTCCAGCTGGTTAAAGTCAATGTAGGCATATCCGCGGCGACGCCTCAAAAAGTTGATGAAGTCACGGATGTTGTCGGGCATCTCATCCTCCTCCGAGAAGTTGCGTCTCACCTCTTCCATTACCCCCTCGGTGTAGCTGAACAGGCGCAGGTCCTTGCTGTTGGCCATCGCGTTGACCAGCTCCATCGTGTGACGGATGTTTCCGTCACTGGCCATGAGGTCCAGATAATAGAATGCCTGCTTGTAGAGTCCCAGCTCGTTGTAGCAGAATCCCAGTTTATAGACCGCCTCCATAAAGACCTGCCTGGGCTCGCTCTTCATCTCGAAGAAGTCCTCACGATAGCTGTTGTACACATTCTCCAGATACAGTATTGCCTCGTAGAAACGCTCGGCATGGAACATCTGCTGTCCCCAGTATAGGTTGTAGGCCACGTCAGCTACCCTGACTTGGCCCAGCAGCAGCTGGTCGTCGGTCAGGCTGTCTTTCTCACCGTTGCGGGCCTTGAGTTGAGCGTCGCTCCACATGTAGTCAAACTCCTGCTGACGCTGCTTGTCGTCGGAGCGGTCGAGGGCAATGAGCATGGACAAGCTGCGCGGCTGGCGAGCCTCGTTGCTGAGCGAGCGCATGCGGGAGGCATTGCGCGGCACCTGTGTCACGGTCACGCGGGTGTAGATGCTGTGGTCATCCTCGCCCTCGGCAGTAAGGGCAATGGTGAGCATGCGCGGCTGCTCGTCGTGTCCCTGCTTGTAGTGGAGGTCGAGCACAGCATAGTCCCGCACCAGCCTGGCCTGCTTGCCGTTGCCCTCGACAAGGGCATGGCGCAGGTCATAGGCTCGTATGGCTTGTTCGTCCTCAAGACGCTGCTGTCCCGTGACCGTATTTACGGTCATGAACAACAACGACGACTGGGGCAGCGGTGCCACCGTCTCGAGCAGCTGCCACAGTGGCAGGGCACCAGTGCCAACAGCGATGCTGGCGGCACTGCTGTCAAGCTGATGACGCAACTCCAGGCGGCGCAGCATGAACATCTCGCGATGGTGCTTGTAGAGCTCACTCTCCAGGTCCAGTGTGTCGTTGTCTCGGGCAATGGCAACAGCTTCGTCCATATCACGGTACCACTCCCGCTGGAAGTGGAACGCAGCCTTGAGCTCATGGGCAAAATCTTCGGGCTCAAACTTGTTGTTGAAGAACGACAGGTGCACGTCCACCTTGTTGGCCGTGTGGTCAATGGTGTAGCTATACTTGAACAGGATGTTTCCGTTGTTGCGCTCATTGCACTTGGACCTAACCAGGTCGAGCTGCCCCATCGGGAAACTGGATATTGTAGGGAAATTCACCTCCACACAATCATCCTGCTTGCGAATGGCGGCGACAAAACGAGCCGCCTGGAACTCAAAGTTATAGATTGTCGCATTGTCCTCTTTTTCAACGCTATAGTCACAATTATAATCTTTAAGAAACTTTTCTAGGTCGGCTGTAACAGATTTCTTTTTCTTCCTCGTGAGCATAATCAATGATGTGTTTAATGGGCAAAATGTAACAGATTACTGCAATAATCGTGCCAACCGAACGCCATAATGCTTGCATTGATGGCTGAGGTGCAGCCGATAATATCTAATTATCGTGCCAAAGTGGGGAACGTGCCACCAAAGTAACGACGCTGCAGGCCCAGGTAGGTTGCCGTGTCGAGTTTGACTTGCTCATGCCAGCGGTTGAGGCTGTCACACAGGCCCATGCGGCCCTTAGCGACCATCCACGACTGGAACTGTGACAGGCTGATGGCCACCGACCGGTCCAGATTGGGAAGACGGGCGGCCATTGCGCGGGCAATGGACCGGTTGACGACAGCATAGCGGATCTCGCCAGCCGATACCATCATCATGAGCTGCTCGGGGCCATAAAGTTCATCGACATGGACATAGATTGTGTCGCCTATCTCACGGCTCAGGCTTGCAATACGCCCCACCATGGGAGAGCCCTTGACGACCCACACGGTGTCACCCGCCAGGTCGAGCTGGGAATGGATGGCCTGGCTACCGCGTTGCTGCACCAGTACCTGCTGGTCGATATAGATGGGATCGGTGAATGCAAAACGGGCCGTGTCACCTGCCGTCATGGGGAACTGCGCCACAACGATGTCAAAGCGTCCGTTTTCCAACCCCGTCAAGGCTTTCTCCAGAGTGACCACGGGATGGAACTTCATGGGACAGCCCACCCTACTGGCTATCATGCGCAACAGGTCATAGTTGTATCCGCCCAGCGTATCGTCATAGGTGTAGTAGGTCACCGGCGAGTACTCGATGGCAATGTCGAGCGTGTCGCCGCCACTGGGGCGCACGTCGGGATCCTGAACAGGCTTGTCGCACATGCTCAAGGCAATCATGAAGGCCACGACCACGGCCAGCAGTATCACATACAGTACTATTTGTCCCCGCTTGGCGGGATATTGTTGTCTAATCATGAGGTATTGTCACTGGTTTACAGTCCGTTGATGTGTCGTTTCCAGAAGACGCGGTTCTTGCGGCAGGCAGTCATACCCCTGTTGGCACCATTGTTCCAGCTCGTCCCTGAATACATTATTGATATGTCCCTTAATGCCGTCCATATAATTCCATCAGCAAAATTACCACAAAAACCTGGATCCACCAAGCCTCTCCCGCATAATACCGCTGGCTCTCCTGATGTGATGGAGAACCAGCGGTAGAGTATAAGGTTATGTATTGAGATGACGCTGTTTAGCGGGCGTTGTAGGCCTCGAGGGCTTTCTCGAGCACCACGAGGGCGCGCTTCAGGTCGTCGATCTTGAGCACGTAGGCCATGCGCACCTCGTCCTTGCCCAGGCCGGGGGTGGCATAGAAACCGCTGGCCGGAGCCATCATCACGGTCTCACCCTCGTAGTTGAACTCCTCAAGGCACCAGCGGCAGAAGTCGTCGATGTCTTTCACGGGCAACTTGGCCACGGTGTAGAAGGCACCCATGGGCATGGGGCTGAAGACGCCGGGAATCTTGTTCAAGCCCTCAACCAGGCAGTTGCGGCGGGCAATGTACTCGTCATAGACGGCCTTGTGGTAGGCCTGGGGTGCGTCGAGCGAAGCCTCGGCAACGATCTGACCCAGCAGGGGAGGACTCAGACGGGCCTGAGCGAGCTTCATGGCGGCGGTGCGCACTTCCTTGTTGCGGGTGATGAAGGCACCGATGCGGATGCCGCACTCGCTGTAGCGCTTGGACACGCTGTCGATCATGATCACGTTGTCCTCGATGCCCTCGAGATGCATGGCGCTGGTATAGGGGGCGTCGCTATAGATGAACTCGCGGTAAACCTCGTCGGCAAACAGGAACAGGTCATATTTCTTGACCAGGTCGCGCAAGCGCATGAGCTCCTCACGGCTATACAGGGTGCCGGTGGGGTTGTTGGGGTTGCAGATCATGATGGCGCGGGTGCGCTCGTTGATGACCTTCTCAAACTCCTCGACGGGGGGCAGTGCAAAGCCGTCCTCGATGTGGGTGGTGATGGTGCGAACCTTAGCGCCGGTCTCGCAGGCAAAGCCCATATAGTTGGCATAAGCGGGCTCGGGGATAATGATTTCGTCACCAGGGTTGAGGCATACCATGAAGGCCATCTGCACGGCCTCGCTGCCACCGCAGGTAACAATGATATCGTCAACGCTCAGGTCGATGTCATAGCGCTTGTAGTAGCCTACCAGCTTCTCCAGGTAGTGGGGATAACCCTGTGAGGGCGAATACTCCAGCACCTTGCGGTCAACATGCTTGAGAGCCTCCAGGCCTTCCTCGGGGGTGGGCAAGTCGGGCTGACCGATGTTGAGGTGATACACTTTGATACCGCGTTTTTTGGCATCGGCGGCAAAGGGAGCCAGCTTGCGGATGGGTGAAGCGGGCATGTCAACACTGCGTTGTGAAATCTTAGGCATAATTCTGATGTTCTTGTTATTGTTTGATAATGATATTGAAGTTGTCAATTTTCAACCGGCAAAATTACACTTTTTTTTCCAAACAGCAAATACAACCTTACCATTCGGATACTCAGCCTTATTATTTGGATTCTTTGGATTATGATAAATGGGCATCCGCTTTAGTGTGCGGGTGCCCATTTAAGTAAACTATTGCCTGTGTGTTCAGTCCTGTATCAATTATTCACCGGCAAGCAATCGGTCAATCAGGTCAGTGACATCTGCAATGTTGATATTGGTGTCACCGTTGATGTCGGCACAAGTCGTGCACACGCCGTCAGGATTGCCTAACAGGTAGTCGATGAGTGTAGTCACGTCGCCAATATTGATGTAGCCATCGTGGTTCACGTCGCCCACTTCAAACTCATGAGGTGCTGAGCCGTTGTCCACCAGGGTAACGGTCTCGATGTTGCTCCAAGCGCTCTGGGTGCCGTTTACATAGTAGGCCTTCACCCTATAGGTGAACGTACCACCCTCGGCCAAGCCGTTAACGGTGTAGAACTTGTCGGTGATATCGGTAATCACTCGGCTATTCTCGTCACCATCCTCGACGGGGAGCGTGAACATCATCTTGGCGGCATCGGCTGTAGCACTGTAGATGTCCACCTGGGTAACAACAACACGCTTGGTATTGGAGCCGTCGCCACCGGTGATGGTCACCTTCTGATTAGCATCAGCTTCACAGTTCAGCACAAATGTATAGATTTGATCGGCATTGACAACAACGCTTTGCACGCTGCTACCACATGAAACGGTAACGGGAATATCAGTATCGGCCGTCGTGTGGGGACGCATGGTGAGCATGACGGTCATCTTGCCGCCGCTCTGGGCCATGTCGAGGGCAGGCGTGGTGAGGGTGCCGACATTGCCGCCACCGCCCAGGCGGATGCCGCCGCGAGCCTCATAGGCATTGCTTCCTGTCCAGCCCTTGTTGTCGCAATAACTGTCAAGTCTGGAGATTGGACGGTCACCATTGCTCGTGCAGTAACCGAAGGTCTCGGTAAAGACTTTCTCATACACGCCAGGCTCGCTGCCATCATCGGTATTCACTTCGAGCGTGTAGCTGGTGACGTTCTCGGCAGGGGTTTCATCGGTCCAGTTGGCACGGAACGAGGTCAAGGTGATGTAAGTGCTGTCAACGGGCTGCATCACGGGATCATAGGCCTCGATAGGAGCAGGAGGCTCAATACCCATGACCATCAACTCGCCCAGGCTGTAACTGTAGCCCTGATTGTTGAAGGCACGCAGGGCAAAGTAGCCGTTACCGGTGCCGCTCCAGCCCCAGTTGATGGAGTACATGCCACTGGATACATCATAGCCATCGACATTGAAGGCATGGCCATAGAACGAGTTATAGGCACTGCTGTAGCTATAAGCGCAATAGACCACGGGGCGGCCGGCGGCGAGCTCATCCTGCAGCATCACACTCCAGTCGGCGTCATTGATGAGCATGTTTTCGCCATTGGTGTCAAAGTTAAGGGTGGCCTTGTACTCGACACGGGCATCCACATAGCCAAACAAGTGGCAAGCCCTGAGGATGTCGTCCTCCCAGGCCTCGCTGCCCTCGTTGGTGTAATCCATCTGCTCGGCCTGACCGATGTAACGCATGAGCCAGGCAACGGCATTCTTCTGAGCATCGTTTGCACTATAATTGTACACCGGCAGCATATTGGCCCAGTCAAAGGTAATGGGAGGCAATGTCGAGAGTTCGAAATGGCGGGTACGGGTGGTGTAACCAGGCACCTCGGGGGTGGGCTGTGTGGGATACTGCCACTTGTAGAACACCTGTGCCAGCGATGTGGTAGCGCAGCCCGTCAAGCCGCGACGGTCACCGTCCATGGGGCATTGGTTGTAGTAGGGATAGCCCTGGTCCCATTTGGCAACGAGCATCGGTTCGATGCTCTCGGTGCGGTTACCCTTGAGAGAGGGTTTTTCCACTTCCAGCCCAGGGTGGGCCTGGAGGTACTCCATCTGCTGCTTGTAGGTATCCAGCCAGAACTTCATGTTCTCGGGCAGGCTGCTCATGTCCTTCAACGAACCGTCACCATAGGCAAGGATTTCCTGGGCGCGGTCGTCACCAGCAACAACGACAAAGCCGCGGTCGGTGTTCACCACATAATAAGCAGCCTTGTTGGCGCGGTTGGAGTTCATCTCCTGATGGATCCACTTGACGGTGGGAGTGGCAGCATTGAAGCTGCCCTTGCTTGAACGGTTCACCAGGAAACGCTGCGCCATCGACTGCGCTGACGACACGCTAACGTCGGCAGCCATTACCTGCATCGCCGCTGACAAGAGGGCGATAAGAATCAGTAATCTTCTCATAAATAATACCGGTTAAAAATTAGTATGTAAGGGTTAGTATCGTTAATCGATGAAATGTGCGCCCAAAGATACACAAAATCAACCGCCTATGCAAATCAAAAGGCAAAATACGCATACATACCCCCGCTGAGCTATCATACCATTGCAGCAACGGGCATGAACACTTAAAGAAAAACAGGGTTCGGGCACATGAATGCCCAAACCCTGAAATCGCGTCCCGATAAGAATGATAGCCTTAATTGCCCCCAGCAAGAAGCATATCAATCAATTCGGTGACATCAGTAATCGTTACTTTGCCGTCAAGATCGACATCTGCACAGATGAGACATGCGTCTTCCTGGCTACCCAACAGGCAGTCAATCAGAGCTGTCACGTCGCTGATGTTCACATTGCCATCATGGTCCACGTCGCCGATTGAGTAGCCGTGGCCTTCTCCAGCGAGAACAACGGTCTTGGCCTTGCTCCAAGGACTCCAGGTGTCATCGGTGTAATGGGCCTTCACACGGAAGAAGAAGGTGCCACCGGCAGTCAGGTTCTTAACGGTGTAGAACTTGTCGGGGGTGATACCGGTGATGAGGCGGTAGGTGGCATCGCCTTCCTCGTTGATGGCCCTGAGATTTGAGGGCTCGCTGGCATCGCCGGCATAAATCTGAATGCTCTCGATCCAGCCATAATCGTTGGGATAATAGTCACCCCGGATGGTAATCTGCTCGCTCTCGGTGCAATCCAGCACGAAGACATAGTCGACGAAATCACCAGGCTGCATGTCCACGTGTTCTGACTGAAGGCTAGTTGATACTGTCAAACCAGCTGGGCGCCATGTGTTGTAACCCGAACCATGCACCACTACAGTCACCTTCTCATATCCCGTCAGGTCATACTGCGGCGTGATGATGCCACCGCCGGAACCCAGTTGGAGGTAACCGTTGCCGGTGAACAGCTGACGGCCATCATAAGTCCAACCCTCAGGGAAGTAATCCTGCCAGTGAGAAATCACACTATAACTACTGTAAGTCAAATCGCTCCAGTCAGTTTCTCCCAGCAAAGCAGTTATGGGCTTAGTAGCCACCTCAAGTGTGTAACTTTCAACGTTCTTGGCTGGAGTCTCGTCGGTCCAGTCGGCACGGAACTCGGTGAGCTTGATGAAGTCCTCGTTGGCCTCAAACATGATGGGATCGTGTGTCTCAAACAACGACGTGCCCACGATGCTGACCACTACGTCCTCGGCATTCTCGCTGCTCAGGGTGATGGTGGCATTGTGGGAACCCACCTCCTGAGGAGCATAGGTGATGGTGATGTCCTTGCCGCTCTCGACCTCGCTCAAGGCGATATGATTAACGTCAATCGAGTAAACGCCATTGGGGTCGTCGAGGGTAACGGTCACGTCATGGTCCAGATAGTAGCCAAAGACCGAGAGCACCTGAGTGGCCGACTTCTCGGCATAGGACTCGATGGCCATGTTCAGGGCGCTGGTGGTAATCGTCGGACCCAGATAGGGCGGCTGGATACCGATGACCATCTGCTGGTCTTCGGTAAAGTTGTACTCACCGTCACTGAAGGCATTTAGCGCGCAGTAGCAGTTATAATCGCCACTCCAGCCCCAGTTGATATGATAGGTGTCGTCTGTTGCGTCATAGCCGTCGACATAGGAGTATTTGTAATAGATCTCAGCCGTCTCGCTGTTATAGCCGAAGAACTTGACGGCACGCAGGATGTCGCTGCCATAGGCGCCGCTGCCCGTGGGCGTGTAGTCCATCTGCTCTTCCTGACCGATGTAGCGCATCAGCCATGCCACTGCATCGGCTTGGGCCTCGGTATAACCAGACCTGTAATCGTCGATCATGTTCTCCCAGTCAAAGGTCGTTCCGGGCAAAGCTTCAACCTGGAAACCGTAGCTATAGTTGTTATAGCCATTCACAGCGGGCACAGGGCCCACGGGGAATTTCCAGTAGTAGAACACCATCGCCAACGAGGTGGCGGGGCAGCCCGTCACACACAACTGGCCGTTATACACCGGGCAGTGGTTGTAATAAGGCTCCTGCTGATCCCACATGGCCGTGAGCAGCGGCTCGACGCTGACACCCCTCGTGGGAACGGCATTGAGCGACTGATCGGCGGCAATCTCGGGATGAGCCTGCAGATACTCCAACTCCTGCTTGTAGACACCGAGCCAATACTTCATGTTGGCAGGCATGCTGTTGACATCTTTCATGGGGCGATCGCCATAGGCGAGTACCGTGCGGGCACGGTCATCACCCGAGACGATGATGAAATGGTCGGCGGTGTTGAAGATGTAATACACGGCGGTGCCGGGCTGGTCGGAGTTCATCTCCAACTTGACTAGGTTGAGGTCAATAGCCGACGGAGCCATCAATTTGCCGCTGGCTGCCATCTTGGCTGCAGCAAACTGCTGGGCACTTGCCTTGGCCGTAGCCAGGTCCACATTGGCACCAAACACTTGCATCGAAGCAATTATCAATGCGGTTAAAAACAAGAATCTCTTCATAAGAATACTAATATTTTGATTTATAATGAATTGACAATCATCTTATCAGAACGTGCCCTGCAGCTGCTATTTCATCACCTTGACGGTGCTGCTGGTACCATCGCTGTAGGTAGTCACCTTGATAGCCAGGCCCTGAGGCTGTGCCACCTCTTGACCTGCCATGTTGTAATAGCGCACACTGGCTACCGTCTTGTTGGCATTCATCTCCTCTACACCGCTATAGGGGTTGGGGAACACCTCCAGGTAAACGATGTCGCTGGCAGTCTTGACACCATGGTAGGTGTAGTAAACCTGGATACCTATGCGCCAGGTAAAGATGGGCCACTCGCTGTAGTTGGTGCCATAG
>ONOU01000046.1 GCA_900319525.1 uncultured Prevotellaceae bacterium | reverse complement strand
TGGCCGTCGCCTTCGCACAGGATCTCGACATAGAGTTTGTCGCATTCACCCTGTTTCAACTGGATGTCGATACGGCCCTCGTCGATGTACTGTTTGCCTTGCTCAATGGCCTCGGGGCATACGTCCTTGATGACCTCGAGCTGGTACTCGCTCTTGCCGATGATAGCGCCTAGGGCAATAGCGATGGGCAGGCCGACCATGCCTGTGCCGGGAATGCCCACACCCATGGCGTTCTTGAGGATATTGGCACTCAACAAGGCTGTGATTTTTTCGGGTCGGCACTCTAGTACCTCGGTTGCACGGCTCACACACAGGGCTACTGCCATGGGCTCGGTACAACCCACGGCAGGAACCACCTCGCGCTTCATCAACGCGATAATCTGCTCTCTATCTAGAAAGAAAAACAATGAATACAACGATGACAAATAATTAAATTATTGTATTTGTTGTACTTATTGTTTTCCTTTTTGTTTTATTGGCGGAATTTGGTCAGGCCGCCGTCCAGGAAGTCGAGGAAGGCGGGAACGTCCTCCTTGTAGCTGAACGAGCCGCTCAAGGCATTGCCCTGCGGGTCAACGCAGACGTAGAACGGCTGGGTGTTGCTGCCGAACTTGTAGCGCTGTAGGTAGCTCCACTTGTCGCCGATGGTGCGCAGGGTGCGCTTCTCTCCTGTGGCCTCAGTCACCTCGATAGGCTCGGGCAACGGGCGCTTGTCATCGACAAAGAGCGAGATGAGCACATAGTCCTTGTTCAGCTTGTCGGCCACGCTGGGATCGGTCCACACGGCAGCCTCCATCTTGCGGCAGTTCACGCAGCCAAAGCCCGTGAAGTCCAGGAATACGGGTTTGCCTGCTGCGGCAGCGGCGGCCATACCCTGCTCATAGTCGGTATAGGCGGCGCGCACCTCCTTGGTGTTGAGGTTGAAGTCCTGGGTGTTCATGGGCGGGGCAAAGGCGCTCACGGCCTTGCACGGTGCACCCCACAGACCCGGAATCATATAGATGGCGAAGGCTATCGAAATCAATCCGCCCATGATGCAGATCACAGGCATGGGCTTGGTCTCGTCGCCAGGCATGACGATGTCGCTCTGGAACTTGAGTTTGCCGATGAGGTATAGGCCCAGCAGACCGAAGATGACGATCCACAGGCACAAGAACACCTCGCGGTCCATCAGGTGCCAGCCGTAGGCCAGGTCGGCCACCGAGAAGAACTTGCAGGCAAAGGCCAGTTCGATGAAGCCCAGGGTCACCTTGAGGATGTTCATCCAGCCGCCCGACTTGGGTGCCGACTTCAACCACGAGGGGAAGAGGGCAAACAGCGTGAACGGCAGAGCCAGTGCCAATGCGAAGCCCAGCATACCGATGGCGGGACCCCAGAAGTTGCCGCTGGTGGCAAAATCCACGAGCAGGAAGCCAATGATGGGACCCGTGCAGGAGAACGATACCAGCACGAGCGTGAAGGCCATCAGGAAGATGGACAGCAGGCCGCTGGTGGTGCTGGCCTTGTTGTCAACGGCGTTGGACCACTTGCTGGGCAGCTTGATCTCGAACATGCCGAAGAACGACAGCGCGAATACAACCAGCAGCAGGCACAGGAAGATGTTGAACACGGCATTGGTCGAGAGGGCGTTCAGCGCACTGGGACCGAAGATCGCCGTCACAATTAGGCCTAACAGTAGGTAGATGACGACAATCGAGATGCCATAGGTGATAGCATCCTTGATGCCCTTTTTCTTATCATTCTTGGCACGCTTGAGGAAGAAGCTCACCGTCATGGGGATGATGGGCCACACGCACGGCGTGAACAATGCCACCAGACCGCCCAGCAGACCCATCAGGAAGATCCACCATAACGAGCGGCTACTGCTGCCACCAGCGGTGCCGTCGATGGCTTGGATGTCACCCACGACGGGTTTCCACAGCGCATCATGGTCGAGGGCTGCAAGTGCCGCACTATCGACGGGAGCGCCCATCGCGGCACTATCGGCTGCCAGGGCTGCGAGCGAGTCGGCTTTGGCCTTGGCTTCGGCCTCAGCCTTTGCCTTGTTCTCTTCCTCCTTGTTCTTGTCGGCCTCACCGTCAACGGCAGGTGACTTGCCTGCCTTCTTGAGGCTTACGCTCGACGGCGGCAGGCACGACTGGTCGTTGCATGCGCCGTACTCCAGGTCGGCATCAATATCATAGTTGGGCTTGGTGAACTTCACCTTCTGCACGAACTGCACGTTATTTTCAAAGTAGCGAAGTTTGGCGCCGAACATCTCGTCGAACTGCGAGATCTCCTTGCCTACAGCCTTAAGTTTACCCACTGGTTCCACACCGTCCTTCTTGTGGAAGGTAATGGATGCCTCAGTGGGTCCTGCATCGCCCAGGTTGGTGGAATACACATGCCAGCCCTTGTCGATTTTACCTGTAAAGACGATTTCGCCCTCACTGGAGCCGTTGGTGGTCTTGAGTTGGGAAGTAAACGTGACGGGATTAGCCATCTGGGCAACGGCTATCATGGCCACCGTCACCATCGTCAACAATGTCGCAATCTTCTTCATCATAATCGTTTGGTTATTTGGTTGCAAAATTTATTATTTTTTTCAATCGTTTGTCATTTATACATCATAATACATCATAGGGGTACATATTTTTGTATTGTCGTAGACGTTTTTTTATGTAACTGTTTTTTCATATGATGTGAGAGTTTGACGAAAAATGATTACTTTTGTGGCTAGAACATAGATTAATAATAAGAGTGATGACCAAGGGTGTGTCCATGACGGTTCATGAATATGAGCAACTGTTCAAACAAAACTTTGAGCGGCTGTATTATCATTCCCTTGACATCGTTCATGATGAGGATGTGGCACGCGATGTGGTGAGCGACGTGTTTGTCAACGTGTGGAAACTGCGCGAGACAATTGCTCTGGATACCGCGTTGTCCTACCTATTTACCAGCGTACGCAATCGCAGTTTGGACCAACTGCGCCACCAGAACCGTTACGTGCCGCTACTGGATGAGGTCATTCATGAGCTGGAAAACTATACCGATACCGACTGGGAAAAATATGAAGCTCGCATTGAGGCGCTCAAGGAGGAGTTAAATCGCCAACCCGAGCGTGTCAGACGCGTGTTATATTTGCGGTTTTACGAGCAGAAGAGCAACCAGGACGTCGCTGACATGTTGGGAATCTCCGTCGATGGCGTGAAGAAGATCGTTCAGCGATCCTTTGCCCTAATGCGCGTGTCATTGGGTAAAAAAATGTTAAAGTTTGTACCACTATTGCTTTTAGCGTGTATGAATTAGCGAAATGGAACAAGACAACAAGCATATTGAAGGACAAGAGCCACTGACCCCGCTGGAACAATGGGAGTTGCAAAGTGCCATGAACCGTGAGCACGCCAGTGCGCCCGATGTCGAGGCTGCGTGGCATGACGTTAGCCGGCGATTGGATTTGCTGGTAATGGAAGAGGAAGATGCATCGAGTCATGTCTCGCAACCGTTATGGCACAGGATGGTTCCCTTTGCCCGTTGGGCTGCGGGCATCGCTGCTGTTATTACATTGATTGTCGGTTATCGCTATTGGTCTGGTTTACAGGAATCTTTGCCCGTCAATGTGAATGCCGACTCATTTGCTGTTCATGTACCTGACAGTATCGATGCGGTGACTATCACTACCGCCGATGGCCATGCTCGGCACATCAAGGAAGAAATGGCACTTGACAAGTCAACAGCGGCCACCACGTCGGCCCAATTGATGGCTTTGTCCATTCCCCGTGGTCAAGATTATCACCTAACGCTTGCCGACGGCACCAAGGTATGGCTCAATGCCGAGAGCCGCCTTGAGTTCCCTGACCGATTCAATGGCAATACGCGCGAGGTCCGTCTCCAGGGCGAAGCCTATTTTGAGGTAAAAAAGGATGTCAAGCGTCCATTCATTGTGCACACCGATTACTTGTCGACACGTGTGTTGGGCACCTCGTTTGATGTGCGGGCCTATTCCCGCAAAGATGCGTCTGTTACGCTCGTTTCAGGACGTGTGCAGGTCAAAACGGGAGACTTGGCCCAGATATTGTCACCTGGAGAGCAGGCTGCACTTACAGGATCTCAACTGGCGGTTAAGGCCGTGGACACTTACCCCATCACCCAATGGAAGGAAGGTTTTTTCTATTTTGATAATGAATCGCTATTCTCAATCATGCAGGAATTGGCAAGATGGTATGGTGTGAACGTATCGTTTGATGATAGGAGCAAGATGCAGCTGCGATTGCACTTCGTTGTCGAGCGAAGCAAGAGCCTGCGTGAAGCCGTTGCCAACCTCAATGCTTTGGGCGTTGTCCATGCCGAGGTGGATGGCAATATGGTCATCATTAATTAAAAAATGTTAAAATCTTGAATATGAAGCGGAGTCTTGTACCCCGCTTATTTTTTCTTAGTATTAGAAACAGAATAAGTTAAATCTTAAACTAAATCTGTATTACAAATGGACAAGAGAAAACTCATCGCATTGTTGTGCCTGCTGATACTGCCACTGGCAGTGCTTGCACAAGGGCAGAAGGTGACTCTCAAGGTCAACCAGACGCCGTTGCCCAATGCTTTCAGGCAAGTGGAGCAACAATCAGGTTATTACAAGATCAATTATCCCTACGAGGCTGTCAAGGATTACAAGGTGACAGCCGATGTGACTAACGCCACTGCTCCCGATGCGGTCAAAGCACTCATTAAGGGTCTGCCTTTGACCAGCACTGTTGAAGGCCGTTTCATCCAGGTATCCAAGAGCTCCAACCGTGCCGAGGCCGATGTCTCCAAGCGCTCGGTCAAGGGACAGGTGGTGGATGCCGACGGTGAACCGCTCATCGGTGTTACTGTGCGCGTCTCGGGTACCGATAACGGCACGGTGACTGATATGGACGGCAACTATGTGCTGGAGGGTGTGGATCCCAATAGCACACTCGTCTATTCCTATATCGGCAAAAAGACTGTCGAGCGCAAAGCGGCTTCTAGTAACAGTGTCCTCATCCTTGAGGATAATGCCAATGTGATGGACGATGTCGTGGTGACGGGTTATCAGCAGATTTCCAAGGAGAGAGCCACGGGTTCGTTTGCCAAGGTGACTGCCGACAATCTCATTAACAAGCGTTATGATAATTTGTCCCAGTTGCTTGAGGGTGAGGTCGCCGGTTTCAACACCAACAGCAATCTCATTCGTGGTACGACAACGATGAATGGTGTGACCAACCCGTTGTATGTGATCGATGGCTTCCCCGTCGAATCGACTCGCTATGACGAGTGGGGTGGGCTAAACGAAAACGTGCCCAATATCGATGTCAATGAGATTGAGAGCATTACCATTCTCAAGGATGCGGCTGCAGCCAGCATCTATGGTGCCCGTGCCGCCAATGGTGTCGTTGTCATTGTGACCAAGAAGGCCAAGGGCAAGCGCACCAATGTGTCTTTTAACACATCGTTGACCTGGCATCCCTATTCCTTTAACAAGAGCCGCTTGACTGATGCCGCCGACATCATCGACCTGGAGCGCGAGTGGGCCGCAACTAACCCCAACCTGCAGGGCGATGGCGCTGCCGACTATGCCCGCTCTATCATCGACGACAAGGTCTATACCTCACAAGGTATTCAGACCATTGCCAACTACTATGCAGGTAACATCTCGCAAAGCGAAATGGAGAGCCGTTTGAATCAGCTCGCATCGATGGGCTACCGCTACTTCGATGATGTGGCCAAGTATGCCAAGCGTGACGCCTTTTACCAGCAGTATCACCTGAGCGTGGGCCGTGCAAGTGACAACAATAACTTCCGTGCTGCTGTCACCTACCGCAACAACAAGATGAACGACAAGTTCACCAACGACAATTCGTGGGATATCGACCTGCGTGACCAGCTGGATATTACCGACTGGTTGACGCTGAACGTCGGAACTTATACCTATTACAAGAAGAGTAACCTGCAAACCTATGATCCCATGAACCCCGGTTACTCCTATATGCCTTATGACCGCCTGCGCAACGACGACGGCACCAATTTTACCTCCACCCAGGAATCCCGACTTGGAGCGTCAGACCTTGCAATTCTCATGGGTTATGGTCTTCCCGATTACAACATCACCCCGCTTGATGAAATTGGCCGCAATATCCGCACCACTAATGAGTTCATCAGCCGCAATTACGCCAAGCTGGATATCGATCTGCCAATGAACTTCAAGTACAATGTGATGTTCCAGTATGAGTATGCCTACGACAAGGCGCATCAGCTCTATGACAAGGACAGTTATTATGTCCGTAATTTGGTCGGTCAGTATGCCAGCGATGACTATGGTACAGGCGAGGCAACGCTGAATGTGCCCCTGGGTCACATTTATTACCGCTCTAACCAGACGTCCAAGGCCTACACTTTCCGTCAGCAGTTGAATTACGAGAATACTTTTGCCGACAAGCACAATTTGGTTGCCTTGCTGGGTCATGAGGTGCGCAAGACGGTCATCGACTATGACAACAACACGCTCTATAATTATGACCCCGACATGCTCACCTTCTCGCTGGTTGACCAGAATGTGCTGTATAATACCTATGGCCTGATGGGTGGCTACGGCTTGAACCCCAGAGACTTCGCATCGCTGCGTAATATCGACAACCGCTTCGTGTCCTTCTTTGCCAATGCAGCCTATACCTATGACAACAAGTACATGCTCTCGGCAAGCATCCGTTGGGACCGCTCCAACTTGTGGGGAACGGGCTCCAAGTACCAGAACAAGCCCATTTGGAGCATTGGCGCCGGATGGAACATCGACCGTGAACCGTGGTTCCATGTCAGCTGGGTGGACCGTCTTAAGCTTCGTGCATCTTATGGTATTGCCGGTAATATCGCCAAGGATGCAGCCCCCTATATGACAGCAAGCTATTACAATAACGCCAACGTGGGCGGTGTTTATGGCTCGGTGAACACCCGTCCCAATCCCACCCTGCGTTGGGAGAAAACCACCACGACCAACATCGGTCTGGACTTCGCAGTGCTGAACAATCGCCTGAACGGTAGCATTGAGTTCTACAACAAGATGGGTACTGACCTGCTGGCCAACACGATGGGCGTGCCTACCGAGGGTTTCGGTTACACGACCTATAGCATTAACAATGGCAAGATGCGTAACCGTGGTGTGGAACTTACCTTGAACGGTCAGATTGTCCGTTCTGCCGACTTCCGTTTTGATGCTACGGCAACCTACAGCTATAACAATAATAAGGTGGTTTATGTCAATGTGGAGGCTCCGGTTTATTTCCTCCAGCTTGACTATCCCGATGCTTATCCCATCGTGGGCAATCCTTACAATGCCATCTATGCCTATAAGTGGGCTGGCTTGAGCGCCGACGGTCTGCCTCAGGTGCTGGATGCTTCGGGTAATGCAACGGCTTCTAATCCTTCGGACTTGGCCGCTATCATCTATGCAGGCAGCACCGAGCCAATGCACATGGCATCGCTCCACCTCAATCTGGGCTACAAGCAGTTTGACTTGTCTTGTATGTGGCTGTTCCAGGGTGGACACAAGATGCGCAATACCGACCTGCCCATGCTTAACTCGGCTTATAACTACACGCTGTGGAGTTATGTGACCTCTTTGGGTGCAGTCAACAAGGATATAACCAACCGATGGCGTCATCCTGGTGATGAGGTCAAGACCGACATACCCGCAGCCATCTTTGGCGAGAACCCCTTGTTCAGCGATGCGTCGCGCACGATTTACGGCTATGCCGACAATAATGTCATCAGCGCGACCAATCTGCGCCTTGCTAATATCTCGCTGGCCTACAACCTCCCCAACGCTTGGCTGCGTAACATCAGCCTGAGCCGTGCGCGCCTCCAGTTCAATGTGGAGAATGCCGTGACGTTTGCCAAGAGCACCTCGGCCAAGTACCTGTTGGGTGGCTACAATGCACCCAACTATGTCTTCGGCCTCTATCTGGATTTCTAAAAAACCGGAAAATAACAACTAACAACTATAATATTGAGAGATATGAAAACTAAGATAAATAGACTGCTTTTAGGATCCTGCCTGGTGCTGCTTGCATGCTTGTGCAGTTGTGATGATTATCTGAGCAATGTGCCTAAGGGACAGAAGATTCCCACCACGCTCAACGACTTCTCGGTCATGCTTGCCGATGAGTACACTAACTGCCGTGAAGATGTGACACAGGCGATCCTCCTGCTCAACGATCGCTATGTCTCGGATGGCAACCTGTCCTATTATGAGTTGTGGAATGCCAACTACTTCTGGAATGAGGATGCTGACCGCGTTGCCATGAACAAGAGTGATGAGACAACCTATTACAATGGATATGCCGGTATCTCTACCGCCAACCTGCTTATCGAGAATGCGCCCACAGCGACCGAAGCCACCGATGCCGAGCGGGGGCAAGTTGTAGCACAGGCCAAGATCTTGAGGGCCATGAAGTATTTCACCCTCGTGAACTATTATTCCAAGACCTATGACGCAGCGACAGCGGCTACCGATGGCGGTGTGCCCCTGATTACCAGTGCCGAGGTGGGTGCTTCCTACACGCAGCCTTCGGTCCAGGGAATCTATGATTTCATTCTTCAGGATATTAACGAGGCTTTGCCTGCACTGCCCGAAAAGGCATTGAACGTGCTCTATGCCGATAAGGCGACCGCCTATGCGCTGGCCGCACGCGTCCACCTGCAGATGGGCCACTACCAGGAAGCCCTGACCAATGCCGATGAGGCGCTGAAACGCAATAATCAACTGTTTGACTGGGTACAGTTCTACAATGACAATGCTGACATACTGAGTGCCCCTGACGTCTATCAGACGATCACTTCGCCCATGGGCTTTGACTATGTGGAGAACTACATCTTTTGTCATGGTAATAGTTCCTACTCGGGCAATGACCTGCAGATGCGTGAAGACCGCGGCAGCCGCTTTGAACAGGGCGATGCCCACTTCATGAGCCGCTGGAAAATCCGCACCATGGCAGGTGCCACCTATTACAACCCCAACACGGGCGGTTACTATAACCGTGGCGGCTTGACGACAACCGAGATCTATCTCATCCAAGCCGAGTGCTTGGCCCGCACGGGCAATGTCGCTGGCGCGATGGAGGTGCTCAACAAGGTGCGCCAGAAACGCATCCTTCCCGAGTTCTACCAAGACTTGACCGCTGCCAGTGCCGATGCCGCTATCGACTTGATCGTCAAGGTCAAGGATGATGCCTTGGTACAGACGATCATCCCTTTCTGTGACGCTCGTCGCTTAAACCTTGAGCCGACTCATGCCCGCACCTTGACCAAGGTCGAGGGTGGCAAGAACTACTCGCTCTCGCCCAACAGTCACATGTGGGTAATGCCCTTCCCCATGGGTGCTGTAACTAATTCAGGCAATGGTACCGTAACCCAGAATGTTGAACGTTAAATGATTATAGAGTAATGAAGAACGTATTATTCGCATGCCTGTTGTGCATGCTCGTGTGCAGTTGTAATTCCCGTCAGTATAAGGTCGAGGGTAATGTTGCCGGACTTGACGATGGCACCATTGTGCAACTCGTGCCTATGAGTCACGACAATGAATCGCCTATTGCCGAGGCTTCAGTCAATGGCGGTAAATTTACCTTCAAGGGTGAGATTGGCGACAGCCTGCCGATGCCCATTTGTGTCAACCTCATGGTCAAAGACTCGTATGGTGTCGAGACCTTTATGCTCGAGAAGGGAGATATCACTATTGAGGGCAAGGCCACCAAGGGTGAGCCCGACCAGAACGGAGTAATCAATTACACTTGGGACGTCACTGTCAAGGGATCACCGCTGACCGACAAGTTCAATGTTTACAAGCAGCGTCGCGCCGATCTCGACAAGCTCTTCAATGACTATCACGAGCAGCACGCCCAGATTATCCAACAGGTTAACGAAGCCCGAATGGCTAAGGACAGTGCCCGAGAGAAACAGATTATGGAGACCGAGGAATACAAGGCCTTCGATAAAGCTGAGAAGGATTTCTTTGCCAAGGTAGAGGAGACCTACAAGGGCATCGTCGATGAGAACAAGGATACTTATTGGGGCCCGATGATGGCCATCTATCTGTGGACCTATTTTTCAGCCAATGATAAGCCTCTCTATGAATCTCTATCGCCCGAGGCACAGCAGAGCTGGTACGGCAAGAAGATGATTGACGAGATCATGCCAGCCGGTGATACTGGCCAGAAAGCCAAGCAATTGACCGTAAAAGGCGATGACGGCAAGGAACTGACACTTGAAGACCTGGCACAGGGCAAAAAGTTGTTGCTTATCGACTTCTGGGCATCGTGGTGTGGACCCTGCCGCAAGGAGATTCCCAATGTCAAGAAACAGTATGAACTTTACAAGGACAAGGGCTTTGAAGTGGTGAGCATCAGTATTGACAAGAATGAGGCCGCATGGCGCAAGGCCCTCCAGCAGGAGCAACTGCAATGGCCCAATTTCCTGGACAGCATGGGTGCTGCCGATGCTTACAAGGTGCGTTCTATTCCGGCCATGTTCCTTATTGATGCCGAAACCCTCACCGTTATCGAGTCGGGAGAATATGCCCGTGGGGAGTTCCTTGCTCAAAAACTCGCCGAACTCTTCGGAAATGAATAATAAGTTTTTTCATAAATTCAAGTGATGTTCATATTGGAGATTCGGGTGGAGGGTAATAAACCACCCGAATTTCATCAAAAACGTCATTTATAGATTATCAACAGCAAAAATGAAAAAACTATTATCGGTATTCATTAACCCCCGAGGGTAAAATAACACGCATTATATTAGGCGAGGATCCCACTTTCTACGACTTCCTGGATGAAGTGCTAAAGTAGTTTTATTAAACCGTGGCTCAGCAACGATCCACACAACAACTTACAACTTACAACAAATGAACCATACCCAATCATTGATTATCGGATCCGGCCCTGCCGGATACACTGCTGCGATTTACCTGGTGCGCTCGGCTATCGACTGCTTGCTCATCGAGGGTTTGCAGGTGGGTGGCCAGTTGACTCAGACGACGACCATCGAGAACTTCCCGGGTTTTCCCGAGGGCATCGACGGTTTCCAGTTGATGGACAACATGCGCCAACAGGCCGTGAACTTAGGAGCGAAAATGAAGTCAGGCCTCGTGACGGCTATCGATATGAGCCAGCGCCCCTTTCTCGTTACTCTGGATGGCGGTGAGCAACTCACAGCCGACACCATCATCGTGGCCACGGGTGCCACGGCCAAATACCTGGGCCTGCCCGACGAGACGAAGTATGCCGGGCAGGGCGTATCGGCCTGTGCAACCTGTGACGGCTTTTTCTACCGCAAGAAGGTCGTTGCCGTCGTGGGTGGAGGTGACACTGCCTGTGAGGAAGCCGACTACCTGAGCCACCTGGCCAACAAGGTCTATCTGATCGTGCGCAAGGACTACCTGCGTGCCAGCGAGGCTATGCAGCTGCGCGTCCAGGAGAACGACAAGATCGAGATCCTGTTCAACACCAACACCGTGGGCCTCTATGGCGAGAACGGCGTGGAAGGCGCCCACCTCGTGCGCTTCAAGGGCACCGACAAGGAGGAACTGTTTGACATCGCCATCGACGGTTTCTTCCTGGCCATCGGCCACCGTCCCAACACCGAGTTCCTGGGCGGGCAGATCGACCTTGACGAACAGGGCTACATCAAGCTCAAGGGGCATAATACAGCGACCAACGTCGAGGGCGTGTTTGCCGCCGGCGACGTGGCCGACCCGCACTACCGCCAGGCTATTGCCGCTGCCGCAGCCGGCTGCCGTGCCGCCATCGACGTCAAGCAGTACCTTTCAAGGTAAATAGGGCATTGAGAGAACTGTGAAAGAAGCGACCTCGCCAGGGGCCGCTTCTTTATTTGCTGGTGGTTATCGGCATTCTCTGAGGATTTGCTCGATTTCGTCGGGAGTCAGGCGCTTGCAGCAGCCAGGAGTGATGACGGTAGAGTCTGCGATAGCCTTGATGGTGTCATCGGCAAGCATGATGCCCATGTCGGCGAGGCTGGCAGGCAATCCCCAGCCGTCATGCGATATGTGCCGTTATTAAACTCAAATGTGCATGCCCCCTGATGGCAATAGGCGTGGCACAGATAGCCGACATAGGCGCTAACTCCCGTCAGCCGATCCTGGATAATAATGTGTTCTGTCCCATTCATCGGCTGCAAATTTACTCATTTACAACTAAAAAACAAAAT
>ONOU01000005.1 GCA_900319525.1 uncultured Prevotellaceae bacterium | reverse complement strand
GCGTCGATAATGGTCTCCCCGATGTTTGTTGTTTGCTCCGCTTCGACTACCATTGGGAGGTAGGATGGCGGAATGATTGTTGTTTGTTCCATTTGTTCTGTTGTTAGTTAAATGGTTAATTACTTTGGTGGTGCTCTCATTTTCTCGAGTATCTTCACCAGTTTCTTTGAATTCTTGAGTATCGTAGCAATAGTCTCGCATACGATCACAATACCGTCAATAGCGTTTCCTGCTTTTGATTTCTTTGCAGCTACACCCGTGACGGTTCATCTTGTTCTCTTCTCTTCTTTCTCATTCTTCTTGTCACGGCCCCAGTTGTGGATCTTCTCTGCGATGTCCAATACAGCAGAAATTCCAAACAAGGCCATGACGATTCTTGGTAAATTAATCATTGTCTTCTCTCTGTTTTGTTTGTAAATGTTAGTTTAAATTGTTAATAAATAATGTTGTCTGATTCTCTTACATATAAGGGTTTAATGTAAGAATGAGAAGGGGTGGGAATATGGGGATTCATTCTCTCTATCGTCACAATGCCATCATGTTTTTTGAGGCACAAAGAAAATTATTTCACATATAGAATAATGCTACGATCTTGCTAAACCTCTATTCAAATACTAATTGTACTCTGAAAGATTGAATTCAACATATAATTTGGCGATTTCAAAATTCGTGCTTATCTTTGCAAATAAAGAGCGATTATATTCTTTTCATTAAAGATATTTATATTGTTGAAGTAATTATAACACATTACTAGAATGGGAGAATTTAAGATTAGAAAGAACCATGTTTATGTTGGAAATACCGACAAGGCTTTAGAATGGTCATGTTTTAAACCTGCAGATGACATAACCGAGGCCACTACAGAAGAAAAAAAGAAGTTGGTGTCACAGGTCCGTGAACGCATAAAGAACTATCTACAACTTGACCATGTGAATTTTTTATTTGGAACGGGTTCCTCTATACATCTTGGAGCAGCCAGTATCCAGAATATTCCACTACAGGTCGAAAAGGATATTGAAGAATCCCATGATGATGAACTGAAGGAAGATTTTAAGAAATGTATTCAAACTCTTCAAAAGCCGCTCTTTGACCAATACTCACCAGAGACGGACAAAAAGTTTGAGGATGCCCGCAACTGGAAACTAATCAGCGATGGGACATACATCAGAAACTATAAAGAGGAAGAAGATGCTAATGGTAAGCATTATGATGAAATTCTTCTTTCGTTTGAACTACTGCTTAATTATTTGACGGCAATGCTGTTTCAACGAGAGGCCGAAAAAAACGATACAGAAACTAGAAGACTCCAAAATCTGATCAAAAGTCTTAAAAAGTCATTATTCGGGATTTGTGATGTGCATGAACGGACAACCAGTGCAAAGGATTTGAAGAGAATTAAGGACAAAGGGTTTGAGGAAGAGTTTAATCGAAACAAGTATCTGTTTCATGAAAAATTCCTGAAATCGTTGATGCAACGCCCCTTGAACTTGCAACGAGCCAACATCTTTACGTCTAATTACGATCTCGCTTTTGAATATGCTTTTGATAATTTAGGTATTAAGTATATAGATGGTTTTTCTGGCTTCCATCACCGATATTTCAAGCCAGAGACCTTTAACTACGACATTTTTTATCCAGGCACGACAACAGCTGGCAAAGTTCAGAGGATTGAGAAGGTGGTGAGGTATTTCAAGTTGCATGGCTCAATTAGTTGGGTCAGCGACCACATGCGTACGCCAAATAATGTGTATGGAATTGAAGAAATGCCAATAGAACTGATTAAGAGAAAGGCAGATGACAATACGGATGAATTTGGGTATGGTAATCTGATGATTTATCCGACTGCGGTGAAAAAATCATATACTTTGGATTTACCGTATTCCGAGCTATTCCGACACTTGGCGTATTGTATTTCGCAGCCCCAGTCAGTGCTCTTTACTGTGGGATATTCATTTTGTGATGAACACTTCAACGATATTATCTATCAAGCATTGTCCAATCCATCCTTTACACTGATTATCGTGGATTATTATGGATGTGAGAAGTCAATGGAGATTAAAAGATTGCGGGAATTAAATGACCCGCGTATAATCATTATTGAAGGTGACTATTTGGGCGATTTCTTGACATTGGCCGATGAGTTAATGCCAGACTTTATGAATACATCATCGGATGATAAGGTGGCCGCTACGCTAAACAACTTGCTCACTTCAAAAATTGACGGCGATGACAAATGAACGAAATATTGGACATATCGTCACAGTGGACAGCCTGTCGGTATTTGTCCGTTTGGATGACGATTTGAAGAGTCTTTACAAGAGTGGTTATGAGGAAATTTATCCCGTAGCGAGAATTAACTCATATATCATTATTCCTGTTGGTGCAGACCGGATTGTGGCTTTAGTGGACAGGGTAATGAATCGAGAAGAGACTGACCTAACTAAAGCACGAGGGGCTATCTTTCTGACGGAATCTAGCCGTTATCTGTCTGCCACCATGATTGGTACTATTGAAAGCGGACGATACATTCAGGGTGTATATAACTATCCTATATTGGACAACCCCGTATGGTATGTGACGCGTGAAGACTTGGATATCATCTTCGACCAAAAACAGAAAGGATATGAAATAGATTTCAAGGAAGATTTCTACCTTCCTATTGGAACATCTCCTTCTTTCCCAGATTATCAAGTGAAAATCAACCCTGACAGAATGTTTGGAAAACATGCTGCCATCTTGGGTAATACAGGGTCTGGCAAATCATGCACCTTAACATCTATTTTGCAGAGTTTGTTTCAGTTTGACTATAATGGGGATAAACTGCAAAGTGCCCACGTAGTGATATTCGACACAAACGGTGAGTATAAAGATGCTTTTAATATTGATGACAAGCACAAGGTAAATCCTTTCTATATCAACGAAGATGGACTAAAAGTACCATATTGGTTTATGAATTTCGATGATATGGATTATTTGTTTGAGCCAACTACTGGAACCCAGGCACCGATATTAAAGAGAGCACTAGCGCTTGCCAAAAGTAAGACCGATACGGATGTAAAGAGACATCTTTCAAAGATACATCTAAATAAACTTTTAAATTATGTAATCACTATTGAGAAGCAAGATTGGACAACGAATTTGGCTATTTATAATGAGTCGGAATTGATATATAACAGTTTCAAAACTCTTTTAGATGAAGGCAACATTGATTTTGATTTAACACAAATATGTAACGCCCTACAAACAATTCAAAGAGAAAAATCAAAACTCTCCTTGAATAGTCGGGGGAATGTGCAAGGTAATCCAGATGTTGCTGTACTTGCTGGAGCTCTGGATGTGATTCAAGAACAGTTGGATTTATATCGTGCCCAAATTGTTGATGCTGTGACTTCTGAAAATAGAAATATAGATTTCCCTATTTATTTCAATTTTAAAGAAATGATGTCTTCCTGTTTTGATTCCGCAATTCAAGAGACATCGGTTTCGCAAGATAAGATAAATGAATATGTGTCCACATTAAAACTAAGGATGCAATCATTTGTAGATGATATACGCCTGGCTGAGCCATTGATGCTGAACGATCAAGAAGAAATTAACGAAGCCTTGATTCAATTCTTGGCATTTGTGTTGGGTGATTACTGTTCTGTGTATAATAAGACAAAGTATGATGGAACTGCTTTTAATGAATACTTCAAAGCTGCGGTTGGAGATGGAGAGGCCCAGCGAAATCAGATAACTATTATTGACATGTCATTACTGCCATTCCAAGTGCTGGAAACTATCACGGGATTAATTGGTAGAATGATACTTGAATTCTTGTCTCAATTTAAGAAGGAGAAACGAGGCAGTATTCCTGTGGTTATTGCCTTGGAGGAAGCGCAGAACTATATCCCAGAGGTGAATCGTAAGGATAGGGAGTCTATCTCAAAGAAGGTGTTTGAGCGGATAGCGCGAGAAGGAAGAAAGTATGGCTTGTCACTAGTGGTATCTAGCCAACGACCTTCTGAGCTTTCAAAAACCGTTCTTTCTCAATGTAACAGTTTTATTGTTCACCGAATACAGAATCCTGATGACCAAAGCTACATTAGGAAGCTTGTTTCTTCTGCAAACTCTGAGATTCTTGGTCAATTGCCAATCTTACCACAGCAACATGTTATAATAATGGGTGACTGTGTGAGAACACCTATTGTAGCAAGAATGAACGATGCGAAACCTAGACCTAACAGCAATAACCCTGAATTCATTATTAACTGGTTGAATGATGGTACTGCCGATTATGAAGGTGTGTCAAAGACTTGGTTGGAACAACAATCCGAAACAAGCCATTCTGAAGAATGATATAACTGTCCGATTTCTGCAAAAATGCAGTTGGAATTAATAGCGCAACTGTACATATGAAGGTTTTGAGTTTGAAAAGGTTTATCCATTATTGAAAGGGCATAGATTTGAATATATAATTCATTGGACGTTGTGAAGCCTTGAATAAGTTAAGTTTGCGTGAATGTGTAGCAAACATAACAACTCTTAGAACGACATGCATATAGAAAGGACGGGATATTAAAAAGCCCATTTATGCATATCTGTTTTGACATCACATTTGCCTAGAACCCATTCTGTTTCTTGGTCGCATTCAATAGCATACATAAAAAGGACAAAAACAGCCTACCCAGTATTTTAGTGTTGGCGGTCTTTGTAATAAAGCATCATTTATGTGACTTGAACTTCACCCTGTCACAGCCGAAAGGATTGTGAGTGTAGGCCCATCCTGCTGCATGTGTTACCTCTTCTTCTGCACTGGTCCAGGTCGGGAAGAGTGATACAACAAACTCGATGGCCTTAGTTTTTGGAATACCGGGTTTTCACTGCTCTTTAAGGGTGTTCAAAATCTGTGTGTTTCTGCCAATCTGCTATAATATATAGGGGTTGGGAATTGGTCAAAAAGTGTGTGCTTTTGCCATTCTACTATAATATATAGGGTCGTGATTTCCATCAAAAAGTGTTCAAAATCTGTGTGTTTTTGCCATTCTGCTATAATAGTAGTAGTTATATCAAATAACTACTCATGCATTTTGAGGAAAAGAAAAAGACTCGGCAGGATATCTTTGAGGAATATCCTGCCGGTCTGTATCATAAGTTCATGCCATTATACGAATACCAGTCTTTCCATTGGTCATCATATACTCCAAAACCTGTATTTCCGGTCTGGCCAGAATTAAAGGTCGGTTCATATGTATTCTGAGATTCCCAACTGAAAGCATTATCCATCGTTGCTTGAGGTTCGGGTTGCAACAGTTGGTCATATCTAACATATCCTTTACTCCATTTACGGATAGTGTTTTTAGACAGTTTCAACCCTTCCTTCATCATCTTCTCCCTGTTTTGGCCGAGAGATAGTGATGGATCGTAAAGTATCATGAATCGGGCTTTCTTTTCTAACCTGGCTTCTCTGTTGGCCTCTCTCTGCTGGGCGTAAGTCATTCCTTTGCCTGGATTAGTGTCGATGCCCCTATCTTGACAGTAACGATAAAGGCTTCTCACTGGGATATCTAGAGCCTCAGCATTCTCCCTCACTGACCTTGTTCGATCATACTTCCCATCGATTTCACTGTATCTGATGGACGTTGTGATCCTTCCCGTCATCCATTGCGTTTTATAACATACTGACGGATGATAGATGAACTTTGGCCTGTGTTCTTTCCAATAGCCAATCTCATAATCACAGTATTTCATCAACTCCTCTTGACTCATCTTCACAACGCTCTTGACCCTTCTCTTCAAAGTCTCTATCGTTATGATCCCGTCGCTGTTGTCTATGAAACGGTGAAGGTCCACATACATATTGAACAGAAGGGTGTCAGGGTCAATGTCAGGCTTCATCAATCTTCTCAGGCAGGCGAATTTGGATAATGTTCGTCTTCTGTGGTGTCCGTCAGTTATCCGTTCCCTTACCCACCAGAGCTGAATGTAACTGTCATCCGTCAACTGGTAAAGCCCATCAATCCACTCATCCTTCTGCGTCTTGTAGATGTAACGGTATTTCCAGGAGTAGTAATGCATGAAGGTCTCGTAATCCATCGTTCCCATATCGTGTAACAGCTGAGAGTCAAATTCCACTTCAGGTTTCTTTTCTTTGGTTGGTTTTTCCGGCATTACAACTTCAACCTCAGGCAAACTATCGGGGAAATCAAGCCTGGAGTAGATACAATCAGAGACATAACACTCCTCATTGCCATAAACCCCATTGAAATACTGACTTACTCTCGTCCCACAGTCATCCTTCATTGGCTCTCCCGTATCCCTGATGATGCTGTCCGTGATAGTTTGGGAGATAACGTTCAGATCATCCTTGCCCATTATCCTGTCGAACACATACACCATCCTGAAACGCCTTGATGTCACCTTGTCCTTTTCAAGTTTGTCGGAGTAGGACATATAGACACAGGTGGGCTTATACGTCAGGCATGCAAGGTATTCAGGAATCAACTCAAACCTCGTCAAATCAATGTCCACAAATACCGTCTGAGCCCCAATGAAGAAACGGTCGCTCTTAAACTCAATCCTCATGCATCCTTTGTTTTTCCCGTTCTTATAGAGGGGAGTGGTCTGGTATCTCTGCCCGTTTCCCGTCTCAAACCAATATGACTGGTTCGTGTCAAAATGGAAAAGGTTACAGAAGGCATATCCGTTGAGAGCATACTGTAGAAACTCGTCAACCGTTACATCCTGCTCTCTGAACGCCATCTTCACTTTCCCGATAGACTTTGCCCCATCTTTGCTCAGACAGGCCGATGCGTCAGTTTTCTTTACATAATAGTCATTGCTTACATTTACTCTAAATTTGAAATTGTATTTTACTTCCATAGTCGGCATATGAAAATTTTATTGGTTATTGGTCGCTGTCCTTGATAAACAGCATCAGACCGTCTTTCAAGGCCTTGTTGAAGCGGGAGTGACCCATCTTCAGTTTGGCCTCTTTTCTGTTGTTGTATTCTGCTCCGCTCGGCAGATACATGATTTTACTTTGCATGTGTGGTATGGTATTTAGTTTTATGTGGTAGTTCAGAGAAAGATGGTTTTAGTGCCACCTCTCCCTGAATGACCACGATTCTTGTTAAGCAGCTGCACCTAAGGCTTGCAGTTTGCGTTGCTCTCGTTCCCTTTTCCTTCTGGCTTTTCTCATGCCATCAGAAATGGCCTTTCGTGCAGCTTCGCTCCTCTTAACGCCAAGCTTTGCCAATGACATCTTGCGTCTGGCCTCCTCGGTGTGATGAATCCCTTTCATTCCTCGTCCGTATGACGTATTGAACCCTTCTTCCACTGAATTGAAGTGTTTAATCCATTTTGTCTCGAGATCGTCAAGCTTCTTATCCCGTGTTGACTCATTTACATATTCTCTCTCCTCGAGTATCACAAGTTTCCAGTTCTGCCAGCCATATTTCTCACGAGCACGATTGATCTTTTCTCCGGCATAAGGGGTATAGAGGTCTCGCCAGTCCGCCTGTCGCTTTTTGATATCATCGGTTTGTCCAATATACACCTTTTTGTCATCACCGTTAGCCCTTGCCTCATCGCAATTCGGTATCAGCATGTAAACATACGCTTTAAACTTTTTTTTCTTCTTTTCCATAAGATAGCTTCTGATTTAAAGTGTTATCAATCGAACTGCCGTTATCAACGAATAGCAATTCTCCTCTTCTCATCGATGCGTTAAAGGCACCAAGCCCCCCAAGTCGCATCTTTGCCTCTTTCCGGTTAGGGTACGTCTCACCGGTTCTACAATTCCAGATCATTTTGATTTCTGTGATTTAATGATTAGAGTAACACCCATTTTGTTGAGCCTACTCGCTAATCCCCGATAACTATCAACACGTCTTCGTCTTTTGGGGATTATCTGTAGAATTTCCTGCAAGCTAATATCGATGCAGGTTCCGTTTTCCATGGGATGCCCGTTGAACAAGGCATTCTGGAGTTTGTCTATGTCACCGGCGTATGGATCGCTGTCGTTCCCATTCACCGATGTTGCGCTACTAATACTTTTTTCATCTTGAGCCTTGATGAGCGAGCGCACGTCCCACTTCGACCCATGCCATGTATCCGCTATCGTCGAGAACATGGCTTGTAATAAGTTAAACATTTCATCCATAATTAATTATCGTGCGACCATTAGCTCTGATCGCCATTTTCTTAATTGTATTCACCCTTGGCACGTCATGAACAAGGCGCGCGTTTTATTTCAATCTTAAGAATAAGGTTCTACGTGGAAATCGCGCGCGTTTTTCACGTTTCATGCACCTATAAGCGCACCAGCCGATATCAGCGCCATTTTTTCGATTTCAGGGCGCGTTTCTGTGGATGGCAATAAAGTGGGGAAAATGCTATATTGATGAGGTATTCATCATATTTTATAGATATTTTGGGTTATTTGCTGGAAAAGTATTATCTTTGTGTCCATATCATTAAGCATAACCCTATGGACAACGACATTAACCGTATTAAAGTGGTTCTCGCCGAGAAGAAGCGAACCAACAAGTGGCTAGCCGAACAACTGGGCTGCGCTCCCACCACCGTCTCGAAGTGGTGCACTAATGCATGCCAACCTCCGATGGAGACTTTCATGAAGATAGCGGCACTGCTCGATGTGGAATTGGCCGAATTGGTCCGTTTTGAGAGAAAAAAGATAATTGAAGCGATTTAGTTATGGCAGTCACTAAATATCCAATGATTCGTTATCAGACGCTTGATCGCTGCTTCCGGAACAGGCACAAGAAGTATTATATCGATGACCTTATAGATGCTTGTGCTGATGCGTTCATTAAATACTGTGGCAGTGATAAAGGGTGCAGTCGGCGGACGATTCTCAATGATATAGATTTCATGGAGAGTGAGGCTGGATGGAGCATCCCTCTGGAGCGTCATAGGGACGGCCATCAGGTGTGGTATCGCTATTCAGATCCTGATTTCACTATCAATAAAACGCTCTTGTCCGATGACGACGTCAATAAGTTGAATGAGGCCGTCAGGTTGTTGGAGCGATTCAGGGGCATGCCATGCTTTGAATGGATCGACGATCTGCTGGTGAAGCTTCAGAGTGGATTCAGGGATTCAGCGACGACCATACTTGATTTCGAGCAAGTCCCGGCCCTCAAGGGCGTGGAGCATATTGACCGCCTGTTTAATGCCATCCTCTACAAGCAGGTGTTGGAAATCACTTATCAGACTTACGGTAACCACACGTTCACATGGACGATACACCCATACCTGATCAAGCAATACAATAACCGCTGGTTCCTTTTCGGCAAGAACACCTCTAAGAATGGGGCCATATCAAATCTTGCGCTGGACAGGATCGTGGACATCCAGGTCTCAAGGGCAACCTATGAAGAGAATGACGGCATAATGCAGCAGAAGCTTGACAACATCATTGGCGTTACCATTGACTGGAAAGCAAGCATTCAGCCGGTGAGGCTGAAGTTCTCCGAAAACAGGTTCCAATACGTGTTGACTAAACCGCTTCATCCATCACAGACGATAATCAGTGAAGATGAGCGGATCATCGAGATTTCAGTGATTCCCAATAAGGAGCTGGAAGCCCTCATCCTCCAGTTTGGGAGCGATATAGAAGTGCTAGCTCCGGTAGAATTGAGGAACCAAATTAAAGAAAAAATTGATAAAATTAAAGCGATTTATAAATAGTGCAGCACGTTTGCACTGTTTGGTTTTTCCTTCGCGCTCAAAATAAAAAACGCAAAAAACAGATAGCATCATGATACAGAAAGTAGGATTCAAAAACTTCCGTCGTTTCAAAAACTTTCCCGAGATGGATCTCGGTGATATCAACATCTTCGTCGGACGCAACAATGCCGGTAAATCAACCGTGCTCAAAGCCCTCCAACTGATGAAGGGTAACTTGAACACTTTGTCCAGCGTCTCAAATCGTAAGAACATCTTTGCCTCAATGAAACCGATGTTCGTGTTCGACGTGGACGAACTGGCCGAACTGCGCATTGATAACTTTGAGCGAGCCCTCTATAACAAAGCTGAAAGGAAAGAAATAACCTTATCAGCAACCATTGATGGATGCTCATTTACAATTGTGCTTGATGGCCAGAACATTGAGCAAGACAACTACTATGTTGCAGTTCCGTATAACTTTATCGAGTTAAAGGATGATGCAATTCATCTTACATTTGACTTTCAAACTAGAGATCTCCTTCTTGAGTTAAAGAAGAACGATAGCGAACGATTCAAAGACATGTTGATGAGCAAAAAAATGATGCTTGATGTTTACAAACGGCAAAATGAGCAACTCGTAGCAAGTCTGCGCCGTTTGAATTCGTTTTTTCATAGTTCGTCAGAACAACTAGACATTCCAGAAGACATGATTCAAGTTGTATCGGAGCGTGAGAATGTAAGAAAATCATTGGACGCTATACGAAAGCAAATGAAGGCGATAGAGCAAGAAATTGACGAATTACAAAATAATGACAATGTTGTAACAATTGGCTTTATAACTCTTCCAGAATTTACTGATACTGTTCAAGTGAATGTTATAGAGCAACTGTTTAATAACATCAAATTGTACAGTTTGGCCAATTTTAATCTTGACATGCGGAAGCGTGAGAATAAATTTGTAGCGAATAATCAACAGCTTATCAAAGATTCAGAATCAGAATTGGATGCAGCAAAGAAACGTTTCCTGATGGCATTAGGGGCTTTCAATCTTGAGTATATCCATGCCCATGCTGCTTCTCAAAAGGTAATCTATTTGAAAGAAGATAAAATGGACGTCCTCTCTCGGGCGATTTCTGAATTCTGTAAAGCACGCATACTACCAGGCGATACAGAATGGTTCTTTGTGAAAAAATGGATGAACCAGTTTGGCATTGGAGATGATTTCCGCATTGATGATATCCAGAGCGCTGGTTACATGCTCAAGGTAATTGAAGATGGCAAAGCCATGAACCTTGCCGACAAAGGCACTGGTTCGATTCAGATTATGACACTGCTGTTTTCTCTTGCAGTTATATTATATAAGACAGATCAGGACAGAGTTAGTTTTTATCCGACTATTTTGGTCGAAGAGCCAGAACAAAATATCCATCCCATGTTACAATCCATGTTGGCGGATATGTTTGTTGAATTCTGGCAATCAATTAGTAGAGGAACCAATAAGTCTCAACTTATAATTGAGACACACTCTGAGTACTTGATTCGCAGGACTCAAGTGTTGGTTGCCAATGAAGATTATAAGGATGATGATGAGCTGATCAATAACAGCCCATTCAGGGTGTTCTACTTCCAGTCAGGCGAAGATGGGATTCCATATGAGCTCCATTACAATACCGATGGTAGTTTTGATAAGCCGTTTGGTGAGGGTTTCTTTGATGCTGCTGGCAACAGTCAACTTCAATTAATGAAAATCGCCAGGAGGAAGAAGTGATGTTTAGGGTTTACATGACAAAAGACAAGCTCGTTGATGTTTTTATTGACGAGTCGGATGCACTGGACAACCACAGCAATTGGTTTAAGGTTCTTAGTGCACAGCCTGAAATCTCTTTGGACGAATATGAAGAGGGCGAAGAGGAAAACATGGACAACCCATTGTTTGTTATTCGCAAAAATAATGCAAACCTTCATTTTGCTCAAGATGATGCGATTAACGAAATCACTAATGGGGATTATGAACAAGTTTTGGAACATAATCCTTGTGGGGCTTATATCCTTGACGTTTCTCCTGAAGTCGCAAAAAGTATCCAGGACGGCTATGGTGTGATATGTGAATCAACGAGTAGCCAGTTGAAAGAGACTTTCCTTATAACTCCAGATTTCCCTATTGATAGAGCAAAAAATGGAAAAACCTGGGAGCGGTTTCCAGTGAAAAAAGTGCCATCGAATACATTGATTATTCAAGACCGCTTTTTTTGCAGAAGTGACCGAGGCGAATCGATACAAGACACATATGACAACTTTGAAAAGATCATAAGAGCATTACTACCCATGTCATTTTCTTCGACTTATCATCTCATTGTGATTTTTGATGATACTAGAATTGAGGCACGGGACAGTGTCATGTTTAATGACATTGCCGAACGGTTTAATGATTTAAAAAATCTACTTGAGAACGAGAGAGGGTATTCGATATTGCTTGAAGTTCTTTCCGTACCCGATCATAGTTACAACTACGATTTGACTCATAATAGAAGAATACTGTCAAACTACTATTGGATAGAAGCTCCGCATAAGTTAAAAGCCTTTAGAGGTGTAACGAATCTGAGCAATCAAACTTTGACATGCAAATTCCTGTACATGACCCTAAACATGCCTTTCAATTTTTTAAATGAAGAAGAAATACCTGATAGTCATGAAGAGAACCATGACAAATGGATTAATGACTTCAAAGGATTGGTTGTCGCATCTCGATTCAGTGGCCAGTATTCTCCATATAACAGTAATAGACGTTTCCCACCAGTTGTCTATGATTTCTCGGTAAATGGTATGCCAGAACCACCTTCAAAAATAAAAAATCGCATTTTATCTTAACAATGCAATACGTTTGCACAATTAGTATTTTTCTTTGCACTCAGAAACAAAAAAACAACCATAAGATATGAATCAGAACAGAAGACCAGATGTGAGCTTTGTGTGGAACATTCTTGATGTAGTGCTCCGCGATGTATTTCGTCACAACGAGTTGGGCCAGGTGATTTTGCCTTTCGTTGTGTTACGCCGTATTGACTGCTGTCTTGAGCCGGTGAACGAGAATGTGCGCAAGACCTATGCGCAGTTCAAGGACAAGTTGGTGCCCGAGAAGTTGGTGCCGGTACTTCGTCAAGCAACTGCCATCGCCGGCAAGCCGCTGCCGTTCTACAACACGTCCAATTTCTCGATGAGGTCACTCCTCGACGACGCGGCCAATATCGACCTCAACTTCACGAGCTACCTCAATGGCTTCAACGACGAGGTGAAGGAGATTTTGGGCTACTTCGAGTTTGATGCCACGCGTGCTAAAATTGTCAGGAACGGACTCCTCTATAATATGGTGCAGGAAATCTGCACCGTCAAGGCCATCACCCCCGAGGTGAGCGACGATATCGCGATGGGTTATGTGTTTGAGGAAATCATCCGTATCGCGTGTGAAGAGAACAACGAGGATGCTGGTCAGCACTTCACGCCTCGTGACGCCATCCGTCTGATGTCGGCTTTGCTCTTCAACCCGCTGAAGGACGACCTCAACCGCTCGGGCATCATACGCAGCATCTATGACCCCACTTGCGGCACCGGTGGTATGGTGAACGTGGGCAAGAAATACATTCTGGAGGAAATCTGCACCGATGGCAATAAGCCCACCATCAAGACCTATGGCCAGGAACTCAACGAACAGTCTTATGCCATAGCTAAGGGCGAGGCTCTGATTACAAATAATGATGCTGCCAACATCAGGTTGGGCAATACGCTGTCTGATGACCAGTTCCCAACCGATAAGTTCAACTTCATTATGGCCAATCCTCCTTATGGCACAACCTGGAAGAAGGACCTGGTCTATATCAACAACGAGTCTATGAACCCCGAGGGCCGCTTCTATGCTGGCCTGCCCCGCGTGAGTGATGCCCAGTTGCTTTTCATGCAGCACATGATCAGCAAGATGTCGGCTAAGGGTAGCCGCGTCGGCATCGTCACCAGCGGTTCACCCCTGTTCACCGGTGGTGCCGGAAGTGGCGAGAGCAACATCCGCAAGTGGATTCTCGAGAACGACTGGCTGGAGTGTATCGTCGCTCTGCCCACCGACCTGTTCTATAACGCAGGTATCGGCACCTATATTTGGATTCTCTCCAACAACAAGGAGGAGCGTCGCCTTGGTAAGGTACAGCTCATAAATGCCGTTTCCTTCTGCACGCCTGCCAAGAAGAGTCTGGGCAACAAGCGCAACGACATCCGCGAGGAGGACGTCCTTGAGATCATGAAGATCTATAACAGCTTTGAGGATGGCAAGTACAGCCGTGTTTTCAGGACCCAAGACTTCGGTTTCCTGGAGCTCACCATCGAGCAGCCCAAGCGTAATGCCGACGGCGAATTGGTGTTGAAGAAGGGCGCCAAGCAGCCCGACAGCAGCCTGCGCAGCACCGAGCGTGTACGCCTCGACCAGGACGTGAATGAGTACTTCACTCGTGAGGTGCTTCCTCACATCGACCAGGAGGCTTGGATTGACCTCGCAAAGACCCGCATCGGCTACGAGATCAACTTCCAGCAGTACTTCTATGAGTTCCAGCAGTTGGAGCCATCTGAGGCCATTGCAGACCGTGTGAAAGCACGTCAAGAAGAAATCATGTCAAATATCAACGCTATTTTTGCTGACTGAGAATGAAGAAATACGAAGCATATAAGGACTCTGGCATCGAGTGGATTGGAATGATTCCCGAAGGGTGGGAGTGTTTGCGAATGAAACATTTTGCAGAACTTGTAACTACACCATCTACATCAGACAACAAGATTGGTTTGGAGAATATTGAGAGTTCTACAGGCCGGTTCATTCCCACTGATAGTGAGTTTGAGGGAAATGGAATCTCCTTCATGCCAGATGATATCGTTTACGGTAAACTCCGTCCTTACCTACAGAAGGTGTGGAAAGCAGACATGGATGGTAATGCTGTCGGTGATTTCTTTGTGTTGCGATGCAATTCAAAGTCGTATCCTACATACTTGAAGTATCTCTTGCTTTCTCCGAATTTTACATCTGTAGCTAATGGCTCAACATATGGTGCCAAAATGCCAAGGGTCTCATCTGAGTTTATGATGAATTTCTCGTGGTTCCTCCCGTCATACAGTGAGCAGCAGGCAATTGCTGACTATCTTGATTACAAGGTGGGGCAGATCGATACTTCGGTCGCTGACATCAACACTCAGATTGAGGACTTGAAGGCATATCGTCAGGCCGTCATCAGCGAAGCCGTCACCAAGGGTCTCAACCCCGACGCACCAATGAAGGACTCCGGCATCGAGTGGATCGGAATGATCCCTGAAGGCTGGAGCATTGAAAGGATTAAGTTTCAATGCAATGTGACCGATGGTACTCATTTTTCGCCTCAGACTACAGATGAAGGTAAGCCTTATGTCACGGTAGCTAATGTCAATAATAATAAGATTGACGTGAAGGGCGCTTTGCTGATCTCTCTTGCTGATTTTGAGACTTTGGTCAAGCAGGGATGCCAGCCCGCTATCGGGGATGTTCTTCTGGCTAAGGATGGAACTGTAGGTCGTTCTGCTGTAGTGGAAGACAACAATGATTTCGTTTGCTTGTCATCTTTAGGTATTTTGCATCCTAATGATGGATTGGTGTCGAAATTCTTGAAATACTCTCTTGACTCAAGTATTCTTCAAGATCAGATGTCTCAGGCGATGGCAGGTAGCGCTTTGCGAAGAATCACTATCGCAAAGATAAAAGAGTTCATTTTCTTGCTTCCAGCGAAGGATGAGCAGCATGCTATAGCCGATTATCTTGACAAGAAGACATCAAAGATTGATACCGCCATCAAGTCGTTGGAGAATCAGCGTGACGACTTGAACACCCTGCGACAGACCGTCATCAGCGAAGCTGTGACCGGAAAAATTGACTTGAGAGACTGGAAAAAATAAGTAAACACACATCAAATAACACCAATAAAAGCATAGTGTATATGGAACTGTATCTTGTAATTGCAATTGTTGCCATCATCGTAATGGCTGTAGTGGGTTACTTTGTAGGTAACCGTGGAAAGAAGGGGTATGTGCTGACTATCGGCAACCTGGAAAACAACATCAAGGAACTGGGCGACAAAATTGCCGGCAAGGAATCGGAGTTAGCCGAGAAAGTCAATGCCATCATGACACTGACCTCGGAGCGCGATGTTCAGAAGACCAATGCCGACAACTATTTCAATCAGTTGGGCGTTCAGAAGGAGGACTACGAGCAGAAGATTGTAACCCTGAAATCGGAGTCCGCCCAAGCCTTGCAGCATGAGGCCGAGCGTGGCCAACGACAGTTGAACGACCAGAAGGCAGCCTATGAGCAGCAGATGAATGATCAGAAGGCAACTTTTGAGAACCAGATACAGGAACTGAAAAACACTTTTGCCCGACAGATGGAGGAATTCAAGGCCGAGGCTGAGAAGAACCTGAGGAAACAAGAGGCCGTCGCCGAGGAGTTCAAGCAGGGTGAAACCAAGCGCAATGCCGAAGCGATAGCCGAAATAAAGGGCACCTATGAGAGACAAATCGAAACGATGAGAACCTCGTTTGAACAGCAGCTCAAGCAGACCAAGGAAGCCCATCAGAAACAGATTGACGCTCTCAAGGAGATGAACGAGGAACAGGTGAAGAACCAACTCGATCTCATCAAGGAGCAGATGCAGACCACGTCCGAGAAGGTGCTTAAGCTGCGCCAGGACGAGTTGGAGGTTCAGAACAAGGAACAGGTTTCCAAAATCATCGACCCCTTGCAGAAGAGCCTCAAGGACATGCAGGATGCTTTGGATAGGACAAAGTCGCAGCAGACTGAAGCGCTGAACCGACTCGACCAGACCATCCAAGACAACATGAAGAAGAGTGTCGCTATCGGTGAGACTGCCGATCGTCTGACCCGTGCCTTGACAGGTGAGGTGAAAGTTCAAGGTAACTTCGGCGAGTTAAAGCTCAAGCAGCTGCTCGAGGACATGGAACTCAGGGAGGGTGAGCAGTATGATACCCAGGAGACCTTGAGGGACCAGGGTGGCAGGAGCGCTAAGGGTGATGACGGCAAGGGCTTGATTCCCGACTTCATCCTGCATTTCCCCAATAACCGTCATGTGGTTGTAGACTCCAAGATGTCACTGACTGCCTACGAGCGCTATATGAATGCCGATGATGACGATCCCGAGAAGAGTGAACACCTCAAGGCTCATATCGACAGCGTCAGGGCTCAAGTGAAGCGACTGGCCAAGAAGGAGTACACCAAGTATCTCCCCGACGGCTACAACAAGTTGAACTTTGCCATCATGTATGTGCCCATCGAGGGTGCGTTGAATCTGGCAGTGTTCAATGACCACACCCTGTGGAAAGAGGCCTATGATCAGGGCGTGATGATCCTTGGCCCACAGACCATGTACATGAACCTGCGTGTGCTGGAGATGATGTGGACCCAGGTGCGCCAGCTGAAGAACCAGCAAGCCATGATGAATGCCGCCAACACGGTGATTGAACGTGTGCAGGATTTCGGACAGCGATTCATGGACGTCGAGTCGAGCGTGAACGATACCGTCAAGAAAATCACGAAGCTGAAAATCACCACAGCTGACGGTGGACCTAGCATCATCACTGCTGCCAGGAACCTGCTGAAGGCCGGTGCACAGGAGAACAAGAAAAAGAAATCGCTCGCCGAGATGGACGGCACTATGTTCATTGAGGGCGATCCCACTATCATGATAACCTCGGGGCCATCAACTGACCCTGTGGACGTGACCGAGGAAACGACTGCCGACGAAACGGCAACCGAGGGTACATCAACTGAAGAAACTACAAACGAACAATAAAATATAGCGACTATGCCAGGAACTCCCAAAGAAATTGATCTCGAGAAGTACATCGTTGAGTACTTGACCTCACAACCCATCGTTACGATTGGTGGAGAGGAACTCCGTGACATGGAGTATCATCAAGTGGATAACACGGAATATGACCGGGACCTCTGCTTGATCAAGTCTGAAGTCATCGCCTTCTTGAAGGATACCCAGCCCGAGGAGTATAAAAAGCTCGTTGAGGCGATGGGGACAGAGACCGATGCCCAGAACAACTTGTTCTCGCGGCTGGACCACGAGTTATCAACGTATGGAACGCTCAAGGTGCTCAAGGACAGGAACGGACTGTCGGCACCCGGGGCGAATTTCCGTATGGTATATTTCAAACCGGTAAGCAGCTTGAACGCTGAACATGAGGTGAACTACCACAAGAACCGTATCGCCATCATGCGGCAGTTCAAGTATTCCAAGAAGGATACTGCGTTTGCCATCGACCTGGCTATCTTTGTCAACGGACTGCCAGTGGCTACGATCGAGTTGAAGAACACCCTCACAGGACAGACCCACGAGAACGCCATCAAGCAGTATATGCAGAGCCGCGACACTAAGGGCGAAAAGTCCCTTGAGTTCAAGCGCATTCTAGTGCACTTTGCCTGTGGCACCGAGCAGGTGTTCATGACTACACGCCTTGCTGGTGAGAAGACCCGTTTCTTCCCGTTCAACAAGTTCTTTGAGAATAAGCCGCCCGAGGGCGTAGAGTATCCTCAAGAGACTGTCAGAACGGAATACCTGTGGCGCGACATCTTGCGTAAAGACTCATTGTTGGACCTGATCCAGAACTATATCCTGGTTCAGGAAAACGAGGAGAAGAAATATGACCCCAAAACGGGCTCACTCAAGACTGAGAAGAGCCAAGCCATGATTTTCCCCCGCTACCATCAGCGCAGGGTCGTTTGGCGTTTGTTGGCTGAACTCAAGGAGAAAGGTGTTGGACACCGGTACCTCATCGAGCACTCGGCTGGTTCGGGAAAGAGCAACACCATCACCTGGCTGGCGTTCAGGCTGAGCAACCTCTTCCAGAACTATACAGACAATAAGCCGATTTTTGACACGGTATTTGTTGTGACCGACCGTTTGGCGCTGAATACCCAGATTGGAAAGAACATCCGCCAGTTTGATCTCACTCCTGGTGAGGTTGAGTATATCATGGACAGCGAGGACGGTAAAGTCAGAAAGACAGCCCAGGATCTGAAGAACGCCATTGAGGCAAGAAAGAAGATCATCGTCGTGAATATCCAGAAGTTCCCCAGCATTTCCGATTCGGTACAGCATTATGCCGACCGAAACTTTGCTGTCATCATCGATGAGGCACACAGCAGCCAGAGCGGAAGCATGGCGCGCCAGATGAGGAAAGCCATGTCGCTAGAGGAAGCCGAGGCCTTCGACCAGGAACAGGAAAAAGAAACCGATGAGGAAAAGTTGCTCAATGAGGCCATCGAGAGGGAGATGAGCCGTACTGGCATCAAGAAGAATGTCAGCTACTTTGCGTTCACGGCGACACCCAAGCCCAAGACAATAGAATTGTTCTGTGAAAACATCAACGGAGAGAAAGAACCGTTTGACGTCTACTCCATGAAGCAGGCTATCGACGAGGGCTTCATCCTTGATGTGCTGGAGAACTATATGACCTTCAAGCGTTACTACAAGCTGGTGACGGCCAAGGGAGTCATCGACAGCGAATATGAGAAGAAAAAGACTGTACGTCTGCTGTCTAGCTATGTGGACCTGCAGGATGCCGCCATCGAGCGTAAGAGCCGTATCATGATTGAGCACTTCGTCAGCCAGACCGAGAAGGAAATCAATGGTGAGGCCCGGGCCATGCTGGTGACCAGGAGCCGCCTGCATGCAGTGCGCTATAAGCGTAAGTTTGATGACATCATGCAGGAGATGCACTTGCCTTACAAGGCACTGGTAGCCTTCTCTGGTACGGTCAAGGACGGTGACACCAACGAGGAGTATACCGAGAAGTCAATGAATAGACTTGAAGGAAACATCTCAATCCCCGAGGCATTCAAACTGCCCAAGTACCGAATCCTGATTGTGGCCATGAAGTATCAGACGGGATTTGATGAGCCCAACCTGCACACGATGTTTGTGGACAAGAAGCTCGGTGACACCAGCACGGTGCAGACCTTGAGTCGACTGAATCGTACCAAGAAGGGCAAAGGCTCCACGATGGTTCTGGACTTTGTGAACAATGCCGAGGACGTGCAAACCGATTTCCAGGACTACTATGGCCGTAACTACATGCTTGAGGAGGACGCGACCGATCCGAACACCTTGTATGAGCTGCAATCCGAGTTGTACCAGTTTGGCGTTTTCGAGAAAGAGGACGTTCATGAGTTCGCCAAGTATTACTTCATCGACAAAACAAATAAGGTGAAGGTGAATGCAGTTCTTGATAGGATCTGTGACCAGGCTCTCGCTATACTTGACGATGAGAATCAAGAGATTTTCCGTAAACGCTGTCGCCGGTTCAACAACCTGTACAATTTCCTGAGCCAGATCATCACGTTCAAGGATGAAAACCTTGCTCAGTTGGCTCCATTCTGTCTGGCCTTGTACAAGAAGCTGCCCTACAAGAAGAGCAACTTGCCTTATCAGGTTCTTGATGAGACAATGCTTGACAGCTACAAGGTGAAGTACATGGGGCGCCAGAACATCAGCCTCACTGAGCGTGATGCCGCCATGAAGGGCCAGACTGCAGGCCAGGATAGCGCTACACCTAAGGATGAGCTCGACCTGTTGAGCAACATCATCAAGATGCTGAATGACACCTACGGCCTTGAACTGACCGAAGACGATAAGGTCGAGCTGAACAAAATGCGCCAGCGTGTGATCGACGACGAGGAACTCATGGGTTATTTCAATACCGACAATGCCCGTGACGATGTCAAGAAGTTGTTTGAGGAGAGAATCGACGAGGAACTTCTCAACTTCATCAACTCCAAGTTGGAATTGTACAACAAACTCACCGAGGATCGCGCCAACAACATGTTCAAGAGCATCTTCTTCAACGAGCTCTACGACCAACGCGTCCGCAAAATGTAGAAAATGAGAAGGAATAATAATCTCTAAAACATAAATGATATGGGACTATTTGATTGAGAATCAATAACATTAAACATATATTATTATGAATGCAGGAACAAAAAAAATAAGTGACATTTTTAATCAAGCACGTTTGCTTCACATTCCTTATTATCAGCGAGCATATGTGTGGGGTGAGAAAGAGTGGGAACAGTTATTAGATGATTTGAGGCGCTTGTCATCAAACCCCAAGCCATACTTTATTGGCTCAATGATTCTAAAACAGAATCCGACACCTACTGGCCCGATTGGAGATCAACGTACCGTTATTGATGGGCAACAGAGGCTCACCACAATAACTGTGTTCTTTAAAGTCTTAAGTTTGTTTACATACCCGGGGCTCTTTGATACATTTATCACAAAGGCATATACTAGCAGTGGTGTCAGTACGGAATTAACACTCAAGCATAATCGTATTGATGAGCCATACTTCAATCAAGTACTTGGCTTGACAAAAGCCGATCATATATTGATAAAGGGAAAGAAGGACTATCAAGATGCTAAGACTGGAGCTATTATCAAGAATCCAAACCAGATTATACTGTTATATGAGTACATGTTGAATGAATTATCGCAAAACCTTGCGAAATACAATATTACAGAAATTCTTAATAATGTGACTTTTGTATTAATTGATTTAGACCCAAATGACGATGAGCAACAAATATTTGATACAACAAACTCACTAGGAGTTCGACTAACGACATCAGAACTGTTGAAAAATTATTTCTTTGACTCAAATACCTTTGCAAACTTCAATACATATTGGTTGCCGATTTTTGAGCAAGATAAGGACCAGAAAGACTATTGGGATCACGAAATTGTTGCCGGTACCAAAAGACCACATCTTATAGATTTGTTCTTTTACGCTTTTCTCCTCATAAAGATTCACGACACGTCGAGCTATACCGTTTCGACTGCAGATAAAGATGACTATATGAGGATGGAAGACTTGTTCCATTCGTATAAAGATTTCATCAGCAAGTATTATGGTGGTAATAAATTACGACTGGTAAAGGAGGTCAATACCTATGCAACCACCTTCATGAACTATTTTGATCCAGATGCCAGATTGAAAGCCATTCCATCAACCCCTGGTATGGAGCGAATGAGTTTATTAATGTTCTCTATGGATTGTGTCACACTGCTTCCATACGTGTTATACATCTTGGTGAACAATCCTAACACTCAGCAGCAAAATGATCTATTTGGTGCCATTGAATCCTATATGATGAGGAGAATCATTTGCCATTCAGACACACGTAATTATAATAATATGTTCTACGACAGTCTATTGACGAACAAGGTTCTTACAAAATCTGACTTCATTGCCTATATTAATAAGCAAAGTGGCACCACCTTGAAATATCCATCTGACACAGAAGTTAAGGATGCTATTGACACACAAGTCTTAGTTAATAAACAGAATACAGGCATTTTGTACATGTTGGAAAGCAGGATTCGCCCTTCTGCATCAGCAACAAAACTACTTGGTCTAAACTCTTATAGTCTGGAACATTTGATGCCCAAAAAATGGCAAATAACATGGCCTGCTGTTACTCAAGCCGTAGCTGATCTGAGGAACGATGCACTATATACTTTAGGTAACTTAGCAATCATACCCATGAAGTTGAACACGTCAATAAGCAATGGTGTGTGGGCTGACAAATTGAATGGAAAAGGCAATAAACCTGGTCTGATTAGTTGTGCTTCTGGGCTTGTAACCCTTACGCCTTACCTTTCTTTATCTAATTGGGACGAAAACGAGATTCAGAAAAGAGCCAATGATTTGTACAGTAAGATTGTCGCACAGTGGAAATTTTAATTGATAGACCGAGTCAATTAGGGTTTCACAACTAAGGACCATTAATTGCTCTATTAGAATATGGAAACAAATGAATTGAAGAAAAAAGCATTGGAGCTCCTACAAGGAAGTGATTTCAATTGTTCGTGAGCGCTTATGGTGGTGGCGCATGTGGAGACGGTTGGGATGGTGATGATGTTCTTTACCTTAATCGTGCCCAATTGTTATATTTGATTTTCAATGCCACCGAAGTAAATGGCGAGAAGACCGAGGTTGTTAATATTGAGGACCGATTGGAAACTATGGCCTACGAAGGTGCTTGGCCTGATGGTGAGCCTGACGATGAAGAGGAAGATATCAGTGACTACTCTTATTCAGGCGAAAGCGATGAACTCAATCATTATCTTGAGGGCTGGAAGACTATTCTGAATAAGATTGATAATGGAGAAATCGGTGAAAACGACCTGGACTCATGGCTAGAGTATTTCAAGGACTCTTCTAACTGGGACGATGACATCACTTGGTGGAAAAGTATGCAAGACAAATGAAGATATAAATTAAACGTCGGTTTACCCTATATCTACAATTAACTAACGAAATCTGAACACTATAGTGCCAATCATGCCGTCCTCTCGCACCTTCATCATAGTAAAAGGGCAACCCAAGGCTCTCCAAATTGATCGGATTGAATTGGGAGATAATGGCTTGTATTCTATCAAGTTCAAGAATAGCTATAAGAGATACAACTACCGTTATGATGACGTGGTGCAGCTGACGAATGCAGTGTGGCACGATCCAAAGCACACGAAGGTATATACCAGTGGACGAGAAGAACACAATGTAAACGACATCTATTCTTTTAATCAAGGTGCATTGACCCACTGGCGTATCTCATATGGAAGTGGTTTCGTGAAAGACTATCTGCACGGCACTATCCAGGTTGTGGAATCCTGCCTTGGAGACCCTATCGCGAAGAACACCTTCAGCTACTTGACGCGTGTCGCACAAGTGAATGAACTGGGCAAAGACGAGGAAAACGAAGCACTATTGCCTGCTTTATATGGGAAAATAAAGTTTATCGATAGGACATTAGCCATAGCACCTTATCTTGATCCCGAAAAATACAAGGTCCACAGGCTACAGTCGAACGGTGGCTTGATATTCCCATTTGGTTGTAACGCCAGCCAGGAAAAGGCTGTCACGTCAGCATTCGAGAACCAGATCAGCGTCATTCAAGGACCACCAGGTACGGGTAAAACGCAGACGATTCTCAACATCATCGCCAACATCCTGATGCAGAACAAGTCGGTAATCGTGGTGTCCAACAACAACTCAGCAACAGCTAACGTACTGGAGAAGTTGCAGAGTTATGGACTTGATTTCTTTGTGGCTCCATTGGGTAGGCGAGAGAATAAAGAGGAATTCATCCAAAACCAGCCTGCAATTCCACAGGATTTGCTATCATGGGAGCTATCCTTTAACGATTCCCGGAAGCTGAAGAGTAGCACTTCGTCCACATTAGCCAAATTGCGTAAGGTGTTCTCTCTCCAAGAGGAAATGGCAATGATGAAGCAGGAGGCGAAGGCCGTTGAACTGGAGTGGGAATACTTTAAGCGCGACAACGAAATTACAGATGATACCTATAGACCCAAGAAGCGGGCCAAGTCTCAACGCCTAATGAAATTGTGGCAGCAGTATCAGGCCCATACCGAGCATGAGGATTTTGCTTCGCAGGGCTCGCTTATGCAGCGACTCAAGTGGGTATGGTTGAACTTTAGCCGGAGATACCTCTTGGGGGTACAATCATCGTTTGACCCGGACAATCCACAACCGACAATCTTGGAGCTTCAGGCACTATATTTTATCGCGCGTGGCCGAGAACTTAATGCCCGTATCGCCCGTATCGAAAAGGAGCTATCATCAGTCGATGCCGAGGCACTGACATCAGACTTGACGACGCAATCTTTATCCTTGTTGAAGAAAGCGCTCTATAGCAAGTATCATAAGGAACAACGGACCGTGTACGCTGACGTGAAGGCACTGCACCGATGCGCCGATGATGTCAGTAAACAGTATCCGGTGGTGCTCAGCACGACATTCTCAGCACGAACGTCATTGCCAGACCATATTTATGACTACATCATCATGGATGAAGCATCGCAGGTCTCAATAGATACCGGCGCATTAGCCCTATCGTGTGCGAGGAACGCCGTCGTAGTAGGAGACTCGATGCAGCTGCCCAATGTGGTAACCGATGAGGATGCACTCAAATACAAGGGCATCTTCAATGAGTATCGGGTGGCGCCAGGTTATAATTGTGCTGAATATTGTTTCTTGCAATCAGTATGCACCATACTACCCAATGTTGAACAAACATTGCTACGTGAGCACTATCGATGCCATCCCACAATCATCAACTTTTGCAATCAGCGCTTCTACGGAGGTAATCTTCTCATCATGACCGAAGACCACGATGAGCAGGATGTGATGATGGCTGTCAAGACCGTACCTGGGCACCACATCCGCAACCACTACAACCAGCGCGAGATTGATGTTGTGAAGAACGAGGTGCTGCCGCGCCTTGACCCAAGCGAGGACGTGGGTATCATCACGCCCTATAATAGCCAGGTAAATGAGCTTAACCGTCAACTTCCCGACATTGAGGCTTCGACGATTCATAAATATCAAGGACGCGAGAAAGACACGATTATCCTGAGCACTGTTGATGATCAGATTTCGGAGTTCAGTGATGATGCCAACCTTGTCAACGTTGCTATCTCACGAGCAAAGAAACGCTTTTGCCTCGTCGTTTCGGGTAATGAACAGGAACAGAAGGGAAATATCAGCGATTTGATAGACTATATCGACTATCATAACCTGTCTGTTACCGTTAGCAAGATTAGTTCCATATTTGATTATCTATACACCCACTACACAAGTGAGAGAATGGCGTTTCTAGCAGCACACGGGAATATTTCAGAATTCGACTCCGAGAACCTCACCTATTCATTGCTCGAGAACATTCTGGTTGAGTATCCCGATTTTAGCCACCTCGGCATCCTGTGTCATACCCCCGTGCGCAATGTAATCAAGGACTGGACGCTGCTTAACGAGGATGAGCGCAAGTACATCTCCCATTACAGCACTCATCTTGACTTTCTTATCATCAATCACGTTACCAAGAAGCCAGTTATGGCTATCGAGACAGATGGCTACTCGTATCACAATGATGAAACCGAACAACATAAGCGTGACCTACTTAAGAACCACATTCTTGAAGTGTACGGTTTGCCTCTACTGCGACTAAAGACCAACGAGAGCAACGAGAAGGTGAAGATTGTATCATCATTACTCAGCATCCTGAAAGGAAATTCATTAACGAACAATCACACTTTGGAGTCATGAGATATTGCATTGCACATTTGACAGCATTAAACAAGAGATATACCAGGGACGACTTCGTTTTCTTCTGGGGACATACCAGCAAGGGTGAAGGCGTGACCAAGGCGTGTCTTAGCCAGTGGTATCCTTGCTCGTTCACCATCGACGGGCAGACCTATAACTGTGCAGAGCAATATATGATGGCCGAGAAAGCGCGTGTATTTGGTGACGAGTCCATACGCCAACAGATATTGAGTGAAACCGACCAGATGACCATTAAGAAACTGGGACGCAAGGTAACGGGTTTTGACGGCGCCGTATGGGAAGCAGAGCGCTATGATGTCGTGTTTAGGGGTAACATGGCCAAGTTCACTCAAAACCCGCAACTGAAAGAATTCTTGATGGGCACGGGTGACAAGATTCTGGTTGAAGCGAGCCCCAAGGACACCATCTGGGGCATCGGTCTTGATGAGTTCCACCCGGATGCATGTAACCCCGAGAAATGGCATGGGAAGAACCTGCTGGGCTTCACCCTCATGGACGTGCGCCAACTGTTGTATGAGGAGCGGGGAAAACAAGACATCCACGTGCGCTTTGTCAGGTACTATGAGACGGTAGCCGAACTTCACCGGATGGGCTATGAGCTGTTCCGTGTGTGCCCCTACATCAGCCCCAACGGCATGTGCTACCGCTGCTGGTTGACTCTCAAGCGAAATACTTGGGATAAATGTGGGGTAATGTTCAACGAGCAGCATGATGATGACCAGGCACTGTACACCCCCGACTGCACCTTACCATGGGATGACAGTAGCATGACCCCACATGAGAACGCCGAGAGGATCATCCATGATTACCCACGCCTCGCTCGCAACGCCCAGGGCCGTGACCCAGAGTATGTAGAGTGGTTCAAACTCGCCGTCGATGAATGCCGCCAGGGGCACTACTTCTATGGCTTCGATGAGTATGTCAACCCGCTGCGTGAAGGCTACATCCCTTTGACCGGCGTAGAAGGCAGTGGGCTGCCGCTCCCGCCGCCCGGCACGAATCCAACGAATACCGTCTATTGACCGCCGCACATAGCAGCCGTAAGGGCAAAAAAAAGGAGCGACCCATGCCGCTCCGCTACTTGTATTCTCCTCAAAACTCTAACTCAAATGACGTTTCTCTTCTTATAGTCCTTCGTTTTAGTATTAATAATGCCGTTGGAAATATAACACTAACATCCTGAAACAATATGATCAATCGTTATACACTTGGCTGCCATCACGGCAGATTGTCTTTGGCCGTAGTGGCGAACAGGGCGCTCTGGGTGGTCATCGGCGTGAGTAACACCGGCCAATAGAAGGGAGTATCCCTCCAACCGTTGAACTGCCTGCCGTTTTGGCGTATCATCATCACTACAGGCTTGTCGATGGCCTTGGCGCGTGCGGGGACAAGATCACTCGTTCCATTGTCGGGAGCATTGGTGAAGACACCATTTTGCTTGGTACGGCTGGCATTACGGCCAGTGCGCCTCGCAACCCAGACCTTACCACCTGATGCCTTGCAGCAGTGCTTGAGCAGTGCTATTTGCGCCTCGGGCTCGAGCTTATAGTCGGTGTTCTTGTGCTGGGAACCATACACATAGGTTGACTTGATCTTCTCAAGGATGCCGATGACATCATCAACCTTCATCTCGATAAAGCCGTTGGCATCGGGCGACCCTGCTTTGAAAGCTGCATCGAGTTGAGCGTCGATGTCTCTGACGATTCTCCCGATCGTGCGTGCGCCGCCAGTCTGGATACCTCTCGGGAAGTAGCGTGTCTGCTCCTTTACCGCAATGATGTCCGAAACCATGACCTTACTCCCGGCGCAGGGACGCATATTGCTGCTGGTCCCAAGAATCTGGACGGGACTGTTGCTGGCCAGCTGCTCCCTCAGGTACTCATCTAGGCCATAGATGGTTTTGAGTCGGCTGTAGATGAGAGGGGGCGTATAGAAGCGAGTGACCGCCATATCCTCAAGTGGACGGGCACCGAACATGCGTTGGTGCTGGCTAACGGTGTCCTGCTGGAACGTCTTGGGCGAGCGACCGTAGATGAAACTTATCAGGTTCTTGATGGTGATGCCGCGATCAAGGATGTTACCACCCACGAATATGTTGACAGCAGCATCGAGCCTGAGTTCCCCTGTGCCCGGGTCAAGCAATGCGTTCACGTCGTTATCGCTGTTGACCACTCTTACGCAATAGTTGCCATTAGCGAAGATAGCATTCACCTCATTGAGCACCGCCTTGAAGGTGGGAACGCGCACATTGATGAGTTTCTGTTTGCGGGCCTTCCTGTTGGACTCGGTGAAGTCGTCGTAGGCTTGTTTCAGCATCTGCTCCACACCTTGAGGGAGTGATTTCCCTGCAAAGTGAGCCGAGAAATCGCGCATAATGTCGTTCACGATATCAGCCTGTCCTTGGTGGTAGACCTTCTTGATTTGGACGTGAATCACAAAGCTCGACTTGTAATCCTTGCCGTCGGCTCGCTGCTGGATGCGACGAATAGCAGTGCCCATCAGATACTGCCCAATGGCAAACCTGATTTCTTCATCGTTGCCTTGACCACCACTCAGCAGGTTGATGGTATCTTGGCCAAGGGGGCGATGCAGGAGGCTGTACATCGAATTGGGATCATCGGAGTCAACGAAGTACTGTTTGCCGCCAATGTACTGGTCATGCATGGGCACAATGCTGACAAATCGAGGGCGCAGACTCTTGATTGACTTGCCGTCCAGGATGAGCGAACCATCTGGCTGCAGGAACAGGTTGTAAGGCGTGGCCGTCACCAGCAATAGCCTGTGATACTTCAATAGCTTGCGGAAATCGTTGATCTGCTCGCCGATTTTGGCCACATGGGTCACGCGTTTAGCTGCTTGGCCCTTCTTCGTGACCTTGATGGTCTTATAGCTGCGTGAGGCATAGTCGGCCTCATCGTCAATAATAAGCACCTTCTTGCCCTTCAAGAACCGGTAATCCTTGAACAGCTTGATCAGCGCCTTCATGTTGTTGTGCTCCTTTTTGCAAACGATGATGGTCTTGGTCTTGTTGACATTTGCCTCAACGAGACCGATCTTGCGCAACGCCATGATGTCATGGATCTCAACGGTAGCCCCTTGGGTGAGATTATCGGACGGCTTGAAAGCAGCGAAGTCTTTCTCAAACCTGCTGCGTGTCTGTGACGCCAGGGCATTGGTTCCCTTAGTGAGCAACACGACGACATCAAAGCCACGATCAAGGCACCCGGCAATGATGTACTCATAGGTGTCAGTTTTGCCGCCTTGGACGCATCCCAGCAACAGGCCGGGGTCTTCGGCGTGAGGTCCATTATCGAGTAACTGTCTGACAGTGTCATCGATACACTTGCGTTTATCGGCTGTTAACGGATACTTGGCGTTCGCCTGCAACGTGTTGTAAATTGTGTTTGCAGACTTTTTCACGCGAGCCGCCTTGGCCGACGGGGACGAGGCAGATGCCTCAATACTCTTTTTACGATAACTTTTAGCCATGTAAGTTGTTGAAATTTAAGCAAATATTAATCATCATATTCTCTTGATATTGTTGGGGTTGTCGGATGCGCGACGCGCCCGTGAATGATAAACTCCGCATCGAGCTTGGTTTCGCCGCTACTTCTTGGACGGGCAGCGACCACCCGTAGCTGACGGCTCAAGGCCGTGGTAGAGCAGTTTTGTGTCTCCTTAATAAGCATCCGCAGGAGGGCGGTGCGCGGTATTGTGTTGCGGTGATCATAGCTTAGAACATGATGGACTTGGAAACTACAATACCGCTACCTTCGCTGGCAATCACAGCTGCTGCCTTGGCTACCTTGAGAATGCTGCTCTTGAAGTAGATTGAACCCACACCACAGGAGCGCACAACATCAATCATCTGATGACTCATGTTGGAAACCTCATCATCCGTGAGAACATGCCTATTTGGGCCGCTCTCAAGACCCACCAGAAACATATCGCAATAGCCAACTGCTGCCTTAACCATGTCGAGCGAGGTCTGCTGGTCAATAACAGGCTCAATCGAGGCAAAGGTCTTGATCCCCATAGAGTGGATGCTCTTCATCGCTGCCACACGATCAGCATTGGGAGAAGCGCCAGTCTCGAGTTCATCGTGACCAGTAAGCGTGAAGCCTACTGCAAGAAGGCCCGTGCTTGCGCCCTTTGCAAGCAGCTCTTGACCCTCGGGAGTGTTTACCCAACTCGTGAACTTGGTCAGCATCTTCACAGGTACACCAGCCTTAATGATAAGGTCGAAGGCCTGCTTGAATAGCGGGAAGGTAGCCTCTTGACCGGGATCGCTAGTGAACGTTGCGAACACACCATCAGCGGCTACAAGTTCATTCTTGTGGTTAACAAGATCGTGTGCAACACGAGCCAGAGCATTAGCTTCATTCTTGAATTTCTTCAGTAACTCAGGGGTGTCGCCTCCAATGGACTTGCTGATGATACCGTGTTCTCGATAACAATAAATGCATCCGCCTCTGCACCCTTTAAAAAGGTTGAGCCCATAGCCTTGAGCGGCATACTCTCCAGCGGGACCTTTGGGCTGATAGAATGCGGTCCAAGAAACGCTCCCAGTAGTATTACCGTTAGTGTCACGGCTGATCTCTTCGTTCTCACCCTGAGGAGTGGGTGCCTGAGCTACAACTACGCCCTGCTCAGTTCCGGGCTGTACCTCGGTCTCCACCTGGGAGAGTTCGGCCGTTTTGGTAGGTTCACTACTCATAGAATTCTCTGTTTTAAGTTCCTTGGTTTCCTCGTCGCTGGCTGCGATATCGTCCAGCGACAGGGGCTCGGCCTTACTCTGGTAGGGCTCTTCCCAACCTGCGCGCGTTATGCGGCTGGTGAAACTAGTAAAAAACAAACTTAAATTTCTCATATTCAAAAAATTAATTTATAAATATATATCATTTTGTAATAATCTAATGCTGCTGCCCTATTTAGAACCGGCGGGCGGCCGTGCCGGGAGAACGACTCAAGGTCGTAAGGTCTGTGTAAAGGTCGAGCCTTGTCAGTTGGAAGTGCTTATCGGTCGTTCCACCTAAGCCCATCGCAGTTTTTAAGCTGCTCAAGTACAAGGTCATGATCGAATAAGAGCACTCTACCGGCGCGGATCACAGCAGGAGGCTTGATCGTTGACTCGAGCCATCTGCTCACGGTCGAGACAGATACACTCAACGCGCGGGCGAGTTCCTTCTTCCCGTGGAGCAACTTCTTGTCTTTCGCCTGCACGGGTGAAGACTTCTCGGCTACAGCAACGTCGACGGCGTCGCGGATAAGGCTGACGATTTCCTCGCCGGTCATGTCAACTACTCGTTTGCCGAGCAAGTTGGCGTCATTTATATTTCTTGAAGTTTTCATCGACCATCCATGCTGCAACAAATTTGCCTTCGTGCCAAGGGGAGAAAGGGGATAAAACGCACACAGATAAATATCTGAAAATCAGAAGAATGAGTTGTTTTGGGGGCTAAGGGGACGAGAAAATAAATTTATGATCTGCTGACATCTGCCATTTTGGCTTGTCAGGGTAGTGACAAAAAGTCCATTTTGGGGTGAATATGTATAGGTAAAGGGCTGTGTGACGTTTGTACGGTGATCTGTGATTTGGCCATTGCATTAGGGCTAACATCATTATTGCGTAATGGTGCCATTGATTTGTGTTTATGATGAAAAAGCATTATCTTTGCATCACGAAAACACAGTTATAACTATGAGTAAAAGAAATGTTGAATCCGCAGCAATGGAGAAACAAGACACGTTGTTGGAAGCCCTTCAGGGTATACTTGATGAGCGGCACGATGATATGTGCATGTTTAAGTTGGAGTCTATGTGCTATCGACTGAAGTGTGCGATTATCGACCACAGCTTGAAATTGCCTTCATTGTCTGCGTTCCGGTACTATGTCAATGGAATCACATCTGCAGACCAACTTGCTGTTGTCGCGGAAATGTTGCACGATTGCTGGATCTACTCTACATTGGAGTTCTATGATAGGCCGATTAAAAAGACTTTCAGATTCGATGATACTAATTTAGGGGAACACGGCAACGACTTGAATGAGAATAAATACTTGAATATTCTTCATGAAAAGTATAAAAAGGTGTATTTTTTTCAAAGCAGGGCACCTAAAGACTATGAGACTTACCTTGTTGAGTTACACTCTATCGTCACAGAATTGGGCCGTAAATTTAACCTGAAGATTGATGAGAGATTTGTGCTGACTCCATTTTTGGACACCAAATTGAATTTGCGCACGCTGATGGAAGTGTATGAATATTTGGTAAATCAAGGATGTCTAGAAGCTGGTAAGCAGAATGATTTTGTTAGCATATTTAATGTGTCAGTATTAGCTTTACCGGCCAAGTTGAGATGGTTAAAAAAGGCGAAGAGAACAAATAAAACGAGTTTCTTCTGTCTGTTAAGTCTGATGAGGATGTTGTCAAGTGATGCTGTTGAGGATACCCAAGTGAAAACAGTTATTGCTAGCGTTTTCTCTGAAGAAGATGGTACGCCGATTAACGTGGAGCAATTGAAGGAACGCAACGTGAGCCCTGAGCAGAGGCTATTCGACAATGATATCCAGAATATCATATCGAAGCAAGTACCGGAAGGTCAAAAGGGGGGTACATTGGGGGGAAGCACCGAGTAGAAACAAAAATAAGTGGCTGAAATTCATCCACTTATTTAATCGGTTGTGGAGCATAGCGGACTCGAACCGCTTACCTCAACACTGCCAGTGTTGCGCTCTACCAGATGAGCTAATGCCCCGATTTGCGGATGCAAAGGTAATACCATTTTTTGAACTGACAAATTTTTGCGGCAAAAAAATGCCATTTTTTGAAAAATACACGCAACAACTAGGTTGATGTGGTGCGGAAAAGTGTTAAAACGACCTGCGATGGCAACATTTTGCCACGTTCCAAACATTTTTTTCATGTCAGCAGCCTTGATTTTAGAAAATAATTGTAATTTTGCAAAAAAAATGGAGACATGCCCACTATGGAGTTAAAAGATCGGTTGAACAGCGTGGCGCGCAAGGTGGAAACCCTGCGGCAACGTTACCTGTCGCTCCTGGGGCAGAAGAAGGATATGGAACGCACAATCGAGCGTCAAGAGTTGGAGATCGCGCGGCTGGAGAAGGAAGTGAACCAGCTGAAGATTGACAACGAGTTCTTGCGCGTGGCCCGTTCCATTCCGGCAAGCCCTGAAGCCGTGGCACGTTACAAGGGGCAGCTCTCCAAGATGGTGCGGGATATTGACCGATGCATCAAACAATTGAACGCTTGAACGACTCTCTACCGTTATGGCCGACAATAATAAAGTGAAAATATGGATTCAACTCGCCGATGCCGAGAATCCCATCGCGCTGAGCATCAGCCCGGAGGATGAGGAGAATTACCGCAAGGCCGAGGAGCTAGTCAACACGCTGTGGAAGAAGTGGATGGAGCGCTTTAACGGCACTTCTAATGATGTTCTTGGCAGGGTTGCATTCCAGTTTGCACGCCTCTATCTCGAGGCTTATGGTGAAAACCGGCAGGTCAATGACTTCCTGACAAATATGGATCAAACGCTCGAGACCCTCGTGGAGGATCTGGAGTGACATAATGCGGTGATGCCCTGCATTGTAACGATGCGGGCACGCTTTTGATAAGAGAAAATTAGGTTCCTGCACCACTTTAGGACTGATGACTTAACAAGTCTGTGTTACAGCTTGTTGGGCGTCTTGTGCTTGAGTGGCGCTTTGTTTAATATTTTATCATTTGAATAAATGAACATAATAGTAACTGTTATTGTTGCCATCCTGGCGATGGCGATTGGATGTGGCATAGCGTTGTACTTGACCAAGAAGAACGCCAAGTCACAAGCCAACGAAATTATCGAAAAAGCCCGTCTCGAAGCCGAGGTGCTGAAGAACAACGAGGTGATGAAGGGCAAGGAAATCGGTATGTCTATCAAGAGCGACGCCGAGAAAGAGGCTAATGCCCGGTTGACCAAGGTGCAGACGAGCGAAGCCAAGCTCAAGCAGCGCGAGATGTCGCTCAACCAGCAGCAAGGTGAACTCAAGCGCCGCAACAATGAGCTTGACAACCTCAAGATGAACGTCGAGAACCAGGCTGCCGTGCTCGAGGAGCGCAAGAAGGAAGTGGACAAGATGGAGAAGAGCGTCCGCGACACGCTGGAGCACGTGAGCGGTCTGTCGGCCGACGAAGCCCGTGAGAAGCTTATCGAGTCTCTCAAGGACGAGGCCAAGACCAATGCCGCAAGTTACATCAACGACATCATGGACGATGCCAAGATGACGGCAAACAAGGAGGCAAAACGCATCATCATCGAGACCATCCAGCGCGTGGCTACCGAGACCGCCGTAGAGAATGCCGTGACCGTATTCCATATCGACAATGACGAGATCAAGGGCCGCATCATCGGCCGCGAGGGCCGCAACATCCGTGCCCTGGAAGCTGCCACCGGTGTCGAGATTGTCGTCGATGATACCCCCGAGGCGATTGTGCTGTCAGGCTTCGACCCCGTGCGCCGCGAGATCGCCCGTCTGGCCCTGCACCAGCTCGTCAGTGATGGCCGCATCCATCCCGCCCGCATCGAGGAGGTTGTCGCCAAGGTGCGCCGCCAGGTCGAGGAAGAGGTGATCGAGACCGGTAAGCGTACCGCCATCGACATGGGTATCCATGGCCTGCACCCCGAGCTCATCCGCCTCATCGGTAAGATGAAATACCGCTCCAGCTACGGCCAGAACCTGTTGCAACACTCGCGTGAGACCGCAAACCTGTGTGCCATCATGGCCAGCGAGCTTGGCCTCAACCCCAAGAAGGCCCGCCGTGCCGGTCTGCTGCATGACATCGGCAAGGTGCCCGATGACGAGCCCGAACTGCCGCACGCACAGCTGGGTATGAAGTTGGCCGAGAAATACAAGGAGAAAGCCGACATCTGCAATGCCATCGGTGCCCACCACGATGAGGAGGAGGCCACCAGCCTGTATGCCCCCATCGTGCAAGTGTGCGATGCCATCAGCGGTGCCCGTCCTGGCGCTCGCCGCGAGATTGTCGAGGCCTACATCAAGCGACTCAATGACCTGGAGCGCCTGGCATTGTCCTATCCTGGCGTTGTCAAGACCTATGCCATCCAGGCCGGACGTGAGCTGCGTGTGATCGTCGGTGCCGACAAGATTACCGACGAGGAGACCGAGAAGCTGTCCAACGAGATCGCACAGAAGATCCAGGATGAGATGACCTATCCCGGACAGGTGCGCATCACCGTGATTCGCGAGACACGTGCTGTGAGCTACGCTAAATAATGATTGTGCGTACCACAATGGACGAGAATAAGAACAAGAACAATCAAGTGGTCTTGCCCGAGAGCACCGACACCTGTGCCAAGTGTGCCGGAGAAGGCTGCCGCTGCCCCAACGACATCGGCCGCTGCAACCTCACCAGTACCAACTGGCTGGACGATGTGCCCGACAACGATTTTGACATCGTCGAGGTGCTCTTCAAGAACACGAGGCGCGGCTTCTACCGCAACAGCACCCACATTCCCCTCAAGCAGGGTGACTGGGTCGCTGTGGAAGCCAACCCCGGGCATGACATCGGCCGCGTGGGGCTGACGGGACGTCTGGTCAAGAACCAGATGAAGCGTGTGAACCTGCGCAAGGATGCCGAGATACTGCGCGTCTTCCGTAAGGCTAAACCAGCCGACATGGAACGCTATGAACTGGCCAAGGCCCGCGAAGAGGACACAATGATACGCTCACGCAAGATTGCCGTGGACCTGGGGCTGAAGATGAAGATTGGCGACGTCGAGTATCAGGGCGATGGCAACAAGGCCATCTTCTACTACATTGCCGACGAGCGTGTTGACTTTCGCCAGCTCATCAAGGTGCTTGCTGATGTATTCAAGATCCGCGTCGAGATGAAGCAGATTGGCGCCCGTCAGGAGGCTGGCCGCATTGGCGGCATCGGTCCCTGTGGCCGTCCCCTGTGCTGTGCGACATGGATGTCGGGTTTTGTGTCGGTAGCCACTAGCGCTGCACGTTTTCAGGATATCTCCCTGAATCCCCAGAACCTGGCCGGCCAGTGCGCCAAGCTCAAGTGCTGCATCAACTTTGAGGTGAACACCTATGTCGAGGCCATCCGTCAGTTACCGGCCAAGGACATCCATCTCGAGACAAAGGACGCTACCTACTACTATTTCAAGGCCGATGCCCTGAAGCGTGAGATTACCTATTCTACCGAGCGCAACGCGCCTGTTAACACGGTGACGCTCACGGCAGCACAGGCCTTTGAGGTCATTGCTCTGAACAAGAACGGCGTCAAGCCCGACACCCTCAAGCCCGAGGATGAGAGCAAGAAGAACGCTTCGCCGTTTGGTGACCTGCTCAACCAGGACGCCATCAACCGCTTTGACAAGAAGAAAAAGAAAAAGAAGAAAAAAGGCGGTGACAAGTCGGCCGTGCCTAAAGGAGAGAAACAGCCCCAGCCCGAGAACGGAGGGAATAAAGGGAATGCTAATGGTGGCGAACGGCGCCAGCAACCACGCCAAGGCAAGCCGCGCCGGCCGCAGCAGCCCGCCGATGGCCCTCAGCAGCAATCGGCTCCCTCGCAGCAGCCACGGCGCGAAAAGCCGCAGCGCCTTGAGAAGAAAACCTTCAGGCCCCGCAAGGCCAAGGACGGTAGCGCTCCCGAGAACGCCAATGGTCAGAGTAAGCAACAACAGAACAAGGAATAGGCGCCCTCATCGGTGTCTCTCAATAACGGCACACACGGTGGCAATGGCACTGGCCATTGCTGCCGTACTGCTTGTCATGCCCTCGTGCCAGCATCAGCCCGTGATGACCCACTCGCGGTTTGTCCACCTGCCCGCTGAGGGCTGGCAGCGTACCATGCCGCTGTCATTCAAGCCGCAATATGACGACTCGACAATGACCTATGACCTCACGCTCGCCGTGCGTCATACGGGCAGCTACCGTTACCGCAACCTCTCGCTGGTTGTGGACATTATCGCTGCCGACTCGGCAGTGGACCGCCACACTGTCAACATGACACTGGCCGACGACTATGGCAACTGGCATGGGGGCGGTTTCGGCTCACTGTATCAGGCAACGGCTGAACTGGCCACTGCCGTGAAGCCGATGCAGGCCCGCTCGGTCATCATCTGGCAGGCGATGAACGGCTGTGACACCCTGAGTGGCCTTGATTGTGTGGGGCTTATCGTGCGACCTGACTAAAAAACTCTCAGTGAGAGGTAAAAAGGCGAGTACTAATTTTGCCAATTCGTTAAAAACACTTAATTTTGCGGCGCTAAACCAAAAACAATCTTTCGCACCGGCATTTTGCCATCTGGGCGGGAGCCAATGTAGTAAAGCATGAAGATAGATAAAGCCGAGGCCCGCGAGACGGGAATACAACTGCTCAAGTATGGAGTGATAGGCGTGATGAACACGCTCATCACCCTCGTCACATTCTATCTGCTCAACACCAAGCTCGGCCTCTCCTACGGTATCTCTAACGTCGCTGGCTATGTCCTGGGTGTGATCAACAGTTTCTTGTGGAACCGCAACTGGGTATTCAAGACTAAGAGGGACTTCAAGCGTGAGCTGTTGCTGTTTGTCTGCGGTTTCCTCATTTGTCTGGCATTGCAGCTGTGTGTCAGCTGGGTACTGCTCGAGGGCCTGGGCTGGAAGAGCCTGCCCGACGACATCATCCCCTTCTTCCCGATGCAGAAGGCCGGCCAAAACATCGTGATGATCCTCGCCATGATCGTCTATACCCTCGCCAACTACATCTACAACCGCTGCGTCACCTTCAGGGTCGAACCTGCAAGGTCCAAGGAGTAGTCACCTTTCCTTTACGTTTCATTATTTCCGCTTGTTCATGCCCGTGTTGAATGGGTGTGGCGTTCTTGGTTTTATTCTATGGACATCAATATAATTTGGCGCAAGGTTCATTTTGCAGGATGATGATTATGACACAACCTCTTTAGCCGCCATGCTTTCCCCGGACATCAATGGCTTTATTCGTCGGGGTCGGGGTCTTGGGTGTCGGTGGAGGTGTCGTCGTATTGGGGGGTGGCGTTGGCGGGTGCGGGCTTGTTGACGTAGCAGGTCATGCCGGTGTAGAAGTGGAGGGTCTTGCTGAGGACGCCCTGGTGGGACTGGTTGGATGCCCACTGGCCGCGTTGAATGCCGGGCGCGAGCTTTACCGAGCGGGTGCCGTACATGTTGTTGATGCTGTCAATGCTGGTCATCAGGCGCCGCAGCTTGCCGTGGTCCTCGGGGTCAAACACATTGAGCTGGATGCCTCCGCCATGCTGCACGTCCAGCGCCATGACACCGGCCTTGCGGTAGCCGAATCCGTCCCTCCAGATGTTGTTCAGCGCCATGAGTGCCATGCGCACAATGGTCATGGTATCGCTCGCTGGAGTGTCGAGCGTCAGCTGGCACGAATTGGAGTAGAAGGGCACGTCCTGGCGGAAGTGGTCGCCGCGCACATAGGTCATAATGGCTCCCGCCACGCTGTTCTCGGCGCGCAGCTGCCGCGCCGTGCGTTCGGCAAACGATACCACGGCGTCGGCCACCTCGTCACGGTCGGTGAGCATTTTGCCAAAGGTGCGTGACGTCATGATCGTCTTGTGGGTGATATCCACGGGATTGGCGATCTGGCAGTCGTGGCCCATGAGTTCGCGCTGGGTGCGTTCGAGCGTTACCGAGTACTGTGAGCGCACGAGCGAGGGCGGCATTTTCACAAAATCGGCTGCCGTGACGATGCCGCGTGCCTGGAGTTTTGCCGACAGTCGTCGTCCGATACCCCACACGTCCTCGATGGGCGTGCGCCGCAGGATGATGTCGATGGCCTCGGGGCGCACGAGCCAATAGACGCCGTCGGTGATGCGGCGGTCGCGCTTGGCGATGTGATTGGCGATTTTGGCCAGAGTGCGCGTGGGTGCAAACCCTATGCTGACAGGGATTCCCACATACTGCTTGACCCTCTTTACCGCGTCGGCCATCGCACGGTGGCTTGTCTCGACGTCCTCGTGCGGCAGGACAAAGAAAGCCTCATCGACAGAGTACTGTTGCAGGTTTTCTACCAGTTCGCCCATGATGTTCATCACGCGGTTAGACAGGTCGCGGTACAGGATGTGGCGCCCTGACAGTTGTATCACCTCGCGGGGATCGGTGTATTCCTTGATCTTGAAGGCCGGACAGCCCATGGGGATGCCGGCGGCCTTGGCCTCGTTGCTGCGGGCAATGACGCAACCGTCGTTGTTGGAGAGGACAACGACTTTCTTGCCATTGAGCCGTGGGTCAAACACACGCTCACATGAAACAAAGAAGTTATTGCAGTCAACCAGGCCGTACATGGTGCTCGCTTTGCTCGCAGGTTAAAGTTTTTTAGTTTTAAGTTTTAAGTTTGTTAGATTTAAGTTTTAAGTTGTAAGTTTTAAGTATGGTTACTGTCGCCTAACGTTCAGAAACACAAACTACTACCGTCTGCTTTCTACCGTCTGCCTTCTGCCTTCTACCGTCTGCTTTCTGCCTTCTAACTAACTCCTTAAACCTAACACCTAATTCATTAATTCTAGCCAGCGCATTTCTTTCTCGTCGAGCAGGTCTTTTACCTCTTGATAGCGGGCGGCTTTGGTGGCCACGTCGTCGAGGGTCTCGCCGCTGGCAAACAGGGCATCCAGTTCGGCTTTCTCCTTGTTGAGGGCCTCCATGTCGGCATTGAGCTGCTCCAGTTCGCGTTGCTCCTTGTAGGAGAGGCGCTTCTGTTCGCTGCGGTTGGCCCAGGTGTTCTCTTTGGGCTTGGCCGTTTCTTGTTCTTTGGCCAGCTGGGCGGCCTCTTGCTCGTGCCGTTGTTTCCAGGCGCGGTACTCGCTGTAGTTGCCGGGGAAGTCCTTGACATGTCCTTGCCCCGTGAATACAAAGGTGTGATCGACCGTGCGGTCCATGAAGAAACGGTCGTGGCTCACGATAATCACGCATCCGTTGAACTGCGACAGGTACTCCTCGAGAATCTCCAGCGTGGAGATGTCCAGGTCGTTGGTCGGCTCGTCGAGGATAAGGAAATTGGGCTTGGTCATCAACACCATGGCCAGGTAGAGCCTGCGGCGCTCGCCGCCGCTCAGTTTGGCGATGAACTTCTGCTGGTCTTGCGGCGAGAACAGGAAATGGTTGAGCCAGGCCATGGCGGTGTAGTGGTGCTTCTCGTCAAAGTAGATGTACTCGGCCACGTCACGCACGGCATCGATCACGCGTTTGCCCTCGTCAAATTTCATCCCCTCCTGGCTATAGTGGGCAAACTTCACCGTCTCGCCGATCTCAAAGTAGCCACTGTCGGGCTTGACGATGTCGAGCAGCAACTTGATGAAGGTGGTCTTGCCCACGCCGTTGTCGCCCACGATGCCCAGTTTCTCGTAGCGGGCAAACGTGTAGTTGAAATCGTCCAGAATCACCTTGTCGCCGTAGCGCTTGCTCACGTGGTGGGCCGTGAAAATCTTCTTGCCGATGTAGGCGCTCTTCACGTTCAGCTCCACCTCGCCGTCATCTCGCCGTTGCTGGGCCCGCTCCTGCAGGTCATAGAAGGCGTCGATGCGGTATTGCGCCTTGTGGGCGCGTGCCTGTGGCTGGCGGCGCATCCAGTCGAGCTCGGTGCGCAGCAGGTTGCGGGCGCGCTCCACCTGGGCGTTCTGTGCCTCGATGCGCTCGGCGCGCTTCTCCAGGTAGTAGTTGTAGTTGCCGCTGTAGGAGAAGATGCTGTGCTGGTCCATCTCCAGGATGCGGTTGCAGATGTTGTCCAGGAAGTAGCGGTCGTGGGTCACCATCAGCAACGTGACGCGGCTGCGTTGCAGGTAGTTTTCCAGCCACTCGATCATGTCGATGTCCAGGTGGTTGGTGGGCTCGTCGAGGATGAGCATCTGGGGCTCGTCGATGAGCAGTCGGGCCAGTGCCACACGCTTGACCTGGCCGCCGCTCAGCTCCTTGACCGGCTGGTTGTAGTCGGTGATCTTGAGTTGGGTGAGGATCTGCTTGAAGCGTTCCTCATAGTCCCATGCCACATTGGCATCCATCGCCTGGATGGCTGCCGTCATGGCGTCGCTGTCGCCCGTGCGCAGGGCCTCTTCATAGTCATGAATGGCTCCCGAGCGCGGGTCGTCGCCGTGCAGACACGCGTCGAGCACGGTGCTTGCGCCTCCCAGGTCAGGCAGCTGGGGCAGATAGCCCACGCGCAGGTTGTTGCGGTAGATGACCGTGCCGCTGTCCTGTGAAGCGATGCCTGCCAGAATGTCGAGTAGGGTAGATTTGCCCGTGCCGTTTTTGGCAATAAGGCCGATTTTCTCACCCTCGGCGACACCGAAGGTCAGATCCTCGAAGAGCACATCGACGCCAAACGCCTTGCTCAAGCCTTCAACCTGCAAGTAACTTACCATACCCCAGTCATTATGCTAATCCCACGCTAAGTCGCTCAGCCGCAAAGTCTTTTTTAATTAATACAATACTTAGCGCCTTCGCGTCTCTGGCGTGAGGTTTGTTTTAGGCAAAGAATTGTTTCATCACCTTGATCATGTTCACGTGGTCGTCACAGGAGCCGGTCTCGCGCACCGAGTGCATCGCCAGCACGGGATTGCCCACGTCCACGCCCTCGATGTCCATCTGTCCCGTGAGGATGTTGCCCAGGGTCGATCCGCCAGCCACGTCGCTGTGGTTCACAAAGTACTGGAACGGGGCGCCAGCCTGCTCACACAGGCTCTTGAAGATCGCTGCCGAGTGGGCGTCGCTCATGTACTTGCAGTTGGCGTTCACCTTGATGCACGGGCCGCCGCCCAGGGCGGGATGGTTGGTCGGGTCATATTTCTCGGCATAGTTGGGATGGAATGCGTGGGCATTGTCGGCCGACACCATGAATGAACGGTGAACGGCGCGTCCATAGTCCTCAAAGTCGCCACCCAGCGCCATGACAAGCCTGAGCAGCATGTTGCCCAGCACGGGTGAGTGTGCGCCCTGCTTGGTGCCGCTGCCTGTCTCCTCGTTGTCAAAGATGGCTGCCACGAGGGTGGCTTCCTTGTCCTGGGCCTCGGTGATGGCCGTGATGGCGGCATGCACCATGCTCAGGTCGTCGAGACGTCCGGCCGAGATGAACTCGTTGTTCAGGCCAAAGAGGCTCGCCTTGCTCACGTCATAGAGCATCAAGTCAAAGTCGATGATGTCCGCTGCCTCGACCTGCAGCTCGTCGGCCACCAGGTTGAGCAGGGTATTGCGCCACTCCATGTCCTTGTTGATCTTGGCTAGGATGGGCAGCATGTCCTTCTGCTTCGAGAGCTTGTTGCCCTCGTTGACGGCGCGGTTGAAGTGGATGGCCAGGTGAGAGATGCACATGAGCGGGCGGTCAATCTTGATGAGCTTGGTCACAGGGTGCAAGGCGTCCTTGCCCTTGAGCAACACGCGTCCTGCCAGTGACAGGGGGCGGTCAAACCAGGTGTAGAGGATGGGGCCACCATAGACCTCGGTGTTCAGGCGCAGGATGCCACCGTCGCCGGGAATCTCGCTGGCGGGCTTGATGCGGAAGCAGGGTGAGTCGCTGTGTGCCGCAATGATCTTGAAGCCCGTCTCGGCAGGTTTCTTCTTGCCCACCTGCACGGCAAAGATGGCGCTGTCGTTCTTGGTAAAGAAGAACTTGTCGCCGGCCTTGGCTGTCATCTTGTCATCGATTTTCTTCTCCTTGAAGCCGTTGTCGGTCAGGATTCTCTTGACGGTGTCCACTGCCAGGAAGTTGCAGGGGCTGTTATCGAGGAACTCCAGCAGGGAGCTCACGTATGGGTTGGTCTCTTTCATGTCTTCTTGTGTTTTATATTACGTTTGGTTGATTTCGTTTTCGGTCACTGCACATAGTATGCGGCATTCAGTGCCCTGAGGACGTTGCAAAGGGTCTGTCCCCAGTAGTTCTCGGCATTAATCCTGCACTGGCACAGCATCTCGTGCTGGGTCTCGGTGAGGGCATCCTGCACCGAGTGGATGAGGTTGAAGAATTCCTGGTACAGGTCGGCCAGGTTCTCGGAGATGGATGCCGAGATGGGCGTGTCGCTGTATTTCATGTCCTCGACGAACACTTCCAGGTAGATGTCTTCCTCGGCCATGACCTGGGCCACACGGTCGCGCACCATGTCATAGACGTCCTCTTCGAGAGCCGATTCGATATAGGCATCGGTGTAGGGGTCCCTCTCCAGGTCGCCCATGGTGATATACAGGCGGGGCAGCAGCTTGAGCATCTTGCCCACGAATTCCTCCCGTGACTCATTGTCCAACGCGTTTTCCAGCGCATGGCAGTATTCATTGGCCAGGGCGATAAACGCCAGTTCATTAGGTGTCAATTTCTCCATTATGATTAACCTTTATACCTTTATACCTTTATACCTTTATTATAAACCTCTAACCCCTAGACCCTAAACTCTAGACCCTAGACCCTGTTCTATAAAGTCCTTTTCGTTCAATATAGCCTAATACTTCGTCGGGGACATAGTAGCGCACGCTCAGTCCGTGGGCCAGGCGCTCGCGCACTGTGGTCGAGGACAACTCGATGATGGGGGCGTTGACCAGCGTCACTCGGTCGCACAGCGCCTCGGGAATCACGACGTCGTGGCCCAGTCGAGGATAGATCAACACGTGGTATTTGGCCAGGATCTCCTCGCTGTTGCGCCAGCGGTCAAACACGGTCCAGTTGTCGGCACCGATGACCAGATACAGCTCGTCATCAGGGAACTTGGCTTGCAGGGCGTTGAGCGTGTCGATGGTGTAAGACGGCTTGGGCATCGTGAACTCAAATGCCGAGGTCTCGACATTCTCCAGGGGTCGGGTCACCATCTCTGCCATGCGCAGGCGGTCGGTGTCGGCCACCTGTCGCTCGTGGTCGGCCTTCAACGGGTTGACGGGCGACACCATGAGCCACAGCCGGTCCACAGCACCACTCGTGATGATGTGGTGCGCGATGATGGCATGGCCACTGTGTATCGGGTTGAACGACCCGCCAAAGATCCCGATTTTCATCTCAATAAAACCAGATTAGTCAAATTTCTTGCGGCGGAAGACGAAGTTGTGTCCCAGGTACTTGTCGCGCACCGTGGGGTTCACGGCCAGCTCCTCGCTGGTGCCCTGGAACAGGATCTTGCCCTCAAACAGCAGGTAGGCCCTGTCGGTGATGCTCAGTGTCTCGGGGGCATTGTGGTCGGTGATGAGGATACCGATGTTCTTGCTCTTGAGGCTATAGACGATGCTCTGGATATCCTCCACGGCGATAGGGTCCACACCGGCAAAGGGCTCGTCCAGCATGATGAAGTGCGGATTGATGGCCAGGCCGCGGGCGATCTCGGTGCGGCGGCGCTCGCCACCCGACAGACGGTTACCCAGGTTCTTGCGCACCTTCTGCAAGTGGAACTCGCTGATGAGCTGCTCCAGACGGTCCTTTTGCTCGGCAGGCGTGAGGTCTGTCATCTCCAGGATAGTGCGGATGTTGTCCTCGACACTCAACGTGCGGAATACCGATGCCTCCTGCGGCAGGTATCCCACGCCCAGCTGTGCACGGCGATAGACGGGTAGGGTGGTGATATCGACATCGTTGAGGAACACGCGCCCCTCGTTGGGGGTGACCAGTCCCGTAGTCATATAGAAAGTCGTCGTCTTGCCGGCGCCGTTAGGCCCCAGCAGTCCCACGATCTCGCCCTGATGCACATTGATGGACACATGATTGACCACCGTGCGCTGGCGGTATTTCTTCACCAGATTGTCGGTGCTCAGCACAAGCGTTCCCTCGTCGCCCGACGCTTTGAGCCTGGCCACGGTTGCCTTGTCACTGGGCTTGACGCTGTTCTTGCCGTCGTCCTGTGCTGGCTTGCTGTTGTGTTGCCAGGGTAATTTCATTTCTTCTTGTTGGTGGTCAGGCGACCCTTGATGTAGTCGGTAATCAGGTTGATGGCCACCTCGTTGTTACCGCCCTCGGGGATGATGATGTTGGCAAACTTCTTGGTCGGCTCGATGTGCAGCTGGTGCATGGGTTTGAGCACGCGCTGGTAGCGGTCGATCACGGCCTGGGCGGTGCGTCCGCGCTCGATGCAGTCTCGCGAGATGACGCGGATCAATCGGTCGTCACCGTCGGCATCGACAAACACCTTGATGTCCATCATCTTCCTCAGTCGGGCGTCGCTCAGGGCCATAATGCCCTCGATGAGCACCACGTCGTGCGGGCCCATGGGGACGGTCTCCTTCTGGCGGGAGCAGGTCAGGTAGCTGTAGGTGGGCATCTCGATCGACTCGCCGCGCTTGAGCATCTTGACGTGCTCCAGCAGCAGGTTCCAGTCGAAGGCGGCCGGCTCGTCAAAGTTGATGTTTTGACGCTCCTCGGCGGGGACATGACTGGAATCCTTGTAATAAGAATCCTGTGAAATCACTCCCACTTCGCCCTCGGGCAGACGTTCCATGATCTTACGCACTACTGTGGTTTTACCTGAGCCGGTACCGCCGGCAATACCGATGATAATCATAATATTAACTTGATTTAAAAGTTCACACTTGTTTCTTTTGTGCAAAGGTAACAAAAAAATGAAAACAAATGGCCGTTTTTCAAGAAAAATCAGGTCACCAGTGATGTGGATGCCTCATTGCACTGACAGAATTGCTGACAATGTGTCAGCCTGTCACTTTTGGCATACCGTTTGCAGAATAGGTTTTGGACTTTTGGTTTTAGGCTTTAGGTTTTAGGCGATGGTAATCCAACTTAAAACTCACAACTTAAAACTAAGAACTAAAAAATAGAATTAACAACATTAAAAACATAAAAAAGAAAGAGAGATTTAATTATGGGTAAGATTATTGGTATCGATTTAGGAACAACTAACTCGTGTGTTTCGGTTCTGGAAGGCTCCAAGCCTGTTGTGATTCCCAACAGCGAAGGCAGGAACACGACACCTTCGGTAGTTGCATTCAAGGATGGCGGCGAGCGCATCGTGGGTGACCCCGCAAAGCGTCAGGCCATCATGAACCCCACGGGTACCGTATTTTCTATCAAGCGTTTCATGGGCGAGCAGTATGACCACGTCCTCAAGGATGTGGAGCGCATGCCCTACAAGGTGGTGAACAACGGCAGCAACCAGCCCCGCGTTGAGATTGCAGGCCGCCAGTACACCCCGCAAGAGATTTCGGCCATGATTCTCCAGAAGATGAAGAAGACTGCCGAGGATTACCTGGGCACCACCGTTGACGAGGCCGTCATCACCGTGCCTGCCTACTTCAACGACGCTCAGCGCAAGGCCACCAAGGAGGCTGGTGAGGTTGCCGGCCTGAAGGTGCAGCGCATCGTTAACGAGCCCACCGCAGCCGCTCTGGCCTACGGCCTGGACAAGGACAACAGCGACAAGAGGATTGCCGTGTTTGACCTGGGTGGCGGTACATTTGATATTTCGATCCTTGAACTGGGCGACGGCGTGTTTGAGGTAAAGGCCACCAATGGTGACACCCACCTGGGCGGCGATGACTTCGATCAGCGCATCATCACATGGCTCGCCGAGGAGTTCCAGCAGGAGAACGGCGTGGACCTGCGCAAGGATCCCATGGCCCTGCAGCGCCTGAAGGAGGCTGCCGAGAAGGCCAAGATCGAGCTCTCGAGCTCGACCAGCACCGAGATCAACCTGCCCTATATCACCCAGCTCGACGGCATGCCCAAGCACCTGGTAAAGACGCTGTCACGCGCCAAGTTTGAGCAGCTGTGTGACGACCTGATCCAGAGCACCATCGAGCCCTGCCGCAAGGCCCTCCAGGATGCCGGCCTGAGCACCAGCGACATCAACGAGGTGATCCTCGTGGGCGGTTCGACCCGTATCCCCGCCGTTCAGCAGATTGTAGAGAAGTTCTTCGGCAAGGCTCCGTCCAAGGGTGTCAACCCCGATGAGGTAGTGGCTGTGGGTGCCGCCATCCAGGGCGGTGTGCTCACCGGCGACGTCAAGGACGTGCTGCTGCTCGACGTTGTGCCCCTGAGCGTGGGTATCGAGACACTGGGTGGCGTGATGACCAAGCTCATCGAGGCTAACACCACCATTCCCGCCCGCCGCAGCCAGGTCTTCTCGACCGCTGCCGACAATCAGCCCGAGGTGGAGATCCACGTGCTGCAAGGCGAGCGTCCCATGGCTAAGGACTGCAAGACGCTGGGCCGCTTCCACCTGGATGGCATCGCTCCCGCTCCCCGCGGCATCCCGCAGATCGAGGTGACCTTTGAGGTCGATGCCAACGGTATCATGAACGTCAGCGCCAAGGATAAGGCTACCGGCAAGGAGCAGAGCATCCGCATCGAGGCCTCCAGCGGCCTGAGCGACGCCGAGATCCAGCGCATGAAGGACGAGGCCACGGCCAACGCCGCTGCCGATGCCGCCGAGAAGGAACGCATCGACAAGATCAACGGCGCCGACGCCCTCATCTTCCAGACCGAGAAGGTGCTCAAGGACAGCGGCGACAAGCTGCCCGCCGACATCAAGGGTCAGATCGAGGGTGCCCTGAATAAACTGAAGGACGCTCACAAGAGCCAGGATCTGGCTGCCATCGACACGGCAACTGCCGAGTTGAACTCGCTGTTCGAGAAGATGTATCAGCAGGCCGGTGGCGCACAAGGCCAGCCCGGTGCAGGCTTTGATCCCAGCAACATGGGTGGCGCAGGCTTCCAGGGCGGTCCCCAGCAGGGCGGCAACCAGGGTGGCGACAATGTCGAAGACACCACTTACGAAGAAGTAAAGTAATAGATTTTTATGGGTTAATAATATGGATTGATGGCGCGAAGCAGTGATTGCCCCGCGCCATTTTTTTTGCTGCCATTCCGGTCGTTTTCCTGACTCTGTGGCATCGAATAGGTAATCGATTGCATTAAATGCATCAGATAATTCGTTGAAACAGACCGAAATTTGAGGATTTTTTTGTACCTTTGTGGCCAAATTTTCAAGTTTTAAAGAAAACTCATGTTGGACTTACTGTTTGAAACCAGTTGGGAAGTGTGCAATAAGGTGGGTGGAATCTATGCTGTCCTCTCGACCAAGGCCAAGACCCTTCACGATAGATATAAAGACAAACTGATATTCATCGGCCCGGACCTCTGGTCGGCCGATAACCCTTCGCCCTCGTTCCGCGAGGTGAGGACGCCTCTTGCCGCATGGCAGCGCCAGGCGCACTTGCCTGATGGCGTGCGGGTGAGGGTAGGGCGATGGAACGTGCCCGGCAAGCCCATTGCCGTGCTGGTGACCTATGATGCCCTGTATCCTTACAAGAACGAGCTCTATGCCGAGATGTGGGAACGCTACGGGGTGGACTCGCTGCATGGCTATGGCGACTATGACGAGTCGTGCATGTTTGCCCTGGCCTCGGCCCTAGTCATCGAGAGCATCGTCAAGTGGAAGGATAACCCCGACATGAAGGTCGTTGCCCATTTCGACGAATGGACCACGGGCATGGGACTGCTCCACGTCAGGGCCCGTATGCCGCGTGTGGCTACCGTGTTCACGACTCATGCCACGAGCATCGGCCGCAGCATCTGTGGCAACGGCAAGCCGCTGTATGACTACATGGCAGGTTACTTTGGCGACCAGATGGCCGGCGAGCTCAACATGCAGTCCAAGCATTCGCTCGAGAAAGCCGCCGCCCATGCCGCCGACGCCTTCACGACCGTGAGCGAGGTCACTGCCCGCGAGTGCGAGCAGTTGCTGGAACGCCGCCCGCTGGTGACGCCCAACGCGTTTGAGCAGCACTTTGTGCCCAAGGGCGCACGCTACAGCCGCCAGCGCAAGTTGGCGCGGCAGCGCATGCTTCAAGTGGCGGGAGCCCTCACGGGCCAACAATTTGACGAGGACACGATGATTGTCGCCACCTCGGGCCGTCTGGAGATGCGCAACAAGGGCATTGACGTCTATCTTGACGCCCTGGCAGCGCTGCGCCAAGACCTGGAGCAGGTGAATAGCCTGAGCCGGCGAGTCGTGGCCTTTGTGCTGGTGCCCGCGTGGATGCGGTCGCCGCGTGCCGACCTGGCCGACAACCTGGCCAGCGGCCATCGTCACCGCCTGTTTGATCCCGTGATTACCCATCACCTGCACAATGCCGACCAGGACCCCGTCTATAGCCGCATCAATGCCCTGGGTATTCACAACGATCCTCAGGACAAGGTCACTGTCATTGACGTGCCCTGCTACCTGAACGGCAATGACGGTATCTTCAATATGGCCTATTATGACCTGTTGCCGGGTCTTGATGTGGCCGTGTTCCCGTCATACTATGAGCCGTGGGGCTACACGCCGCTGGAGAGTTCCGCCTTTGGGGCGCCGACCATCACGACCGACCTGGCCGGCTTCGGCCAGTGGGTGCTGGACACCTTTGGGGACGATAGCGACGCCAGCGGCATCAAGGTGGTGCACCGCACCGACAGCAACTACCCCGAGACCGTGCGCGCGGTGGTTTCAGGCCTGATCAACCTGTATGTCATGGACGACAAGATGATGAAGCAAGTGCGTCAGGGCGCCAGCGATACCAGCAAGGCCGCCTCGTGGGAGAACTTCATCGTCCATTATGACAAGGCCTATGAGCAGGCGCTCTCCCGGGCCCAATCAAGAACGGAAAACAACTAATTGTAGATAGAAACTATATACGATATTTTTTTATGAAGATTCAATTCAGCAACAGCAATGAGCCTCAGTGGAGGAATATTACTGTAAAGTCAGAGCTTCCCGGCAAGCTTAACAAACTCAATGAACTGTCCCGCAACCTGTGGTGGGCTTGGAACGTAGAGGGCAAGACCCTGTTCCATGACCTGGACCGCGACACCTGGCGAGCTACCAGCGAGAATCCCGTGAAGTTGCTCCAGCGTCTCTCTAACGAGAAGATTGCCGACCTCCAGAACGATGCTGCCATGATGGCCCGCATCGACAGCACCTATGAGTTGTACAAGGAATACATGAAGAAACCGCTGCGCAACGATATCCCGTCGGTGGCCTACTTCTGCATGGAGTATGGATTGTGCAACGCCCTCAAGATTTATTCCGGTGGCCTGGGCATCCTGGCGGGTGACTACGTCAAGGAGGCCAGTGACCGCTGCGTGAACATGACCGCCGTGGGCTTCCTGTACAGGTATGGCTACTTTACCCAGACCTTGTCGATGGACGGCCAGCAGATCGCCAACTACGAGGCCCAGAACTTCCACCAGCTCCCCATCGAGCCGGTACTTGACGAGAAGGGCAACCAGCTCGTTCACGAGGTTCCTTATCCCGGCCGCACCATCTATGCCAACGTGTGGAAGGCCAATGTGGGCCGCGTAACGCTCTACCTGTTGGACACCGATATGGACATGAACAGCGAGTATGACCGCGAGATCACCCACAAGCTGTACGGTGGCGATTGGGAGAACCGCATCAAGCAGGAGTACCTGCTGGGCATCGGTGGCGTGCTGTTGCTCAAGCGACTGGGCATCAAGGCCGACATCTATCATTGCAACGAGGGCCATGCCGCCCTGCTCAACCTGCAGCGTCTGGTCGATATGGTACAGGAAGACGGCCTTAACTTCAACGAGGCCCTGGAAGTGGTGCGCGCCACTTCGCTCTACACAGTACACACGCCCGTGCCCGCCGGTCACGACTACTTTGACGAGGAGCTCTTCGGCAAGTACATGGGTGGCTATCCCGAGCGCCTGGGCATTTCCTGGCAGGACCTCATGGACATGGGCCGCGAGAATCCCGGTTCGGGTGAGCGCTTCTGCATGAGCACGTTTGCCCTCAACACCACCCAGGAGAGCAACGGCGTGAGCTGGCTCCACGGTGAGGTGTCCAAGAAGATGTTCGCCGGACTGTGGAAGGGCTATGCCCCCGAGGAGTCGCATGTGGGCTATGTCACCAATGGCGTTCACATGCCCACCTGGGCCGCCAGCGAGTGGAAGGTGTTCTACAAGCAGGTGCTGGGCGAGGACTTCATGGAGAAACAGGAGCTTGAATCGACATGGGCTCCCCTGATGAACGTCCCCGACGAGGAAATCTGGAAGATGCGCCTGACTTTGAAACACAAGTTTATCCGCTTCGTCAAGCGTGACTTCAAGGAGAACTGGCTCAAGAACCAGGGTGATCCCACCCGCATTGCCAACATCGTCGAGAAAATCAATCCCGACGCTCTGCTGATTGGTTTCGCCCGCCGTTTTGCCACCTACAAGCGCGCCTATCTGCTGTTCAACGACCTTGAGCGCCTCAAGAAGATCGTCAACAACGAGCACTATCCCGTGCAGTTCATTTTTGCCGGAAAGGCCCATCCCGCCGACGGCGCTGGTCAGGGCTTGATCAAGCGCATCATCGAGATCAGCAAGATGCCCGAGTTCCTGGGCAAGATCATCTTCCTCGAGAACTACGACATGACGCTCTCCAAGCGCCTCATCACCGGCGTTGACGTGTGGCTGAACACGCCCACTCGTCCCCTTGAGGCCTCGGGTACGTCGGGCGAGAAGGCTGAGATGAACGGTCTGCTCAACTTCTCGGTGCTCGACGGCTGGTGGTATGAGGGTTATCGTGAGGGTGCCGGATGGGCATTGACCAGCAAGCGCACCTACACCAACCAGGACCAGCAGGATAAGCTCGACTCGGCCACCATCTACTCGATGCTCGAGAACGAGATCATCCCCCTCTACTTCGCCAAGAACAGCAAGGGCTACTCCCCCGAGTGGATCCAGTACATCAAGAACTCCATCTGCCATATCGCGCCCAACTACACCATGTCCCGCATGATGCGCGATTATTTCGATAAGTTCTATCGTCCCCAGGCCGAGCGCGCCCATCGCCTTGTGGCCGACAACTATGCGCTTGCCCGTCAGATCGTGGCTTGGAAAGAGAACGTCGCTGCCCGCTGGAATGACGTGCATCTCGTGGGCGACATCATGGGCAACCGCGAGGCCATCGCCAACGGCACTGCCGACATCGACGTGACCATGCGCCTCGACACGGCAGGCCTGGGCAAGGATGTCAAGCTCGAGCTCGTGGTCTATAAGGAGGAAGACGGCAAGGTGGGCTTCTATCGCAAGGCTGCATTTGAGGTTGTGGCTCAAGACGGTGATGTGCTGACCTACAACTGCAGGCTGCCCTTCCACGAGAACGGCCTTTTCCGCTACGCCTATCGTGCTTATCCCTGGTGCGACCTCTTGCCCCACCGTCAGGACTTCGCTTACCTCAAGTGGTTCTAAACCGCTTATTCAGGAACGAAATAATGATATCGTCCGCAGGCCCCGTGCCTGCGGACTTTTTATCTTTATGAGCATTGTTCTTTTTGGGGCGTTTATCGCTTTCTTGCACCGATGAATGAAATGATCCAAATTACAAATTGTCAATAAAATCAGATAAAATTTGCTTTTGTTTTCTACAATCACTATCTTTGCATATTAATTTGATTAAAACTGCACCAACGGGAACTTAAATGTTTGGTAAAAAGGGAAATATCTTCAGCAAGTTCGCTGCCTGGGTGGGCGGCGGCCTACTGGGTATGGTAGCGGCTCTGCCGTTTGCCGCCTATATCCCTTGGGTGCAGAATGCGGCCGCCGATATGGCCGCCGAGTATGCCAGCAAGAAGACGGGCATGGACATCAGCGTGGGCGATGTAAACGTGAAATTCCCGCTCGACGTCAGCGCTACCGATGTTCAGGTCATCGACCAGAACGGAGACACCCTGTTCAAGGCCGATGAGGTGAAGGCCAACGTCAAGCCCAAACCCTTGCTGGACAAGAAGGTGGAAGTGGAGAATGCTTCGCTCAAGGGTGCCAAGAGCCAGATCAAGACCGATGACGGCTCGATGGACATGGATGTGGACGTGAAAGACGTCAATATTGACAAAGCCAAGGTTGACCTGAACAACAACAAGGTGGATGTGGGCAATGCTGCCCTCAAGGGCGGCAAGGCCAAGATGAGCTACAAGCCCGAGAAGAAAAAACCCGAGAAGAAGGAACCGAGCAAGCCCTGGAAGGTCAATGCCGACAAAGTCACTGCCGACGATGTGGACTTCAAGATGGACATGAAGCCTACGGTCGATAACCTTGACGCCAAGGTGGGCCATGCCGAGGCCAAGAACGTCAAGGTCGATACCGGCGAACAGACGGTCAGCGTGGACGAACTGGATGTCGAGAAGGCGGATGTGAAATATGAACATCCCAGCGAGAAGGACGCCAAGCAATATGCCAAGGACCACCCGATGCCCAAAGATACCGCCAATGAAAAGGACGACAGCAAGCCCTGGAAGGTCAAGGCCGGCAAGGTGAAGGTGAAAGACAGCAAGGGCAAGTATGCCCAGACGGGCAAGAAGCCCAACAAGCCCGGAACCACGCTCGATCCCGACAATATCGAGGTCGAGGATGTCAACGCCGAGGTCGATGACTTTGAGTATGATGGCGAGAACATGAAGGTGCCCGTCAAGCATCTCTCGGGCAAGGAGCGCAGCGGCCTGCAGGTCAAGGATGCCAGCGGCACCGTCAACAAGAACAAGAACGGCCTGGACCTCGACAACATGAAACTCAAGACCAAGGGCAGCGACATCAAGCTCGATGCCCACGTGGACCAGGACATGCTCGACGGCAAGCCCAACGGCAAGGCCACCATCGACACCGACAGCAAAATCGACCTCAACGAGGTGGAGAAACTCGTGCCCGAGGCCCGCAAGGCGCTCAAGGATATCCCGCACAACAAACCCGTGAAAATCAAGGCTAAGGCCCGTGGCAACGAAAAGCGTCTGGATATCCACTCGCTGGATGCCGACGTGCCAGGAGTGGGCCGCGTCAAGGGCAAGGGCACCATCTACAATCCCACCGACATGGACCGCATGAAAGCCGACCTGGATACCGAGGTTGACCTGCGTGACCCGAGCATCCTCAACAAGATGCTGGGCCTGAAGGACGTCAAACTGCCGCCGATGAAGATGAGCGGCAAGATCAATAAAGAGGGTTGCAAGTGGGTTGCCCGCAACCTGCGTGTATCGACAGGTGGCGGCACCATGCGAGGCGACGGTTACTATGACATCTGCAACGAGAACTACGACGTCGATGCCAGCTTCAACAACTTCCCTGTCAAGTCGTTCCTGCCCGCCTATGACGTCAGGAACCTGACCGCCAGCGTCAACGCCCGCGGACATGGCTTTGACTTCACCGATTGCGGTTCCACATGGACCGATGCCACCGTGAACCTGTCCAGCGTGCGCTACAACGGCACCCATTACGGCAACATCAAGGCCCGTGGCAAGTTGCGCGGCGGCTATGCCGACGTGTATGCTTCCAGCCGCAATAAGGGCTGCGACCTCGATGCTAATGCTCACGGCACCATCTGTAACGACCATTACGTGTTCACTGCCGATGGCAACGTGCGTGACCTGGACTTGAACCGCCTGGGCATGTATGATGGCACGTGCAGCGGCAAGACCCGCCTGCATGCCGAGGGCGACATCAACCTGCGCACCCAGGAGTGGGATGCCGACCTCACCCTGCGTGACATCGACTGGCAGCTCGACAGCAGCCTGCTGGTTGCCGACGAGGCCAAAGCCGCGCTTCACAGCACTCCATGGCTTACCTGCATCACTGTCGAGAATGAAGACAATTATGTCCACCTGAACGCCCCTAGTGGCATGATGCCGTTTGTCGAGGACTTACAGTATGCCGCTACCGAGTTCCAGCGCCAATTCAAGGAGAGGTCGCTGGATGTGGAGCGCCTCAAGGAGTCGATGCCGCGCTTTGACATGGACATGCACATGGGAGCCGATGGTCTGGTACAGCGTTACTTGCAACAGTATGAGTTTGACTTCCGCAACATCAGCTGCGAGGTGAGCCGTGACACCAGCATTTATATTGACGGACGCGCCCACGGCATCAGTTATGCCACGACCAATATCGACACCATCACCATTCACGCCAATGAGCTGCACAATAAATACCTCGCCTTTAATGCCCACATGGGTAACCGGCCGGGCACGTGGGACGATTATGCCTTTGTTGACATCGAGGGAGGCTTCAAGGGCCCGGCGGTGGACTTCATGCTCCACCAGCAGAACATCAAGCACGAGACGGGGTACCGCCTGGGCATGAACGCCCGTCTCACCGATGACGAGGTGAGGATGAGGCTGTTCGGCAAGGATCCCGTCATCGGCTACCGCCACTGGACATTCAACGAGGACAACTATGTGAATGTGGATTACCGCACCCGCATGCTCGACGCTAAACTGCAGCTCAACAGCGACAGCAGCAGTGTAGAGTTGTTGACGACGCGATTGCCGGGCGACAGCACCGAGAATGTGCTGCTCCATGTGGATAACCTGCGCCTGGAGGAGTGGACGCGCATCGTGCCCGCCCTCGACAAGACCAGCGGCACTCTCAACGCCGATGTCGATATCAACTGGGATGGCTACAATGCCGACGGTGATGGCGTCATCGACATCAAGGACTTTGTCTATAACGGCAAGCCCGAGGGTGACGTGACGCTGAATGCCGACTTTGACTTTGACCCGGCCAGTGCCACCACAAGGTTGACTGCCGACCTGATTCTCGACGGTAAGGAGGCCTTAAAGCTTCAAGGCTCGCTCAACGACGCCACGGCGGCCTCTCCGTTTAATATGGAAGCGCAATTCAATCGTTTCCCGCTGGAGCGTGCCAATGCGTTTATTCCGGGAAGCTATATCTGGCTTGACGGTTATGCCGAGGGTGCTATGGCGGTTACCGGATCGATGGACAACCCGACGGTGAACGGCTATCTCACTGCCGACTCGGCAAGGGTCAACCTGCCACGGTATGGTAGCTCGTTGAGGCTGGCTGATGATCGCATTCCTGTCGAGAACAATGTCATCACGTTCAATAACTACAGGCTGACGGGAGCCAACCGCAGCCCCGTCACCATCAACGGACATGTGGACCTGCGTGACCTGAACGACATGGTCATTGACCTCACGGCAAAGGGTCGCGAGGTGCAGTTCATGGACAGCAAGCAGGATGATCTGACACAGCTCTTCGGCAAGGGCCTTGCCGACATCAATGCCTCGGTCAAGAGCCGTGGCGGAAACATGATCGTGCGTGCCGAGGCGACGCTGCTGTCGGGCTCTAACATCACCTATGTGATGAAAAACGACATCTCTCAACTGTCGACGACCGTTGACGAGAATATGGTGACGTTCACCGACTTCAACAATACCGGTAACGGTAACCAGACCATCCTTGTGACAGGCCGTGGCAGCAGCTCCAACAGCATTCTGGTTAACCTCGAGGTGCAGAAGGGCGCGAAGATCAACGCGTATCTCTCCGAAGACGGACAGAACCGCGCTACGGTGGACGGCAGTGGCCGCCTGCAGTATTCGCTTGACTTCGCAGGCCGTGACAACCTCACGGGCTTATATACCATCGAGAACGGTAACGTGCGCTACACGCCGCCGCTCATCTCGCAGAAGAACTTTGACATCGCCAGCGGCAGTTCGATCACCTGGAGTGGAGACATGCTCAACCCGCAGCTCAACCTCAAGGGTACCGAGCGCCTCAAGACCAGCGTCACAAACGAGGAAAAGGTGCCGCGCCCGGTTGAATTCCTCATTGATGCCCATGTGGGCGGCACGCTCAACAGTATCGACCTGGACTTTGACCTGAGCTGTGAGAGCGACATGACGGTACAGAACGAGCTGCAGTCGATGAGCGATAACCAGCGCTCGCAGGCCGCCATCAACCTCCTGCTCTACAACACCTACTCGGGCACCAATAGCGCTGGAACGATCAATAACCTGACAGCATCGTCGGCCCTGTTCTCGTTCTTGCAGTCGCGGCTCAACAACTGGGCTGCACAGACCTTGCCGGGCATAGACCTCTCGTTTGGCATCAACCAGTATGAGGGCCAGCACAACGGCACCGAGACCAGCTATAGCTACCGCTTGGCCAAATCGCTGTTCAACGACCGCTTCAAGATTGTCGTGGGTGGTGAATACAGCACCGAGGCCAAGGCCGAGGAGGATATTGCCAATAACCTGTTCAACGACATCTCGCTGGAGTATTACCTCAACGATGTGGGCAGCAGGTATCTGAAGCTCTTCCGTCACGCCAGCTACGAGAATGTGGTCGAGGGCCAGGTGACCGAAACCGGTATCGCCTATGTGCTCAAGCGCAAGCTCACTAACCTCAAGAACCTGTTCAAGTTCAAGCATTCACGTGAATACCTCTTGAAGGATTCCTTGGAGAAAGCCCGCAAGGCCGAGCTGAAGCTGCAGGAAAACGCTATTGATGCCATCACCAGCCAGGACGAGACCTTCATCGTCCCGCTTAACGACGATGCCATCGACAAACCAACCGTAAACCGCAAGAAAGATGATGAGAACGAGCCGTAACACATATTTCACGCTTGTGCTGGCTATGGTAGCCCTCTTGCTGGCCTCGTCTTGCTCAACGACCAGGAAGCTGGGCGAGAACGATGTGCTCTACACGGGAGTGAAGCGCCTCAAGTACCACGAGGACAGCGTCAAGGCCGACCCGGGCATGAAAGAGGATATTTTCACGGCCATCAATGTGCGTCCCAACAATCCACTCTATTCGCCCTATTACCGCACGCCGTTCCCGTTCGGCTTGATGATCTATAACAACATCGACGAGGATGCGACAGGCTTGAAGGGATGGCTCTACAAGCATTTTGCCGCCAAGCCGGTGCTCATCAAGCGTGTCAATCCGCAGGCGCGTGTGGACATGATAAACACCATCCTGCGCAATAACGGCTATTTCACGTCCCAGGCCAGCTATCAGCTGCATCCCTCCAAGAAGAATCCCAAAAAGGCCAAGATCTCCTATGATGTGGATATCCGTCCGCCTTACACTATAGGCAATGTTGAGTACATAGGCAGTAATGAGCCTGTCATGCAGCTGGTGGACTCGCTGGCCAGAGCTAACGGTTACTTGCAGACCGGGAGCCGCTACTGCCTCGACTCGCTGGCGGCAGTGCGCATCGATATCACCAACTTTGTGCGCAACCGTGGTTATTATTTCTTCAGGCCCGAGTATATCCAGTATCTGGCCGACAGCGTCCAGGACAAGGGAGTGATTCACATGCGCCTGATTCCGTCGGGCGACATCCCCAATAATGCCAAGACGCGCTATGTGGTGAACGATATCACCGCCTCGGTCGTCAATGATGACGCCGTGGGCGAGGCCGACACCGTCGAGATGAGGAATTGTACGCTCATCCGCTATGAACCGGTCTATATCAAGGACCATGTGATACCGTCATGCATCAGGGCCCGCAAGGGTAGGGTGTTCCGTGTCAACAGCATCGACCGCACCCAGGCGGCTCTGTCGCGGTTGGGAATCTTCAGCACTGTCGATATTCAGGTTAATCCGCTCGACAGCATCACCCCCGAGGGCGATGGCCTGCTCGATCTGGCCATCTATTGCCAGCTGGACAAGCCGTGGGAGGTGTCCTTCGAGATGCATGGCGCGTCTAAGAGTAACAGCTTCATCGGTCCAGGTATCGAGGTGGGCGCTACCCACAAGAATGCCTTTGGGGCAGGAGAGAAGTTCTCGGTAGATATTTACGGCGATTACGAGTGGCAGACGAGCGGCGGTGACTACAATGGCTCGGATTTGGATTCCTATGAGTTCGGTATCGAAGGCAAATTGGATTTCCCGCGCCTGATAGCGCCCAAGTTCCTCTATCCCTCGCGTCGTTACACCAATTGGACCCGTCTGTCCATCAGTGCTGACCTGATGAACCGTCCCGGTTTCTTCAAGATGGCTCAGTTTGGTTTGGCGGCGTCATGGGAATGGCATGGTGGTCGCTACTCCAGCCATGAGCTCACGCCGTTCAAGCTCACCTACAACAAGGTCATCAGCCGCTCTGATAAGTTTAAATCTGACATGGAGGCCAATCCCGGCTTGGCGCAGAGCTTCATCGACGTGTTTATCCCCAAGATTGAGTATGTATATACCTATGACCGCGATATCACACCTGTTGACCATATCACGCTCACTGCTGGTGTCGCCGAGGCAGGAAATGTCTTGTCGGGTATCTGGTCGATTTTCAAGACCAATTGCACTAAGGAACTCTTTGGCACACCGTTCTCGCAGTTTGTCAAGGCCCAGGCCCAGCTTGTATGGAACCGCAAGTTGGGCAATGTGGGCGTACTGGCAACCCGCGTGCTCATGGGTGCGGTTCATGCCTATGGTAACAGCAACGAGCTGCCTTACAGGGAGCAGTTTTATGTGGGTGGTTCCAACTCCATCAGGGCTTTTGCCGTCCGCACGATAGGTCCAGGCAGTTATCACCCCGAAAAGCCAGATCGCTCCACCTACTATCAGCAGACGGGTACTTTCAAGTTTGAGGCCAATGCCGAGTACCGTTTTCCCATCCTGGGCTACTTCAAGGGTGCCGTGTTTGTGGATGCGGGCAACGTGTGGCTACTCAAGAATGACGGCTTGCGTCCTGGCGGTCAGTTGAAGATGAAGAACTTCTTTGATGAGCTGGCCTTGGGAACAGGCTTTGGCTTGCGCTTCGACATGTCGATGCTCGTCGTGCGTGCCGACGTGGGTATTGCCATCCATGCCCCCTATAAGACCACTAGGAGCGGCTATTATAACATCCCCGATTTCTTCAAGGATGGCGTCGCCTTCCATCTCGCCATCGGCTACCCGTTCTAGTTCCTGTCCTCTATTATGAGAGAATTTGGCCGAATTATCCATGTTCTTACTGCTGTGCAATTATCATTGCTTGTAGTGGCGATTGTTCTCTTGCTGCTTGACGATGCCAGTAATGTGTTGGCCCTGCTTGTCATTTCGCCCTTTGTGCTTCTCTCGGTCCTGTTGCTGATTGGGCTCGTCGTTTTCTTGATTGTTCACCGGCAATATCGTTACCTTCTTGGCCTAATTGGCATAAATGTCTTGACACTATGTGCCGGTGCGGCCTGTATCTTCTTCACCAGCCGCTTGTACTCTGATTACATGTTACGCTCGGAGTGCGACACAACACATTACGAGTTGATACCTCATCGCATAGTATTGTCTGATTCTGTAATATTGGATAGCGTCTGGGTCATTCATCATATCCAGTTATGCCGTAAGCACTTGTTCAGTAATGAATATAAGATTGTGGATGATGACACATGGAACGACCACAATAATGGATGGTATGACTACTATTCATTGCAATTAAGGCAAGACACGACTAGAGGTTTTGACACTTTTCTCATAGCACGAGACATTAGTGGAATTGACATTGAGATTATCGGTGTAAATCGAGATAGCGTCTCATGGACTGGCCATAAGGGTTTATACCAGGAATTCAGTTATTTGCACCATAAAGTTCCAGGTGACACCATCATGTTGAAGTACAGTTCCACTTTAGGGGCATCAGATACCATCATGGTGGTGAAAAGCATGAAATGAAGTATAGGTAAAGTTAATTCGTCCCGATTACTTGTGGTAAGCAATTAGGACGAATTAGCTGCTACAAAATGTGCCAATCGATGGTTACTGTTCTGAAGCTGTCTCTTGATGGGCAGTGATTGTGTCTGCCGCTGTCTTGATGCTGGTGGTGATTTTGTCGTCCTTGGCGTCGATGACGATGGTGTCGCCAGGCTTGGCCTCTTCACGCAGGAGCATCTCGCTCAGCGGGTCCTCTATCTCGCTCTGGATGGCGCGCTTCAACGGGCGGGCGCCGTACTGGATGTCAAAGCCGCGGTCGGCCACGAGATTCTTGGCAGCTGGGGTAATTTCCAACTTGAGGCCGTTTTCCTCGACGCGCTTATAGAATCCAGCCAGTTCGATATCCACAATCTTGAGGATGCTGTCGTGGTTGAGTGAGCCAAAGGTCACGATATCGTCAACGCGGTTCAGGAACTCGGGCGAGAACTGGCGGTTCAGGGCCTTGCGGATCACCGAGTCACTACGTTCCTTGGTCAGCTCGCCGGTATGGAATCCCACGCCAGCGCCAAAGTCCTTCAGCTCCCGTGTACCGATGTTGCTAGTCATGATAATGATGGTGTTCTTGAAGTCCACCTTGCGGCCCAGGCCGTCGGTCAGGTTACCCTCGTCGAGCACCTGCAGCAACATGTTGAACACGTCGGGGTGAGCCTTCTCAATCTCGTCGAGCAGCACCACGCTGTAGGGGTGACGGCGCACCTTCTCGGTCAGCTGACCGCCCTCTTCATAGCCTACATAGCCCGGAGGTGCACCCACGAGCCTGGAGACGTTGAATTTCTCCATATATTCGCTCATGTCGACGCGTATCAGGGCCTCATCGCTGTTGAACAGGAACTGAGCGAGTTTCTTGGCCAACAACGTCTTGCCCACGCCCGTCGGCCCCAGGAACATGAACGAGCCGATGGGACGCTTGGGGTCGCGCAGGCCCGCACGGTTGCGGCGAATACTGCGGGCAATCTTGTCGATAGCCTCGTCCTGACCGATAACCTGCTTCTTGAGTTCATCGGTCATACCCAACAGGCGTATGCCCTCACTCTGGGCGATGCGCTGTGCCGGCACGCCAGTCATCATGGCTACGACCTCGGCGATATGCCCCTCGTTCACCGTCACGCGGCGGCTGTCAAGTTCGGCTTCCCAGCGCTCCTTGGCCTGCTGCAGCTCGTCCTTGAGTTTCTCTTGCTGGTCGCGGTAGTTGGCGGCGCTTTCAAAGTTCTGGGCTTGAACGGCCTTGAACTTGTTCTCCTGGGCCTCGGCAATGCGTTGCTCCAGCTCTTCAATCTCCTTGGGCGTGTCCACCTTGGTGATGTGCACGCGCGATCCAGCCTCGTCCATGGCGTCGATGGCCTTGTCGGGGAAGAAGCGGTCGCTGATGTAGCGGTCGGTGAGGGTGACACAAGCCTTCAGAGCCTCGTCGGTATAGTTCACGCCGTGGTGCTTCTCATACATCTCCTTGATGTTGTGCAGGATCTCCAACGTCTGCTCGGGCGTGGTGGGCTCGACAAGCACCTTCTGGAACCGGCGCTCGAGGGCGCCGTCCTTCTCGATGCTCTTGCGGTACTCGTCGAGCGTGGTGGCGCCGATGCACTGGAACTCGCCACGGGCCAGGGCGGGTTTCAATAGGTTGGCGGCGTCCATCGATCCGCTGGCGTTGCCGGCGCCCACGATGTTGTGGATCTCGTCGATGAACATGATCACGTTCTTGTTCTGGCTTACCTCGTCGATGACCGCCTTGAGGCGTTCCTCAAACTGGCCGCGGTACTTTGTGCCGGCCACGATGGCGGCCATGTCTAGCGAGACGATGCGCTTGTCGAGCAGGGTGCGTGCCACCTTGCGCTCGACGATGCGACGGGCGAGTCCCTCGATGATGGCGCTCTTGCCCACACCGGGCTCACCTATCATGACGGGGTTGTTCTTCTTGCGGCGGCTCAGGATCTGTGCCAGGCGTTCAATCTCCGCCTCACGTCCCACGACGGGGTCAAGGCGCCCCTCGGCGGCCTCGCGCGTGATGTCCTTGCCATACTTGTCGATGACGGGAGTGGCCGTATTGTCACCTCGACTGACATTTCGTCGCTGACGCGTCTCGCGGTAGGAAAGATTGTCGCCATCTCCCTCACTGCCATAATTGCCGCTGCCACCAGGCAGGTCGTCGTCTTCCTCGTCCTCCTCGTCGGGGAAATCGGCACCTGCGCTGGGTAGCGCAATATCCTGTCTCCAGTACTGTTGCTGGAGTTTGTGATTGTCGTTTATCATGTAGTATAATTGCTTGTTTTGTTCTTTTGCTGATAATAACTTATTCCATAAACAGCAAACACCGTGCCAGCCCATCAATCAATGGCATCACAAACAAGCCATAGTCTTGCAAAACAATGACACGCCACCTGCAACAAAGCGGGTGGCGTGCCGTGTGGCAGGTTAGTGGGCGTGTTACTTGCCCAAGAGCATGTCGATGATGGCGGTGACGTCGCCGATGTTGACCTCGCCGTCGCCGTTCACGTCGGCAGCCTCGATGTTGAAGGTGTCGCTGGCATTGCCCAGCAGGTAGTCGATGATGGCGGTAACGTCGCCGATGTTGACCTCGCCGTCGTCGTTCACGTCACCCGTGAGCACGGCGATGCCACCCGTGAGGGTGACGTGCTGGATATTGGACCAGACGCTCTCGGTGCCGTCGGTATAGATGGCCTTCACCATGTACTCGTAGATGCCGCCATCCAGAGCCTTGACGGTGTAGCAGGTGTCGGCAATGCCGCTCACCATGCGCCATGTGGAGTCACCCTCCTCGACCACTTGACGATGTGGCGCCTTTGCTGTCAGGTCGCCGTCGTAGATATCGACGCTATAGATGTAAGAGCGCTTCTTGACGGCATTCATGGCCAGCTTCACGTTGCTGTCGGTGCAGCCGTTGAGCACCACGGTATATTGCTCGGGGCTGTCGCTCAGGGCAACCGTCTGGCTGGCGTTGCCGCAGGATATGATCATAGAGCTGTTGTCGCTGGATCCACTGGAAGAGATCCAGTTCTTGGCCTTGAACACCACGGTGACCGTGCTGCCCAGTTGCAGGTTGGGGCTGATCAGGTGGCCGATGGCGCTGGATGTGCCCATCTTTAAGGACTGGCCCGCTGCGGTATAAACCTTGTAGCCCTTCCATCCCGGGTTGTCGGTATAGTCGTCAAGCGACTCGCCAATGTCGGTATAGCCATCGTTATTGGCATTCACACCAGAGAAATTCTCGCTCATCAGCAACGTGGCACCCGACTCGGACTGGCGGGTGACCTTGAGGGTATAGCTCGACACATCACCGCCGCTGGTCCAGTCGGCACGGAAGGCATTGGGCTCCACTGCCGTCTCGTCGGCGCTGAGCATGACAGGCACCTCCTTGACGATAGGCTGAGGAATGTCGCCGCCATCAGTCCAGGTCGAGTGCTGCTTGGTGCCCCAGATGTATTCGGCCAGCTCGGGGTGGTCAACATAGGGGTTGCGGTTGCCCTGCTTGACATAGACGCCCTCGTTGCGCTTGAGCTCCTTGGCGCTCACGGGGTCGGCACGGTGCCACTCCATGAGCATCTGAATGGACCAGTTGGAGAAAGCCTTGTAATTGTTGTCCAGATAGTCCAGCTGGTCGCAGCCGGGCCAGTTGGCCACGTCGCTCTTGTAGCAGGTCACCATGTAGAAGTAGATGCGTGCAAAGTCGCCCTTGTATTCATCATCGGGCTCAAAGACCTTGGCCGAGTAGCCATTGTAGGTGCTCTTGCCCAGCTTGCCCAGCATGGTCACGCCCAGTTCCTCGTTGGTGTAGGTGACGGCATCGGTGCCGTTGCACACGCCATAAGGGTAGTTGCTGCGTCGCTGGTTCACAAAGCCGTCGGTGGGGATGATCATCATCAGGTCGGTGTACATGGGATAGACCTCGCCGCCAAACCAACTCTTGGGGAACGAGTGCTCACGGTTCAGTCCCTGGCCCACGTAGGATGCCGTGCCCACATGATAGGAGCTGTGGTTGTACTTGCAGGTGGAGTACATGTCGATGTAATAGCCGTCATTACCCATGTCGGTGGTCACATAGCAGTCCCACAGTTCGTTGTAATCCAACAGGGTGTGAGTGTAAATGATACCCTCCAGAGCTGCCATCAACTGCTCGTCGCTCTTGCCGTTGGCATTGGTGTAGTAGCCGGCGGGAATGTCGGCCCATGCCGTCAAGGCAGCCATGACGGCCAATACCAGTAGTAAGTTTCTTCTCATCGTGAAAATGTGTTATTTATTAGATAATGAATTGAATATCTTGTCAAACAGCTGCCTGAATGCAGCCTCGTCGTGTAACAGGCGGCGAAACTGCTCGAGCCGGCGGGCATTGTCGCCTTGCGGAATCCATAGCTTGAGGTAACCGCCGTAGTCATACTTCTCGCGCATGTGCTCCATCAGGCGGCTGTATTGCCCCTCGCGGTCGAGCCCAGGCTCGTGCTTGAGTCCGTATTGCAGGGTGCGGCGCACGATGGTCTCGCTGTCGATGATGCGGTCGGCCTCGGCCACGATGCGGCCATAGATGGTGCGCGGCTCGTGGTCGCTCGATGCCCGGTGATCCTCGGCAGCGTCGGCGATGGTATTGATCTCGTCGGCGGTGAACCATTGCCGCAACCGCGCGTCGTCACGCACGATGGCGGCACTGTGGATGTGGTGCAGTTCGCGGCCATGGACCAGTCCCAGGTCGTGATAGGCAGCCGCTACCAGCAGCATGCACGAGTCCACCTCTGGATAGTATTGTGCCAGTTGCAGTGCCTGGGAGATGACGGTGCGGGCGTGGTCGGTACCGTGCCCGCGGTCAAAATTGTTGTAACGCGGAATGATCTCCCGCTCGACAAAGTCCATGATTTCCTCAAAATTCCGTTCCATATCCGTTCAAGAGAAAATGATGATGAATTGATGATGAGCCCATCGGTGTCAAGAACTGGCGGTAACCGCATCGCTGTATTCCATCTCGCGGCTATACTCGCCGTTGAGGATGGCGACGAGCTGGTCGCAGGTCTTGGCGGTGAGCCGCACGTCACGCTTGAGGTTCTGCTGGTGCCTGAGGCCGATGAGCCATCCCGGCAACCCGATGGGGAACAGGGCCGCGATCACGGTGCCCAGTGGCTTGATAGCAATGGGGTGGTAGGTGAGCAACTGGCGAATGACGGGATAGTCCATTGCCTTGTTGAGGACCATCTGGTCGCGCGAGTTGGACAGGTAATCCACGACGTCATCAACTTGCCGTGCCAGCGCCTTGATGGCCTCCTTGTCATATCCCCGCTGCCAGTATTCGAGATAACCCTGCCTGGCGGGATAGGTGTCGAGGAATTGCTGGCAGGAGGCCCTGAGGGCTTGTATCTGGTCGATGGCCTGGGCGGTCTGCACCTCGTTGATGATGACCTCCTTGGCCTCGAGCTTGCGGGTCTGGTGCAGGCCGGTAAAGCGTCGCAACAGGTTGAGCCAGGCATCGGGATTGAATACGGCTGAATCGTTTACCGCCTTGTGTGTCAGGAAGATGCCTAGCGGTAACAGCACAGCCGAACTGAGCCACATGCCCTGCCATACCTCCCAGCGTCCGTCACGGGCCAGCTTGTAACCCGTGTTGTCGATGACATAGTACACGATGAACAGCATCACCGACACGACGATGGGCATACCCAAGCCACCCTTGCGGATGATGGCTCCCAGGGGCGCCCCGATGAAGAAGAAGATGAGGCATGCCAGCGACAGGGTGAACTTTTTCATCAGCTCAATCTGGTGGCGGCGTATCACGTAGTTGTCGTCGTTGATGGTGTAGCCCTGGAATTGCAGGTCCTGCATGGCCGTTGTGGCACGCATCATGGCCTGGTTGACGAGCATCTGCTGTTCGTTCTTGGGTAACTCCTTGATCGTCTTGTTGATGTCAACGGGCTTGTCGAGCTTGACCTCGGGGACGGGAACGGTGCTGCGTTCGCCGTTGTTATAAACGGTGCGCTCGGTGGGAACGCCGCACACGGGCTGGCTGCGCAGCTTCTGTATAACCAGCGTCGCTGCCGAATCCACCTTGAGCCTGACAGAGTCGATGGTCTGCCGCAGTCCCTCGATGTCCTTGCCCACATATTGGGACTTCATCGTCTCGTCGTCCATGCGGGTGAAGTTGGCATCGTAGGGGATCAGCAATTCCTTGTCATGGAACGTCTCGCGGCGGTACAGGTCGTTGCTCATGCCGCTCACGCCACCGCCCGATCCCATCTGCTCATACCATGCCCCCTTGTAGAGGGTGAGCACGAGGTGGTGCTTGTCCTCGGTCATGCTCAGGCGACCGGAATCGGCAACCACGATTCGGGGGTAGATATTGGCCGATGACACGTCATAGATGAGCAGGTTGTAAAGCATGTCGCGCTCCTTGTCCTTGTGCTTGACGTAGATGTTGTAACCGGGAATCTGGCTATAAACGGTCCCTTCGGGAATGTCGAGCGTGGGCGACGTCTGTCTCATCGAGAACAGCAGTGTCCACATCTTGACCTGAGACTTGGGTAGCGCGTTGTTCATGAAGAAGAAGGCGCCAATGGCGACAAATGCCATGAGAATGGCGATGGGCTTCATGATCGTTGTCAGCGAGATGCCCGACGACTTGAGGGCCGTGAGCTCGACATGCTCGCCCAGGTCGCCGAATGTCATCAGTGCTGCCAGCAAGATGCTCAACGGCAGGGCCAGCGGCAACAGGTAGAGCGCCGCATGAAAAAACAGCTCGGCAATCAGGTCGATGCTCAGCCCTTTGCCCACCAGGTCATCGATGTAACGCCACAAGAACTGCATGATCACGATAAACTGGCAGATGCAGAACGTCATCAGGAACCGAGGCAGGAACCTGGAGAGCATGAAGGTGTATAGTTTTTTTATCTTCAACGTATTGATGGGCTGTTTGTTTATTTTAAAAGGCAAAATTACTGCAAAAAATCGAGTGATGGGCTATCTCGAGCGCTAAATATTGAACTCGAAACATTTTTTAGTACATCAATCGAAAAAACTGATAGACCAGCGAACCAGCGAGTCGCGAAATCCCACGCGGGCATTGAGTCATCACGGTGGCAGAGCTACCGCCCACGGGACAGGTCGCGCGCTTAGGGCGGTTGTTGCAAAGCTCACACAGCAAACGGGAAATCGCACTGCGCGCGAGAACCTTTAGCTCGGCGTAGCCAAATTTAACAAAGGTAATTAAGGATGGGGCGGTTGTCCATGTCAACAAGTACGGATGCGAGCTCTTGAGAGCAGTGTTAGCTGCCCGTATCATTTCCTGACTACTTGGAGTGGATTGATGAAAAAAAGGATGCCCGTCATTGACGTGGCATCCTTGTAGATGGTGTACGTGGAGACGCTGGCTTAGTGGGTCAGGGGCGAGTACTCCTGGCCGTAGCGCAGCATCTGGTCGATGTAACCCTCGGTGTAAGTAACCTTCACATCGATGAGCTTGCCGTTCTTGTCATAGACGGGGCTGTAGATGGGGTTGACAAAGCCCTTGTAGGGGGCGATGTTCAGGCCCTCGTAGCGGGCGAGTACCTCCTTGTGGATCTCGGGATCTACCTTCACACCGTAGGTCTCGACCAGCTGGCGTCCAGCCTCGTAGTCACCCTCGCTCTTGATGCGCTGTACCTCGGCCAGCAGCTGTGCGAACAGGCCGCGCAGCTTCTGGTAATCGTTGATGCGGATGTAGGTCTTGCCGTCACGCTTCACATACTCGATGACGTTGTCCTTCTTGCCATGCTGGTAGCACCACTCGCTGATGAACTTGCGGTTGCGCATGTGTGCCTCCTCGATGTCCTTGCCCGGCACGATGCGGGTGAGCTGGGTCATCAGGCCGTTCATGATGTACTTGTAATACTCGGCCTTGTAAGTGTCCATGTTGGGGAAGATGCCCAGCTCGACGAGCTTGGGATCGGCGAGGTAATACAGTGCGAACAGGTCGGCACGGCCTTCCTCGAGCGACGAACCATAGGCCTTGAGGGCATCCTGGTCAACACCGGGGAGCAGTTGTCCTGAAGCGTGGCCCAGGCACTCGTGCAGGTCGGTGTGCAGTGCATCGGCGATGTCGAGGTATTTCTTCATCAGTTCCACTTCCTCGTTGCTGTAGGCAAACTCCTCGTTGAAACCTGTACCGGCGGCCACCTTATTATAAGCGTCGGTGATATTGTCGATAGAAACCGACTTCGAGCCATGGGCGGCACGGATCCAGTTGCTGTTGGGCAGGTTGATGCCGATGGGTGTCGAGGGATAGCTATCACCTGCCAGGATGGCAGCAGTGATGACCTTGGCGCTCACGCCCTTGACGTTTTTCTTCTTGAAACGGTTGTCAACGGGTGAGTTGCTCTCGAAGTACTGAGCGTTGTCGCTGATGAGCTTGCTGCGGCGTGAGGCGGCCTTGTCCTTGAAGTTGACCATGCCTTCCCATGAGCCGGTCATGCCCAGGGGATCGCCGTAGCTCTCGATGAAGCCGTTGATGAAGTCCACGTCGCTCTGGGTCTCCTCAGCCCACATGATGCTGTAGTCGTCAAAGGTCTTGAGCGAACCGGTCTGGTAGAACTTAATCAGCTCATTGATATAGGCACGCTGACCCTCGTTCTCGGCCACGGTAGCGGCCTTCTGGAGCCAATAGACGATTTTCTCAATAGCCTTGCTGTAAAGTCCGCCGACCTTGTAAGGCAGCTCTTCGACCTTGCCATTGCGCTTAACGACCTTGCAGTTCAAGCCCCACGAGATGGGAGTGAGGTCGGTGGTGTCCTTGAGGTTGTTGTAGAAATCCTCAACTTCCTTCTGGGTCACGCCCTCATACATGTTGCATGCCGAGGTCAGGATCAGGTCCTCGCCATCGGCTTGGTTGACGCGCTTGGCCATGAAGGAGGGATCAAACAGGATACGGTCGAGCACTTTCTTCTCATCGACACGCTGCTTGGCTCCTGGCAGGGCGGCAAACTGCTTGTCAAAGAACTGCTGGCTGAACTCGGGAATGAACTTGTCCATCGAGTAGTGGTGATGGATGCCGTTGCCAAACCACACCTGCTTCAGGTACTTCACAAAGGCGAGGTAATCTTTGTCGGTCTTGTCGCCCTTGTAGTTGCGGTAGATGTCCTCGAGCGTCTGGCGAACCATCAGGTTATACTTGCAGTTCTGGTCAAACAGGATGTCGCGGCCATTGAGGGCAGCCTCGGTGAGGTAATAGACAAGCTCCTTCTGCTGCAAGGAGAGCTCCTCAAAGCCGGGCACCTGATAACGAAGCACCTCGATATCGGCAAAACGGTCAACCGAGTAGTCAAAATTGCTGTTCTGTGCCATGCTGGTAGTTGTTAATGCCGTCGTTGCAAGAACGGCCATCATCAATTTTTTCATCATAAATATTGGTCTTTAGTTTCGTTTAAGTCCTTGTTAATCCGGTGCTTACTTGCCCTGCTGGCCGCGGTAGATGATTTCGGTCTCGTTCATCACCACGATCTTGCCGTCCTTGCCGTTGATGAGCACGTTGACTCCGTCCTCGGTCTGCATCAGGTAAGAATCGCCCTGGATGCGGCAGTTGGCGCTCTCATACACCTTGTCGGCCTTGCCTCCCTTGGCCAGGGTCACGCGGTACTTGCCGTCGGCCAGGTTGACAACACTGACCTCATACTCCTTGGTGTTGAATTGGGCCATGGTGTGGTCCTTGCCGTCGGCAGTGGGAGCGGCTTTCTCCATGGGCGCCACCTTGACAGCGCTGGCAGCGTCACCAGCCTGTCCAGGAGCCTGCTGCACCTGCTCGGTAGCATTGTCACTGCCCTTGGCGGGTTTCTCATTACAAGCGGTCGTGGCCATCAGTGCCACAGCTGCGATAAGAATGAATAACTTCTTCATTGTCTTTGATTGTTTAATTCTTCAGTTTATTGTTCGTTTAGTTGGTTTTGTCCGTTTAGTTCGCGAGTGCCCGTTTTTTTACTCGACATAGAGCACCAGTCCCTTGAGGTACTCGCCCTCGGGGTGGTAGATGTTGATGGGATGGTCGGCGGGTTGGGTGAGCTGGTGCAGGATGCGCACGCGGCGTCGTGTCTGTGCCGCTGCACTGAATACCGCTAGGCGGAACTGCTCTTTGTTAACAGCCTGTGAGCACGAGAATGTGAACAGGATGCTGCCGTGAGGCATCTTCTCCAGCGCCTTGGCGTTGAGTCGTCGATAACCCACCAGGGCATTGTGCAGGGCACTCTTGTGCTTGGCGAAGGCGGGCGGGTCAAGGATTACCAGGTCATATTGCCCTGCCTCCATGTTGTCGAGGAACTTGAAGGCATCCTCAGCAAAGGACTTGTGGCGTCCTTCCTGATCTCCATAGTTGAGGGACACGTTGTCGTCGGTCAGCCGCACAGCCTTGGCTGAACTGTCCACCGAGTGGACCAGCTGGGCTCCGCCACGCAGGGCATAGACCGAGAAACCGCCGGTGTAGCAGAACATGTTGAGCACCCGTCGTCCCTGGCTGTAATGTTCCAGCAGGCGCCTGTTTTCGCGTTGATCGACAAAGAAGCCCGTCTTCTGTCCCTTGAGCCAATCGACGTGGAAGCGCAGCCCGTTCTCCAGAGCCTCGTCGGTCTCCATGTGCCCGATGATGTAATCGTTGACGGGGTCGAGGTGGGCCATGTAGGGCAGGGTAGTCTCACTCTTGTAATAAACATTGTTCACGCCCGGCAGTTTAGCCAGCGCTTGGGCAATGATGTTGCGGGCAAAGTGCATGCCCGGGGAGTGGGCCTGCATCACGGCTGTGGGACCATAGATGTCCACCACCAGGCCGGGCAAGAAGTCGCCCTCGCCGTGCACTAGACGATAGGCGTTGTTGTCCTCGCGCTGGAGCCCCAGGGCCTGACGCATGTGGTAGGCGTCCTGTAGCCGCTGCTCAAAGAAAGCCTCGTCGATGGCCGTGTCGTCAAAGGTGAGCATCCTCACGGCGATGCTCCCGATTTGGCTGTGTCCGTTACCGATCAACGTGCCGTCATGGGCGTACACGGTAACCAGGTCGCCTTCCTCGATCGTGTCGTCGGCCGCGGCGATGGCGCCCGAGAACACCCACGGGTGGAACCGCTTGAGCGATTCTTCCTTGCCGCGCTTGAGAGTTACAGTTTTATAGGTCATTAGTTGTTGGTTGTTAGTCTAGATTTTCTAGAGTATCTAGTTTATCTAGAGCTTTTATTTAAAGAAGAATCGATAGATATCGTTACCGTTGGCAAACACGAGCAGGGCAATGAGCAGGGCCATGCCCACAGTCTGTGCCCGCTCCAGGAACTTGAGGCTGGGCTGACGGCGCGTGATCATCTCATAGAGGAGGAACATCACGTGTCCACCGTCCAGGGCGGGAATGGGCAACACGTTCATCACTGCCAGGATCACCGAGAAGAAGGCTGTGATGTTCCAGAAGTCAACCCAGTTCCACGTGGACGGGAAGATGCTGCCCATGGTGCCAAAGCCGCCCAGGCTCTGTGCGCCCTGCGGGGTGAAGATGAGCTTCAACTGCTTGACGTAAGTCACCATCTTGTTCCAGCCCATCTCTAGACCGCGGGGGATGGATTGCAGGATGTTGTAGTTCTTGACGGTGGTGTGGTAGATGTTGGTGGGCTCGGTGAGCAGGATGCCCAGCTTGCCAGCGCCATCGATGGGCACGTCGGTCGCTGTCAGCGTTTGTCCGCCACGCTGGTAGCTAAGGGTAACATTCTTGCCCTTGTTCTGTTCCAGGGCCGCGGTAAACTCGGTGTAGCTGGGTGTGGGAGTGCCATTAACGGCCATCAGGCGGTCACCCTCCTGCAGCCCGGCTTTCTCGCCGCCCATGCGGGGTTGCGTCTGTGAAACGACCACGGGTAGGCGGTAGGCCATGAAGGCCTGGCCGGCCTCGGCGTCGGTGTTGGCCTGGAAGATGAAATCCTTGGGCAGGTTGATGGTCACTGTGTCCTTGTGGTTGCGCAGGACGGTCACCTGGCGGGCGGTGAGCATGGCGTTCAGGTCCTCGCTATTGAAGTAGGACAGGGCCTTGCCATCGGCAGTCAAGGGGATGTCGCCATCGACAAAGCCCGCCTTGTGGGCGCTGTCGCAGAATTCCATACCCTCGGTGGCGTCGGTGAAGTTAATGAACTTCTCACCCACGGCATAGACGATGCCGGCATAGATGATGATGGCCAGCAGGAAGTTGAACAGCACACCGCCCAGCATGATCAACAGGCGTTGCCATGCGGGCTTGCTGCGAAACTCATAGGGTTTGGCCGGCTGTTTCATGGCCTCGGTGTTCATCGACTCGTCGATCATGCCCGCAATGGAGCAGTAACCGCCCAGGGGCAGCCATCCGATGCCATACTCGGTGGCCCGCCACGACCGCTTGTTCTCGTTAGGGTCGTTGTCGCCGGCCACAGCCATCTCGTTGCCGTGTGAGAACCACTTGACGTATTTGCCCGGTTTCCACTTCACAATGGACAGCCAGGGGTTGAAAAACATGTAAAATTTCTCTACCCACACACCAAACACGCGGGCAAAGAAGTAGTGTCCAAACTCATGGATCATCACCAGAAGACCCAGAGCCATGAAAAATTCAAGTGTCTTAATTAACGTTGCGTTCATCTATGTTAGTTTTGTTTGTTTCGTTTGTTCTGATTAGCTCTGCACGAGTTGGGTGGCGAAGGCGCGGGCCTCGTCGTTGCTGACCACATAGTCATCATAGGTGGGACGCTTGATGAGACGCGCCTGGGCCATGGTCTTGTCGATGATGTGGAAGATGTCGGTGAAGCGGATCTTGTCCTGTAGGAATGCCGCCACGGCAATCTCGTTGGCCGCATTCATCACACAGGGGGCCGTGCCTCCGGTGCGTGCAGCGGCATAGGCCGTGCCCAGCAGCGGGAATTTGTCAAAGTCGGGGCGCTCCAGCGTCAAGTTCGCCATGTCCTCGATGGTCATCTTGCGGCAGTCGCTCGCCAGGCGGCCATCAGGCAGTCCCAGGGCATAGCGGATGGGCAGGTGCATGTCGGGCAGACCCAGCTGCGCCTTTACTGATCCGTCCTTGAAAGCGACCATCGAGTGGATGATGCTCTGAGGATGCACCACGATCTCGATGTCGTCGGGCATCACGCCAAACAGCCAGCGAGCCTCGATCATCTCAAAGCCCTTGTTCATCATCGTTGCCGAGTCGATGGTGATTTTGGCTCCCATCGACCAGTTGGGATGCTTGAGGGCGTCGGCCGCGGTGACGGTGGCCAGTTGTTCCTTGGGCAGGGTGCGGAACGGTCCCCCCGAGGCCGTCAGCCACAGTTTTTCCACGTCCTGCATGCGCTCGCCCACCAGGCACTGGTAGAAGGCGCCGTGCTCGCTGTCAACAGGGTAGAGCACGCTTGACGATTCTTTCAACAGGCGGTCAATCAGCTCGCCTGCCACCACCAGGGTCTCCTTGTTGGCCAGGGCTATCCGTTTACCCGACTTGATGGCCGCGATAGTCGATTCCAGGCCGCTGTAGCCCACCATGGCGGTCACCACGGTGTCGATCTCGGGAGCGGTGACGGCCTGTGCGATGGCCGCGCTTCCTGTTGCCACCTCGATGCCCGTGCCCTCAAGGGCATCGCGCACGTACTCATAGTACTGCTCGTCGGCGATGATGACCATGTGGGGACGCATCAGCCGTGCCTGCGCAATCAGCAGGTCGGCACTGCTACGGGCCACCAGCAGCCAGGCGTGGAACAGATCGGGATATTCGGCAATGATGTCGAGCGTCTGCCGCCCGATCGACCCTGTGCTGCCCAGCACCGCAATATTACGGCGTTCTTGTACCTTATGCATTGCTTGATTGTAGTTAATTCAACCTGCGAAGGTACTGCTTTTTCTACAATCCCGCAAACCTTTTACAATTCATTAACGCACAGCCTGTCTCCATCGGCAACTCACACAAAACGCCATACCTGCCGCTCGGCGTCGATAGCAGGCGATTGCCATGGGGATGAGGGAAGGGTGCCTGCCAAATGCAATACCGGCCTGGCACGGGTTTAATCGGGTAAGCTGGTTTTTGTCTAGCGCTTTTATGGTTTTGTCTTGATTAAACACAGGTTAATCTATCCAGTTGGAATTTTATGCAATATTTCGTGTCTAATAGACATAGAAACACTATTTGTATAATCAGCCTCGTCCTAACAGGCCTTGGCGCAAAAATATCTTATTATGAAAGCGCTCAAACTAATATCTTACTTGATGGCTGTCGCGGCAAGCACTCTCTTGACCTCATGCTTGTTGCTGGAATCAAGCCCCATTGACCATCGTCACCATCACCGTCACTACTATGATTACGAGTATGAGAGTGATGAGTATATTTCCGATATAGAATATGCTGATATTGATAACACATACTGTAGAGTGTGTTCATGCAAGAGTTACAGGGGCATGTATCGTTGCGTGAATTCCGTTTGCGTGTGTGGCCATTCGGTTGAATCTCATGCTGTTGCGGCAGGAACCATTCAAGCGGAATTTGCCGTGTTTGTTCCTGCCCAGGATCTCATTGACGCCTATAAGGAAGCCGTTGAGTTAGACCCCAATAAGGGCAACCCCGATGCGATTCAGAGAAATGAAGTTTATACAAGCCCGATGTTCGTCCCTGCCGAGGGCGGTTCATACGAATTTGAATACTTCAATGAAACGTTCTTTATATGGAGTGTCTATGATTCGTCTATTCCTCCCGTTCGTTCTCCTTTTTCAACACGTCTTTTTAAGACAGTCAACTCCATGAGTTATGATGGTCCCTACTATAGGATCAGTTGTGACAGGATAAAACGCACATGGAAAATAGAGGTGGAACCGATGGCGCTATATGATGAGCTCGAAACGAGACAGATTTACGTGTTGATGTGGACGTCATCTCATGACTACAAATTTGTCTTCCACTTCGAGCAGAGCAATGAATTACCTGTTATTCACGGCAGCACTTGCAGGCGGAACTCATAGAGGGACTCACGCCTGTCGTCATCCCCATAACAAAAAACAACCAACCACTGTTGTGGTCGGTTGTTCTAAGGCGGAGAGGACAAGACTCTCCACTTAAATTTTTCTAAGAAACAATCGTTGATTATCAGATACTTGGCTTTTGGAAAAGTGCCGAAAATTAATTGCTACTGTCTATAATCTGTCTATGGACAAACCCTACTTAACTTGCTGAGAATAAACAGAATTTAACTTCTCTAGGAGGACGATTCTTGCCTCCTTTTCTTTGAGGCGTTCTTCCTTCTCTCGAAGCATCTGGTCACGGAAGTTAAGCTGCTCACGGAGGTAAGCAACCTGGTTCCTGAGACTGGTAACGCTTAGGCTTTTCAGCTCATCCTCGGCAGACAGTTCGACACCTTCCCTAATGAATAATGTGTCGATCGACACGCCGAAGAAGTCCGCAATCGATTCGAGCCGTTTGGCAGACGGATTCCCCTTTACAAGGGAATTGACTGAAGTCTGCTTCGGATTCATACCCAACGCCTTCAATAGATCGCCGTAGGGTATGTTCTTGCTGTCTAACAGCTCTTTAATGACTTTACCGTTATACATTTCAAATTGGACTTAGAAAAATTTTGGTAAAAATCTTATTTATTTATAAGATTTAATCAAAATCTTTGTATTACTTTTGTGCAAAGTTAAGTCTTTTATTTGAATTGTACAAACTTTGAACTAAAAAAAATAAGATTATGCATGAAATTTATAGTCAGTTGAAACGGTCAGACAAATGCCGTTTCCGTGAGATTATGATGAAGGAATGCGGTTGGGCCTATGGCACCTTCTATTACAAGATGAAACACCATAACTTCTCGAAACTCGAGAAGCAGGTGGTACACGATATTTGTTGTGCATTCCTGCCATGACAGCCATGAACAGCATCTTCAACAGCTATCATACCGTCAGGGAGTGGGAGGACGCCGCCTCCAAGGACAGCCGCATCACGTTCAATGCGGTCTATTACGTCATGGGCAAGCGCGTCCTGGACCATGTCACCGGAATTATCGAACTGGAGTCAAAAAACGGCAGGAAATGCCATCGCTGCGTCATGTGGCATAGCGATGGCAAATGCTTTGCCGGGAAAGAGGCGCTGCCTGAGTATAACATAGTTTTCGATGATTGATGAGAGAACCATAGACAGGATCCTCGAGAGCGTCGACATCGTTGATGTCGTGCGCCGGTATGTGCCCGAACTCAAGCAGAAGGGCAGCAACTACCAGTGCTGCTGCCCGTTCCACAACGAGCGCACGCCGTCCTTCATCGTGAACAAGGCCCGCAACACCTGGCACTGCTTCGGGGCGTGCAACGAAGGCGGCAACGCCATCAAGTTCGTGATGAAGTACAACAACGCCACCTTTCCCGAAGCGGTCAAGGAGCTGGCCAGCATGTGCGGCGTGACCGTCGAGGAGTCCCACGAAAGGCTCACCGCGGAACAGGAGAGGAAGAACAAGAAGCGCGAGGCCATGTTCATCGCCTACGAGGTGCTGCAGCGCTTCTTCGTGGCGCAGCTCAGGGCAAGCGACGCGGAGTCCGTCCTTGCGCATTCCTACGCCACGGGACGCTGGAACCCGAGGTTCATTGAGGAGACAGGCATCGGCTATGCCCCGAAGAACAGCCAGCTGCTGATCCGCTATGCCGAGAAGAACGGCATATCCACCAGCCTCCTTCTGGAAATGGACCTGCTCAGGCAGTCAGACCACGGGGGCGGCCTGTACGCCTTCTTCCGTGAGCGCGTGATGATCCCCATCCGTGACAGGTACAGCCGTGTCATCGGCTATACGGCACGGTACATAGGGACCAACCCCGACGCTCCGAAGTACCTCAATTCGGCCAACTCGCTGCTGTACAGTAAGGAGAACTCGGTCTTCGGCATCCACCTCGCGTTCCGCGCGGCGGTGAAGGAGAACAAGTGCTACCTTGTGGAGGGAGCGCCCGATGTCCTGAGGCTCCAGGCCATAGGCGCGAACAATGTGGCCGCGTCACTCGGCTCCAGATGGACGGACAACCAGCTGAACGCCCTGAAACGGGCGACATCCAAGATCTGTTTCATCCCCGATGCCGACCCGCCTGAAGCGGGCGAGGAATACGGCACGGGCATCAAATCCGTCATCACCAACGGCACGCTGGCAGTCGAGAAAGGCTTTGAGGTCACTGTCAAGGAGATTCCCCTTACCGCAAGCGGCAAGAAGAACGACCCCGACAGCTTCTGCACCAGCCTGAAGATCCTCGAAGGCATCGACGAGCAGGACTTCATCCCGTGGTACGCCCGCAAGCTCATCAGCGACAAGACAACCCAGGCGGACAAGAGTGAGGCGGTCATGGAGATTGCCAAACTGGCCGCCGGCATCGAGGATGAGGTCAAGCTCTCCATGTACGTCGACACGCTCAACAAGATCATGCCCGGCAAGCCCATGTGGCGCAACGCCATCAAGGGCGCCAAGCGGCAGCGTGCCGAGTCCGACATCAAGAACTCGGGTAAGACCGTCAGCCTTGACCTGCTGGAGAAGTACGGCTTCCAGGAGCAGGGAAACCGCTATATCTCGGTCAACAGCGACGGCAAGACCCGCGAATGGTCGAACTTCACCATGAAGCCCCTTTTCCATATCAAGGACACGGTTTCGCCCATCCGCCTGTATCAGATAACAAACGTCAACCACCAGTCCGAGATCGTCGAGCTCCGCTCCGAGGAACTCGTGTCCGTCTCGAAGTTCAAGCAACGCATCGAAGGGCTGGGCAATTACCTTTGGTTCGCAAAGGACGATCAACTGATGGCATTAAAACGATTCCTTTATTTCACCACCGAGACCGCAGTGGAGATCCACCAGCTCGGTTGGCAGCGCCAGGGCTTCTTCGCCTTCGGCAACGGTATTTACGACACCGAATGGCATCCTGTGGATGACCTCGGCATCGTGCGTCTCGGAGAGCAGGGCAACTTCTATCTGCCCGCCTTCTCCTCCATCTATAGGGAGGACACCCAGTTCTACCAGTTCGAGCGGAACTTCGTCCACCTGAACTACGGCACCATCTCGCTGCGGGACTACGCCCAAAAACTCATCGAGGTCTTCGGCGACAACGCCAAGGTGGGGCTCTGTTTCCTGCTGGCCACGCTGTTCCGCGATGTCATCGTGGGCTACACGAAGCATTTCCCCATCCTCAACCTGTTCGGCCCGAAAGGATCTGGCAAGTCTGAGCTGGGGCACTCACTGATGTCGTTCTTCATCATCGAGAATGTCCCGCCCAACATCAGCAACTCCACGTTGCCCGCCCTGGCCGACGCCGTGGCGCAGTGCGCCAACGCCCTTGTCCATCTCGACGAGTTCAAGAACAGCATCGAGATAGACAAGCGTGAGTTCCTGAAGGGACTGTGGGACGGCACCGGGCGAAACAGGATGAACATGGACAGGGACAAGAAGCGCGAGGTGACCAAGGTCTCCTGCGGCGTTATCCTCAGCGGCCAGGAGATGGCCACCGCCGACATCGCCCTGTTTTCCCGCTTCATCTTCCTGTCGTACTCCAAGAGCCAGTTCTCGCAGGAGGCGAAGCGCAATTTCGCGGAACTGCTCGAGATCCGCAAGCGCGGCTGTTCGCACCTGACGTTGCAGCTGCTGAGGTACCGTTCCAAGTTCATCCAGGAGTTCAAGCAGAGCTACAACACCTGCTTCGAAGACATCAGCGAAGTCTTCGAACTAGAGAACATCGAGGACAGGACGCTGCGTAACTGGATCATCCCGTTGGCGGCATACCATGCCCTGCGCGATGTCGTTGACCTGCCGTTTGACTTTGATGACATCAGGCACATCGTCATTGACGGTATCCGTGCCCAGAACAGTGAGACTAAATCGAACAACGAGCTGGCCAACTTCTGGAACATCGTCTCATACTTCCACCAGGAGGGCAAGATATGGGACGGCTGCGACTTCCGCATTGACAGGGAAGACCATCTCAAATGTTCTGACAGAAACGGTGAGATGGTGTTCTCCACAACGAAGAGGATCCTCTATCTGCGCTACAGCCGCATCTTCCAGCTTTACAAGATGCACGGACGCCAGGTCAATGAGGTACTGATACCGCCAGCGTCGTTGATATACTACCTCGAGAACTCGAATGCATATCTAGGCAGGAAACGCTCGTGGCGCTACAAGATCATCATCAACGGTGAACAACAGACCGAAGAACGACGCGACCCGATGACCGGGTACGTCAAGTATGTCAAGAAATACGGTTTCGATCAGGTGATGTGCTTCGACTACGACAAGTTGAACGAGGCTTACAACGTCAACCTTGAGGACACGACTGTAAACGAACCCTAATTTAAATTCTTCCAGAAACGCAAATGACGTTTCAAATTGGACGTAGGTACTGGCTTGGGAAAGTCGGTGCCTATTTTTTTAGCCGTTAAGCCGCAAAATTTTCAGCAGACATTTTCTTCCACAATTTCCACATATTCCACAATATTGAATATCAATAAGTTAGTCATTCTTAAATGCTGCCACAATCTTCCACACTTTTCCACAAAATTTGAGAGACCTGTTTCAGGACTCCAAAACGACCACAAATTTTCCACATTTCCACAAAATGCTTATTCGTCAAACAATTGGTTATCAGCGATGTGGAATGTGTGGAACGTGTGGAGGCTCAAAACTGTATGTTTTTTTGAAAATGAAAAATGATGGTTCTTATTTGATCAGCTCTTGACCCTGGAGCGGTCTTGGGCGCAACCGCTTGCAGGAGAAATAGCCTGTTGTCCGTAAAAATCACCAAGACATCCATGACTTGTTCATCCTCGCTTTCGTTGCCTTTACCCTGCAAAGGTATTGCGGCTTACCCACACGCAAGGCCAAGACGAGTTGCCTTCGGAAATTCTCCAGCCCCTGCGGGGTAGTAATTCCCGGGCAAGCCTTGCTTTAGGTATGTCACAGCCGCACTTTGCAGGCAGTGTAAAGGCGATCGAAGCGAAGGCAAGATCAATGAATGTTTAACTTTTTAATTTTTACTGTTATGGACAACAATTCAATTTCTTTCAATCCTGCAAGCGGTGCTGACAGCACCAGTGTTCAAGAGCAAGTTGTAAAAGGCTCTCTCAGCTCAAGCAATCTCAATAAATGCGATGAGCTTGAGGAGGTCGATTTGGATTTCCACAAGTACGATTACCGCAGCGGCCATCCCGCCGTGTTCGTTTGCACCTATCACAAGTACAATGAAGGCAGGCCGCTGGCGGGCGCTTGGCTTGACCTGTACACCTTCAGCTGCTACGAGGATTTTGTGGCTGCCTGCCGATGGCTGCACCGTGATGAGCAGGATCCCGAGTTTGCCTACCTCGATTATGAGAATATACCAGATGCTTGGTACTCAGAGAGTTGCCTCGATGAGGCCGCGTTCGAGCGCATTCTCGAGTACGCTGACCTCGATGATGACGAGCAGGAGGCCTTCAGGGCGTTTCTGGATGTCACGAGTGACAGCGATGCGGATTTCTCGGATTTCCGCGAGCGTTACTGCGGCCGATGGGACAGCGAGGAGGAGTTCGCGCAGCACCTTGCCGATGAGCTTTGCATGTTTGACAATGTTCCCGAGAGCATCACCCGCTTTTTTGACTTCAAGGCCTTTGCCCGTGAGCTGTTCATGTCTGACTATGACATGGGCGATGGCGGTCACGTGTTCCGCACCTGCTAAGCCGCAGCGCACCCAGCGAGAGAGGCCGCCTTCGGCCGGCTTTTCTTGTGCCCTGTCGGAACCGGCCCCGGGGCTCCAAGGAGACCCAGGGCTGAATCGACACATAGTTAGTTCAAAATTTGAACGCAATTTGCTGATATGAAGATGATTATGTAATTTTGCGTGAAGATAAAAGAGAGCTTATGGACCGATTTCTGCTATACTTCAGATTTGAACCTTACCTCGCCCAATGGTACATCCATGAGATGGGCGGGACCTCGCCGGTGGAACTGCCACGTGGCTCGGTGGAGGCAGACATCCTTCGTCTGTTCCTGACTAAGCGTCCCGATGACGTTCCAGTAGACACGGGCCAGGATGCCAACCTTGCCATAGTGATCCCAGCCTTCAAGGAGAAAGAGGCCATCACATACAATTACCTGGATGCTTCAGCAATCCATTGCCTGCACAGCTGCATCCGTTCCCGCTTTGACGTGCAACTGTGGCAGGACCTCCACAAGATTCATCCTAGGATGACACAGTTGAAGGATCTCGTGGAGGCCTGGATGGTGAACCACGGCATCGAGTTCAACGACACGAACTGGTGTGCCGTGACCAAACGCTACCAGCGCAAACGTGATATATATAATAGAAGAGAGAAAGCAAAAAATGTCAAAAAAAAATGCCAGAATAACGATACCACCTTGTCCTCAATGTCGGAGAAGTCGTAATTGTCGTAAATGTCGGATTTGCCGTAAATGTTGGACAAGCCACACCGCAAGAAACATCATCAATCAACCATACCAAGCGAACACGATATGAAAACAACAAGCCAATCCCTCCCGGGCATCCTCTCGGTTGCCTATCTGCCCGTTGACAGGGTCCAGCGTCACTGCGACCTGAAATGCCTCTCGTCAATCCCCGTGCAGGTGTTCACCACGCCAACGCAGGTGCCGCTTAAAGGCCCGGCAACCTGCGAGACGGTTTCACGATACGACAACAACGGGCGTGTCGAGACCACTACGCTGCGCTTCCTCTCCCTGGATGCCATACCCACCACCCATCCGTTGGCGTTCATCGTCACCGATGTGAACCGCCAGAGTTATCTCGTCGGCCTCCATGAGCCGCCATACCCGATCGTGAGGTCCACTCAGACGACAGGAACGCCCAGCGGCGATCCTGCCGTGATCTCCTATGAAGTGACCTTCACTGCCCTAAAAGCCCTGATTCCATTGGGGTGAATGTGTGGCCTAAATCAAGCCTTTTCCTGCAATTGAACCATGTGGTATAGATAGAAGAATCCTTCTGGACTGGATTTCTTGACTTTGTTAATGCGTGTGTCTGAGGGCTGGCTGACTTGCCAATTCCTCATGTCAATGGCAGGATCAAACAACACTTTTTGGTTGATTCCCTGTTTGACAAGTTCAACCAGGTAGGCAACCTTGGCGGCGTGGACCATCGCTTTCTCGTTGCTGAAGCGTTCCGAAAAGATAAAACCATTGACCTGTTTGGCGCCTTTGCTCAATACCTCATATTGGCAGCGTTCGTCATACGCTTTCCTGAAGCAGATGGACAGCGCATTGATCTGTGCGTCTTCAAGCACGGCTTCGGGAGAGAAACCGTGTTCCCGATACCTGCTTTCAACTGCACAGAACCGTTCGAAGACCTCCCTGACAATGCTGATGTCATCTACCTGTTCATACAGGCAGCTCAAATCATACAGCTGCTTGATGATCTCCATCCCGCGGTCATGGCCGCCCTTGCTGTACGGTATGCCGATGGTGTTGGGTGAAAATGCAGTCAACTTGTCGCCTGTGATACTGTTGATGTCTGGAATGGTAACAAGAACTGCCGCATCCTCATTCTCGATGAAACTGCTCGTTAAGGGTTTTTGGATGGTTTTACTGTAGCCCACCTGTTCGTGCAGCACATCAAGCAGAATGAATTGTTCCCTTGCCCTCGATACGTTTGAAAGGAAATGCAATTTATAGTGGGTCTTATGGATCAACCCTTTGTTCTGTCGCTCTACCGCCTCCCAGCCGGTAAAGCCCTGTTGTGCGCAGACCTTGTCGAGTGTCGCCGGGATGTCAGCATTGGCATCGGGAACGATGATGTCAATGTCGATTGACATTCGACGGGGCTTTTCCAGCAGCAGCATGGTCGCCGTCCCGCCCTTGAAGCAAAAGTCAAGCCCGGAAACGGCAAGTCCTTCAAGAAGCATCAAAGCCCGGATCACTTTCTCGACAAGGATCTTGTCTGCATTATTGTGAAGGGCACTCACTTTGGTAATCCATTCCAATGATGTGCAGTTGTGGTTGATCATTATATTCTTTTCTTTGATTTAATGATTCGTCAGTAAATTCAGTTTATTGACGAATTATTGATTAATAGTCGCTCGATTTCATCACGGTGGTTCTTCCTGCCGGCATAACGCAACAGCCTGTTCCTGTTCATGGCATAGATCGTATTTGCGTTAGAGAAGATGTGCTCGATTTCATATCCCTGGAAAATGAAGAACTCTTTATCCAATGCAATGTCCACCAGGAATTTCTCCAGTGTCGGTAAAGAGATGCCGTCTCTTTTCATTAAAGGCGCATCGGTCACAAGCCTTCTCACCAGGATGAAACCGTTATAGTCTGCAAGGCCGTCAAACATCCTTTTGGTGGTCAGCACCTTCTCGTGAATGTCTCGCAAACGCTGATATACTGCCTCTACGGCTTCACGGTCAACATCTACGATGGTGACATTGAAATTGATGAGGTGCTGCGCCAGGGTGTTGATGGGTGACAGATCCCATACACAATAATTGATGTAAGGAAAATCTTTTGTAATGCTGCTGGCTATTGCCCTCATGGATTCACTCGCTTCAAAGGCGAATGCGGATTTGCCGGTGCGCTCATACACTCCGCGACCGACTCGCTGAACGATCCCCCTGATGACCATCGATCTGATCCGTGAATATACCGTTGCTTTGGGTATGCCCGGCATCTCACGGAAGAAGTCCGCTGTGGTCAGCGTTGCGCACGAATTCATTATGTTGATGTTCTGTCCTGTCATAAACATATGGTTTTAGACCGCAAAAATAGTAATAATTCGTCAATAATCAAGAAAATTGACGAATTATTTAATTTATTTTCATGCCTGATACCCGATTTTGTCTTTTATCAGCGGTGTTCATCGCTATAATTTTGTAGCGAGAAAATGTAATCTATCCTATGAAAAACACACAAAACCACCTTCACCTTAAGGGGCAAGTGGGCGGCTACGACTTCGACCGCAACTATGTGGACTATGTGCTTGCCCGCAACGAGGGCAAGCCGGTCCACGTGCTGATCGACAGCCTTGGCGGTTCGGTCGCAACGGCGCTCTCCATCGCATCCGCATTCAAGCGTCACGGCGACGTGACGGTCCACTTCGTGGGCATGAACGCGAGTGCGGCAACCGTCGCTTCGCTCGGTGCCAAGCACATCTCCATGGACTCCTCCGCCATGTACCTGGTGCACAAGTGCAGCATGGAGTTCTTTGAGTGGGGCAACCTCAATGCAGATCAACTCGCACAACTCGTTGACCACTGCGAGGACGCCATCAATGACCTGAACAAGCTTGACAACAACATTGCCGCGATGTATGCCGCCAAGACCAGCAAGCCCCAGGCCGACCTGCTCAACCTGATGAAGGAGGGCGGCTGGCTCAATGCCAAGGAGGCCCGCGAGTGGGGCTTTGTCGATGAGATCACAGAGTTCAACGAGGAGAAGCCTGTGCTTACTGACGCCGTGGCCTCGGCCATGGCAGCGGCAGGCATGCCCATCCCCAACGTGCCCACCGAGAGCAAGGAAACGGCCTTCGCCCGGTTCCTCGCCTCGATCGCCTCCCTGTTCAAGTCAAGGCCAGAAGCCCCAGTGACAGCTGCAGCCGAGGATCCCGCTGCACCAGAGAGTGAAGGAAACGAGACTCCACAAACCATTGAAAGCATAGACAGTATTAGTAACCAGACAAAAGAAGCTGTAACCGTTATGAATCGATCCTATGAACTCCTGGGCAAGGTCCTCCAAGTGGAGGGCTATGCCGTGGGTGAGAACGGTGTGACGCTCACCGAGGCGCAGATGCAGGCCATTGAGGATGCCCTGGCCGCCCGTGACCGCCGTAACACCGAACTCGCCGATGAACTCGCAGCGGTGAAGAAGTCGCCCGCCGACAGCTCCACCGCGGTCATCAACGAAGGCACGTCGGACAAGCACCAGCCCCAGGACGGGGTGAAGAGCTATGTCGAGACCTGCAACCAAGCCAAAGCATTGTATAACCTTGTTCCCTAATCCGAAAGAAAAACATGGCAGGACAATTAGTATTCACCCCACAGCAGTTCCAGGAAGCTGCGACGAAGTACCGCAGGGAGCTGCTCATGCTGCCTATCATCGGCTGCTATGAGACGCTGCAGTACATGACTGGCCGCCCCGGCATCCGCTACAAGGAGAACGTGGGCGCCATCAGCGGTGACGCGCAGTTCGCTCCCTACAAGCCCTCTCGCTCCACCGACTTCAACCTTAATGTCGACTACCGCACCCTCGAGACCTACTTCGGCTCGGTGGTCGCCAAGTTCGAGCCCAACTCGGCCGTCTCGACCATCCTCGGGGCGACCGGAGCGACCAAGGGCGACGGGCAGATGCAGGCCCCGACGGCGCTGCACGTGCTCGCCCTGATCGCCAAGGGCCTGTCCTCGCATCTGAACGATGCCCTCTGGAACGGCAAGCGCAACGCCAGCGGCGACACGACCGCCGACCTGTTCGACGGCTTCGACACCATCACGTCGAATGAGATCACCGCAGGCAACATCAGCGTGGCCAACAAGAACTACATGAAGCTCACCGAGGAGATCACCACGGCCAACGCTGTGGACATCGCCAAGGAAATCCTGTTCAGCCTCGACCCGAGACTGAGGGCCCAGGATCTGATCATGTACTGCTCGCAGGACTTCGCCGACAAGTACAACGAGGCCTACCTGCTCACGCACGGCGGCATCGTGTACAACAACAAGTACGACCAGACCACGGTGGAAGGCAGCAACGGCCGCCTGACCATCGTTCCCCTCTACAACAAGATGGACAGCAAGTTCATCCATGTCACCGCCAAGAGCAACATGCTCGTGGGCTACGACAAGATGAGCGACGTGGAGTCCATCCTGGTGAAGGAGTACGAGCCCTTCATCCTCTCGTACATCGCCACCATGTTCTTCGGCGTGCAGTTCGAGTCCATAGACTACCGCCGCATGAAGGTCATCGAGCTGGCCGCCTGATGACCGGCAATCATGTTTAACCCTCAACAACGACTAGAATAATGGCAACCGTTTGTTCAACCATCCAACAGTCGCTCGCCTGGTGCCAGGGAACTCCCGAGCTCCCCGGCATCAAGCGTCGCATCTACTACATCAGCAAGGACCAGATCGTGTCGTGGCCCACGCTTACTTATGACGCGCTCGGCCGTCTGACCAGCGCGGCCTACTCGGGCAGCTTCGTGCTCGCAGCCGACGCCACCTGGAAGTTCATCGACATCCTTACCGACAAGTCGCAGTTGACCAGCGACCCGCAGGGCGAGTTCCCCAGCCAGACGCAGCTCAACAAGCTCGTGGCCGTCCATCCCAGTGTGGGCGTGGAGGCATCGGCCCTGTCCGCCTACGTCAACAACAACGACTGCGTCTATCTCGTTGAGACCGTCCGCGGCAAGTTCCGTGTCGTCGGCAGCGAGAAGTGGCAGGTGAAGTCCACCGTTGCCCAGGATCTGGGCCAGGGTGCCACCGGCACGACCAGCACCACCCTCAACGTGGAGGCCACCGACGAGTGCCCCGCTCCGTTCTACGACGGTGAGATTGTCACCGAGGACGGCATCATCAACGAGAAGGATGATGGTGGCGGCGGCGGAACCATCATCCCGTGGAACCCCCATGATGGCGGCTCCAGCGGTAAGGACAATGGACTTGATGATGGCAGCAACACCCTGAATCCGTCCAACAACCTCAACCCTGCGCCTGCAAAAAGTTCTGAAGGCGACGATGATGGAGGCGGTGACGATGATCCTAATGCTTACGCCGCAAGGTAATCCGTAATGGATGACGATAGCAATGACACCGGGAGAACTTCGGTCGACTTGAAAGGGGTCTTGAACGACATCACCTTCCCGACAGCCGACCCGGGTTCTCTCGATGTATCGTTGCCGAGCGTCGAGACGCACCCTGGACAAAAGGATTTGTTCGAGGTGCAGAAGCGCAAGTCGTGGGACAAGTCCACCGAAGCGCGGTGTGACTTCTCCTACAGACTGCGCCTGACCCGCCGCTCGGACATCAACTTCATCTCCATCTGGCAAAAGACCGTCTACGGACGGACGCTCACCGACATCAAGGGCGACCCTGACATGGTGGCGTTTTTTGCCGACAACATCTGCCCCGTGATCAAGGAGATGCTGGGCTATAACCTCCACTTGGGTTCCTGGTGCATCTGCACATCACCCAAGAGAAGGCATAAAGTCAAGAACTTCGCCACGCTCATCAGCGAGAGACTGGGCCAGATGCTGGAGATTCCGTTTTACGAAGATGTGGCATTCTGCCACACCAAGCAACGAGTGAACGCGGTTTTTGAGTTGAATGTGCTGCCCAAAGAGCCCAACGTCATTGTTTATGATGACTTTGTGACAACAGGGCAGACACTGGCGGCCATGAGGAGGCTCCTGCAGCCGCTGGGCAAAAACCTCGTTTGGTTTACAAATGTAAATAATAAATTATAGAACGTAAACAAACTATGAACCAGAAGTTTACAGAGAAGGTGCAGGCATGGCTTGCCCAGGACGCTGAGCAACGAGATTACGCTGAGGGCGCACTCCTGTTGCTCCAGCTTACGGGCAATCAGATTATGTACCGCAACCTCATGGTTAACCCGAAACGACGTGCCGAGTTCATCGAGTACCAACTGAAGAAGCGCCTGTCATTCCGCCTCAACCAGGTCACTCATGAGCAGGTCGAGGCGATGCAGGCAGAGGTCGATAAGATTGTGGTCAACCGCAATCTTGAAGTCAAGCAGCAGCAACCTGCCAATGAGTTCAAGGCGGGCAAGCGTGCTGACCACGACCAGTTGCCCGATGAGATCCAGGCCCTCTATGTGGAGAACCTCAGCATCGTCCAGAAGATGCGTGAGCTGCACCTGAAGCTGCGCTCGCTCTCCCTGGAAAACGCCACCTGCCCCGACAGTGAGCGCTACCCGTTCCTCAAGGAACTCATCGCCCTTGATAAACGGCTGCACTCCAATTGGGAGCAGTACGACCACTACACCGGCATGGGCGGCGAGCAGCGACTCACCACCGATGTCCGTGAGGAGAGCAAGAAAGCCGTCCGTCTGATCAACCTTGCCAAGGGGCGCTACCGCAAGAATCCCAGCGAGGAACTGAAGGCTCAGATCCTCGCCAACTATGCCAAGGTTATCAACCCGACCGAGAAGCTGACCAATGACTTGAAGGAATTGGGGATAATAAAATAGGGGAATAAATTCCCCCTCAGGCGGTACAACAGCCTTTCGGCCTTGTCCCTATCCTCATTTCTGAAGACACTGCAAAGGTAATACTATTTTATGAAACGCACCGCCGACATATCGGATTTTTTGCAGCCGTTGAGGGATAAACCTTACCAGGCTTATCTCTCCAACGCCCTGCAGGTGGCCGACGTCCTCGACTGGGTACTGCAGCAACTCGGCAAGTCCGAGGTGTGGCAGACCTCATTCTCGATCTCCGAAGAGTTCATCCGCAGGTTGTTCTTCATCGAGAAGTCGGGCCTCGTCACCAAGTTCAACCTGGTACTCGACCACAAGGCCACCAACAAAACCCTCAAGCTATGGGCGTTCATCACGCAGGTCATCAACACGACCTACCTGGCCGACAACCACAGCAAGGTATTGCTCGTGCGCAGCGAGAAGGGCGAAGTGGTCAGTATCATCACGTCACAAAACCTCACACGCGGTAACCGATGTGAGAGTGCCGTGGTGACTACCGACCTCGACATCTTCCGAACGCTCCACGCACAGATCCAGGATTTAATCACCAATCATTCCGTTCCGCTCAATGAATTATTCGCAAGAAGAATTGCAGCAGATTGAGCAGTTCGCCTCAATCTATCTGAAGATATCGGACATGGCGGTGATCCTCGGCATACCTGCCGAAGTTCTCCGCTCAGATATCGCTGACCGCACCACCGAGGTAAGCCAGCGTTACCTCCGTGGCAAAGCGGCATCGAAAGTGAAGCTCCACCATCAGGAGATGATGCTGGCGCAGGTCGGCTCACCGCTGGCCATCGAGAATGCCCACCGCAACCTGCTGGATATGGAAGATGACGAGTAAACATGGCACAGTTTGAGACGCTTGAAATATGCCGCATCGACCTGTTCACGGCGCAGGACGAGCTGCAGCAACGCTACACTGATGACGTTGTTGCACGCATCCTGCGCATCCGTGAAGAGTATAACTGGTTCATCGCAAACCCTGACGCTAAGGACCGTCAGTTCATTGAGAATGCGGTGAGCCGCTATGGCATACACAAGTCGCTCGCGTATAGGGATCTCGGTGTTATCAAGGCGCTGCTGCCTCACCTGGCACAGGCCAGCCGAGACTTCCATCGCTATCGATACAACGAGATGATCCTTGAGACCTACCAGATGGCCAAGAAGCGCAAGGACACGAAGACTATGGAGAAGGCGGCATCTTCCTATGCCAAATACAACCGTGTGGACTTGGAGGACGAGCAGGCGGTTCCTTATGATATGATCGTGGTGCAGCCTTTCACCGCTACCGACGACCCGTCGGTGCTGGGCATCAAACCGATGCCAAGGCTGCAGGAGCGCATTCAGGAACTGCTGCACAAATACCAGGCAGAGAACATTGACATCGAGGATGTCGAGTTTGAGGAGGCCGATCTGGAGGAGTCCACACTATTCCCACCCACCACCCAGTCTGACGACAAAGCCGATGGAGAAGAAAATATACTTTAACACCCCTCAACGCCTGACTCAGTTGATTGGGGCCAATACCACCGTCATCGTGGCGGGGCGACGAACCGGCAAGACGGATTCGATCGCCTCGCCCTTTGTGCTGCGCAACATGCAGCGCATGCCTGGCAGCACCGGCGGCATTGTGGTGCCAACCTACAAGCATGGTTTGACAAACACCATCCCGGGCCTGTTGGCGGCATGGAAGCGCTGGGGCTTCGTGAATGGCATACACTACGTCATTGGGCGACGACCGCCTAAATTCTTCGGTAAGCCCATCATCGAGCCTGCTGAGTATGAGCATGTCATTACTTTCTACAACGGTTCTTGCGCCATTATCATTTCGCAGGACCGACCTGGCTCCAGCAACTCGTTGACCCTTTCGTGGCTCCTGATCGACGAAGCCAAGTTCATCGATTACGAGCGACTCAAGGACGAGACGCTGCCTGCCAATGGTGGTATTAAGTCCTATTTCGGGCACCACTCGTTCAATCACTCAGTAATGATACTCAGTGATATGCCGCAGACGCAGAAAGGCTCGTGGTTCCTTCATTATCAGGACAAGATGGATGCTGACCTTATCGAGACGATCAAGGGCACCATCTATGAGATATGGAAGACCAAGGAGCGCATCCGACAGCTTAATGCTAAAGGCGAAGCTGTGCCGAGCTACCTGCGCAATTACCTGCGGAACTTGGACAGGAATCTCAACAAGATGCGATCTGTAGCAGTCTTTTACAAGGAGTACTCCTCAATCGAGAACCTGCAGTTGCTCGGTGAGTCGTACATCAAGCAGATGAAGCGCGACCTCACACCCAAGACGTTTCAGACATCCATCCTTTGTCAACGCATCGGCATTGCCAAAGACGGATTCTATTCGTCCATGCGTGAGGCCCACAAGTATAACGCCAGCGACTTCGAGTACCTCGATAGTCTTGGCTATGACTTCAATGAAAGCCAGTTGGATTGCAGGGCCGATAAAGACTTGAACCCATATGCCCCAATCTGCATTGGTATGGACTACAACGCCAATATCAATTGGATTGTGGCAGGCCAGCCGACGGGACGGCGGCTCAATGTGATCAAGTCATTCTACACGAAGTTCGAACGCAAGATCCCTGCCTTGATTGATGACTTCTGCCGCTACTACGTCCATCATGAATGTAAAGTCGTGGTTTACTACTACGACAGTACTGCTCTCGGCGGCAACTATGCCGTCAACGAACAGGACTTCCACTGGGTGGTGTGCCACGAGTTTGAGCGGCACGGCTGGCAGGTGGAGGACATCAACCTGGGAAACCCCATGCGCCACGATGAGAAGTACCTGCTCATCAACCAGGGCTTTGCCGGTAAACAACGGCTCATGCCGATGTTCAACCGCCAAAACAATGATGACCTCATCCTCGCCATCCAAACGGCTGGAGTCGTTCGTGGCCGCAACGGCTTCCGTAAAGATAAGGGTGGGGAAAAGCTCGCAGAGACCGAAGAAGACCTGCTTCAGCATCGCACTGACGGCACAGACGCTTTCGACACCCTCTACATCGGATGCGAAAAGTTCCCGTACCGCGATTCCTTCGGTTATCATTCAGGGGGTGTATTATAATCAATGGATTTGACCGCTAAAAGTCAAGCACATCTTAATTCATTATATTAATGTGAATTTATTTGAGTGATTTCTCGTATTCCTCTTGATAGGGACGGATGAATTCATCAAGAGAAGGAATGCCCATCTTTACTGCAATTTTTTTCTTTTTGTTTGAAATAGTAACAATATGATTGAACTTCATACAAATCATAATTGCAGTTCGAGAATAGCCGCAACACATCAATGCAATAAGATTGATATCACTTTCTTTGAGTTTGCCTCTAGCCAATTCCATAGCATCTTCCAAAATATTGTTATACAGATCATTTGTCAAAACTTGCAGATTGGACCAATAGGTTGCAATCCTCGGGCTTTCTGGCACGGACATTAAGGATGTAAACTTTTTGGAAAATCTTTCGGCATCTAATTCGTGCGATGACTGAATGAGTTCATGAACAACTTTTATCTGTCCATCAAGAATAGCTTTGACTTCATCAGACTGTGCCTTCTTTGATTCAAGTGCTGAAATTTTGTCATTTAGCTGAAGTCGTTCCAGTTCTTTGAATCTAAGGGTAGATTTCACATCGGTGATTTCGCCAGTAAGATCTGAAACAAGAGCCTCTTGTTGAGCGAGTTCTGCCTTGTATTTATCCTCTGCTTCTTTAAGCTCATCTTCATAATTGTTGATGGTGACTCGCATCTGTTCAAGACTGGACAAAGATGTGCTCAAATCTGACTTTAATAACTCGAATTCGTTTTCTTTGGCTCTCAGTCGATTGCGGTAACGCCAAAGGAAATGAAATAGTGAAAGAGCGACTAGCAGCACAAGGGCAATAGTTAGCCAAGCCCCTTTCAATTTGGATTGCAACGAAACGTTTTTCAGCTCTTCTTGCTGCAGGTCGTATTTCTTTTCTATGGTTAATAACTTGGCATTTAAACTGCCGATAAGTATCGAGTCAGACATAGAATGGTATTTATTATTATAATATAACCATGACTCATGATCGTTCTTGAATAGAGAGATTTCTGCCAATAAAGTGAAGTACATGATACTATCTTCGGCAGTATGTATTTTTGGTGAGTGGTTTAAATAGTATAAAGCAGAATCAATATTTCCAAGTTTAACAAATGATTTTGCGGCACAAAAATGAGCTCTTGGGTGGTCTATTTCTTTACCTCCGATATTGATTGCTTGTACAACATATCTTTTAGCATTCAAATAGTCATTTCGCTCTAACTCATAGAATTCTGCTTTATTAAACAAATTTGCAAACTGGAAATATGTATCATTCTGTTTTTTAGCTAATTCTAGAGCTGAATCTATATAGAACAAGGCGCTGTCTTGCTTTTCTTTTTCATTGAAATCTCGATAGATAGCACCTATATCAGATAGACATAACAGTTCATAATGTTCATCGTGTAATAACCTATATAGTTTTAAGGCTTTAAATAGTTTTTCAATTGCAATTGTTTTAGCTCCGACTATATACGTTTGATATAGGAACGCTAATCTCATATTTGCATATGCTTTATTTGCAAAGTCGTTATTGTCAGCAGTTTCTTCTGCTCGATTATAACAATCGACGGCTTTTTCGGGGTAATCTAATACTTCATAAACACAACCTTGATACAATAGAGATCGAGTTGCTTTTTCTTTGTCATTAGAGTTCTGATAATAAATGACTGCTTGATTGATTAACGAATCACTTGTAATAGGCTCATAGTTTTTATACTTTGCTTGAGTTAGTAATAATGAATATAATGCAAGTTCTTCATCATCTTTCAATAGAGTGGAATTAATCTTATTGAGTTCTTTTAAGGCTTCAACATAGTTATTCCTTAATAATAATGAATCAATTTGCATTAAGGCGACCATATTAGAACTCTTTTGAGTGCAACTCAATAGAATAGCAATGAACACCATGATAGATATAGACCGCGCCAAAAAGTGTAAATTAAGTTTTGTCATACTATATAATTGTTTGTTCTTATGGCGCAAAATTACAAAATAATCAGAGTATCAATTAGAGAACGAATGATTTTAACAATATATGAACCCATTAATTTCATTAACAAAAATAAATAGTTTTACAGCCTAATAGTTAATTATTATTAAAAATGGGGGGTAATTTTAACACTTCGCTATGGAGTTAATACATGGTTAACTTTTTATTTTTTAATTGATTGAAAATAAGCGTGTTACAAAAAATCGATTAACTCAATTTTTGACTCAAAAACGCAAAATTTACATTTCCTCATTCTAATTTTGCAAACGTAACTTTTAATGATATATTAGTATGAAAAAGATTTTATTTACATTCCTTTTTTATTGACCTCATCTGTCGTTTTTGCAGATGGTGGCGCGAATTCGATTGAAGTTGTTCATTACCCATTTCCTGGGCACAATCGTGGTGGAATTGCTCTTCCAGTAGTGACGTATTCACCAAACGAGAACACTTTAACTATTGAGTTTGAATCTGAAGATTCATATGAGCTTAAAGTTAAAGATGTTTATGGGACAACTTGGTACTCTGGTTCACTCAATACGAGTGGTATCCCAACTGATTATTATGTGAACTTACAGCCAAACAACACATATATAATAACAATCTCGTCTCCGAACGACATGTTCTACGGGATACTAGAAACATAGTATCTTCGAAAAAACACGAACCGACTAAATTCCAATTATTATGGGTAAAAGGCTTTCATTTCTAATGATGTGCCTACTAAGCACATTGTATGTTTTGGCACAGGGTCCCGGCGGGGTCTCTGGCGCTGAGCTGTGGCATATAGCTACCGCCACGACGAGTAACACAGATTCGAGTTACGTGTGGCGTGACTATTCTGGTGATACTACTCAGTTTGTCTCAACAGCAAATGATCAGCTTATAATAAGGCCTTGGTCTGAACTTCAATCATTTAACTTCCATCCTGCATTGCACTTTGATTCAATTAGTGGAGGATCTATTTTACAACATACTAGTATGGGACAAACTACCCTAATTGGTGTGTTTGCCCAACCAAATAAGGATTCGGTTGAGCTTTATCAGACTAACAGCAACGGTTGGTTAGAGGATAGCATCTTTATGTCAACCCAAAATGTATATGATAAAAGCCTTGGCTCGTTGTCCCATGAATATTTGGAGGGTAATGATACGCTTTTTTATCAAAGGGCTCTTAAGACAATAACATACGAAAGGGCAAATCTCCCTGACCGTTCAGTTTGGGGAGAACCCGAAACGTCGTCTTTGCTGTTCAATGCAGACTGTAGGCTATTTACTGGTTATTGTCCAGAGATAATTGTTTTTGGTCGTATGCTTAGTCAGGAGGAACGTCGTAAAGTGGAGACATACCTCGCGATAAAATATGGAATTACACTTCGTGGATCGTATTTCTCTCCAAAAGGCGAATTGATTTGGGACAAAGAGAGCTATCAAACCTATCACCACAGAGTTACGGCTATTGCAAATTATACTAACAGCTCATTGTCTCAATTGTTATCAACGACTTCCTACGAAGAGTATCCAAGATTATCTGTTCTGCCTTCGAATGATTCTTTTTATAAGCATAGTACATTTAATAAACCCACATCACGTCGTTTGCTGACTCTTGGCCATGAATATGGCTATAGTTTACCTGACAACACATATATGATTTGGGGAGATGATAGTCAATCCACAACAATAAGTAAACTTAATAATGACAGTTTATGGCATGTTATGGGTAGAACATGGATGTTAAAAAGCAATATGCCATCTAGCCCAGACAAATCAACCACTATTGATGCTTCAAATATTGAAGTCTCATCTCATTCAAATGGGTCGTACATAATTAATCGCCCACGTTCTTCATCGTCTTCAACGATAACATTTGGGCCTCAAACTCGTGATGACTTACACTTGTCATTTATTTGCCCCGAACACCATCCATCGCTTAAAATCACTGTAAAGGGTTCTATCAATCGCGGAAATTATGGGTTCATTATTGATTCTGTTGGAAGTTCTATAAGAAAAGTGCTCAATGGAATAGTTGATTCCAATGACACAGTATTACAGAATGCAAAAGGACATCGAATTGATTTTTATAAAAAAGGTCAATGTCTATATTTGCAGATTGATGGAGAAGGGTGTGCAAATAATATTATTGAACTTCCCAAGTTCAATAATCCTATTATCCCTCACGATTCATTAATTTTCAGGCCTGACTTTCCAATTATTAATCTTGAGGAAAACTCGTCCACAAATGGGTTTGACAATCGTCTTGACACAATTACGATAATACCATTTTTACGAGAAGATTATTATAATATTTTGCTCAATGTAGATAAAGGGGAACAATTGTATGTCGATGAATTCCGAGTTGATGGTTTCTGTAATACAGGAAACCAACTAGAATTAAGTTATAGTATTGCAAAGGACTTAAAGGCTTTCCGCAAGAATCGCGCAATTATGCTTATTGATGGAGCGCCTGTTTTTAGCAATCCAGAAGAAGTTGATCAGAAAATTCCGAGCAGCGAAATTGATATAGACCGGCAGAAACTGTTGTTCCATAATATCTTCTTTAATGAGAATGATACGACTTATTTCACGTTCGCTGCATACGACGGTCTGATTGCGGATTTCACGCCAATCAGGGCCAACTGTGATGGCGACGACCAGCCAACAAACACAGGTCAACTGATAATTGACATCAAATGCGGGTCTCCTCTGTATAATCTCGAACTTAAACCAATTAGAGAAAACTCTCCCATGATGGATAGTACACTAATAGGAATCACTCCAAATTTTGATGTTTTTAACTACAATTTTGGAGTGAACTATCTCGTCATTGATAGTCTTTCTCCAGGAGAATATAAACTTAAGTTATCACAAATAGGTGGAACAAACATCTATGCTAGTCCATATCCAAGCGATTTAAGGTATTATTCATCTAGTGTGCCAGATTCTTGTAATGTTCGTTCAGTTTCATGGTTTGTGACCGATACGTTGTCAAACTATGAGGCCGGCTTTATTGTCGGCGATGAACCGGTGAACACCCCAGTAAATGTTGGATTCAGGATAGATGGGTCTAAGGCTTATCCTTTAAATGATGCTAATATCTATGGTATTGCAACTGCTATATCACCTGGTGATTCACTGGCGGTCACAATTTATTCAGATGGAACTTATTTGACATACAACAATTACACTCAAAAAGTTTCCGATAACACTGCTTTTTCTTGCTTCAAGGCTAAATTTCAACGAGGTGAGGCGACACTTGCAAATGTTCAATATACAAATGGAACTGGAATACCAGATGTTTTTGTTTCAGATGAGAGCATTTTAGTTGAACATGTAACTCAAGATAGTATTTCGAAACGTGTTTATATCGGTTATGAATGTGATACGACAACCAGAAACGAAGTGGTTGACATTATTGTCCAGCCAATGAATCAAGCTCCAAGAAGAACATTTGACGATTACACGGATCAAAGCAATGGAGTAAATGAAACGCTTGCCAATAATAGCGCTTTAAAAGTCACACATCAAGGAGGCCAAGACTTTACTGCGGAACTCGTCTCCTCTGACACGGGTGTAGCACAATTATTAGTTTTCGACACTTTGGGGCGCTTGATTGCTGAGGGAAACATGACTAGTGGTGCAGTTAGAACAGTTTCATTCTCGGTTCCTGCCTTTGGCGTGTATATCGTCAAGGTCCTGACTGATCATGAGGAGTATTCCGAAAAAATACTATGTAAATAGTTCATTGAAAATAGAAATACAAATACAGCATATTAATTATATGAAAACTCATTATATGAAATTGACCGCTTTCATTGCGGTGATGCTAAGTTGCATGTCTGCAATGGCTGCTCCGGGACAATATCAGTCACTGGCAAAAGGCCTGGTGAAAGGCGTGGCCGACAGTTTGTCCATCACGAACACGTCCATCGCATTCGGTGACAAGGTGCTGCTCCATGATATGGACATCAGCATTGCGGCATTGGATTCGACGGCAGTGCCAGAACTTGACTTCGGCATGTTTAATGTATCGGTTGAAGGTGAGGGATATCGCTTCCTGCCTCATGGAACACATTTCGATGGAGAAGGGGCAACCGTCCGACTCAAATATGACCGAACCCGCATTCCCAGCGGATATACCGAAGACGACATCCGTACCTACTACTTTGACCCAGACAGAAAATGTTGGGTGGCTTTACCTCGCGTTGAAGTCGATAAGCAATCGGCGTGTGTGGTGTCGAAGACAACCCACTTCACCGATATGATCAATGGTGTCATTGTGGCTCCTGAATCACCAGAAACGGATGCTTTCACGCCCACAATGATGAATGACATCAAAGCTGCTGATCCGACGGCAAAAATCAACATCATTATGCCTCCGACGGCAAATAACCGAGGTTCCGCCAACCTCACTTATCCTTTTGAAATGCCTCCTGCTCGAAACGGGATGCAGCCACAATTGGCATTGTCATATAACAGTGACGGCGGCAGCGGATGGGTTGGCGAAGGATGGGATATTTCCATTCCGACTATTTCAATTGACACCCGTTGGGGTGTGCCGAGGTATAATATATCACACGAGTCTGAAACCTACCTGCTGAATGGCCAGATGTTGGCAATGATGAGAGACACCTGCATGACGGTGGCACATCGTGATTCCACCCTGGCCCGAGTTGCCGATCGCCAGTTTTTCTTGCGCCAAGGTGGGGATTTCAGCAAAATTGTCCGCAAGGGCAATTCGCTGGATAGTTACTATTGGGAAATAACTGATCGCAATGGCGTGGTTTACACCTATGGCGGCAATGAAAATGCCGTTTTGAAGGATACTATTACAGATGTGCATGGCAATCGTCGCTTGGTAGCAGCGGAATGGAAACTCACCCGGGTCCAGGAAACGCATGGTGACTACATGGTTTACGAATACGAGAATAAGACCACAACAAGCGAAACGGTCCTCGGAGGATTGACGACCCATCCAGTATATCTGAGTAAGATCCATGTGTATCAGATGAAGGAGGACAGCACATATCTTGAAACTTCAACAATTGTCTTTCTTCCGTATAAGAATAATAATGGTAATTATGTGTTGAAGTCAACGCAACATAATAACGCACGCTATGGTTTCCTTACCTCATCAAATAGGCTGTTACGCTATGTTGAGGTAAAATTTCTGGATGAAAGACTGCGATTGTATAGGCTTGATTATAAAATAGATACAACTTTCCATGTTGATCAGTTAATAGCGATTACGCATTTGGACAATAATATGCATGAAGTTGCTTCTCAGGAATTTGATTATTATGATGATGTGATTCATTCTGATAATGAGTATTCTGTATTTGATGATGCAACATTATTAAGTAATAGTATTAACATTAAAAAAACCGCATTTTCAAAGGTAATACCAACTGGCCACAGTTCACATGCAACGGCTATTGGCGGCACGAAGACAAATTCAGTTGGCGGATCAGTCTATACGGGATTTGGTATGGGTTACACTTCGGGAAAGCCTTTAACTGCTGGTGTTTCTGTAGGTTATAGCCAAAACACTTCTGAAGGAGAAGTTACACTAATTGATATAAATGGTGACGGCTTGGCGGATAGAGTATATAGAGAAAACGGTGGATTGAGGTTTTGTCCTCAAGTTGTGAATGATACAGTAAATTTTGGAAATTCGGTTGTAATCAACGCTGGTCCAGGACTTTCGTTGTCAAATTTTTCTCGAAGTAAGACATCTTCTGTCACAGGAGGAGGTAAAGCCTATCCTGGCATAGGTCCTGGCTTTGCGGAACTTGGCCTGGATTTTATGACATCAACCACCAAGACCACTCATTATTTTGCAGATGTAAATAGTGATGGACTTGTAGACATTGTGGCTAATGGTGAGGTTTATTTCAATCATCTTGATAGTATTGGAAGACCCACATTTACTAAAAGTAGTTCTGACACTCCTAGTCCAATTATCAATACAGGTGATATTATTACAACCAATCTTGTTGATTTAATGGATTCGCAAGATTCATTGATTAACAGTTCACCTATGCAGGATGTCGTGCGGTTCTGGGAAGCACCGATAAGCGGAGATGTCAATATATCAGGCTTTGTTAAACTCGTATTGCCCAGTGATTCGGTGATGAGTTTACCAGAATATGCATTAAACGATGGTGTCAAGGTCTCAATACAAATTGATAATGACACATTGATGACCAGGAGAATCTATAAAAATGAGACTATTGCCCATCAGATAAATATTAATCAGCTAAGCATTAATCAAGGTCAACGCATTTACTTCCGTGTTCAGTGTGGAGATGCCGTGGACGCTAATGGCGATTTTGATAAAGTTGAATGGGAGACTAATATATCTTATTGTAATACATATGACACAACTTTTGACCAAGCTGGTATTGCTGAGAAATACTCTTTTTCATCTTCCAGTATGAGTCCATCAAATGGTAATGGATTGATGACAGTATATGGCTCAAATGCCTCTGTCTCAGGTACTTTTGTGAAACCAGCAACAACAGACTCTGTGATGGTGAATGTCTTTTATGTATCTGCTGATGAGCTAGAAGACAATTCCTTTGATGAGAATAGTTCTTTTGAGTCTATATATCATAGATCATTTGCTCCAGCAGAAACATTTAATTCAGACATTAATGTTTTGCTTCCATCTACTTGCAATAATGGTCTTATAAAGCTTGAGCTATCATCGCCAAGTAACATCGACTGGACGGGTGTCGAGTGGATTCCAACTGTACAGTATTATCAAACTATAAATACAATAGTTGACACCGTTTCTGTTAGGGTCGCTGCAAAAAAGAGTATATACAATAAATTGATTGGTGATGGTACCTTATATAGGAATGGTCAACAACAGGCACAACTTTTCAAGTTTGATGTTAGTGTTGAAGATGGATGTAGCGAATCTGGTGAATTGAATCTTGTTGTTCGTTCAAAGGATGACATTTATGCAAGACACCAATATCAAATTGCTGATGGTCAGTTTATAAACGACACAATTTATAATTTAATACTTCCCACTGATAAATATATTTGGGCAGAATGTTATGTGCAGAATAATGATTTAGCACAGCAATTATCAGAACCCCTCATTTATTTCCCTCAATCATCCCAGGGTGAAGTGATTATATGGGATCCGGCAGCTCTCGCATATGTGTATACCATTTCCGATTCGGATAGTCTAGGCTGCACATATAACGGATGGGGACAATTTGTTTATAACTCATATGGAAACAGATATGAGAATCCTATTTCTGTTGAATCTTTGGTGATGCCAACAGATAGTGCGGGATGCAATCCATTGTCAATGTCTTATTCACACCTAACACCTTCGAATGAAGATCCATCACTTCTCGTTGGAGCCAAACCAGATATATTTGTCCATGGAGACACTATTGGCGTGGCTCGTCTTGCAGATAATCATGTGATTCCAGATCCTTTGTTTGCTTGTTGGGATAGTATTCCCATGTCGGAGAGTGGCTCAACGCTACAAGGAACTCCAGCGCGCGGTTTGACATTGATTTCTAAATCCAATAGTAGAGATAGTATTGTTGGCGGAGGAGGTCCTTACGCTTCTTATAGTAAAAATTTTGCTGGGGGAACAACAACGACCAAAAATGCATTCATGGATATGAATGGGGATGGCTTTCCTGATATTGTTACAGAAACGTCTATTCAATATACTAATCCTCTGGGAGGCTTTGAAGGCGGCGGCATATTATATCGTCAGACATTTACCAATAAGGAAAAGAAGATGACATCGCTTACTAAAGCTACTGGTGATGCTTTTGGCGGTAATCCAATTCATGCATTTTCAACATTGAAAAAAGGAGGAACCGCTGAAGTCTCTAATGCGAATGCTAAAGTTGCGGCCAACATAAGTGGGAGTTTAAATGAGAATCGAGATAGTTTGCAGTTCTCATATGTAGATATTAACGGAGATGGTTTAGCTGATATGCTCTCAAGGAATAATAATGGTAGTATAAATGCTCGGATTAATCTTGGGTATTCATTTACGGATCTGATTAGCATTCAATCCACCTCTGAGATTCAAAGGTCTATAGCAAGAACGGGGTCTGTAAGCCTCGGTTTTAATATTGATGCTGGAAGTTTTTCTGGTGGTTTTGGTTTATCTACTACAACGACAAAAGATCAAACGGCATTTATTGATATGAATGGAGATGGCTTACCTGACAAAGTGAATAGGACCGATGATGGCATTTTTGTTTATCTTAATCACGGTAACGGTTTTGACACAAATCACCTCGTATGGTCCGGGCTTGAAGATATAAGCAAAACTACATCTACTACACTTTCGGCAAATGCTGCATTCTCAATCAACATTCCAGTATTCTTTGGCAACATCACTATTACGCCTGGTGTTAACACAGGCTGGGGTATGAGCCGTCCTAATTTTGAGTTGAGAGATCTTGACGGAGATGGTTTTCTCGATGCCCTTAAATCGTATTCAGAGGATAGCCTCACGGTGAAGTATTCTTCTATTGCTCGTACCAATAAACTTAAAACTGTAACAAACTCATTAGGTGGCGCTTTTATAATTGATTACAAGCATAGTGATCCAACATACGGACTGCCTTGCGGCAAGTGGGTAATGTCGAGTATTGAAGTGGATTATGGTTTTAACGACACAACAAAGTACTATATTCCTCACTCAAAGACTGCGTTTGAGTATAATGATGGACGTCGTGACCGTCATGAACGTGAATTCTATGGATTTGCTGAAGTCATATCTAATCAGCTTAATACAGAAGGACAGGATACACTCTATCGTAAAACAGTTGAGTTGTATGACACAGAAAGCATCTATACAGCTGGAAACTTAATTAGCACTTGCGTTCAGGATTATTCAGATGTCAAGTTCACAGAAGTAGAGAACAAATATTACTTATATGGTATTACGAATGAACCATCCGGCCTCAATGGTGGTAAGTACAAATTTAACGCCTCGTTTAAAGCATGGAATGATAGAGGTGCTGCTTATGCTCCATTGAAATATACAGTGAATAAGCAAAAAGGTCAGATCATGTCAGAAGAATGGAATGAGTACTTTGTGGGAGATGGTGATCATGGCTTGCTCCATTTATACAAATACAGTGATAATGGTTCACTCGGTGAAAATGGGGAAGGTGAATACGATTATAAAACAAGCATTAACTATACTTGTAACCTGTCTCGTGAGAATTATATTTTTGGACTACCGTTCCATGTGACTGTCTCAAATGAAAATGAGGATTTCCATGAAGTTATCGCATCCTACGATACCAGATATCCCAATCATATCCTTAAAATAATTCGTCATCTTGACAATAATAGGGACTGGAGTTATAATTCTGGAAATGTCAATAATGGCATAGAGGATATCAACGAGAATGATGCGATTCCTTATTCTTCTGAATATCCAGATACTGAAGAGGACCCACATAGATATATATTAGATATAAATGCTACTTATGCTACCACAAATTATGATTACGATAAATTTGGCAATAACAATACCATCTCATTGCCAAGAGGAAATGATAATAAACCCATTTGGTATAAGTACCATTATGATGAAACGTTGAACACATACCTTGCCGGGGTTAATGATGTCTTTGACTTAAGTAGTACAATTGGCGGGTTTGATTATCGCTATGGCATATCAAATCATCGTGAAGATCAGAATGGCGTTCACTATCACACAACAACTGACAACTTGGGAAGATTATCAACCGTAACGTCTCCTAATGAGATTGATCAGAGTTTGCCGACAATTACTTTTGAATATCACCCAATAGCAAGTTATGATAATGATGGGCGAATGATTAGTCCTGCATATGCTGTTACAACGTATAATTTCAGAAGATATTATTACGAAAGAAGTCAGCGCTATACGGATGTTAAATCGATGAAAGTTACTACTTTTGTTGATGGATTCGGTCGAGTGATAGAAACTCGTAAGGAGTCTTATATCCATAATCACTGATAAACTCAAATGAAACGATCGTTATTATGAATCCGATTAGACATATCCGCTATATATTGCTGCTGTTGCTGCTGCTGGCGTCGTCCGTCGGCGCCACGGCGACAGCGGACTGGGTTGTTGTGACGAGCGGCCGGGTGGTATACGACTCGTTCGGCCGGGTGCTGAAGGTTTACCACCCGACCGT
>ONOU01000011.1 GCA_900319525.1 uncultured Prevotellaceae bacterium | reverse complement strand
CCAAGTTAAATGGTATGAGCCCGGTACAATACCGAGCTCAATACCATAGTGAGTTATAAACGTGTTTAACGTCTAACTTTTTGGGGGCACTTCATAATTGGTATCCGGAACCTTTGATCGAGCTTCGCTTGAGAAATTTAACAAAATTATAAATAAAATTAAATAAGAATTTATCTTTGTTTAATTTAAATACGGATTTTTTTAATTTCTCGGCCGTTAGGCCGATTAAAAGCCAGCAACTGAATTATGACACAGCCTAATGCGGTAGATGGTTAATTGACTGAAGCCCAAAGTCTGATTTCGTCGAACTCACGTTATTTAGCAAAACCCCAAAAGGCGTTGAAGGGCGTCTAAAGGCACCCAACGGCGCAAAAAGGGGGAGCGCACGCACCCCCCGAAAATCTGATTCAGCAGCGAGATGCTCCACGTTGGACACTTCGCCAGTTTCTTGCATCGCCACAAGAGCATTCCAGAATCGATATCAAAATGTGATGTATTTAACCCTCCAAATCGTTCATGCTCAAAAAATCCTTAAGCATAATATGTTGCACCGTGCTTGTGGAAAAATCAATGTCATCGTTGGTGATAATGATTTTTCGCATGGACTGATCCAGTTTATTGAATAACGCAAATTCCCTATTGTATGTATCCTCATCGGCAATGGAGTAGGCCACCTGCACAAGATAACTCTTACCATCCTTTGTGGCATAGAAATCTATTTCCTGTTCTCTATAAACTGATAATACTGAAAACTTTTTAAATAAAACCAAAAACTTTTCAGTAGGAAAAAGAAAAAGGGTAAAATAGGGACGGTTCTTTTGATGTAAAATCAGAAGTCGAGATTATTCTAGTTTTTGAAATTAACGCCTCAAACAAAGTGCAGTCTTGGGGCCAAATGCCATTTATTCTTTTACTTAAAGCTCAAGAGTCCGCATTTTCTTTTGCCGTTTTCAACCATTTCATTAATTTTGCGAACATACTTAATACGAACAACACATGGTAAAGATAAATCGTTTACTTTATTTTACGGTGGCGATAAGCCTTGTTTGTATGATATTGACTTCATGCAGGAGGGCGCCACGTTATAAAAATGACGGAAAACAGGTGACCTGGCAAGGAACGGATATCTGGGCTGGGCATTGGTCCAGGGTTGTTGATGCTGACCCTGCCAGTTTTGAGGATTTGGGTAACGGGTACGCCAGAGATGACCAAAAAGCATTTCTTGAGGGGAAGATCATCAAGGGCGCTGACGGAAAAACATTCAAATGCCTGGAGAAACCTTATGCTGTCGATGCCAACCATGTATTTCTTTTAGGCACCATGATGACAGGTGCCGATCCCAAGTCATTCAAGATACATGGACAGTACCTGACAGAGGATAAGAATGACTATTTTTGGCGCGGGAATCCCATACATGTGTCAGACAAAAAAACATTTGTCATCATAGGAGATAAGGATTATGATGGGACACAATGGGCGAAAGACAAAAACAACGCATATTATATGGGAAAACAACCCGTACCACTTGCAGACTACGACAGTTTTCATGTGATAAAAGAGACCGACAGTTATGGTTTACAAGGGCACTATGCCGCCGACAAATATCGGGTGTATTATGAAGACCACATTGTTGAGGGTGCCGACCCAGAGACATTCACTGAAGTAAACGAGAATGTGGGCCAAGACAAGTATCGGGTTTATTTACTATGGAAAGCCACGGTCGTAAAGGGTTACAACCAATTATCAGAGATAAGCGGTTTTTATTCTGACGGTTCGCACATCTACACCCGTGAATTTGAAATGGTAGAAGATGCTGACGCCCGTACTTTCAGACAACTTGGAAGCCAATGGTATGGCTATGGCAGTTGGTATGTGGATAAAGACCATGTATGGTGGCGTGAAAAGCATGTGGTGGAAATAAAGGAAGTGAAGGAAGCAGACGCCGCCACTTTCCAACTTGTGCAGGTGTACAATTACTCCGATGGAACAACTGATACCTCTGAATCGTTTGCCAAGGATAAAAGCCATGTATTCTATCGTGGTTCCATCATACCTGGTGCCGACCCGGCAACGTTCGAAATCATTGATATTGACGGTTCCTTGACCACTTTCGACAAGAACCGCATCTATGAGGGCGAAAACTCGAAAGAGTTACAGAAGTATTTGAAAGGCAAAAAATATGGAAGAAAACAACACTAAAAGAAGGGACGGTTCTTTTGATGTAAAACTACCATAGGTTCAGTTCCATTTCAGGGCCTAAAATAACGCAATAAACCCGCTGGAATTCAGCGGGTTTTGGTTTTTCTGTGCGCCTGATAGGACTCGAACCTACACAACCGGAGTTACCAGATCCTAAGTCTGGCGCGTCTACCAATTTCGCCACAGGCGCGGGCTTCTTTGCGGGTGCAAAGGTAATATAAAGTTTTAAGTTTTTAGTTTTAGTTTTTAGTTTTTTCTTAAAACTGTTCCTTTGTGTCGCCCTAGTCCTTCATTATTATTGTTGCTGTATGTCGGCGAGGATCTGCTTGAGTTGCTCATCGGCGGCGGTGAGCTTCTTGCGGCAGATGTCGAGCAACTCTTTGCTGCGCTTGGTGTAGGCGCTCAGGTTGTCGATGCTGCACTGGGGATCCTGCATCTTCTGGACGAGCTGTTCGAGCTCGGTAACCGCTTGGGTATAGGTCATTTCGGTGTTCTGTTCCATATTTTTTCTAGTTTTGTTGGTTGACTTGTTTGATGGCGGCCTCGGCGGTGCCTTCGGCGAGCTGGATGGTCACTTGGTCTCCTGTGTGCAGTTGGTTGGCCGCGGTGATGCACCGGTCGCCCATTCTCACCAGTGCATAGCCGCGCTTCAAGGTGCTCTCGGGCGACAGTAGCGTGGCTTTGTCGTCAAGTGACTGCAAGCGTTGCCGCTCGCGTTGCATCGCGCTGGCCACCGTGTCGCCCATGCGCTCCACGAGGCGCTCTAGACGGGTGCGTTGGTTGGTAATCAAGCCATTGGCTGCAAAGGGGATGCTCTTGGCGTAGTTGTCCAGGCGGATGCGGTTGGTGTCGATGATGCGCCGCGCTGTAGCGGGAATCAGGGTGGTGAAATAGGCTAGGTGTTCACGCGCCTGTGCTACGGTGTCGCGCACGGCTGTCGAGATCGCGTCCTGTAGCTCGTCGAGATGGGCCAGCGCATTGGTGCCGCGCTGGATGAGCCACTCGGCGGCAGCCGTGGGGGTCTTGACGCGCATGGCGGCGACAGCGTCGAGCACGGTCACGTCGCGTTCGTGGCCGATGCCCACGATGACCGGTAGTGGGAAATTGGCAACGTAGGATGCCAAGTCGTAGTTGTCAAACGAGTTGAGCTCGGATGTGGCGCCACCACCGCGGATGATGACCACGCAGTCAAACAGGTCGATGTGACTGTTGATGCGGTCGAGCGCTGCCATGACGGTAGGTACCGTCTGTGTGCCCTGCATGACGGCATTAAACAGGCAGGTGTAGAACTGCAGGCCGTAGGGATTGCTGGTGAGCTGATTCATGAAGTCGCCATATCCTGCCGCCCCTGCTGCCGACACGATGGCGATGCGCTGCGGCACGATGGGCCAGGGCAGTTGCTTGTTCAGGTCGATGACTCCCTCGGCGGTGAGCCGGTTGATGATTTCCTGCCGCTGCCTAGCCATGTCGCCCAGTGTGTAGTTGGGATCGATGTCGTTGATGATGACCTTCATGCCATACAGGCGGTGAAAGGTCGCTGTCACGTTGACCATCACCTTCATGCCGGTGGCCAGCGTCTGGCCCGTCGCCCGCTGGAAGTTGTAGTAGAGTGCCGTGTATTTGTTGGCCCAGATAGCCGCGCTGACGCGGGCCACCGTAGCACCTTGAGTGTCCTTCTCGATGAGCTCCAGGTAGCAGTGGCCGCTGCGGTTGAGCCGCATGTCACTGGTCTCGGCGATGACCCACTGGTTCTGGACGATGGCCTCGCTGCCGATGAGGCGCTCGATGCGGGCGTTAAACGCGCTCAGGGTCATCCCTTGGGGCGATGGCTGTATGCTGGTCGGCTGGTTCACTTGACGGACTTGATTTTGGTGCCTTTTACACGGTAGTTGAGCGTGGGGCGCAGGTAGCTGGCAAAGCGCTTGAACTCGTCAGGTGCCAAGAACCGCTCCAAGCCGTGCGAGGCCTGGATGCAGTCATGCTGTTCGCCCGTGAAGGTGAGTTCAATGAGCGGGAATATCATGGCGTCCTGCAAGTCGGCGCGCAGCTCGCGCGTCATCTTCCTGGTGATGAAATTGTCGATGGTGGGTACCTTGAAGAACGTGCCGGTCCTGACAAACTGCTGCCACTGCGTGTTCCAGAAGGTGATGCGGCTGTCGGGCACCGGCGTCATCACGGTCTCGATGACGGCGATGACGGTGTCCTTGCCGGCGGTCATCATGCGCATCTCCACAACCTTGCTTGCGCTGGCTTGCAGCTTGAGGTAGATGCTATCCAAGCTGATCAACTTGCTCTCGCCTGCCAGGTTGTTGGGCACGGCGACCGTTTGGCCGCTGTTATAATAGTCCACCATGTCAAGGCGGTTAGTGCGGGTGAGCAAGGGAAAGATGTTTCCCGGCTCACTCGCAAACAGATCCGCTATGGTGCATGCGATTCCTGTCATTGGCAGGAGCGCCAATGACAGGAAGATAAGGCTGACGAATCGTCTCATTTACTTGGCTCCGTACTGCTTCTTGATTTCGGGCAGCCACTTCTGGATGTCGGCGATGCGGGTGGCATGGCTCGGGTGAGAGCTCATGAATTCGGGCGGCTCTTGGCTTGAGGTTGCCGACATCTTCTGCCAGAAGGTGACAGCCACATCGGGATTGTATCCGGCGATGGTCATCAGCACCAGACCCATCTTGTCGGCCTCGCTCTCATGTTTGCGCGAGAACGGCTGCATCACGCCATACTGTGCACCCAGGCCATAGACCTGCTGTGCGATCTGCTGCGTGGCGGCGCTCTTGCCGCTAGTGAGGATGCCGATGGCGTTGGCGCCATACTGTGCCAGAACCTGCTGGCTCATGCGCTCGTTGCTGTGCTTGGCAACGGCGTGGGCCACCTCGTGGCCGATGACTACGGCCAGCTCGTCATCGCTGCCCACAAGGTTCATGATGCCCTCATAGACCACGATCTTGCCGCCAGGCATGCACCAGGCATTCACATCGTTACTCTTGACCAGATTGAACTCCCATGCGAAGTTCTGGAGCTCACTCTCCAGGCCTGCGTACTTGAGGTAGGCCTCGGTGGCGGCAGCGATGCGCTGGCCCACGCGGGTCACTTGGGCACTCTGTGTCTTGTTACCCGAGATGGGTGCACTCTGCATGAAGGTGGCATACTGCTGGAGACTTGCTGCCAGCACCTCCTGGTCACTGACGAGATTTAACTGTTTGCGGCCTGTAATGGGTACTGAGCCACAGCTGGTAAGCAACATGGCTGCTACAGCCAGCATAGCGATAATCTTTTTCATAGAACACATAAACTTATATTTTAATAATATTCGGTGATTTTAATGGGTTTGCACAACCTCGGTGGGCGGCAGAGTCTGGTTGCGGCGGTCGATGGCGTCGATCACGCGGGTGGCGAGTTTCTTGAAGGCTACACCGCTCACGTCGCTCAGGCGCACAACGGGCTGGCCGTCATCGCTGCCCTTGCAGATGCCTGCCACGAGCGGAATCTGCCCCAGCAGTTCCACGTTCAGTGACTCGGCCAGCTGCTTGCCGCCGTCACGACCGAAGATGAAGTATTGCTCGTCGGGGTGGGCCGCCGGTGTGAACCATGACATATTCTCGACGATACCCAGCACGGGCACGTTGACGTGCTCGCCCAGGAACATCGAGATACCCTTGCGGGCGTCGGCCAGGGCCACCTGTTGCGGTGTGGTCACCACGATGGCGCCGGTGATGGCGAGTGTCTGCACCAGGGTCAGGTGGATGTCGCTGGTGCCGGGGGGCAGGTCGATGACAAAGTAGTCCAGTTCGCCCCAGTCGGCCTCGTTGATGAGTTGTCGCAGGGCGTTGCTGGCCATGGCGCCGCGCCACAGGATGGCTTTCTCCTTATCGACGAGGAAACCCAGCGAGAGCATCTTCACGCCATATTTCTCCAGGGGGATGATCAGGTTCTTGCCGTCCACCTCGTGCATGTAGAGCTGCTCGTCCTCGGCACCAAACATCTTGGGCATCGAGGGACCGAAGATGTCGGCGTCGAGCAGGCCCACGCGATAGCCTTGCATGGCCAGGGCGACTGCCAGGTTGCATGCGATGGTCGATTTGCCCACACCGCCCTTGCCCGAGCTCACGGCGATGATGTTCTTGACGCCAGGCAGCGGTTTCTCTATCTTGCGCACGGGGTTGTCCTGTGCGGTTTTCACGCCGATGTTTCCCTTGATGTCCACCTCACTGCCCACGTGGGCCAGGATGGCGGCCTCGGCAGCCTTGACCACGCTCTTGATAAACGGGTCGGTAGGCTTCTCAAACGTCAACGACAGGCTCACGCGGTTGCCGTCGATGCGTATGTCGTCATTCACCATGCCCATGTCCACAATGTCTTTTCCCGTGCCGGGATAACGCACGGTGCGCAGGGCGTCGAGTATCAGATTAGGATAAATAGTCATATATTTAGTTTTTAGTTCTTAGTTTTAAGTTTTAAGTTGTTAGTTGTTAGTTTCTGGTTGGGCGTTTTCATCGTCTGCCATGAGTTGCGGCATCTGGATGTAACCGCGGTTGTAGCTGCGGTAGGTGTCGGGCTCGATGTCGATGTCGGGCTCAACAAGCTGCACGCCATGGGGTAGGGCAAAGCGGATGTACTTGATGGTCAATCCGCGTTGCAGCCACTGCATCTCATAGTGCGTCTTGATGTCCAGGATGTCGTTAGCCAGGCCGCTGGCATACAGGTCATCGGTGTCGGTGTTGACGGGCAGGTGATTTTCCTCGACCAGCGCGTGGGTATAGGTGTAGAGGAACGGACTGTCGGTCTTCAGGTGGACGGTACCGCCATCGCACAGGATCTTGCGGTAGTTATCCAGGAAGCGTGTCGAGGTGAGGCGCTTGTTCACCTTTTTCATCTGCGGGTCGGGGAAGGTGATCCAGATTTCGGACACCTCGTTGGGGGCGAACATGCGGTCGATGAGCTCGATGTTGGTGCGCAGGAAGGCCACGTTGGGCAGGCCTAGGTCGGTGGCCAGCTTGGCGCCGGTCCACATGCGTGCGCCCTTGATGTCCACGCCGATGTAGTTCTTGCCTGGGAAGCGCTGCGCCAGCCCCACGGCATATTCCCCCTTGCCGCAGCCCAGCTCCAGCACTATCGGGTTGTTATTCTTGAAATACAGCTCATTCCACTTGCCGCGAATGGGACAGCCTCCCTCTTGCTGGACTACCGCAAAGGGGAACTGGAACACGCACTGCATGCGCTCCATGTCGGCAAATTTTTTGAGTTTATTCTTACCCATTTTCTATGTTTTGACTTACTCAAGTTTTTAAAGTGGCTGAACCACTTTAAAAACTTGAATGACTTATTTAATGGCGATCTTGTGGCCCTTGCCATTGACAATGACCACATAGAAGCCAGTTTCCAACTCAATGCGGTTAATTCCGGCTGACAGATCAAACGGACGGTTGACGCCATTGATGGCGGTAACCTGTGCCGTGCCTGCGTGCTGGGTGTCGATGCACAGGGTGTGTCCCTCGATCCAGAGGCGGTCGTTGTTGGCGCTCAGGTTATTGATGCCCGTGCTGTTCGAGATGTTGGCGGTGCAGTCGGCGGCATGCCATCCGGCATCATTGCCGTCGGCGAGCACGATGTTGGTCAGCTGGATCTGGCTATCGCTGGCCAGGGCATCGTCGGCACGCACGGTCAGGGTGATGACCGGCTGATCCTCGTTGAAGCTCTGCTTGCGTGACGAGTAAACCACTGTGCGTGAGGTGGCAGCGTCCACGTCATTGGTCTCGCTGCTGTGGGTGCGGGCCGTTCTGGTCTCCACCAGCGTCAGGCCAGCAGGCAGGATGATGTCACATTGCATGGCGCTGTAGTTGCGGGCGTTGTCCAGGGTGACAGACAGCGTGCGCTCCTCACCGGGACGCAGCGAAGCGTTGTCGAGGTGCAGCTGGTCGTTGATATCGATACGGGCAGGCATGTTGATACTGCCGGTCATGATGATGTTGATGATGAGGTTGATGTCGGCGATGTTGATCTCACCGTCCTCGTTGACGTCGGCGCGTTGCAGGGTGCCCTCATCGGCGGGATTGCCTTGAATGATGCTCACCACCGCGTTGACGTCGGCGATATTGACCTCACCGTCCAGGTTCACGTCGCCAACGAGCCAACCGGCGTCGGCAATCATGAATTCTTTCCACTGCTCGGCTTCCTTGTATTGTGCGATCGCGCTATTGGGAACGGTCAACGGAATCTGGCTCTGGTTCACTCCTAGCCACACGTCTTGTCCCAGTGCGGGCACCTCGGCGGCATTGCTCGTGATGGCTGTCATGCCGGTCATGCCGGCCATGGCGCGTGTGCCCAGCCATGTTGTGGAGGCTGGCAGCTCTACCACACTCACCCGGTCGTTATTGTACAGGGCATAGTCTCCCAGGGCGCTCACTCCCGTGAGGTCGATGGCTTCGAGACTGGTGCCTGCCAGCAGATAGTCGCTCAGCTGGGACACATGGCCGCCCAGGGTGATGTCTGTCAGCGCTGTGGCATACATGAATGCGCCCTCGCCCACGGTGTTGACGCTGTTGGGCAGCTTGGCCTGGGTCACGGGCGTGAGCACCATTGCCCACGGGCCGAGCTCTTTCAGGCTGGCGCTCTCGGTCATATCCAGCTGCCTCACTCCGGTACCGGCCAGGGCACGCTCGCCCACGCTCTGCATCGCGGAGCCCAGCTTGACGGTGGTCAGCGCGGGGCAGTCCATCAGCGCGGTGGCGTCGATCTGGCGCAGGCGGCTCGACGGCTCCACCTTGAGGGTGGTGAGTGCCGTGCAGCGCATGAATGCGCCTTGACCCACCTTGATCACGCTGGCGGGCAGGGTGATCGACGTGAGCGCGGCACAGCCGGCAAAGGCATAGTCGCCGATGCTGTCGAGGCTGGCGGGCAGAGTCACTCCCGTTAATGAACGGCAGCCGGCAAAAGCCCCCTTGCCGATCCACTTGAGCGACGCGGGCAGGCTGACGCTGGTCACCTTCATGTCGGCAAAGGCTCCTGCAGGGAGTTCACCGGCCTGGAAATCCTGCTGCCAGTAGTGACGTTGTGCGCTGTGGCAGGGCTCCACGGTCACTTGCGACAGGTCTATGGTCTTGAGCTGGTGCAACTTGTTGCCGATGAAGTAAAAGTCCTCGGCGTTCATGCTGCCCCTGATGGTCAATGAAGCCACTTGCAGGTCGGTGATCCGGCTTGATAGTGACCCGGCGGTGTTGTTCACGTCCAGGGCGTGCAACTGCAGGGCCAATGTGGCTATTATCGCTAGTATAACACTCTTTCTCATAGTTGATAACGTTGATGATAGCTTTAAACGTGCAAATATAAACTATTTTCTTGAAACTAATGCTTGTTTTAACACTATTTTCTTGACCTGATGCCATCGGGAGCCATAGTAAACGCGCCGCAACCCCGCATGAGGGGTAGCGGCGCGTTGTGCCGTGATCACTCGTGAGAGTGGTTGTTACTTGGCTTAAGTTTCGCAAGTAGATGACTTGCTCACCGTTTAATTTTACTTGATGACCTTGGCTGTCGTCGTGGAGCCGTCGGTGTAGGTGGTCACTACGATGTTGATGCCGTCAAACGGGGTCTCGCTTTCCTGACCGGCCACGTTGATGTAGCGCACGTTGACGATCTCCCTGTTTCCGACGATCTGGTCGATACCCGACGGGTTGTTGACGCGGGTGGACGCATCGCTGGCCAGGTAGGTGTTGTGCTGCTTGGTGACGAGAACCACGTTGGTCAGTATGATCTCGGCATCCTGGCCATCAAAGGTGTCATCGGCGGTGACCGTCAGGCGCATCACGTTGCCCTCGTGTCCCGCAAAGGTCTTGAGCGCCATCGACACACCCATGATGGTGTAAACGTTCTCCTCCACCTCGTGCTGGATGTTGAGGAACCTGTGGCCATTGCCGCGGTCCAGACCCTCAACGCCCTTGAGTTTCACGCCCTGCGGCAGGACAACTTCGCACTGCATGGCGGTGTAGTCATACTCATCGTTGAGCAGCTGCACGTCGATGGTGCGCGTCTCGCCGGCACGCATGCTCACGCTACCCAGCGACAGGTGGTCGCTTGTCTCGAGGCACTGGCTGGCCAGCGTGGTGCGGATGCGGTGCAGCGACTTGCTGGCGCTTCCGCCCAGCAGCCTGTCGATGAGTGCCGTCACGTCGGCGATGTTCACCTGGCCGTCGGGATTGACGTCGGCAGCCTGGAGGTTGACGCTGTCGGCACTGCCACCCAGCAGGTAGTCGATGAGCGAGGTGACATCGGCGATGTTCACCTGGCCGTCGTTGTTGACGTCACCCAGCAGGAAGCTGGCTCCCTGGTAGAAGTACATCCACTGGTCGGCCGACTCATAGAGCTCATCGCTCTCGCTGTCGGGCGTGATGAGGGGTACGCTGGGCTGGTTCACGCCGGCCCACACGTCGTTACCCAGCTCGGGCACCGTGGTGGCGTCGGTCTTGAGGGCCTTCATGCCTATCATGCCGGCCATGGCCATGTCGCCCAGGTAGGCAACGCTCTGCGGCAGGTGCATGGTGTCGATCTCGGCGCTCACGTTGTAAAACGCATAGTTGCCGATGTGGGTGATTTCGTCAGGAATCAGGTTTCCGGCGTCAAGCAGGCTGTCGCCGGCAAAGGTGTAGTCGTTGATCCTCACCAGTGAGTGGGCGGGAGCGGCGGCACGACGGCGACCACCGGGCTCGCCATTGCCTGCACGGCCGTTATCGTTGCTGTGGGCCAGGCCCGGCATGGCCACGCTGGTCAGCAGTGGGTTGTGGGCGAGTGCGCCGGCACCCAGTTCGGTCATACCGTCACTCAGGTTGATGCTCGACAGGCGCGTCTGGGCAAAAGCCCATTCGCCGATGGTTCCCACGCCCAGGGCCTTGATGTCGATATTCTCCAGGCCCGAGTTGATGAACGCCTCGTCGTCGATGCGCCACAGGTGGCAAGAGGGGTCGATAGCAATGCTCTTCAAGGACTTGCAGCCATTGAAGGCGCCCTCGAGGATGTACTCCACGTTGGCACCCAGGCTGACGTTGTTGAGTGCTGTCGCGCCCAGGAAGGCGAAGTCGCCCACCGTCCTCGAGTTGATTGTGGCACTGGTCAGCGCCTCACAACGCGAGAACACGCCTTTACCCATGTCAATAATGGTCTGCGGGAGCTCAATGCTGGTCAGGCCGCTGCCCGAGAAGGCATAGTCGCCAACGTAGGTGATCGTCGAGGGCAGCGTCACGCTCTGCAGCCTGTCGCAACCGGCAAAGGCGGCATAGCCGATGCTCTGAATGCCCATCGGCAGGGTCACGCGGGTGAGCTTCTTGCCGAAGAAGGCCGTGCGCGGCACCTCATTGGCATTGTAGGCCGTCACCGTGCCATACAGGGCACGACCCGTGTTGTAGGGCAGGATGGTGGCCTGGCTCAGGTCAACGACGGTAAGCTCACTGAGCTCCTCGGTGATGAACAGGAAGTCACGGGCATCCATCGTGCCGGTGACGGTCAGTTGGGTAATCTGTGTGTCACTCACCAGCTGTGACAGGTTGCCGGCAGTGTTGTTGACGGTCACTGCGGTTGCACACAGCGTTGTGGCGGCTGCCATGAGCAGCATGAAAAACAGTTTGCGCATATCGTTTTACTCTTTGTTTCTACTATTAACCTGCAAATGTACACATTTTTTATTGTACGCAATATGTTTTAACTATTTTTTAGTCTTTGCCCGAACTCTAACTCTTTCACCAGCAAGCTCCACCACCGCCTCACCAATCCCCCCGCCCCTTAGCGACTTGTGAAGCTCCTAAGAAAAGGTGGGGGCGGTGTGGTCGAAGGCCACAGCAAGGCCAGCGGCCTTGGCGAGGTCTTTCGACCTCATGCTTGCCCCCGCTAATTTTCCGCTGAGCCCTCAAAGCCAGCAGTGTCATTAAGGTATTACAAGAAGGCAGCCCAGCGCCACGATGTGGAATGGCGGGGACTGCCCTCACAGCTGTCTATGGATTATAGAAACAATACTATTTTCGCATGTGTGCTTTTCGTTTTATGTTGTAATATGAGATTATTTGATTTTGCAATTATCGGCTCAGCAGGTAGTCAATCAGCGTGGTCACGTCAGCGATGGTCACCTCACCGCTGGCGTCCACGTCTGAAAATAAGGGTATTTTTTGCAGAAAAAACGATTTCTTCATGTCAACCACAAGGAAGCCATCAGAGTAGTAATCATTGTCGCCCTTGGGAAAGCGAGCAGGTCATAATTCAGCATCGTGCTTTTATTCGGCCTTACGGCCGAGAACCTTTAGCTTGGCGAAGCCAAATTAGGCAAAATTATTGATAAAATTGGATAAACTTGGCTGCGCCTCAGCCATTGAAGCAAGCTTCATGGCTTTCGACTTGCACAAGTTTTATTATAAAAATTCATTTTGTTTAATATCTCGGCCGTTGGGCCGATTAAAGCATGATACGAAATTATGACACAGCGTCAAGCGGCGCTGTGTCATAATAATTTAAGCCTTCTCGAGCAAAGCTCGATGAGATTGGGGTATGCGTACTGTTATGTATATGTCAATGCCAGATGTAGGTGATGGTGCCTATGCCCTCGGTCATCGTGTTCTTGGGGACCGAGAAACGGGAGTTGAGGGCCGCCTGCTCGCAGGCGCGCCTCACCTCGGTGTGCGATGCCAGGTCGCCGGTGGCGCCGGTGGCAGTGGCCTTGATGACCTGTCCGCGTGGATTGACGGTGACCTTGACGTAAACACGTCCTGACCACTTGCTGTTGGGCACAGGCTTGGCCCAGTAGTCGAGGGTGTAACCCACGAGTCCGCTGATGCCGGGCTTGCCGGCCAGCACGCCCTGGTTGGAGTTACCACCAGCCGATCCTTGCTGACCGCCACCATTGCCTCCCGCGTTGCCGAAGGCGTTTTTCACCCTGTTGTTGGTGGCGTTGCTCGTGGCGTTCTTCTGCTCGTTGGTGTTCTTGGACTTGGTCTCCTTGGCCTCGGCTTGCTTGTCCTTGGCCTTGGGCTTGTTGACCTTCTTGTCATTCTCCTTGGTGGGCCCTGATTTCTTGGGCTCGGTCTCCTTGGGTTGCTCTTTTACCTTGTGGGGTGATTCGGTCTTCTGGGTCACCAGGGGCGGGGTCTTGTGGTTGGCCTCGCCGGCGTCCTCCATGTCGTCGGCCTCGATGTTGGGCTCATCGCCCTCGTCGGGGGACGCGCTCTCGTCAGACGACTGTTGGTCCATAAGGTCGCTCTGGACGTTGTCCATGGTGTTACCCAGCATCACATATTCACCGCCAAAGAGGATAGAGTCCTGCGCCAGCTGCGTGAGGTCGGGCAGGTTGGGGTCCTGCTCGTAGCGCAGCGAGCAACGCAGCAACAGGGCCAGCGTTCCCACTGTGATGAGCAGGGTGAGCAGCAGTGCCCAGAGGCTATTTTTGCGGCGATTTTCTTCCATCGTGATGACGCATTAAGGGTTGGTGGGTACGGGCTCGGTGATGGTGACGGGTTCCTGGGCTACGATGGCGTCGGCGTCACTGGGGCCGAAGGTGGCCTCGCTGGGCTTGGTGGCCAGAACGATCTTCACGCCCTGCTTGGAGCCCTTGTCGAGGATCTCGACGATCTTGCCATAGTTCACCTCCTCGTCGGCATACACGGCGACAAACTCATCGGGGTTGCCGGCCTTGAGGGCCTGCATGAAGCCTTCGAGCTGCTCGGGCGCGATGGGCAAGAGGTCGCTCTCGCCGGTGTCGGTGGTCTGTGTGGCATACATGTTGAGGTCCTTGTCTACATAGATGCGTGTCGATGGCTTGATGGCGGTCTGCTCGCTGCTCTGCGGCAGGTTCACCTCCAGCGCCGACGGGAAGACAAACGTCGAGGTGACCATGAAGAAGATGAGCAGCAGGAAGATGACGTCGGTCATCGATGCCATGCTGAACATCGACAGGGTATTGTGCTGTCTCTTGAGTGCCATAATCGATTTAGTTTTTAGTTCTTAGTTGTTAGTTTTTAGTTGATGGTTTTCAAGTTTTAAGTTGAAAGTTTTAAGTTGTAAGTATGATTACTAGCGCCTAAAAACTAACACTTAAAACCTAACGCCTAAATCCTAAAACCTAAATTACTTGGCAGGCTCGTTGAGCAGGTCCATAAATTCCATCGTCTTACCCTCGAGCTTGTTCATCACCTTGTTGACGCGCGAGGTGAGGTAGTTGTAGGCAAACAGGGCAACGATACCGACAATCAGACCGGCTACGGTGGTCACCAGGGCCTGGTAGATGCCGCTGGCCAGGATGGTCACGTTGCTGTTGTTGCCTGCACTGGCAAGCTGGAAGAAGGCCTGCACCATACCGGTGACGGTGCCCAGGAAACCGATCATGGGAGCGCCGGCAGCGGTGGTGGCCAGCCAGTTAAAGCCCTTCTCGAGTTTGGCAATCTCCATGTTGCCGACGTTCTCGATGGTAACGAGCACATCGTTCATGGGGCGGCCGATGCGGGTAACGCCCTTCTCGATCATGCGGGAGTAGGGGGTGTTGGTGTCACGGCACAGCGACAGGGCCTGATCGACCTCGCCGCGGTGGATGAGGTCCTTGATGCGGTCCATGAAGGTGCGGTCCTGACGATTGGCACGATTGATGGCAAACAGGCGCTCAAAAAAGATGTAGATGCTCACGACAGCCAGCAGGGCCAGCGGTATCATGAGCCATCCGCCTGCCATGGTGAGGTCCCACACCGAGAGTTCCTTGACAACGGGTTCGGCACTGGCGGGAGCGGTAGCCGCAGCGACGGCTGCAGCACTGTCGGTAACAACCTGAGCGGCGCTGTCGATGGCCTGCTGCAAGGTGTCGGTGGCCTGCTGGATCATTGTGTCGGCAGGCGTTACTTGGGCAAGAATCATGTTGAGGATTGACATTGTGATTCGTTTATTTGGTTATTCTTGTTTGTTGCTGATTACACTCTTATATAACGTGAAATAGTCGTTTTTATTTCAAACACTCCTTATAGGCCTTGATGGTGGCCTCTAGACCCAGGTACAGCGCGTCGGCAATCAGGGCGTGACCGATCGATACCTCGCTCAGGTGAGGGACATGCTGCTGGAAAAACTTGAGGTTCTTCAGGTTCAGGTCGTGGCCGGCATTCAGGCCCAGACCTACGCTGTGGGCAGCCAGGGCGGCAGTGGTAAAGGGGGCGACGGCGCCCTCGGGGTCGGTCTCATACTCCTCGGCAAAGGGGCCGGTGTAGAGCTCCACGCGGTCGGCACCGGTGCGCGCTGCAGCGCGGATGTTGTCCAGGTCGGTGCCCACAAAGATGCTCGTGCGGATGCCTGCCTCTTTCAACCGGTCAACGATGCCGGTGAGGAACTCCATGTTGGGCTCCACATCCCATCCTGCCGATGAGGTGAGCACGTTGGGGCCGTCGGGGACAAGTGTGGCCTGGGTGGGCCGCACGGACAGCACCAGATCCATGAACTGCTCGCTGGGATAGCCCTCGATGTTGAACTCGGTGCGCACGAGAGGGCGCAGGGCAAACACGTCGCTGCGGCGAATGTGTCGCTCGTCGGGACGGGGATGTACGGTGATACCATTGGCGCCAAAGCGCTCACAATCCATGGCTACTTGCTGGACATTAGGGACGTTACCGCCACGCGCGTTGCGCAGGGTAGCTATTTTGTTGACGTTTACACTCAGGTTGATCATGATTTAAAATTAAGTTTTTCTAATGCGCTTGGGCGCTACAACCTGCAAAGGTAGCCATATTTTTCCAAATCGCAGTGATTAGGAATGTGAATTTAACTAAATATTTCATGATTGCAAAGCGGCACGCCGCTTTGCAATCATGAAGGGTTAGGGCTTAGAGCTTAGAGGGCATCCGCACCTTGGGGGCATCGGCATCCAAAGACTGACTACTCCTTGAGGCGGCTGTCGATGATAATGGTGACGGGACCGTCGTTGATGAGGGCGACCTGCATCTCGGCGCCGAATACGCCTTTCTTGGTGGGCTTGCCCAGTAGCTGGGCCACCTCGTCGCAGTAGGCCTCATAGAGCGGCACGGCCACGTCGTGACCAGCAGCGTGGATGTAGCTGGGGCGGTTACCCTTCTTGGTCGAGGCGTTGAGGGTGAACTGGCTGACGGCCAGCACCTCGCCGCCTGCATCGATGATGCTGCGGTTCATCACGCCCTGCTCGTCGTCAAAGATGCGCAGGTTCACCGTCTTTTGCGCCAGCCAGCGCATGTCGTCGAGGGTGTCTCCCTCACGGACGCCCACCAGCACCATCATGCCGTGGCCGATGGTGCTGTGCAACTGTCCGTCGATGGTGACCGAAGCCTCGGTCACCCGTTGTATCACGATTCTCATGTGGTAGTTGTTAGTTCTTAGTTTTAAGTTTTAAGTTTTAAGTTTTAAGTTGTTAGACTATAGGCTATAGGTGCGGATGCACCCTAAGCTCTAAGCCCTAACCCGCGGGCAAAGCCCGCATCACCTCATCCACTTGAACAGGTCGCTGAAAGAGGCCTTCTTGCCGTAGTGCAGGATGCCGCGGCGGTAGATGCGTGCGGCGAGCCAGGTGATGAAGAGCGCGGTGCCGAACAGCAGAGCGATGCTCAATATCAGTTGCCACGTGGGTACGCCGAAGGGTAATCTCACCATCATCACCACGGGTGAGGTGAACGGGATGATGGAGCACCACACGGCAGTGGGTCCCGAAGGATTCTCCATGCAGAAAATGCCGGCATACAGGGCAATAATCATAATCAGCATCACGGGGGTCATGAACTGTGACGAGTCGCTAGGCTGATCCACGGCTGATCCCAGTCCCGCGAATAGCGAGCTGTAAAGCAGGTAGCCACCGATGAAGTAGAGAATGAAGCCCACAATGATGGGCACATAGTTGATTGAGAGCGTCTCGCGCACAATAGCCTGGATGGCTCCCATATCCTTAGCCGAAGCCAGTGCCTCGGGCGATACTGCGTCGGGCGATACGTTGCCAATTCCAAACGCGCCACCGGCAATCGTGCCGACGATAGCGAGCAGCACAATCCAGATGGCCATCTGCGTCAGGCCCACAAGGCCCACACCGATGATTTTGCCCAGCATGAGCTGGAAGGGCCGGCAACTGCTCACGACAACCTCGACGATGCGGTTGGTCTTCTCCTCGATGACGCTGTTCATGATCATCGCACCATACATGAGCACAAACATATAGGTGAACAGCGATAGCATCAGCCCCAGTCCCATGGCGGCATCGGTCGAGGACTCCTGCTCGCCCTCCTCGCTCCACTTGATGGAACGCACGTCCACATCGATGTGGGCCTTATCTACCATCTCTTGCAGGTTGGGGATGCCCATGGCGGCAAGGTGGGCGCTCTGGATGGTATCGGCGAGGACGCTGCGCACGTTAGACACCAGGGCGGGAGTGATGGTTCCCTCGCTGAAGATGTTCACCACGCCGGTGCTGTCCACATCGCGCGGTATGATGATAATGGCGTCAAGGCTGCCGCTCGCCTTGTCATAGAACTCGCGGGCATTGGTCACGGTGTCGCCCTTGATGGCGACAAAGCTGTACATGTCGTCGCTCTTGAGCGCAGCGGCATAGCGGCCCGTCTCGTCGATGACGGCAATCTGCTGGGTGTCGCTGCCCTTGTCGTTGAGATAGGCCAGCCCGATGGGAACGGCCATGATGAGGATAAACAACAGGGGCATGCCCAGGGTCATAAAGATGAATGACTTGCGCCCGACGATCGACATGTATTCACGGGCGATGATGAGGCGAAGCTTATTCATTGTTCTGTAGCGTTTTTGGATTTGACGGTTTCGATGAAAATCTCGTTCATGCTGGGCAGCACCTCGGTGAAGCCCGTGAGACGGTAATGCTCGTTGAGCCAGTTGATGGTATCGCGCACGTTAACGCCCTGGGCCAGCTTGATGCGGGTTTCGTGCTTTTTCACGGGGTCGGGCGGCAGCAGGGTGAACAGGGCGTCGTTAGCCTCGATCACGTCGGGCGTCTGCACGGCGATGATGTTCTTCTTGTGCTGCTGCTTCACCTCGTCAACGCTGCCGGTGAGCACCACATGGGCATGGTTGAGCAGGGTGATCTGCTGGCACACCTCCTCGACCGACGCCATGTTGTGGGTCGAGAACAGGATGGTGCTGCCCTGGTCGCGCAGGGCCAGGATCTCGACCTTCAACTGTTCGGCATTGACGGGGTCAAAGCCCGAGAACGGTTCGTCAAAGATCAACAGCGGCGGTCGATGGATGACGGTGCCGATGAACTGCACCTTCTGCTGCATGCCCTTGGACAGGTTCTCCACCTTCTTGTTTTCCCACTGCTTGAGGTCAAAGCGGTCGAGCCACCAGTGCATCGAGGCCACAGCATCGGCCTTGGTCATGCCCTTGAGCCGTCCCAGATACACGATGTGGTCTCCCACCTTCATTTTCTTGTACAGGCCGCGTTCCTCGGGCAGGTAGCCGATGTGGGTGATGTCGTCGTCGGTCATCTGTTTGCCATTGAGCGTCACGGTGCCCTCATCGGCGGAGAGGATGCGGTTGATGATGCGTATCAGGGTGCTCTTGCCGGCACCGTTGGGTCCCAGCAGGCCGTAGATGACACCCTGCTCTACCTGCATTGAAACGCCGTCGAGGGCGGTATGCCCCTCGTAGCGCTTCACCACGTTGTTGATGTCGAGATAAGCCATTATATTTAGTTTTTAGTTGTTAGTTTCACTCGCTTTGCTCGTGCAAGGTGGGCTGCGCCTCAGCAATTGAAAGCAAGCTTTCATTGCGTTCGGCTTGCACCACCTTTCTAGTCCTTGGTTTCAAGTTTCTAGTCCTTAGTTGTTAGTTGCAAAGATAAGCAACTCTTGCCCTTTAGACGTCATCAACCCGTCGAAAACTACAAAAACTTCCAGAAAAATACTATTGATGACCACTATAATTATCTCATGAGTGATGGATAACAGGTAAAGGGGGGTGTTCTTCAAAAGGTGCAATAAACAGAGCCAGAGCCCCTTTGTGTGGAGTCTCTGGCTCGTTAAAGGTGGTGTTTTATCGTTACTCGGCAGGGGTCATGACTACCTCAACCTTGTTGCCAGCGGCCAGGATCTGGCGGGCAAATGCAGCGATGGTCTCGGGGGTCTGAGCCTTGACGATGTCGATATAACCGGTGTGGGGGTCGATGCCACGCTCCACATAGCGGTTGAGTACCCACATCCAGTACCAGTTTTCCTTGATCTCGTTGTTGTAATCCTTGATCAGGAGCTCCTTGAAGTCCTCGAGCGAGCTGGCGTCGATGCTTTTGCCAGCAGCAACGAGCTCATCGTTCATGATCTGCAGTGCCAGGTCGGTGTACTCGGGCTTGACGGGGCAGTAGGCATAGATGCAGCTGAAGGGGTTGTCACCGTTCAAGGTAGACCAGCCGCTGGCGCTGGTGGAATAGGCGGCACCGGCATCCTCGCGGATCTTCTGCAGGTAAACCTTGTCCAGAACACGTGCCAGCAGGTCAGCCTTGATGTTGTTCTCCATGCTGTAGGGCGTGGTCTTGTCATACCAGTAGATGGAGGTGTAGGCCTTGGGATCTTCCATCTTGCGGGTGAAGTGGTTGATGACCTGACCGACGGGGTAGTTGTCGATGTTTACCCAGTTGGTCTTGGCACCCTTCTTGCCGGGCAGGCTGGCGATGTACTGTTCGATGAGCGGACGGATGACAGCCTCGTCAAACGAGCCGACGAAGTAGAACGTGTAGCTGCCGGCGTTGGCGGTAACCTCCTTGGCCATCTGCAGCGCGCGGTCATAGTCGAGCTGCTTGACCATCTCGGCGGTGAAGGGCTTGCTGCGCCAGTTGTGGTTGCCCAGGGTCAGGCTCAGCGAGTCGCTGAAGGCCGTCTCGGGGACAAGATCCCTGTTCTTGAGTATCATGTCGAGCTGGCTCGTCAGGTTGTTGAATTTTTTCTCGTCCTTGCGGATGTCGGTGAACATCAGGTAGTTGAGCTGGAATAGGGTCTCCAAGTCCTTGACAGTCGATGAGCCACTGACCTTGTTGAACTCGCTGTTCATGTTCATGCTGCAGCTCACCTGCTTGCCGGCGAGGGCTTTCTCGAGTTCGGTGTTGTTGAACTCACCCAGTCCGCTCACTTCAACAACGGCGTCAAAGAGTGAGAAGTTGGCTTGATCTTTCTCGCCATAGATCGAGGTGCCGCCGCGCTGCAGCGCCGTCATCTGGATGTCGTCGTCCTTGAGGTCGGTCTTCTTGAGGATGACGCGAGCGCCGTTGCTCAGTTGCAGCTCCTTGTAACCGAACTGCTTGTTCTCGGTCTCCTTGACGATTTTACCCTTCTTGGGCAACTTGGCGATGAGGGGCTCCTGCTTCACGTTGTCCACATAGGCCTCGACCTTGGCGTTGAGTCCGGCATCCACGGCAGCCTTCATGGCATCGGGCGTGGGATAAACGGCGCCTTCCTTATCCTGGTTGAAGCTCACGACAATCATGTTCTTGCCATCGGTGGTGATGATCTCGGGCAGCATCGAGTTGATGGCCTCGACGGGAATCATGGGCACGATCTGGTTCATGATCTGATACTTCTGCTCGATAGAGGGGATGGGCTCGTTGTCGAGGTAATGGCTGCAGTACTGGCGGCCATAGATATCGTTGTCCACCTTGTTGCGTTCGTTGTACTGGCTCTCCAGGCCGCTCAGGTACTCTTCACGGGCACGGAGGTACTCGGTCTCGGTAAAGCCGTGCTCCTTGGCGCGCATGGCCTCGGTAACGATGTACTCGGTGGCTTGCTCGGTCATGCCCTCCTTGGGGACGTACACGAGGTTGAAGGCATCCTTGTTCTTGGACAGCAGGTAGTTGCCGTCATAGGCATATCCCATCAGGTAGGGGCAGTCGGCATCCTGTGCCTTCTCGCTCAGGCGGCTGTTGAGCATGCTGCTCATCATGCCGCGCATGTAGTTATAGAGGAGATAGTCAAGAGTGGTTTTACCCTCTTTCTCCACAGCCTCGTGCTTGAAGATGACCTGAGAGCTGCTGGCCTGCTGCTCCTTGTCCTTGTCGACAACGATGATGGCCGTTTCATTGTCGGGCACTGGCTCTTCAACCACCTGTGCGGCGTTGGGATCGAGTTTGCAGTCCTTGAAGAGCTCCTTGATCTGGGCCTCGATATGGTCCACATCCACGTCACCCACGATGACTAGAGCCTGGTTGTCGGGGCGATACCACTTGTGGTAGTAGTCGCGCAGCTCCTTGTAGGCGAAGTTGTCCACCACGCTCATCAGGCCGATGGGCATGCGCTTGCCGTACTTCGAGCCCGGATACAGGGTCTCGAGGTTGTTCTCGAGCATGCGCATCTGTGCACCGCGGCTCAGTCGCCACTCCTCATGGATGACGCCGCGCTCCTTGTCGATCTCCTCGTCGGTAAGCAGCAGGCCACCGCTCCAGTCCTTGAGGATGAGCAGACACGAGTCAAGGGCGCTCTGTCGCGTGCTGGGCACGTTGTTGATATTATATACGGTCTCGGCAATGCTGGTGTAGGCATTCATGTCGCGGCCGAACTCCACACCCAGCGAGCGGGTGTAGTCGATGATAGTCTTGCCCTCACCATTGAAGTGCTCACTGCCGTTAAAGGCCATGTGCTCCAGGAAGTGGGCAAGACCGCGCTGGCTCTCCTCCTCCTGGATGGAGCCCACACGCTGTGCAATGTAGAAGTTCACACGATGCTCGGGGTAGTCGTTGTGGCGGATGTAGTAGGTCAGTCCGCAGTCCAGTTTGCCGATGCGCACGGCATCGTCCATGGGGATGGGCGGCATTTCCTGCGCCCTCATCACGTTGGTGCTGAAGAGCATGAGCATCAGCAACATCAAGGCAAATACTCTTTTCATATTCATAATCATTTGATTTTTATGGTTGATAAAAACTGATAAGTGTCGATGTCGTTGATCGCTGCAAATGTATGAAGAATAGCATTGCCTGTCAAATATTTTATGCTCAAAATGCCTGTCTGTCAAAGTATCATACAATAAATTGTCAAATTTTTATACGTTTATCTGTTTTCAGGCCCTAAAAAGCAGGTGGCCGCCAGAATGTCTTCCATCCTGCGGCCACCTGTTAAAAAGTAACCTTCAATGAATCCAGTGGATTACTTCTCGGGAGCCATCACGATCTCGATCTTGTTGCCGGCGTTGTAGAGCTGGCGGGCAAACTCGGCGATGGTTGCGGGAGTCTGGGCCTTGACGATCTGCTCATAACCCGTGACGCCGTCATAGCCGTGCATCAGGTAGTCCTGGATAACGCTCCTCCAGAACCAGTTCTCCTTAGCACTGGTGGCATAGTCCTTGAGCATCTGCTCGGCAGCCTCGGTCAGGGCGGTGGCATCGATGGTGGTGCAGGCATTCTTCATCTCCTCGTTCATGATGTTCAGGGCCAACTCCTCAAACTCGGGATTGACGGGACATACAGCGAGAACCATCGTCTGCGGCTGGTCACCGGCCATGACGGTCTGGCCGACAGCGTCGGTCGAGTAGGCGGCACCGGCATCCTCGCGGATCTTTTGCAGATAGATGCGGCTCAAGCACTGGGCAAGCATCTCGGTCTTGACCTCATTCTCCAGGGTGTGAGGCAGGTCGTTGTTGTGCCAGATGACGATTTCATACTCCTTGGGAGACTCCATCTTGCGGGTGAAGTGGTTGATGACCTGACCCTTAGGCATCTGCATGTCATTGACCCAGTTGGTCTTCTTGCCCTTCTTGGCGGGCAGGCTGGCGATGTACTGCTCGATGAGCGGGCGGATGGTAGCCTCGTCAATCGCGCCGACAAAGGTGAAGGTGTAGTTGGCGGCATTGGCGGTGCGCTCCTTGGCAATCTCGATGATGCGGTCCAGGTTGACCTGCTTGAGGTCCTCGACAGCAAAGGGCTTGTTGCGCCAGCTGCGGCCGCTGATGACGTACTGCATCGTGTCGCTCAAGGCCATCTCGGGCATGAGGTCCTTGTTCTTGAGCTGGGTCTCCATCAGGCTCATTACCTGGTTGAACTTCTTCTCGTCCTTGTTCAGGGCAGTGAAGTTGAGGTAGATGAGCTGGAACAAGGTCTCCAGGTCCTTGACGGTGCTGTTACCGCTCAACTCGTCGGTATAGGCACCCACGTTCAAGTACACACTCACCTGCTTGCCGGCCAGGGCTTTTTGCAACTCCGAGTTAGAGAAGTTGCCCACGCCGGTGAATCCGCTCAATGCGCTCAGCATTTGCAGGTTGGCCCAGTCCTTCTCGCTATAGAGCGACTGTCCGCCGCGCTGGAATGCGCTCATGCTGATTTCGTCCTGCTTGAAGTCGGTCTTCTTGAGCACGACGCGGACGCCGTTGCTCAGCTCCAGTTCCTTGTAGCCCAGGGTGGTGTTCTCGCTCTCCTTGACAATCTTGCCCTTCTTGGGCATCTTGGTCATCAGGGGCTCGTTCTTCACATTGTCAACATAGGCCTCGATGGGGGCGGCGATGGCAGCGTCATAGGCGGCCTTCAAGCCCTCGACCGTGGGATAGACGGCGCCTTCCTTCTCCTGGTTGAAGTTGGTGATCACCAGGTTCTTGCCGTCGGTGGTGATGAGCTCTGGCAGCACTTGGTTGATCATCTCGACCTGAATTTGAGGGGCAATCATGCCCATCAACTGGTAGAGTTGCTCGATCGAGGGGATGGGTTCGCCATCCAGGTAGTTGCTGCAGTACTGGCGGCCAAAGTTCTCGTTGGAGATCTTGTCGCGGTTGTTGTAGCGCTTCTCCAGGCGGCTCAGGTACTCGTCGCTGGCACGCTGGTACTCGCTGGCTGTGAAACCGTGCTTGGCAGCACGCAGGGCCTCGACGATGGCAGCCTGGGTGGCAGCCTCGGTTTTGCCTTCCTTGGGCATGATGTCGATGGTGAAGGCATCCATTGTGTTGGCCAGGATGTAGGGGCCGTCATAGCAGCTTGCCATGTCATAGGGGCAGTCGGGCTCCTGGGCCTGGTCGCTCAAGCGCTGGTTGAGCATATCGACAATCATCTCCTTGATGTAGTCAACGAGCAGGTAGTCCAGATTTTTCTTCTCCTCGGGAGTCTCGGTCTCGTGCTTGAACATCACGCTCACCTCGCTGTATTGCTGCTCCTTGTCCTTGTCAACAACGATGATGGGCTGCTCGTTGTCGGGCACCGGCTCGCGCACCACCTGTGCGGCATTGGGGTCCAGGGTATAACCCTTGTACATCTCCTTGATCTGGGCCTCGATGTGGTCAACATCCACGTCACCCACGATGACCAGGGCCTGGTTGTCGGGACGGTACCACTTGTGGTAGTAGTCGCGCAGGTCCTTGTAGGGGAAGTTGTCAACGACGCTCATCAGGCCGATGGGCAGACGCTTGCCGAACTTCGAGTCAGGGAACAAGGGTTCCAGCTGGCGCTCCAGCATGCGCATCTGTGCGCTCTGGCCCAGTCGCCACTCCTCGTGGATGACGCCGCGCTCCTTGTCGATCTCCTCGTCGGTGAGCAGCAGGCCGTTGCTCCAGTCCTTGAGGATGAGCAAGCACGAGTCAATGGCGCTCTGGCGCGTGCTAGGCACGTCGTTGATGTTATAAACGGTCTCGGCAATGCTGGTGTAGGCATTGAGGTCGCCGCCAAAGTTCACACCCAGCGAGCGGGTATAGTCGATGATGCCCTTTCCCTCGCCGTTGAAGTGCTCACTGCCGTTAAAGGCCATGTGCTCCAGGAAGTGGGCAAGACCACGCTGGCTCTCCTCCTCCTGGATGGAGCCCACGCGCTGTGCGATGTAGAAGTTCACGCGGTGCTCGGGATAGTCGTTGTGACGGATGTAGTAGGTCAGTCCGCAATCCAGTTTACCGATGCGCACGGCGTCATCGACAGGGATGGGCGGCATTTCCTGTGCCGTCATCACGTTGGTGCTGAAGAGCATGAGCATCAGCAGCAACATCGAAAAGATTCTCTTCATGTTCATAATTTTTTATAGATTGATTGAAATATAATTGTTGTTTTTATTTGCCGTTGCAAATGTATAGCATCCTGAACAATTGACAAACACTTTAATCAACAAAAAACTAATTGTCAAACTATTTATCTGATGCTATCTAATGCTTTGTCGATGCATTGTTGCCAGCGCTGTTTTTTACACTTAGACGCTTCCAGCGTATAAAAAACTACACACTGGAAGCGATTTTTTTACATCGAGATAGATGTGAAGATGGATGCCAGAAAAGTTACGATGGCTACTGTAATGACGGTCACTGTGGCTACAAATGCTTGCGGTTTCATAGTTCCTCCTTTTTTAATAATTGAACAAATGGAGCTCGTTTTTGAGCCAATTATTTGTTAAAAACTACTGCAAAAGTGGTGCCAACAACCTTCGATTTCTACAACTTTTCACCAAATAGCGCAATAAGTAATACTTTTTTGCAAAGAAATGTCTAATTCTTTTACACTGGTTGGTGATTACTGGCGGGTGACGTCTTGCAGCCACTTGACGATATCGTCGAGCACTTGCGGGGCCATTGTCTCGCGGATGACGGCATACTGTGTGCTGCCCACCCATCCGCTGCACGTCTGGAAGAAGTGGTTCAATCCCTCGTAGGCCTTGACCGTGGCGTGCGGCACAAGCCGCTTGATGGCCTCCAGGTTCTCCTCACAGGCCACTTGGGCGTCCAGCTTGCCGTTGATGGCGAGCATGGGACACTTGACGCGCTTGAGGTTCTGGGTGGGGTCATACTGGAAGATGCAACTCGTGATGAAAGTCATGTCCACAATTTGGTCGATGGTTATCTTGTCTCCCGCTTTTTCCAGTTGTTCGGGATGGCTCTGATAGAACGCTTTCAGTTTGTTGCGCAATTTGACAGAATCTTTCTCGGCAGCGATTATCCTGAACAGTTCCTCATTAAAGCGCAGCTCTGCTGAATCGGGTTCCGTGCCCATGGCTTTATTCAACAGCTTGACTTGCTGCATGCCCAGTTCAACGCCGTCGACGCCGGTTCCGGCCAGCGACACGATAAAGGGGACTTCGTCGGGGTGCTGTGCCGCGTTCATGATAGCAATCATGCCGCCTTCGCTATGACCCATCAGACCCGCGCGGGAGGCATCCACCTCGGGACGTGACTTGAGGTATCGCAGGGCCGCCATGGCATCGGTGGCCAGCGGTTCGGTGGAAGTCAGCGGGTCACCACCGACCGTGGCACCCACGCCACGTTCGTCATAGCGCAGCACGGCAAAACCGTTGCGGCTCAGCGCGTCGGCCAGCAGCAGGAACGGCTTGTGCATGAAGACCTCCTCGTTGCGGTCATGGGGGCCTGATCCGGCAATCAGAACCACAGCCGGGAAATTGTTCCCGCTGTTGGGCAAGGTCAGCGTGCCGGCAAAGGTGATGCCGTCGTTGGTGAAGGTCACCTCCTCGGCATGGTAGGGCTTGTTGCGGTCGGCTTCGATAGCGGCTTCCTGGGGACGACGGTTGTTGTCGTCCTCGCCAGCCTTGCGGGTCAGGCGCAGGGGCATATTGGCTCCCTGGGTAAAGATGCCGTCCAGCGTGTCGCCCTTCAACGTGCCCTTGTACTTGGCATGGGAGTTCGGAATGTCCACGTTCAATTCATTGCCTGTGATGGTAGCTGTTGCCGGCAAGTTGAATCCGCCCTGGTCGGGTGAATCCCATGTGACGGTGACGTCTTGGTCGGTCTGCTCAATGTGGAACACAAGTTGCAGTGAATAAACGCCGGCCTCCAGGGTGCCCACCCACGTGCCGTTGAAGTCCTGGCCGTGAGCCACGTTGCTGAGTCCTGCCATCATCATGATGATAAGGCAAATCACCGGTTGAAAACCTAGTCTTTTCATACTCATTTGGTATTAAAGGTTATTAGTATGTGTTATTTGATTGGGTTGCGTGATCAGGCTGTGATGTGCCCCAATACGATACTGGTCACGAGGGTCACGATAGCAACGACGACAGCGGTTGCTGTGGCTACAAATGCTTTCTGTTCCATAATCTTATCATTTTTAGGGTTGGACTCTATCTCTACTCGTTTTCGTTCCAGCGCGCTTGCTTCACTCTCAAGGTCTTGCCATGAGGCGCTGACTTGATGATAAAGCAAGTATTGCTCTCGGCGGTTGCTCGGCTGGTGGCCAGGCTGTCGTTATGGTGCTTGATGCAAGTGGCCAGGTCACTGCGGGTGTTGTTGACCTTTTTGTCCATCATTCTGTAATACTTGAAGAAAATGTGCTTGCCGTTGATGATTTTTTCACTTGGCATGGGTGTTGGATTTCTTTTCCTGATGCCCATCTTCTCAGCAATGATTGTGCCTATGGCATGGAGCGAAGCCGTGGACCGATTGATAACCAAGCTGTCGGTCTTAGGCTCAAGATTGTAATCAAAGCCGATTTTTACGGGAACCTTGTGAGTTGCGACCACCTTGGTCCACGTCTGTACCTCGGTCGTGTCGCCGGGAGAGCTAGTGATGGTGTCGGTGACGTTGGCGCCGTCATTACCTTTATAGGTGACAACCAGATCACACAGGGCCAACAGATCCCTCGAGCAATCGATACTGTAGGTGACCTTCAGGGGAACCTCTATCTCTGTATCGGTTTGCTGCTGCTCCTGGCGGCAAGATGTCAACGTCACAGCGGCAGCAAGCATCATGATGGTGAAGAATGATAATGGCTTTTTCATAATTCTTTCTTTTTTAAATAAAACTACGAATTACACGAATGGCTTTCTCCCCCCCTTAATTCCTTATTATTTTGTTAGCTGGTGTGGTTCGTGTAATTCGTAGTTGATGATTAGTGTTACTTCTCAAGATAGTCTTGATAGAGTCCCTGGAGCTCGGCGGGGGTGATGCCCACGGCCTTGAGTTGCCCCAGGAAGTAGTCCATTTCGCCCTGCATCAATTGGTCGCGCCGACGGGCGACAATCTGGTCACGGGCATCGGGGCTGACGAAGTAGCCCAGGCCGCGCTTGGTATAGATGATGCCCTGTTGCTGCAGGTGGTCGTAGGTGCGTGCCACGGTGTTGGCGTTGACCTCGATTTCGGCGGCAAGTTCGCGCACGCTCGGCACTTTTCCTTCGGCCTCCAGCTTGCCTGACAGGATCTGGTCGCCGATGCGGTCTGCAATCTGCAGGTAAATCGCTTTGTTATCCTTGAAGTTCATGATTCTATTCCGTTTTAATTATTTCCACCACTTGAGTGAAATGACATCTTTATGCTTAAACAGGTACCATGACAATCCCCAGTAGATGATGCCCTGGATGATCGAGAAGATGGTCAATGTGATCATGAAACCCTCCAGATGATAGATGATCCACTGGCCTAATGTTTCCATGTCAATGTTGATGGCGACGATCATGAAGATGATGCCCAGAATGATCTCGATGCCGTAAACGGCAGCAAATGTCTTGAGCAGTGAGAGGCGAGGCCACAGGATGCTGCCCAGCACGAACAAGCCGGGACCTGCCAGCAGTCCGATGTACATGTTGATGCCGAACCACTTGCCGGGATTTCCGATGACTGCGCTGGCGCTGCCGATCCCCTCAAGTTCGCTGGCGCTGCCAATGCCAATGCCCTCAACAGTGTCGCGAATGATTTTCAGGAAGTTGATGGGGCCGGGAACATGGAAGTAATCATCCTGGAAAAACCACAGCACGGCAATGCGGGTGAGGTCGGCCAGTTGGGCGCAAATGAAGAATGCCACGAGGTAGCCGATCACATAGATCAAGGTGTTGACCAGGAATTTCTCGAGTGTGGACGAGGGTGAGGTAAGCATCTCGATGCGGCCCGTCTTGCTGGTCAGTTTCCTGAAGGACAGCGAAGCGACAACCATTATGGCAAAGGAGAGGAACCCGTAAATAATCTTTTGGGGCACATAGAGTTCGAGCAATTCATGGATTTCTGTCTCGGAACCGGTGCTCACGTTGCCAAGGAGCATTATCATCGTGAGCAGGCCATAGGTGCCCAACAGGGTGAACAGTATCGCGCGCTTGTTCTCTACCAGCTCCTTGCGCACTGCGGCAGTGAAACGGCTCCAGTCGAATGTTTGATTGATGGCGGTATTCATAGTGGTGTTCATTTTGAGGTGGTGAATAATTGGTTGATAGCAGCAGGGTTCTGGAGCGTGGCGTTGAACAGCATCTCCAGGTCCACCTTGGTCTCCTCGCCATCGCTGGCGGGAACGGCACCCAGCGGGCCGAAGGGGCTCTGCAGCACAAAGATGGGCTGGTCACCCTCGCGCAGCGGCCTGAAGGCGATGCGACTCGTCACGTCGGCCATGCCGGTGTTGAGCAGCACGTGACTCTGGTCGATGATGACCACGTGGTCCAGGATGTCACTGATGTCGCGCACCTGGTGGGTTGAGATGAGCATCAGCTTGTCGTCACTCATGCCTGTGGTGACGAGTTTGCGGAACTGGCTCTTGCTGGGGATGTCCAAGCCGTTGGTCGGTTCGTCCATGATGAGCGCGCGGGTGTTGGTAGCAAAGGCAAAGGCCATGAACACTTTCTTCTTCTGGCCCATCGACAGCGCATGGAGTTTCACGTCCATCATGCCGCTCATCTCAAAGATGTCCAGGTAGCGATCCATGTCCTCCATCGAGAAGCGGGGATAGAACGTGGCGTTGATGTCCACATACTTTCTCAGGGTGAGATGGGGCAGTTCAAACTCCTCGGGGACGAGGAAGATGTCGCTCATCGTCTTGGGAAGGCGCTGGCGCACGTTCTCGCCATCAAACAGCACCTCGCCAGCTTGCGGCGTGAGCAGACCTGTCATCAGATAGATGAGCGTGGACTTGCCGGCTCCATTCTTGCCCAGCAGGCCATACACGTTACCGGCTTTCAGTTCAAGCGAGAAATCCTCAAACAGGTTCCCTGTGCGCTTGTTGTAGCCGAAGCTTAATTGGTTGATTGTAAACATAATAGATAGATATTTAAGAGTGAATAAAATTACTTATCTAGTGTACTACTCAACTAGTACACTGCAAAGGTATAACAATAATATCTTACCAACCAAATTTCTTAACATATTTTAAGATTTTTCTATCGGTTTCGGTAACCTTATAGTCGGCGGATGATATGGCTTAAAAGGAGGGCATCCGCTCTCAAAACCCTAGGCCATAAGCCTTAAACTGCGAGCCTCGCTCGCATCCGTGCTTTTTGACATGGACAACCTTCCCATCTTTAATTGCCTTTGCCCCACAACCGCAACAACGCCGTGCCACCGCTCTAGCAGTAAAGCGATAAGCGTAGCTGTCGTTGTCACATCAGGTCAGCACCTCAAGAAAACATGATTGAAAAAATGTTGCTTAAGAGGACTATTAAATAATTAAATAATGTGTGGCATTTGGGTGGTTTTCTGCCTGTTTAGCCCGTTACAAGGCGGTGATCAGGGCCCCAAAGAGGCGTTTTACACTAGTTTTTAGTAAGGTAGAAATTAAAATCTTACTTTTTTTATGCCCCACATAAAGAAAAAGATGTATATTTGCAGGCTGAAAAAGACGTTTGAAGTGAAAATTAACAAAATTTTATTAAATAATTAACAAAATGCAAACTAAAGGTTTTATTCGAGTCCTTACCATTGCACTGTTGTTGATTTGCGCTTTCTACCTGTCGTTCACGTTTGTGAGCAATCACTATCAGAACGTGGCCGAGAAGAAGGCTCTTGCTGCTGCTGGCATCACTAGTCCCGACACCAGCAACGAGAAGTACAAGACAGCGCTCAATGAGTATCTGGACTCCCTCGCTAACAAGAAGGTGTATCTTGGTTATTACACCTTCCAGCAGGTTCGTGAAAAAGAGTTAGGCCTCGGCCTTGACTTGAAGGGTGGTATGAATGTGACACTGCAGATTTCGGTGCCCGACATCTTGCGCGCCCTTGCGAACAACAATCCCGACAAGAAGTTTAACCAGGCCATCGACAATGTCTCTGGCAGCCAGACCGCTCAGGACGACTTCGTGGGCTCCTTCTGCAAGGAGTACAAGAAGCTGGCTCCCGAGGGCAGCTTGGCTCAGATCTTCCGCAACATCGAGCGCGTGAAGGAGAAGCCCAATGCTACCGACGCCGAGGTTCAGAGCATCCTCAACGACGAGGTCAACGCTATGGTGGACAACTCCTACAAGGTGCTGCGCAACCGTATCGACCGCTTTGGCGTGGTTCAACCCAATATCCAGAAACTGCAGAGCACTGGCCGCATCCTGCTTGAGCTCCCGGGTGTGAAAGAGCCCGAGCGCGTTCGCAAGCTGTTGCAGGGTGCCGCTAACCTGGAGTTCTACGAGACCTACACGCTGGCCGACGTTGTTGGCGCACTGCGTCAACTGAGCGACCAGGCTAAGGCCAATCAGACCGTAGGCACCGAGGAGGCTCCTGCCGACAGCACTGCTGCCGCAACCGCCGAGGCTAAGGCTGCTGCCGACAGCACTGCCAAGGAAGCTGCCAAGAAGGCTCCCGCTGCTGCCAAGGAGGGTGAACTCACCCTGGCACAGCTCACCGGCTTTGAGGCTCTGGCCAGCTCTCAGCCCAGCAGTCCTGTTCTGGGTTATGTCAGCGCCAGCGACACCGCTGCTGTCAACGCTATCATCCATTCACCGATTGCCAAGTCGATCCTGCCCGCCGACCTCAAGATGGGTTGGACCGTCAAGGGCGAGAAGATGCAGAATGGACACGAGGCATTCCAGCTCGTTGCCCTGCGCACCGTCAATGGTCAGCCCGTCCTGAACGGTGACGTCGTTACACGCGCAACCAGTGAGTTTGACAACCTGCAGGGTCAGGTCGTATCGATGACCATGAACGATGAGGGTGCCCGTCAGTGGAGCCGCATCACCGGTCAGAACATCGGTAAGGCTATCGCCATCGTCCTCGATGACCAGGTTTACTCATTCCCCAATGTGAACAGCCAGATTGACGGTGGTCGCTCGCAGATCAGCGGTCGCTTCACCGTTGAGGAGGCTGGTGACCTTGCTAACGTGCTCGAGTCTGGTAAGATGGTGGCACGCGTCAATGTCGCCAGCGAGAGCGTGATTGGTCCGTCGCTGGGTAAGGAATCTATCCGCAAGGGTCTTATCTCGTTCATCGTTGCCCTGATTCTGTTGATGATCTTCATGGTTTGCACCTACGGTATCCATGCCGGTAGCATTGCTAACCTGGGTCTGATCCTCAACCTGTTCTTCACCATCGGTATTCTGGCCTCGTTCCAGAGCGTGCTCACCCTGCCGGGTATCGCCGGTATCGTGCTGACGCTGGGTATGGCCGTGGATGCTAACGTGCTTATCTTTGAGCGTTGTAAGGAGGAATTGCGTGCCGGTAAGGGCCTCAAGGCTGCCGTCAGCGATGGTTACAAGAATGCGTTCTCGGCCATCTTCGACTCCAACTTGACCACCATCATCACCGGTATCATCCTGATTCTGCTCGGTTCGGGTCCCATCCGCGGTTTTGCCGTTACTCTGGTAATCGGTATCTGCTGCTCGTTCTTCACTGCAGTGTTTGCAACCCGCCTTGTGATGGAGCACTTCGTCAACAAGGGCACCTTCGACAAGATGACCTTCAACACTAGCTTGACACGTCACCTGATGGAGAACGTACAGTTCAACTTCATGGGCGCTGCCAAGAAGACCTCGATCATCGTGCTGGCTTTCATCGTTGTGATCGGTCTGCTCTTCGCTCTGCGTGGCCTGAACCGTGGTATCGACTTCTCGGGTGGCCGCAACTTCGTTGTGCAATTTGACCATCCCGTTTCAACCCAGACTCTGGAGTCTCAGCTCGAGGCCCAGTTCCCTGGTGCCACGACTTCGGTGATCACCATTGACAACGACACTAAGGTGCGTGTATCGACCAACTATAAGATTGATGACACTCGCGAAGGCATCGACGACGAGATCATGGGCAAGCTCTATGAGGGACTCAAGAGCGAACTCGGCAACATGAGCAAGGACGACTTCAGTACCTCTAACGAGAGCGTGGGCGTCGTTTCGACCGAAACCGTCGGCCCGAGCATCGCTAGCGATATGACACGCCAGGCCGTTTGGGCTGTGCTGTTCTCGCTGCTTGCAATGGCACTGTACATCCTGTTCCGTTTCCGCAACATCGCGTTCTCTATCGGCGCTCTGGCTGCCGTAGCGTTCACCTCGTTTGTGGTTATCGGTTTCTACAACCTGCACGGCTTGCTGCCCTTCTCGATGGAGATTGACCAGACGTTCATCGCCGCTATTCTGACAGTTATCGGTTATCAGGTGAACGATACCGTGGTTGTGTTCGACCGTGTACGTGAGTACCGCAAGCTCTATCCCAAGCAGGATCTGTACACCACCTTTAACAAGGCCCTGTGCAGCACCCTGTCACGTACCTTGATGACCTCTATCACGACCCTGCTCGTGCTGATCATCATGCTCTTCCTGGGTGGTGAGTCGATCCGCAGCTTCATCTTCGCGATGATCCTGGGTGTTATCATCGGTACCTGCTCCTCACTGTTCATCGCTTCGCCCGTGGCCTACTGGATTGCCCGTCGCAGCGACCGCAAGGAGGCAGCTCTTGCCAGCAAGAGGTAATTCCCAAACAAACTAAACAAACCGGCTGGCGCACGACGTCATGCCGCCGCAGGCTAGCCGGTTTTATTGATGCTCCTGTAGTTCAATGGATAGAATGGAGGTTTCCTAAACCTTAGATTTGGGTTCGATTCCCAGCGGGAGTACGGTGAGAGCGCCGACAGTCACAACGACTGCCGGCGCTCACTGTTTTCAGCCTCCATCAAAAAAATGCCCTTGTTTTGCCTTTCTTGAGTGAAATTATTCTATATTTGCATCGTTGCACAATGTAAACTCTTAATTTAAGAATAAACAATGACTAGACCGATATTATTCAATAAGTCCATGGGCCGGAGCCTGGTGCTGCTGGTGCTGCTGATGACTTCGATTGCAGGCTGGGCACAAGAAGCCTATTCGGTATTTACCGAGGATGACAGCACACTCACATTCTTCTACGATGAACAGCGCAGTACCCGCACGGGCGTGTCCTATCTATTGAGTGAACAGGATAGTGTTCCCGCTTGGCATGAATACCATGAAAAAGTTACCCATGTGGTGTTTGACACCACATTTGTCGCTGCCCGTCCCACTTCCACTCGCAGCTGGTTTTATGAGATGGCAAAGCTTGATTCCATTACCGGAATCAAATATTTAAAGACCGACTCGGTGACAGATATGGCAAACATGTTCTGGGGTTGCTATTCGTTGGCGTCCCTTGACCTGAGTGGCTTCAACACCTCGAATGTGACAGACATGAGCCGTATGTTAGGTCGCTGCACATCTGTGGATTCCTTTGACCTGAGTGGCCTTAACACCTCGAAGGTGACAAACATGGAATTGATGTTCTATCAGTTATCCTTGACCGCTCTGGATGTGAGCAGCTTCAACACCGGGAATGTGGAAAATATGTTTTCGATGTTTGCTGGCTGCAATTATTTGACGTCCCTTGACGTGAGTGGCTTCAATACCTCGAGTGTGACAGACATGACTGCCATGTTCGCTGACTGCGATTCGTTGACATTGCTTGACTTGAGTGGCTTCAATACCGGGAATGTGACAACTATGTCCGCCATGTTCTCAGGCTGCGAATCACTGGATTCACTTGATCTGAGTCATTTCAACACTTCAAATGTGACACACATGGGTGGTATGTTTGCCGGCTGCCGTTCATTGAGGACCCTTGACTTAAGCCACCTCAATACCGCGAGTGTAATAGAAATGGATGAGATGTTCAATGGGTGCATATCGTTGGAAACCATTGACTTGAGTGGTTTCAAGACGAACAGTGTGATAACCATGCAACAAATGTTTAGATACTGCACTTCGTTGAAGTCCCTTGACTTGAGTGGCTTCAACACCTCGAATGTGACGGCCATGAATGGAATGTTTGGATACTGCACTTCGTTGACGTCCCTTGACTTGAGCGGCTTCAACACCTCGAATGTGACGGCCATGAATGCCATGTTTTACGGTTGTAACCGTCTGGAAACAATCTATGCGGGAAAAGGCTGGAATACCGATTCGGTGGTTAACTCCGACCGGATGTTCTATGGCTGCACGAGCCTTGTGGGTGAGCAAGGAACTCAATTTGACGAGAACTATGTGGATGCCGATTATGCCCATATCGACGAAGGCCCCACCAATCCAGGCTATCTATCCAGAAAAAGGATTGCCTACGCACTGCTTTCGACCGATGAAACGAAGCTGACATTCTACTACGATGACGAGCGTTCCATCCGTCAGGGTACTTCCTATCTGTTGATGGAGGCAAACAACCATGGATGGTCTGAGCATGCCGGGAGCGTTACCCAGGTGCTGATTGACTCCACATTTGTTGCCGCACGCCCCACTTCCACCAACAGTTGGTTCCTCAATATGGATAAAATCGACTCCATCGCGGGAATTGAATTTTTAAACACCAGCGCTGTGACCGACATGAGAAGGATGTTTGCCGGCTGTGTATCTTTAGATTCCCTTGACTTGAGTACTTTTGACACCTCTCATGTGACAAACATGTGGGCGATGTTTAGTGGCTGCGACTGCTTGACGACCTTGAACGTGAGCCGCTTTAATACCTCTCATGTGACGAACCTGGCGCGCATGTTCTCGGGCTGTCGGTCGTTGACGTCCCTGGACCTGAGTGGCTTCAACACAGACAGTGCTAAAGATATGGCAGGCATGTTTGCTGGCTGCAAGTCGTTGACCGCTCTTGACCTGAGCCGCTTCAATACCAGAAATGTGAAATACATGAGCTGGCTGTTCTCGGGTTGCACAGCATTGTCTTCATTGAACTTGAATGCCTTCAACACCACAGGCGTAGCTGAGATGGAGTACATGTTCAGTGGCTGTGATTCTTTGCCGTCCCTTGATCTGAAGGGCTTTAATACCGCTAATGTGTGGAATATGGAAGCCATGTTCAATGGCTGCAAGAATCTGGAAACCATCTATGCCGGCCAGTACTGGAGCACTGATGCTGTGATTGAATCCAGCGAAATGTTCTATGGTTGCACTAGCCTTGTCGGAGGCCAGGGTACAGCCTACGATGAGAAGCAGGTGGATGCCACCCGTGCACGCATCGACGGTGGCGCGAGCGATCCTGGTTATCTCACTGGCCGCATTATTACACTGAATGGCGATGTGAATGCTGATGGCGAGGTCAACATCGCCGATGTGAATTGTATCATCGGTGTTATCCATGGAGAGCCGGATATCTATGAAGGCCGAGCAGACGTGAATGCCGATGGCGAGGTGAACATCGCCGACATCAATGCCGTCATCCAATACGTCATATCTGCTGACTAACCCGTTGAGGTGTGGTTTACGGGCTTTGTGCTATTGAGCCTGAATTATGTCACAAAAAACGCCTGAGCAACGCAATGTGCTCAGGCGTTCCTTGTATCCTGTGACGTTACTCGCTTATTTCTTGAAGAAGCGGTTGTACAGGCCGGTGAAGCCCTGGCCGTGGCGGGCCTCGTCACGTGCCATCTCGTGAACGGTGTCGTGGATAGCGTCAAGACCTTGGGCCTTGGCGAGCTTGGCGATGCGGGTCTTATCCTCGCATGCTCCAGCCTCGGCTGCCATACGCTTCTCGAGGTTTGTCTTGGTGTCCCAAACGACTTCACCCAGCAGTTCGGCAAATCGTGATGCGTGGTCAGCCTCCTCAAATGCGTAACGCTTGAAGGCCTCAGCAATCTCGGGATAACCCTCACGGTCGGCTTGACGTGCCATTGCAAGGTACATACCCACTTCAGAGCATTCGCCCTCAAAATGAGCTTTAAGTCCTGCGAGGATTTCGGGATCAACGCCCTTAGCAACGCCGATGACATGCTCGGCGGCATAGGTTACTTCCTCATCCTCCTTGAGTTCCTTGAACTTCTCGGCGGGTTGTTTACACTGCGGACATTTCTCGGGAGGGGTATCACCCTCGTGCACGTAACCGCACACGGTGCAGATCCATTTCTTAGCCATAATTAGTTGTTAGTTGACAGTTTTAGTTGTTAGTTGATAGTTTTAGTTGTCGTTTTTTAGTTTTAGACCTCTACTGAACTCTTACTCAGTCACTTCCTCAAAGTCCTCGGGTCCAACGCCGCACAGCGGGCACTCTTCGGGAGGTGTGTCACCCTCATGGATGTAACCACACACAACGCATTTCCATTTCTTCATTGTCGTGAATTGTTTTAGATGGTTAATAAATAATATTATGTTGGTTACAAAGTTAAGGCTTCGGTGTCTTATTATCCAAATATTTTAATGCTTTTTAATGAAAAAATCCCCACAATGCGGTGAAGCATCATGGGGACGTTTTGTTCCTAGTGGATAAGACAAGGGAAAGATTAGCCGTTGTGCTTCTTCATCACCTTGATGAGGTCGAGCATCTTGTGGCTGTAACCAATCTCGTTGTCATACCACGAAACCACCTTGACGAACTTGTCGGTCAGGTAAACACCTGCATCGGCGTCAAAGATGGAGGTCAGCGGGCAACCCAGGAAGTCGCTGGAAACGACCTTGTCCTCGGTGTAACCCAGAATACCCTTGAGCTCACCCTCGCTGGCCTTCTTCATGGCAGCGCAGATGTCCTCCTTGGTAGCGGGGTTCTTCAGGTTGACGGTCAGGTCAACAACCGATACGTCGAGGGTAGGCACGCGCATCGAGATACCTGTCAGCTTGCCATCCAGTTCGGGAATGACTTTACCAACGGCCTTGGCGGCACCGGTCGAGCTGGGGATGATGTTGCCACAGGCAGCACGGCCACCACGCCAGTCCTTTGCGCTGGGACCGTCAACGGTGCGCTGGGTAGCGGTTACCGAGTGAACGGTGGTCATCAGACCGCTCTCAATGCCGAAGTTGTCGTTCAGCACCTTTGCGATGGGAGCCAAGCAGTTGGTGGTGCAGCTGGCGTTGCTCACGATGGTCTGACCGGCATACTTGTCGGTGTTCACGCCGCAAACAAACATGTCAGCCTGACGGCCGTCATCACCCTTCTTGCTGGGAGCCGACAGAACCACGTACTTGGCGCCAGCCTTCAAGTGCTGCTCGGCGCGGTCCATGGTCAGATAGAAACCGGTGGACTCAACGATATACTCGGCACCAATCTCACCCCAGGGGATGTTCTGTGCTTCCTTCTCAGCGTAGATGTGGATGTGCTGACCATTAACGATGAGTTCTTTCTTCTCCAGGTCATAGTCCACAGTACCATCGAAGCGGCCATGCATGGTGTCATACTTGAGCATATAGGCCATGTAGTCAACGTCGAGCAGGTCATTGATACCTACTACCTCAATGTCGTTAACGTTCTCGGGTTCAAATGCTGAACGGAACACAAAACGGCCAATACGTCCGAATCCATTAATACCGATTTTAATTTTCTCCATAATGTTATTTTAATAATTTTTTAATAAATAATGTAGATATCTTAGTTTTGTTTAGAATTTTTGTTATCTTTGCATTGACTTTATAAAATGAAGTCTATGCGACTGCAAAATTAGCGAAAATATTTTTACAATCTTGATATTGAGTGACAAAATGCTGCTTTTTTCTTCCCAATTAAGATTGTTTAATAGTTTAATCCTTGGCACTCGCTCTAGCTATGAAAGTGATAGATAGCATTATATATTAATTTTTTAAAACTTGACAAATTATGGGTTTTGTAAAAGAATTTAAGGAGTTTGCTATGAAGGGCAACGTGATGGACATGGCAGTCGGTGTTATCATCGGTGGTGCTTTTGGTAAGATCGTTACCTCTCTTGTTGACGATGTGCTCATGCCGGCTATCGGTCTGTTGACTGGTGGTATCGACCTGTCGGGTCTGGAGTACCACTTGCCTCCCGTGTCCGAGATGGTAGGCGATGCCGCATCGGCTGTTGGTGCCGAGGGCGCTGTTGATGCCGCTGCCAGTGCTGTCAATGCCGCTGCCGCCAACGCTGGCGTGGCTGCCGAGGCTACTGGTGCTGTGCTCAAGTATGGTGCCTTCATCCAGAACATCATTGACTTCTTGATCATCGCATTCTGCATCTTCTTGATGATCAAGGCTATGAACAAGCTCATGCCCAAGAAGGAAGAGCCTGAGGCTCCCGCTGGACCCACCCAGGAAGAGTTGCTTACTGACATCCGTGACCTGCTCAAGAAGCAGCAGTAATCGCTCAGGACTGTTGTTGCCCTGATTGGGACTCAACAGCGATTGACAAAATTTACCACGCCCGTTGTGCATTCATGCCAGCGGGCGTGGTTCGCTCTCTCGTGTAGTATAAGTGTTAAAATAAGGCTATGCCGTATGGGAGGCATAGCCTTTAAACGTTTTAATGCAGATGTTGTCAGTCGTTGATTTTTAATAGACCGGTGCGGTATGCTTTACCAATCAGTTCAGCAACATTGCGGGAGCCGGTCTTGCGTAATAACTGCTTGCGGTGATACTCGACGGTGTTTGAGGAGATGAAAATCTTCTCACCTATCTCCTTGCTGTTATAACCTGATGACAGCAATTCGAGCACTTCTCTCTCTCGAGAAGTCAGTTCAATCTTGGGGGCACTCATATGTTCATGTTTTTTGATAAGATGCTAATTATAACGTATTTGCAAAAATAAATAGGAATGTGCATCAAACCAAACAAATTGGCAATAATTTAGACAAAATGATATCAAAACTATTCGTTTCAGTAGAGATTTTGGGCAATTGTTAAGGAAAAATCATTTTTTTCGCTCAATTCTTTTTCAATTTTCCACTGTTTCCACTGATTTTATAGATTATTACTTACAGTTAACTTATTTCGTTTACTTGACTCTTGGACACTATAAATGCAGTCGAGGCTTGGGTACGTAAAATGGAAATCTAGATGATGGCCAAGGATGCAACAAAGCGGCTCAGCGGAAAATTAGCGGGGGCAAGCATGAGGTCGAAAGACCTCGCCAAGGCCGCTGGCCTTGCTGTGGCCTTCGACCACACCGCCCCACCTTTTATCGGGTGAGCCAACAAAGCAGATTAATTGCGGAATAAGCCTGTAAAATAGCAATTTACCTAATTGGTAGTAGTTGCGCGTGCGAGCCCTTTGCCAGGGAACCAGAAACTCAAAATGGCACGATTGCCGTGTGGTCGTTGATAACCGACTCGTGCTTGGTGCCGATGTCGTTGCGGTCTTCGAGTATGCTGCGAAGCACTAGTCGGGCAATGCTATAGACGCGCAGCCTGAGGGCTACTTTGACCAGTGGTCGCAAGATGCCGCGAGTGGTCTCATTAACGACATGCTCAATGCCGCTGATGAGTTGCTCGATGAGTTCCACATTATCGCTTCCGCCTTCATTCCCCTCGGCAAATGCGATGTATATCCTTGTGGCGGGTTCCCGCAAGTGCTTGAGCAGCATGTCGGCGATGGCATCGGGTGTGTCGGGCAGGTTGACGTAGCGCATGACAAAGGCATGCTGCTGCCGGTAGTTGGCGATAGCTTGGCTGATTTCGGGCCAATAGCGGTTGAGCACGCCGTGTGTCATAGTGGGAATGCAGTTGACAAACACGTCACGCGAGCGTTCGCTGAATTCCGGTTCCGACGGTAGGGCGTGCAGCGTGCAGGTGCGCAGCTGCATCTTGCCTGACCCCATGTTGCAGGTGGCGATGCGCCACTGGCAAGGGTAGCCCACGGCGGCTGCCGTGGCGATTTCCACCATCTGACCCTGGCTGAGGTTCGTCTGGCTGATGTCGCTGATGTGCAGGTGCCCCGTGAAGATGACGTGGATACCCGCCTCGACAAGCTGCCGACACAGTTGACTGGCATTGTCCACCATGTAGGGGGCTGCTAGCGTCTCCTCCATGTGGAAGTGTGGCACCAGGTGATGATGCATCATGGCGATGACGCGTTGTCCCCTTGCTATGGCATCAGTGGCCTGATTGATGATCCATTGCTGGCTGGCACTATCCAGGCTGCCGCTGGCCTTGGTGTGGTCGCGTGAGTCACCACGCGAGACGAAGGTGTTGAGCCGGTCCATGCACGCGTCAATGCCCAGAATGGTCAGGCCGTCGGCCACATCACGGCAGTAGCTCAGGGTGTCGGGATCGCGATGCGACAGCCCGTCATAGCCCATGTTCCTGTAGATGTCGGCAAACTCGTTGCGCGTGATGGTGTCGGTCGAGGTGGCATTGTCACCGTCATATACCTTGGCATCGGGATTGTTGATATCGTGGTTACCAGGCACGATTAGCACTTGAATGCCGGCATCGATGAGCCGTTGCAGCTGCTCGGCTACCAGCCGGTGGCTCACTCGCTCGCCGTCCTTGGTCAAGTCTCCCGTGACAAGCACGAGGTGAGGCTTTAGATCAATGATTTCTTCCACGAGAGTCTTAAGGATTTCCAGGCTTTCTCGCAGCATTTTGCGGTCTCGGGCCAGGTATTCCTCAATGGCTTTGCCCTCGTTGACGAGTAGTTCGGGCGCCATCACGTGCAGGTCGCTGATGACGGCTATCTTGATGTTGGCTATCGCTTGACTCATAGTTTAACGCTTGGATGGTTTTTGGGTGTCAATGAATTGGTGGGAATGTTGGAAACAGCTGTTGGACAGGATGTCACAACCTCAGTGTCAGGTTCAAGTCATCGGTGCGGGATTCGCTGGGCGTATTAACGGCATTGCGGTCCTCAAGAATGCTGCGCACCATGGGCTCGAGTTGGGGATAGACATCATTCAGGAAGAACTCCCACAGGGCGTCGGCTTGTTCGGGAGCCACTTCTTCAATCATGGCTCTGATGCCCTGTTTGCCCTTGTTGATGATGTCCTCGACGTCTTTTTCCTGCTCGTTGCCCTCGACCACGGCCAGCATGGTGCGGGAGAGCACTTCCTTCAAGTGCCGCAATGCGAGCTGCGATGCCTGCTGCGGTGTCTCGGGCAGACTGGTCTTGCCGCCGCCCACCTCAAGCATCCGTTTGAGCTGCCCCATGTGACTCCCCACCTTGTCCCAGGCCTTGCCGGCAATCATGGCAGCGATGCCTGGCGTGGCATTGATGATGCGTGCCCGCCCTTGTTCGCGCAGCTCTGGGTTGGATGCCGTGGCTGTGAGCCATCGTGTCTGCACGCCCAGCGTGTGGCGCTTCTTGTCCAGCGTGCACACGCGCAGGGCAAATGGGTAGCATATCAGTGACCCTGTTGCGATCTCCACCAGGCTGTCGGTATGGGTGGTATTATATAATGTGGCGGCATCTGTCACGTGCAGGTGTCCGGTGAAGATCGTGTGGACGCCAGCCTCCATGAGCTGGCGGGCAGTGGCGTCGTGGTCCCTGATGATGTAATTGGCCAGCAGGCGCTCCTCCTGGTCAAAGTGCTGTATCAGGTGGTGGTGCATCATGGCGATGACCCGTTTGCCCTGGCGGCGTGATTCGGCAGCCCGCTCAATGACCCACTGCAGGGTTTCGGGCTTGATGCGTCCGCCGTTGTAGTAGGTGTTGGTGCTGTCGCCGCGGCTGGTGAGCGTGTTCTTCTCGTCCATGTTGCTGTCGATGCCGATGATGACAACGCCCTTCACAGGCTCGCAGCAGTAGCTCAGTGAGGAGGGATCCCGCTGCGACTGGGCGCCATATCCATACCGGCTGTAGATTTGGGCAAACTCCTCGCGGGTGACAGTGGCCACGGGTACGCTCTTGTCGCCTTCAAATCGCCGCGAATAGGGATTGTTGCAGTCATGGTTGCCGGGAATCACTAGGGGCTTGATGCCGTTGGCTGCCATGCGGTCCAGGTGATAGACCATGCGCTGGTGGCTGGCGAGTTCGCCGTTGTGGGTCAAGTCACCCGTGATCAGGACGACCGACGGCTTGATGGCGATAATGCTGTCGGTGATGGCAGCCATGATGTCGTCACTCTGGGCCATCATCTTGACCTCACTGGCATCGGCCAGGTCAATGGCGTTGCCAGCCTGAATAAGGGCTGGACTGAGCAGATGGGTGTCGCTGATGACCACGATGCGGTCCAGCGAAGTGCGCCCGGTGGTCTCGAGGGCGAGTAGCGTGGATAGAATCATTACTATGATATATTGTATCTTTTTCATTGTTGATAGGGCTACTATGCATTTATTGTGCCAGTTCTGAAATCGTAAAACCTGCCGATGACAGGTGCTTCCAGTAGCTGGGATAAGATTTTGAGACGACTTCGGCATTCCTGATGGTGATGCCTGGGAACCTTACAGCAGCAGGGGCAAATGCCATGGCCAAGCGATGATCGCCATGGGTGTCGATGACGGGTGCCGATTGCGTGACGGAGATTTTCTCTCCATACCACGAGATGGCGTCCTCGCTTTCGATTTTCAAGACATAGCCCAGACGAAGCAGTCCCTCGCTCAGGGCCTCGATGCGGTCGCTCTCCTTGAGGTGCAGCGTGCGTACGCCTGTCATCCTGAACGAGCGCTCCAGCATGCACAGCAACACAGTCCACGACAGGGCCAGGTCGGGCGTTGAGCTCATGTCGGCAAATGCCGAACAGCAGCAGCCGATGAAGTGCTCGGTATCGAGTGTCATCCCTGATGCGTCAAAGCGGGAGGCTATACCCAGCTGTCGGCCTAGTTCCACCAGTCGGGCGTCACCCTGGATGCTGTCGGCGGTCAATCCGCTGAGCGAGATTGATGACTGTGGTAGCAGGGCCGCAAGCGCATACCATGGCGCTGCGGCACTCCAGTCGGTCTCGACCAGATAATCAGTGGCCGTGTATTTTCCCGAGATGGCAATGCTGTTGCCGTCAATGACGACGCTCGAGCCCATGTCCTGCATGACCGCCGCGGTCATGTGGATGTAGGGTAGGGAAACGGTATCTCCAGTCAAGGTGATCGTGCCGCCCCCGATGGCTGGCATGATCATCATCACAGCCGAGATGAATTGAGAACTCACGCCTCCGTCCATCGTCACGTCACCACCATGCATCGTTGTGCCCGTGACGCGCAGGGGCGGGAACCCGTCCTTGCCCAGATACTCGATGTGTGCTCCCAGTGACCTGAGGGCCTGGACCAATACGGCTATGGGCCGCTGGCGCATGCGCTCCACTCCATCCAGGGTGACGGTGAAGCCGTCGCGTGTGGCAAAGTAGGCGGTTAAAAAGCGCATCGCTGTCCCTGCGGCTCCCACATCGATTGTGCCACTGCCCTGTGACAGGGCTTGGACCATTACCGCCGTGTCGTCACATGCCGACGCATGCAGCACTTGCGGCTCGCTGCCGCACAAGGCCGAAATCAGCAATGCACGGTTACTGATGCTCTTGGATGTGGGCAGTGCTATCGTCGCATTCACCCTGGCTGGTGCTGTGAGTTGTAGGTCCATGTCGCTTGAGGGTTGAGATTATTGTGCTACAAAGATAGCATTTTCATGGGATTTTATTGTACTTTTGCGGTCTAAGTTTCCAATATTCTGCATTATGACATTAGTTGACGCGTTATTGATATTAATTGTGATAGGGAGTATCGTGCTGGGTTACCGCAAGGGTTTCATCGGCCAGTTGTCGTCTATCGTTTCGTGGGTCGTGGCGATTGTGTTGTGTTACAAGTGCGGTGATCTGGTTCAGCAAGTGTTTCTTGCCCTCGTCCCCAGCGCTGCCCAGTGGCCGCTGTCATCCATCACCGTCAAGACGGTGTCGCTAGCTTTTGCATTCTTGATTGTCATGATGGCCATCAGGCTGTTGATGCGTCTGTTCAAGGGGGCGCTAGGTGCGGTCAAGCTGGGTTTTATCGACCGCTTGGGCGGGTCGTTGCTGTTCCTGTTCAAGTATGCTTTTATCTTGAGCATCGTGCTGAACCTGCTCTATGCCGTGAACCCCGACTTGGACACCTTCGGTACCAAGCACATGATGAATAACAAACCCTATGAAATGACGCTTGACCTCATGCCTGCAATCCTGGGCAGTGATGTCATGCCCAGTGACTCCTTGAAACTGTATCGTGACCTCATCGAGCCCGTTCCGGTCGATTCAATCTATTAAAATCAGTCTTGAGGTAACAGGATCTCGTCAATCCAACCGTCCTTGCGGTAGCGGCACAGGTCCACATAGGCATCAATGCCGGGGATGATGCCCGTCTCACTGTATTGCCAGATGGTGTATTCGCCCTCCCAGTTGATTTCGGGTTCGCTGTTGGAGTAACGGCCGATGTATAGCTTGTGCTTGTTGAAGTGGGGCGTCAGATTCTTGTTGTAGAAGCCCATCGTGCTGTAGATCATGGGCTGGACGCCGTAGTGATCCTCGGTGAGCTGGCAGAACTTGTCAACGCTGTCGATGAGCTGGCTGCGTGACCAGTCGCCGCGCACCTCCACATCAAGCATCGGCACCAGGTCTTGGACACTCCTGAGGGCATAGGTTGAGAAATTCTGGAACTGTTCATCAATCGATGATGATGACGTCAGGTAGTGATAGCTGCCCACGAGCAGGCCGTAGCGACGCGCCTGGGTGATGTTGTGGGCATAGTGCGGTGAGCGGTAAGTCGCTCCCTCGGTGGCCTTGATATAGACAAAGCGGATGTCCTTGTCGCTGCTCACCTTTGCCCAGTTGATATATCCCTGATGACTGGAGATGTCGATGCCGTCATATTTTGCCTCTGCGTTGCGTGGCGGCACCTCGCGCACCGTGCCCTGGTGGCTCGCTCCTGGAGCGTTGCACGCTTGCAGCAGCGACATGGCCAGCACAATTGTTGCCAGCCACATGGCAGGAGCGGTATGTGACGTTTTAATCATTGTCGGCCGAGCTCTTGTTGGTTTTGCGGCCTTTATATTTAGCGTTGCGAATACTGTCGTTGCGTTGAGACTGCGTGAGCTTAGATGTGTTGGAATTCATCAGACTGGCAGCCTTGTTGGTCTTGCTGGTTTTGCTTGACGCGTTGCGTTGAGCTTTTTGCTCACGGGCCTTTTGGGCATCGGCCTTGCGTTTGGCCTTTGCCTCAGCCTCTTTTTTAGCCTTTGCTTCGGCTTCCTTTTTGGCTTTGGCTTCAGCTTCTTTCTTTGCGGCTTCTTTACGTGCGGCCTCTTTTTTGGCTTCCTGCTCACGGGCTTGTTGTTTAGCCTTCTCGCGTTTCTGCTGTTCGGCCTTCTGCTTAGCCTTCTTGTCGGCCTCGGCCTTCTTCTTGGCTTCGTCCTCGGCTATCTTCTTGTTGCGTTCCTTGGCCTTCTTTTCTTTTTCGGCCTGGCGTTGGGCCTCCTCCTGCTGTTTCTTGGACATCTTGGGGGCTTCTTTGGCCTTCTGCTCGGTCATGTTGACCTTGTCGGGTTTATCCTTGTGATCGACGGCATCCTTGACGCTGGAGATGCGTGGCTTGTGCTTGCTGGGATTGTACAGGATGTCGTTGATGCTGCACCCCGCGGCAAAGCGGCTCATGTCCACCTTGCCATAGTTCCCCTTGACAGCCTTGAACAGACCGTTGTCGGCAAACTGCCACAGGATCCACTTGTAGCCGATTTCGGGCTTGCTATTGCTGTACTTGGCAATAAACAGGGGATAATGGGAGAAGGCACGACCCAGATGGGAAGTGAAAAATTTCTCTGAGGTGTAGATCAGGGGCTTGCAGCCGTAGTAATCCTCAATCAGGTCGGCAAACACCTTGATACTGTCGCGCAGCTGCTGCGGACTCCAGGGTTTCAGGTTCTCAACGTCAATGACGGGCAACAGGTCCTGATCTTCACGCTTGGCGGTACGGATGAAGTTATAGAACTGAGTCGTTGCTGCCGAGCGGGTGGAAAGGAAGTGGTAGCTGCCCACCTTGAAACCGTGCTTGCGCGCATTGCGGATGTTCTCGTGGTACCGGGGGTCAACATAGTCGCTACCCTCGGTGGCCTTGATATAGATGAACTTGATTTTATTGTTTCTTTTCAGTTCCTCCCAGTTGATATTGCCTTGATACTTGGAAATATCGATGCCGTCAAACTTCACGTTGTCAGGATTTAGCGTCGTGGGCTTGGGTTTAGGGGGAGCAACCGTTTTGGCGGTGGTGTCGGTGACAGGCTGTTTGCCCTGCTCCTCCTTCTTGGAGGGCGTAACGGGTGCCTTGGGCTCCTCTTTTTGAGGCTCCTCTTTCTTGACGGCGGCAGGCTGCTTGACATCCTCTTTCTTGTCCGACGTCTTTTGCTGCTTTTTATCGGTGGCCTTGTTGTCTCTCTTGTTCACACGCTCACGGGTGGGCATGGTGATATCGTTGTGCTGGGGGGTTGCGCTACCTGCGAGGGGCAGGAGCGATAATATTATGGTTACCAGTATAGAGTATAATGTCGTTTTGAGAGTATGTATAGTATAATCCATTGCTATCAAGTTGTCTTCAGAGTAAAGTTGACTGCAAAGGTAAAGAAAAAACTTGAAACCGCTTAGAGAAAAACCCCTTCTTTGACATTTTTTATTGGGTCCGTTATTGAACGTATCCTGTTCATCGTCGCGACACGGTAGAGTATCGTGTCCTGGTCAGGATTCAAGAGGAATTGTTTCCATTGACTTTGAATTCGTCATCAAGGTGTAAAAATTGCGCCATCCTGTAATGGCAGGATGACGCAATCGTTACGGGAGTAACACTATAATTACTGTGGTGTGCTGCTCAACAACATGTCGATGAGTGAAGTCACATCGCCGATGTTGACCTCGCTGTCGCCGGTGACATCAGCAGCATTGAGGTTGATGGCGCTGGCACCACCACCGAGCAGGTAGTCGATCAGTGCGGTGACGTCAGCGATGTTGACGTCACCGTCCATGTTGACGTCGCCCACCTTGTATGTTGGCGTGGTGCTGCCTTCATTGCTGAAGTACATGTCCTGCACATCAGCCAGAGCGATGGTCGTTGTTCCCTCAGCATTGGTCACGATGATGTTACTGTAATCATAAGTTAATTTGATGCCTTCTACCGAGCAGGTCACGGTCGAGCCGTTGGTCTTGGTGAACTTCAGGTAGCTATAGGTCTCGGCGCTGGCGCAGATGGCCACCAGTGCGATCAGCATCGTTATAATCGTCTTTTTCATATTTCTATGTCTTTTAAATAATGATGTCATTGTTTATAACTACTTGATGAATTACCAACCGGGACCCCAACCGCCACCGCCAGAATAGGTCGAGAGGCTGACTTGTGAGCCGCCGGATGCATTGGTAGCACCCTTACCGTTCCAGAAGGTGGTTCCGCTTGCCGTCACACCCCTGTAGAGTTTCGGGGTGGAAGGAGCTGTAACCACGATGGTCTTGCTGGAGGAACTGCCGCCACCGCCGGGACCGTAACCACCTCCACCAGAGAAGGTGGGCGTGTAGGCAGCAAAAGCAACGTTGCTGCCGCTGTAGAGGGCATACCAGGTGTTGGCACTAGCAGTACCGCTATAGCAGGTCTGGCTGATGCTGGCGCCACTCTCGATGGCACCCATATTACCGCCGATGGCCATCAGGTTGGCACCGCTCTGGATATAAACCTTGTAGCCGCCCTCGCTGTTGGCATCGAGGCCTTCCTCGCTACCGCAGCAGAAGACGTAACCGCCGCTCAGGTACATGTTACCGTTGGAGTCGATGGCATCATTGCCGGTAGCTACTGCATAGACGTAACCGCCCTTGAGATACATGTGCGAAGAACTGTTCAAGGCATCGTCATAGCTGGTCACTTCAACATAGCCTCCATTGATGGTCATGATGTTCTTGGACTCGATGCCCTCAGAGCCTTCGCCACCCGTGGCGCTCACGGTAATGGTGCCGCCGTTGATGGTGATGTTGCCGTCAACCTTGATACCCTTGGGCGAGGAGCGTGTGTCACTGTTCGACGAGCTACCGCCACCGGGCCAACCGCCGCTGCTCTGGCCGTAGCGGCTGCCTGTGGTGGTCACCTTGATATTACCATCGTTGATGATGAGCCAGCCGTCAATGCTCATGCCCTTGTCACCGTTACCGGTGGCCTTGAGGTCAAAGGTACCGCCATCGATGGTCACGTTGTTGTCGCACTTGATGCCGGCGCTGGCACTGGTCGTCTTGTCGCTGGCCGTCTGGCCACCGCCACTCACGGTGCCGCTGATGTTGCCGCCACTGATGTGCAGGTTGCCCTCGCACTTGAGCGCTTTGCTGGCAGGACCATTAATATTATAGGTGATGGTGCCGCCAGTGATTTCCATGTCATAGTCGCTCTTGACGCCGTGATCATAGGTGTTGAGAGTCAACGTGCCGTCACTGATGAGGACGGTGCCCTCGCTGTGGATGCCCTCGGCCTCGTCCTTGGTCGTGGTGCACTTGAAGTTGGCACCGTTCAGGATGAAGGCGTAGTCGGCCTTGGCACACTTGACGTTGGAGGTATCCACCGTGCTGTAGGCCCAGGGTTGTCCCGAGCAGTTGATGTCGATGGTACCGGCAGTGGCAGTGAGGGTGCTGTCGCACTTCATGCCGCGAGCGCCATTGCCCGTCATGTTGATGTTGACGTTGGCCTCGGTGCCGTTGATGGTGAGGTTGCGGTCGGTGCTGATACCGATGGCTTCCTTAATCTTGCTGTCGGTGCTGTCCCAAGCGGGAATGCCGCTATGCTTCAGTGTCAGGGTGCCGCCCTCGATGTTGACGTTACCCTCGGCCTTGATGCACTTGGTGGCTGCTGCGCTGCCGTTGATGGTGAGCGTGCCGCCCTTGATCAGGACGTGTCCGTCGAGTTCGGGGTCAGCCGTGTCTTCGGCATCAACCTGCAGGCCGTCGTCACCGCAGCTCTGGATGTTGATGGTACCGCCGTTCATCTGGAAGTACTGACTCACATTGATGGCGTCGGCCACGGCACTCGTGATGGTGATGGTGCCCACGGTCTTCTTCACCTCCATGTACTCGTTGCAGGCCAGGGCGTGCTTCTTGTTGCCCGTGATGGTCAGCGAGCCGCCCTTACTGAACTCGGCATGACCCTTCACCAGGAAGGCAGCCTTCTTGGTGTTGCTGGCACCGTCCATGAGGACGTTGGTCGTGCCGTCAACCAGCTGCACGGCGATGCGCTTGCTGTTCTGGATGTTGATGGCGGCGCTGTCAGGATTGGTTAAGTTTACGCCGTTGAGCGCCAGTGTCATCTTGTACTTGCCCGCATGGTAGAAGCAGCCGCTCGAGCTTGTGCCCTGCAGGGTGTAGGTGTACTCGGTGGCCACATTATCGTCCTGCATGACGGCAACACGTGCGCCCGTCACTTGAGCCGTGATGTGGTTGGCGATGTTGCCGGCGACATAGACGTCGGCAGTGTTGTTGTTGTACTTGACAAGGACATTGTCGTCGGCAAATGTTTCGCTAGCGACAGTGACACTGTCCACATTGGCTAGGGTGAACCCCTTCTCGAGCACGGTAAGCAGGCTCGACGAGCTGTAAGGCATCGTGCCCACTGCGTCGGTGTTGTAGGCCCAGTGCACATGCCCAGTGTGGATCCACATCGTTTGTTGCGCTGTGGCCCAAACACTTGTGATAGCAACTAGTAGTGTTGCAAGAATAAATCGTTTACTCATAAATGTGAAACTTAAGGTGTATTTTGATTGATTGAATGTAGTCTATTTATTTTGAGGATTAACATGATTGTCAGTGGCAAAACTAGACAAGAAAATAAGAAAATGCAAGTCGAACAGTCGTATTTTCAACTAAACCCCAAATAAATTATGTCAATCTTTGATAAAGTATAAGAAAAAATTGTGCCTATCTATCGGTTGTGTTGCTGGAAATGATAAAAGGGTGGAAGTTTTGTTAATTTCAATCAGGGATGGGCCGTGATTAGTCAGCATGTTTGTATATTTGCATCGGATTTATGAAAGAATTTGTTTTATTGTTTACCATTTAATGATTATATCGTTATGAGACAAAAAGTACACCTGTTAGCCATCTTGATGGCTATGTTGTTCAGCACGTCGGCTCTGGCCCAGGTGGTCGACCCGATGGAGGCAATGGTGATCACTCCGGCCGAGGGTACCGTGACCAGCCTGCACAGTTTCACGATTACCTTTGCGGGCCTGCCTGTAGTGGTTAGGCAAGATTCAATACCCACCCTGATGAAGGGCGGTGGAGGGACCGCCAGCGGGCGCATGCGCGCCGGTGACGATGGCACGTCGGTGCTCGTCGATTTTGACCAGACCTTTACCGATCCTGGCCAGTATTTCTTGAACCTTCCCGATGCTTCCATCATTGTTAACGGCCGCCCGTTGTTGCCCCTGACCCTGAGGTTTATCATTGAGGGAACGGTAGAGTCGTTCTATGATCAGATCACGATTGACCCGGCTGAGGGTGAAGTGGCAAAGCTGCAGTATTTCACGATTTCTTTCCCGCAGTATGTTGGAGAAATCACCTACGGCAGTATGGCCATTTTGACCAACAACACGACCCAGCAGAGTTTCTATACCGAAATGATAGGTGTGGGCTATAGCGTGCTGGTCTACTTTCCCGACGAGGTGACCGAGGCTGGAGATTACACACTGACGATACCCGCTGGCTCGATCAACATCTTTACCCTGGGTGAGGACGTCCGTGAACTGGTTTACCACTACTCGATTGCCGGCGCTCCCAACTTTATCCTGGGCGATGTTGACGGTGATGGCCATGTAAACATTGCCGATGTGACCGCCCTCATTGACATCCTGCTGTCTGGTGCGGCTGCGACGCCTGCTGCCGATGTCGATAGCAGCGACTCGGTAAACATTGCCGACGTGACCACGCTGATCGATATGCTCCTGTCAGCCAACTGATCGCCACACAAACAAAAAGAATCCTGCACAACGCCCCATTTTTGATAAAATATTATCGAAAAGGGGCGTTTTGCATGCTTTTAATGCTTTTGGGCCGCATTTTTTTAAATAATTAAGTATTTTTTTAAAAGATTGATGAAGGGATTGGCCCAATTATAGTGGACATTGTGCTAAATTTGCATGTTCAAAACCATTTTGTGGACATACTTTTTAAGGATTACTCACTTTTTAATAACATATAATGAATAGAACTATACGACTATTATTGTTGTTGATGACTGTGCTTTACAGTGCATCGGCATTTGGTCAAGTTGTCGATCCGATGGAAGTGATGGAAATCACTCCAGCCGAGGGAAAAGTGGCTAGTTTGCAGAATTTCACCATTACCTTTGCAGGGCTGCCTGTTGTGGTTGATGAGACTGCTATACCTACCTTGCAGAAGGGAGGTGGCGCCACCGTCGAGGGACACATGCGGGCTGGCGATGACGGCAAGACGGTGCTGGTGACCTTTGACGAGAGCTTCACGGCGTCGGGCCACTATTTCCTGAGTCTGCCAGATGCCTCTATGACAGTCAATGGCAAGCGGATGTTGCCGTTGACGCTGCGTTTTTCCATCCAAGGCACAATGGACTCATTCTATGAGCAGATAACGATTGACCCCATCGAGGGGGAGGTGGAGAGCTTGCAGAATTTTACCATCTCATTGCCTGAATATGTGACCGAGATTACTGGTAGTGGCCGCGCCACGTTGACCAATACCACCACTGGCAAGAGCTATAACACATGGCTGAACGATGTGGGCTTCAAGGTACTGGCCTATTTCCAGAAAAAAGTGACCGAGCCAGGCGAGTATGTCCTGACGATTCCCGCAGGCACCATCAGCATCTACTCGCTGGGTCAAGACGTGGATGAGCTCACCTTTAATTATTTAATACCTGGCGATCCCACGCCGCCGTTCTATGAGCAGGTAACAATCGATCCGGCTCCTGGTACTGTGGATCGCATGAAGGAATTCACTATTACCTTCCCCGAGGCTGTTGACGGCATTGCCCCTGGCCATGAAGCCACATTGACCAATACCACCACGGGCACGACATGCCAGGGAACTCTCAGTGCTGCCGATACCACCGTGCTGATAACGCTGGCCGAGGAAGTCACCGAGCCAGGAAGATATACCCTCACCATTCCCGCTGGGGCCATCATCATTAATGCCTTGGGTGAGGAGGTCATCGAGCTCAAGTACAACTATGTGATTCCCGAAGGCGAAATGCCCGCTTACACCATCAATCCCCCCGAGGGAGAAGTGTACAGGCTGCAGTATTTTACCATTGCCTATGGACAGAAAGTGGTTGTTAACGAGGAAGTACGGCCTGTGCTGGTCAACGATGACACTGGCGATACCTATGAGTGCAATCTGATTGAGATCGGTGGTAATGCCGTTGTGTACATGGAGTACCCCACGAGTGTGCTGGGGAACTACACGCTGATGATTCCCGATAGATGCATCACTATCGAAGCCACAGGACACACCAACCCCTTCATGTCATTCCATTACACTATTGTCGAGAAGGAAACCTTTGTGCCTACTGTGATTGAGGAACAACCCGAAGGTGAGTTGCGACTGTACAAGCGCACGGGCAAAGTGGTTAGGGAAGTGGAGAAACAGTACACTGTAGAGGAGGGCGAATCGCCCTACGAAATCATCCACGAGGATCAGACGGGCACCATGAACGTCGTCTTTGGCGACGACAACAAGGTGTATTTCCAGCGGCCCGTATCGTGGTCATACTATGACGGTTGGGTCGAAGGCTATATGGAGGCTGATGGCAAAACCATCGTTGTGCCTATGGGGCAGTATGTGGCTTACACCAAGTCGCTGGAGATGGCCGTACAGGTGGGCATGTTCTACTATGACGAGGACTTGAATACCTATGTATATGATGAGTCGATCGAAGCGATGGTCTATACTCTCAATGCCGACGGGTCTATCACCCAGGAGGATGCCAATCCCTACATTGTGCTAGGCACGATGAACCGCGCCTTCGGCCAGCAGTTCCAGTATCTGGATTACGAGTGGTTGCAGACGGGTGACTATGAGTCGGTATATGTGCCCATGCAGGAGACGCCTATTGCGCCGCCCGCAGGTTTGCAGACCGAGCCCTACTACCTGACGACAGCCAACTATGACGGTGTGGAATGGGAACCCTTCACCACGACGGCCAGGGTGGGCTTTGATGGTGATGACGTGTGGATCAGGGGCATCTCCAAGTATCTGCCCTCTGCTTGGATCAAGGGTACCCGCGATGGCAATACAGTGACGTTTGACGAGCCGCAGCTGTTGGGAGCCTACGAGGTGTTACTCTACTTCAAGGCCGCCCAGGTGGATCTGTTTAATGGCACGACTAACGTGGGTGACATGGTGATGACCATCGACGATAATGGCACACTCACTACCTATGACTACGTCTTTATTACGAGCGACAAGGATAATCTGTACTACATCAATTATTACCAGGGTTTGACCCTCTCTAAGCAGGCCGACACAAAGGTCGTGGCTCCCCGCAACCTTCGGTCCAAGGAGTATTACTTCGTCTACCAGACGGCGCTTGACGCCAATCAACCTCTGGTGACCGACACCGCGATTGTGAGACTTGGCTTTGATGGCGATGACGTGTATATCAAGGGGCTGTGGAATATCATGCCCGAGGAGTGGGTCAAGGGACGTATCGTTGACGGAAAGCTGGTAATGGACTTGCCGCAGTACCTAGGTAAATACACCGAGGAGTATATGGGTACCTATCCGATGTATCTCGTTGGATTTGACGACCAGACCGGCGAGATATACACTCAAGTGACCCTGGATTACAACGAGCAGGCAGGCTCGTTCAGCAATCCTGACCACCCCTTCTGCATCAGTATCAACAAGACTGGCTACCTGAGCGTGCAAGACTTGTATGATGCGGTACTCACCCCCATGAATACCGGAGCAGTCGATGAGGTGTCTGTCGATGGTCGCACGGGTGCTGTCGAGCACTATGACTTGCAAGGCCGCCGCATCAACGACATCAACTCCTATAATGGCATTGTCATTACCAGGAATGGCGACGGTACCGTGACCAAGTGGATCAGTCGCTAAGCGCAGGGCTAAGAATAGACTTGAATCTTAATTATTTATATATTTGAACTATGAAATACTATATTGCAGAAAATGGCCAGCAGGCTGGCCCCTTTGAACCCAATGAATTGCTCGCTCACGGGTTGACAGTGAATTCGCTCGTGTGGTGCGAGGGTATGGCTAATTGGACATCGGCGAGTCAAGTACCTGAGCTCATGGCTCTGCTCTCAGGACAAACCTTCAATCCTGGGGGCATTGACATGCAATTGCCGCCTGTTCCTCCGATGGGTGGTGGTAATGAGCAGGTGCAGTTGCCTCAAGTGCCGCCTTATAGTGGTCAGCCCAGTCAACCCGTGCCCACGGGAACTCCTTATGGCACCCCCAATCAGCCGTATGCTCCGCCGCAATATGGCCCGAGTACCAATACGCCCTCTAACCAGATGATGCCCAAGACATGGCTTACCGAGTCTATTCTTGCTACAGCCGCATCGCTGCTGTGCTGCTTCAACATCGTGGGCCTGATCACTGGTGTGCTGGCCATCTTCAAGGCCAATGGTGTAAAGACCAAGTTCATGAAGGGTGACACCGCTGGTGCCAATCGGGATTCGGCCTCGGCCAAGAAATGGATGATCATCACGGTTGTCGTGGGTGTGGTGTGGACCGTGATCCAGGCATTCCGCCTCATCAGTGACCCCAGCCTCCTGCAGCATATTCAAGAGGGTGCAGTGGGATCGCTCTACGGTGCTTAGGCTAGGGTTTGGTCAACCGCTTGATTCCTAGCCGGGTGCGCTGTTTTAACGGCCGTTTCGGTACCGAATACCCCCGTTGAGGCAATCGACGTGGGGGAAAAAATAAGGAGGGCACAATAGCCCTCCTGTTTTTATTGGATTCAGTTGATGTAAACGATGTCTTCTTGCTCGCTCCTCTATAGTGTGGGATTACTTGAGGTCATTGGGGAAGCGGGCGTTGGTAGTGATGAAATCCACTCCCATAGCCTTGACACGTTCAAAGTCCTCGACACGATCCACCGTCCAGACGTTGACCTTGAGGCCTGCGGCATGCATGGCGTCAACGGCCTCCTTGGTGACAATGGTGTGAACCACGTCCAGATCCATCTTGTACTGCTTGCACCATTCAACCCACTCCATGATGGTGCCGTCCTCGTCACCTGCCAGCACTTGAACGGTGATGTCGGGATAGTGCCGGTGGATAAAATCCACGACCCCAGGCATGAACGAGATGATGACAGCCTTGTCGGTAAGGCCTTTTTGATCAATGAGGTTGATGAGTGCGGGTATGCCGTCAAACACGGGCTCATTCTCGGCCTTGGTGTTGCTGTGGATGCTGGTGCACACCTTGACCTCGATTACGGGCACGACGTCGTGCTGCTTGCAGATGTCAAGGAACTCACCCAGGGTGCATGGCGTCCCGGCATAGGTGATGCCGTGGCGCTTCTGGGTCAGCGGTGTGGAGAGGACACTGGCCGTACTCATGTCGGCAATCTGTGTTTCGGGGCCTCCCAGGCGCTTGTAACTGGCATCGTGGCTGACGACGAAGGTGCCATCGGCATCGACACGGATGTCGCATTCCAAGCCCCATGCCCCGGCATTGATACCGTTGATAAAGGCTGCACGGGTGTTCTCGACGCCCCATTGCGATCCGCGGTGTCCCACGATGAGCTGGGCATTCATCCCTAGTGAAGCCACAATGATGAGTGTGGCTGTAAAAATACTCTTGAGTAGTGTCATGATGTTGGTATTCTTGTTCTTGTTGTTGAGTAGCTCTTGGATTTCATGCACCTGGGCCGTAGCGTCGAGGCGTTGTGCCAGTGGCAGTAGCGAGCGCAGCAACTGCTCGGCCGCGGCGCGGCGGTTGATGAGCCGCATCAGTGCCTTGGCCAGTCCGATGGACAGGTCGAGCTCGCGCTGTCCCATCTTCTCGCCCAGTTTCTTCTGGTACCGCAGGGCCTTTGTGTAGTACTTGACAGCATTGCGGCTGTTACCCATCTCCAGCATGATGTCCCCCTCCTTGCCCAGCGTGTCCACAAGGTTGGACATGGCCGTGCGTGTCGCATTGGCATCGCCGCTATCCAGCTCGCTCATGTAGAGCTCACTGGCGCTCTGGTAGTGGGCCAGAACGTTCATCTGCTTGGTTTTGGACTTGATTACTTCGGTCGACGCCTCGACGGCCATGAGCAGCAGTGCGCTGAAGCGGGCCTCGTTGCGTTTTGCCAGGCGTTCAAGCAACTGCTGTGCCTTGGTCAATTCCTTGGCGGCTCGGTTGTTGTCTCCCATGTCGTGATGGGCCAGTGCCAGGTTATAGAGCAGTGCCGCCACGATGGCGTTGAAGTCCTCATTTTTCTTGCCCTGGTGTGAGGCGAGAACCAGCAAGGCATTCTCGGCAGCTCCCAGCGAGAGTGACGGGTTCCCGCCGTCGATAAGCAATGTCATGCGTGCGAGCCACAACCATGCGGCATACAACTCGGGCAACTCCATCATGCGCTCATCATCGTAGATGTAATTTTCAATCACCTGCTCGGCCTCGAGATCGCGCCTGTTGGCAATTAGGTACTCGGCATAGCAGATCTGCATCTCGGTGACAATGCTCTGGTCCAAACCTTTGTTGGACGGCATAGTCTGGCTTTCGACCATCTGCGCGCGGGCGATGGTCATGTCGTTCTTGAAATGCGGTAGCGCGACGGTGACAGGGAGTAGCTGGTTCATAATTTACTTGAGTTCGGTGGCATAACGGGCTGCCAGGGCCTCGTCGATGCAGTGGTCAGGATTAGCGCTGGCCGCTGCGATGGCTTGTGCGCTGGTAACGATGTCAGTCCATGTGGCGCGGGGCAGCTGGTGGATGTTGGCGCGAGTCACCTCGTTCTTCAGGAGCCCGTAGATGACGCCTGCCGTGAAGCCCGCTTGCCAGCCCAGCATGTGCCTGGTGGGCAGGCCGATGGCGGGATGAGGCATCGTCTTGCCTCCCTTGTCAAATCGTGTCACGGACAGGTCAGGATGGATGTGCAGGTAGTTGTTGCAGTAGAACTCGACATGGTTGGTATAGGCTTGCTGAGCGGTCTCGCCAGGGAAAACGTCGCGCAAGTCGCGCTCGTGGGCAATAACCAAGTCGCTCACCTCCAGGTTCTCGAGGATGGCAGGCATGACGTGGGCTATATGGAAATTGATGCCATGCTGGAATCCGGGCAGGTAGATGATGATAGCCTTGCGTTCCACAGCATAATTGACGAGCTCAAAGAGTGCCTTGCGTTGAGGCTCGGTGATGGCATATAGGGAACCGAACAAGAGAATGTCGTTCTCGTCGATACGGGGCCACACGACGTCAAAGCGCTGGTCGGGGTATATGCCGTAATTGACAGGAGTTTCCTTGCCGCCGTTGTCAAAGATGATAGACATGGCGGTAGCCCCCGACGTGTAGCGGTCGATGGAGGTCACGTCAACGTGGTGGCGGGTGAGGTAGTCGATGATAATGTCACCCACGCGGTCATCGCAGCACTCGCTCACCATGGCAACCGGTAGGCCCATTGTGCCTAGGATAGCCGCCGTGTTGGCGATGCGCCCACCCACAAACGAGCGGCTGGGTTGGTTGCCGTGATAGATGGTGTCGAGCACCGATTCGCCGATGGTTATGATTTTTCTCATTCTCTGGTTGATGGTTGGATTCAATATTTGGTACCCTTGGCCACACTGCCCAAGTAGCCACCGTGGTGGCGCAGGGCGTAGTCCTCGCGCGTAAATCCTGTGGCACGCATGGTGTTGACCACCAGCACGTCGCCAATGACGGTCATCACCGTGGTCGAGGTGGTGGGAGTCAGTCCCAGCGGGCACACTTCCTGGGTCTTTCCGGTCCACAGGCAGATGTCTGCCAAGTGAGCTAGCTCGCTGTCCTTGTTACCGGTGATGACCACAATCTTGAGCTGGGGATACAGGTTGTGGGCCAGCGACACGAGGGCGCAGATCTCATTGGTGCGGCCCGAGTTGGATAGCAGCAACAGCACGTCATGGGGCTGCACCACGCCCAGGTCGCCATGCTGCGCCTCGCTGGGGTGCAGGAAGATGGCGGGAATGCCCGTCGAGGAGAAGGTGGTGGCAATGTTGTCGGCGATCTGGCCGCACTTGCCCATGCCCGAGGTGACCAATTTGCCACCCTCGTGCTTGACTTGCTCGACAATGAGTTTTACTGCCTCTTCATAGGCATCGGTAACAGGTATATTAAGGACGGCCTTGCTCTCGGCCTCCAGAATTTCTTGCATTGATTGTTTTACGTCCATATTTTTGTGGTGTATATAGTTTTGAACACGCAAAGGTAGTATAAAGTTTTCACTTTTCTAGTTTCCATTTTCTTGTTTTTTGAGTCGCATTGTGAATAATAGCGGCAGTGATGATTAAAGAATGCTTCAGACATCGTTTACCTTGAAGTGTTTGACCAGCCCACTGGTGTGAATGAGATGAATGCCGGCAAGAGTGTTGCCGCAGTGCGCTACTTCAACATGGCAGGCCAGGAAGTGGCTCAGCCCAGTGGCATGACCATCCAGGTAACCACCTACACCGACGGTACCACCAGCGCTGTCAAGGTGATGAAGTAAAGTAATCAACCAGATTACGGTCAACAAGTCAGGCTCCCTCACCGTGTAGGCGCCTGACTTTTTTCAGGACGCCTGCAAACCATCAATGCCGTTTTCAGAATTTGGGCCGCTCATGGCGATATGTGGACAAAATAATGTACTTTTGCAGATTACAAATCACTATGAACCTGTAATTGTGGTGTAATTGATAAATGAACCGGCAAGAGATTAAAGGAAAATATGAGCAATTCAAGCGCTGGCAACAAGAGCCTGTGAAATATACAAACTGTGATGACGTTCACTACTGCAATAATTGCGGGCTGATGTTCACAGGCAACTTTTGTCCCCGTTGTTCACAGAAGGCCGATTTGGGCCGCATCAACTGGAATAGCGTGCGCAATGGCATTATGGACATTTGGGGGCTGGGCACCCGTTCATTGCTCTTCAGTATCTGGCAACTGCTGTTGCGTCCCGGATATTTCATCAGTGACTACATCAGCGGCAAGCGTCAGGTGAGTTTCCCGCCAGTGAAGATGCTGTTTATTGTCACTGTGATTTATTCACTGGTCATCTATTGGCTCTTTCCTCAGGTTTTTGGCATTCATCTGTATGACACCGATGAAGAAAGCCGTCAGCTGCTGGGTGATTATTATCAATGGTATGAGAGCCACTTTAGTTGGGGCATGTTAGGGATGTCGGTCCTTGCCATTATCCCCACATGGATCATGTTCCGGTATGCACCGCGCAATACCCGGCACAGTCTGCCCGAGGGCTTTTTCATCCAGGTCCTTTTCTCGGTGCTGATGGTGGTATTGAATTTCCTTCTGATCTATCTGGAGCTGATAGACTATGCTTACTACAGCATCGCTATCTCCCTGTGCACGATGTTTTACTATATCGTTGGTTATATGCAGCTCTTCGGTTATGGATTATGGGGCACCTTCTGGCGAGAGGCGTTCATCTTACTCACTATCATCTTTATCCAATTCGGACTGATTTTCGCATTCTTCGCTGTCGATTTCGGTGTGATGTACGACAAGCAGTTCTCTGCCGGCGATATGCCGCCAGTGAAAACCCTCACGGCTTGTGGCTTGCTGTTTATGGCCGTCATGACAATGCTTGCAGGGCATGTGATCAATCTTATTGCCACACGCAAAGCAAGAAAAAGTCTTTAGTCGTCAGTTAGTCCTTAGTTTTTAGTTTTGGCTCTTATTCCTTGTACTCGTGGCCCTCGTGGGCGACGATGGCATCGCGCCACACCTGGGGTATCGGGCTGGGCTGGTTTGTCTCGGGAGCCATATTGACCATCACGGTGGCACAGGTGGCCTTCACCTCGCGGGTTTCGCTGTTGACCAGGTGTTGCAGCAGCGTGAGGCTCTTGTTGCCCAGGCGCATGCACTGGGTGAGCACCTCGACCGACTCGTTGAACAAGGTGGGCTTGAGGAAACTGCAGTTCACGTTAGCGATGATGACCGTGGGGCGACGCCAGTCGATGTCGGCTTGCACGTTCAATGACTTGAAATAATGTGTCTTGCCCAAGTCAAAGAACTGGAAATAGACCGAGTTGTTGACGTGACCCAGCGCGTCCACATCGTTGAAACGCAGCTGCATGGGGGTTGAACACTTGAAGGGATATGGTGATTCGATAGCGTGATTCATTTTTAGTTGTTAGACTTTAGTCTTTAGTTGTTAGTCACTGGTTGTCTTAATGGGTGGAACCCCGTTTATTTAAAGATGATTTCGTGTATGATTTCGCGGCCTAGGGCCTCGTTGATGCGCTGGATGATGCTGGCGCGGATGAGCATCAGCTCGTTGGCCAGCGAGGCCGACGACAACCGTACGGTCATTACCCCGCCTCTCACACTGCGTGAGATGGTGTAACGGTTGATGCCGTCGCCCACGATTTGTGGCCACAGGGCGCTGGCGCGGTGCTCGTCGAGGGCAACGTCAAGATTCTCCTTCTTGAGCAGGTCGTTGATGATTTGACCCACGTTTTTGGCCTCGGTGCGTTTCATGATTGTGCTCCTCCTTTCACTGTAATGACATTACCGTTCTCGACCTGCATCAGGCAGTGGCCGCCGCCATGGCGGGCGACGATCTCGTCAAGGTGGGTGCGGTTGGTATCTGTGATAAAGATCTGGCCGAAACGGTCGCTGGACACGACATCGATGATGCGCTCCACGCGGCAGGCGTCGAGGCGGTCAAAGATATCGTCAAGCAGCAGGATGGGCACGGTGGCGTTATTGGCCTTGAGAAAATCAAATTGTGCGAACCTTAAGGCGATGGTGTAGGTCTTGCACTGGCCCTGACTACCCGTTTGGCGCATGGGATAATCGTTTAACAGCAGTTCCAGGTCATCGCGGTGGATGCCGCGTGTGGTGTAGCCCAGGATCATGTCTCTTTCTCTTGTGGAGGCAAGGTGCTCTTGTAGTGTGCCGTCGTTGAGATGGCTCTTGTAATGCAGGCTCACCGTTTCGTTCTCGCCGGCCACGGCATGATAGTAGTGCATGAAGGTGGGCAGGAACTGCTCAACCCACTGGCTGCGCCGCTGGTGGATCAATGTGGCTTGGCGCATCATTTCCTGCTCTACGGTCTCATAGAGCAATGGGTCACGCATTTCCTTCTTGATCATGGCATTGCGTTGTTCCACAGCCTTGTTGTAACGGATGAGGGCATCGAGGTACTCGTTGTCGTTCTGCGAGATGATCAGGTCCATGAAGCGGCGGCGTTCCTCACCGCTGCCACGCACCAGATCCAAGTCCATGGGTGACACCATGACCACTGGCAGCAGGCCGATGTGCTGACTCAGCCGCTGGTATTCCTTACCATCGCGGCGCACGATCTTGCGCTTGCCGCGCTGCAGGGCAACACTGATCTCTAGGGGTGCCTCTTGGCGGGTGTAGCTGCCCTGAAGCATCATGTAGGGCTCGCCGTGACGAATCACAGCGCTATTGTCGCTGGCTGAGGAGAAACTGCGGCACATGCTCATGTAGTAGATGGCGTCGAGCACGTTGGTCTTGCCCTGCCCGTTGTTGCCGATCAGGCAATTCAACTTGGCAGAGAACTCGAGCCGCGCCTCGGCGATATTCTTGTAGTTGACTATGGTAGCCGTATTCAGAGTCATGGTACAAAGGTACTGCTTTTTGCTGATTTTTGCCGATGAATTGGGGATAAATTGCTACCTTTGTGAGCATGATGGAACTTGAGAAATTGGATTTTGTAAGATCTGTCGAGGGCGTTGAGGCCTTCTCGACAACTCGTGGTCAGGTGGATGGCCGTAACGCCTATTCAGGCGTGAACCTGTGCGATTATGTCGGAGATGACGCACTGCGGGTCCTGGATGCACGGCTCACGCTGGCCATGCAGTTGGGTGTCGATTTGGATGACCTGATCATGCCACGGCAGACGCATTCGTGCCGTGTGGCAGTCATCGATGAGCGCTTCCGCACTTTGGATATCGACAAGCAGGAGGCCGCCCTTGAGGGCATTGACGCATTGGTGACCAGGCTTCAAGGCATTGTCATTGGCGTGAATACCGCCGATTGCGTGCCCCTTGTCCTGGTTGACGGACAAGCGGGCGTTATCGCCGTGGCCCACGCGGGATGGCGTGGCACGGTGGGACGTATAGCCAAGGCTGTGGTCGAGGAGATGTGCCGTCAAGGCGCCAGTGCCGACCGCATTCAGGCAGCGATGGGACCCAGCATCTGCCAGGAGTGTTTTGAGGTGGGTGACGAGGTGGTCGATGCCTTCAAGAAGGCCCGTTTTAACCTAGACGATATTGTGGTGCGCAACGCTGCGACAGGCAAAGCGCACATCGACCTGCGCGCCGCCAACCGTGCTGTCCTTGTCGCTGCCGGTGTGCCCGTGGGCAATATCGTCACGTCGCAGCATTGCTCCCGCTGCGAACATGACCGTTTCTTCTCGGCCCGTCGTTTGGGCATCAACAGCGGCCGCACATTTACCGGAGTGAGGCTTAGTTGAGTACTGACTTCGGCTTCACCTCTTCTCCATCAATGGCTGTCACGCCAATCAGGTCCATGATCAAGTAAGGCAGGTCATCGCTGTTCCATGCCTTGGGATGCTCTTGCCTGTACTTGATGCGCTGCATCACCTCGGGATATTTCTCCTGATACGACGGCGACGCATAAATCATGAAAGGCACCTCTACACCCAGCGCGTAGCGCACCTTGTCATTCATCTTGCCGTGGGCATAGTAGTCGGGATCCTTGGGGTCGCGGTACATGACCTGTCCGTGGTCAGGAATATAGATGACAATGGCTTCTTTATCCCTATACAGGTTGATGATCTGACTCACGATATAATCATTATACAGGATGCTGTTGTCATAGGATGCCAGTATTGACCGATGGCTTTGAGGCTCTGTTAGATAGTCGTTTTCGGTAAACTTGGCAAACTCCTTGGGGTATCGCATGGCGAAGTCGTAGTGGGATCCCATCATGTGATAGATGATGAAGTGGCGCTCTTGTGAATTCAGTTGATTGACAAACTGGTAGGAAGAATCGACCAGCACCTTATCGGGCATGATATTGTATCTGTCACTACCCTCCTGCTGTAGGAACCAATGCCTGTCGCATGCTTCAGCAAAAGCTCGCGCCGTGCTGTTGTGTTTATTGCCTCGCGCCTGGTTGCTGAACCAGTAGCAGTCAAAGCCGCATTCCTGCATCAGCTCGATGAGGGTGGTGTATTCAAACCATTTCTTTTCATTGGATGAAGTGTCGTCCTCTTGAGCATAGGCGCTGAGCATGAATCTCAATGATTGGGCCGTTGTGGGAGCAGGTGCGTCAATATCATCAAGCGTGAACAGCATCGAACTGTCACGGTAGGCTCCTAGCTGGGGATTGGTCGCCTTGTCATAGCCATAGAGCGAACTATGAACCCTGGCGAAGGATTCACCGATGATGAGCACGACATTAGCGGGCCTCTGCGCTTCATCAGCAATGGTGATGGCGGGATGGGTGTAATGCGATTGCAGGTCGTCAGAACTCTCAATATTGCTCAACTCCTCAAAGAGCTTGAGGGGGCCGTCTTCCCAAGCTCGCCAATTGCGGATGCTGAGAAGGGCACAGATGAGAATCAATCCCAAAGCTACCCATGAGGTCTTCTTCCCTAGGTTGAGCCGATGGCGCTTAGATATCCACCACAGGATGATGAAGAGAAGATAGATGCCAAGCACGGCCAGGATGATCCATGTGGGCAGCAGTGCTGACGCAAACTCTTTGGTCTCATGGACGTCAGTGCCCAAGATCAGCATAGCAATGTCGGAATCAAACAGGAAGTCCAGCACGTAATTGCAGTAAAAGTTTACCGCAAAGAGGATTGCCGCCAGAGCAATCAAGACACCTTGGACAATCTTGCGTGCGACATCGGGCTTAATCACGCTGACAAGTAAGGTCACCAGATAGGAGAGTACAAGGCAGTGAATGGCTAGATAAAGGATATAGATATTGAACCCTTGGACATGCATCGGATGCCAAAAGAAGTAAGGGCTAGTGAAAAGGAAAAAGAATACTATCAGGAAGAGGAAGTGCTCCCTGAATGGCTTCAACAGAATGTTTCCCAATTTCTGGCAGAGCGTTTTTAACATGCAATAATGTGCAGAAAGGTAGTGTGATGTGAAAAAATATTGTGCGCCCCAATGTGGAAATTGCAGGCGCACAATTAGCTAGTCTAGCGTATAGCGTAATTCGCCGTTTAAGAAACTTAGCATCTTGGCGACTTCGCGAGGTGTATTACCGACAGTGGGTTTACAGGGTGGCGTCGCTCTCCTGGAAGGTGGTGGCGCGGCGCACGTCACCGGTCTGGTAACCCAGTTTGAACCACTTCATGCGCTGTGCGCTGGTGCCGTGGGTGAAGCTCTCGGGCTGTACACGGCCCTGGGCACGCCTCTGCAGGTAGTCGTCACCAATCTTCTGTGCACAGTCGATAGCTTCTTGCAGGTCCTGGTCGCTGATGGATCCGAACATCCTGCTCTCATAGTGGGCCCACACGCCAGCATAGAAGTCTGCCATGAGCTCCAGACGCACGCTGTACTTGTTGGCGGTAGTCTGGTTGGTGGCTTGCATGCGCTGGTGTGCCTTGTCCAGGGTACCCATCAGGTACTCGATGTGGTGTCCCACTTCATGAGCGATGACATAGGCCTTGGCAAGACTGGAGTTGTCTCCCTTGACACCCAGTTGCTGATCCATCGTCTGGAAGAATGACAGGTCAAGGTAAACTTTCTGGTCTCCAGAGCAATAGAACGGTCCAACGGCAGCCTGTCCCTGACCGCAAGCGGTCTGGGTAACACCAGTGTAAAGTACCAACGTAGGAGCAGGGTATTGACCGATGCCATACTCCTTGAAAATCTGTGACCAGACGTCCTCGGTACTGGCAATTACTTGGCTGGCAAAGGTGGCCAACTCTTGTTCCTCTTCGCTGAACTCGCCCTGCTGGACGGTTTCGTTCTGGAGGCCCATGCCTCCAGCCTGTTGTAGCACGTCGCCGATGTTGCCACCCATCAGCAGGGTGATCAATCCGGCGATAATCAGTCCGCCGATGCCTCCCAGACCAATCTTGGTACCGGTACCCATTCTGCGGCGATCTTCTACATTGCTGCTTTCGCGTCTTCCTTCAAGTCTCATAGTGATAAATCTATTTTTAAGTTGTTAATGTCCTCGATACTAAAGTGTGCAAATTTAATGTTTTTTTCAATATTGAGTCAAATTATTGAGATTTTTCTTCATTTTTACCATTGATTTGCAATCGATTTCAATGCTGGACGGTAAAAACTGCCTCTTGTCGGCCCTCTGTTTGTCGCTAAAATTGTACCTTTGCCTTCATTATACAATGACCGAACTATTATGAGGAAGAAAAAGAACCTTGCGATCATCAATGATGACCCATGGCTGGAGCCCTATAGCGAGGCCATCAATGGTCGTCACCAGGATGCATTGAACAAGATTGACGAGCTCACGGGTGGCACGGGTGACCTTGTGGAGTTTGCTAACGCCTACAACTACTATGGCTTGCACCGCACAGCCGATGGCGGCTGGGTTTTCCGTGAATGGGCCCCTAATGCTACCGAGATTTATCTTGTCGGCCAATTCAACGACTGGCGCGAATGTGCCCCTTACAAGTTGAAACGCCTGGAGGGCGGCAACTGGGAAATCGTGTTGCCCAGGCGCGCCATGTGTCATGGCGACCTGTACAAGTTGCGCGTGCACTGGCAGGGTGGGGAAGGAGAACGCATCCCGGCTTATGCCACCCGCGTGGTGCAGGACGAGAAGACCTACATCTTCTCTGCCCAAGTGTGGGCTCCGGAGCAGCCCTATGAGTTCAAGGTCAAGGGCTTCATGCCCAACGTGAAGCCGCTGCTCATCTACGAGTGCCACATCGGTATGGCTCAGAACCGTGAGGGGGTGGGTACCTACGAGGAATTCCGCTTGAACGTGCTTCCCCGCATTGTTGCCGACGGCTATAATGCCATCCAGATCATGGCCATTCAGGAACATCCCTATTATGGTTCTTTCGGTTACCATGTGTCGAGTTTCTACGCGGCCTCATCCCGTTTTGGCACCCCCGAGGAGTTGAAGCACCTCATCGACGATGCCCATGCCGCTGGCGTGGCTGTCATCATGGATATTGTTCACTCCCATGCTGTGAAAAACGAGGTAGAGGGCTTGGGCTGCTTTGACGGAACTGGCGACCTTTACTTCTATGGAGACAACAAGCGCGAGCATCCCGCATGGGACTCATTGTGCTTTGACTACGGCAAAAACGAGGTGTTGAACTTCCTGCTGTCCAATTGCAAGTTTTGGTTAGAGGAGTATAAATTTGACGGTTTCCGTTTTGATGGCGTGACGTCGATGCTCTACTACAACCACGGCTTGGGGCAGGCCTTCGGCAGCTATGACGATTATTATAATGGTGGTGAGGACACCAATGCCATCACCTACCTGACCTTGGCCAACGTGCTTATCCACGCCATCAATCCTCATGCCATCACTATCGCTGAGGAGATGAGCGGCATGCCGGGTCTGGCGCGCACGTTCAAGGACGGCGGCATCGGCTTTGATTACCGCATGGCGATGGGTATCCCCGACTACTGGATTAAGACCATCAAGGAGCGCAAGGATGAGGACTGGAAGCCAACGTCCATCTTTTGGGAACTGACCAACCGCCGCGCCGACGAAAAGACCGTATCCTATGCTGAGAGCCATGACCAGGCACTCGTGGGCGACAAGACCATCATCTTCCGCCTCATCGACAAGGAGATGTACTGGCACATGATGACGGGTGACCACAATGGTACCGTGGACCGCGGCATGGCCCTGCACAAGATGATACGCCTGGTTACCGCATCGCTCATCAATGGTGCATACCTCAACTTCATGGGCAATGAGTGGGGACATCCCGAGTGGATCGATTTCCCGCGTGAGGGAAACGGCTGGAGCTACAAGTATGCCCGTCGCCAGTGGGATCTGGTGGACCGTGAGGACCTGAAGTACCGCTTCCTCAACAACTGGGACAACGACATGATTCACCTCATCGGCGGTGTGAAGAATTTCCAGCAACTGCCTGTGCGCAAACTCTGGGACAAAGACGATGATCAGGTGCTTGCCTACATGCGCGGCGACCTCGTGTTTGTATTCAACTTCAGTCCCACCCAGTCCCATGTCGATTATCCCATGTTGGCTCCTGAGGGCGAGTACGAGGGTGTGTTTGACAGCGATGATGCCCGCTATGGCGGGTATGGCAACATCGACAGCAGTATCAGTCACCTGACTGAACACGACGGGTTGTATGCCGACGCCCATCTGGGTTGGCTCAAGCTTTACCTGCCTGCCCGCAGCGCACAGGTGTTGCGGCTCAAGGCACCCAAGCGCAAATCGGCTATCCATAAACCCACCACTAAGAAGAGATAACGGCAAGGAATTAGAGGGCGTTTCATATTGAAGTGCCCTCTTTTTTGTTGCTTATGTAGAATGTTTGGGCAGCTTTTCATGCTTTTTCCCGTTTTTGAGGCAAAAGTTGAGTTTTTATTTTGTCGCAGTTGAAAAATCTTGCTATATTTGTTAGCCTTAAGGAGAATCTTATTCACTTTTATAATATCTATTGAATTATGGAAAAACCGATTTTACACCTCCCATCAATCTCTGTGTTGATACTGATGCTTTGCGCATCGTTATCGGCTATGGGCCAGGACATGAATCGTCCAGCCCTGTGTTTAGATGCCCCCGACGTGGCAGTAACCTCACCTGCTGTGGTACAGTTGAGGGCTTCTGCCGCGCCTGCACCTATGATGCCACGTCCTGGCGATGTCAATGCCGATGGTCACATCACTATCGCCGATGTGACCGATCTGATTGATATACTGCTCTCGGGATCTGCCGCCTATAGCGCTAACGCTGATGCCGACAACGATGGTCTGGTCACCATCGGTGATGTTACCACTTTGATCGATATGCTGCTCTCTGGCAGTGATGCCACGGCCTACAACTACGGCAAGGCCCTATACGACCTAAACGAGATTTACGCCTCGATGCGCTCCGCTGGCTGGTCAACAGCCGGCAACACACACCAGTGCTTCGGCATCAGTGCCTACAATCTGATGGCCGAGCTCATGGGCGATGACATGATCATGGCCTCTCAAGGCTCGGGGTGGTTCTGGTTTGACGCTTGCTACAGTGTGAAACAGCGCTACACCAGCAACAGCTGGCGCAGTCATGACCTGTGGACGGCCTATTACACCTGGATTGCCAATGCCAACTATATCCTGGAGGCTATGAAGGCAACCAGTGCCACCGCCGGCGAGGCCAATTATGTCAAGGGCCAGGCCTATGCTATCCGTGCCTATAGCTATTTCATGCTTGCCCAGTCGTTTGCCCGCACCTATGCCGGCCACCAGAGCGACCCGTGCGTGCCCTTGTTCAATGGCACCTTCTGGAACGGCTCGACTGGCGCCCTTCGTGCTACAGTTGCCGAGGTCTATAATCAGATTGATGCCGATATTACCCAGGCCATCAACCTGTTGAACGGCACGACACAGATGATTCCCGATCACATCAGCTATGCTGTCGCACTGGGTCTGCGCGCCCGTATCGCTCTCGTCAAGGAGGATTGGAGCACGGCCCAGAGCGCTGCTGTCAGCGCCATCAATGCCAGCGGCAAGAGCATTCAGGAAGTATCGGCCTTCAAGGGTTTAAACGACGCCTATGCCGGTAATGTGATGTGGGGTGCAGACATCCCGTCGGACCAAGTCGGTATGTATGCCTCGCTTTGGGCTCACATGTGTGCCGACATTGCCTATGGTCAGCGAGCACCCAAGCAGATTACCAAGTGGCTCTATAACAAGATGAGCGACACCGATGCCCGCAGGGCTTGGTGGATGGATAATACCACCGGCATCGGTAGTGACGCTAAGGTACAGTGTAAGTTTGAACGGACCGAGGGTACCGACTGGGAGGGTGACTACATCTGGATGCGTGTCGAGGAGATGTACCTCACCGCTGCCGAGGCTGCCTGCCGTCGCGGACTGACTACCACGGCCAGGAATTATCTCAATCAGTTGATGGCCAAACGAGATGTCAACTACAGTTGCAGCAAGACGGGAACCACGCTGGGCGACTTGACCACCGACGAGAGCGGGTCGCTGCTTGAGGAAATCTTGATACAGCGTCGTCTGGAACTCTGGGGTGAGGATGGCCGCATCTACACCATCCGCCGCCTGGGGCAGGGCTTTGAGCGTGCGACCGACGACGGCTGGCCCTCTTCCCTGGTGTTGACCGACCGTTCGCTGCAAGATCCCGAGAGTTATCCCTGGGTGATGACGATTCCCCAATCGGAGTACTACAACTATTACTCAAGATTGATTTTAGATGCCGATCAGAACCCCGTGGGTGATGCTTATGAGGCGCCAATCGACGTCGAGAGGACTCCGCAGCATCTGACTTTTACACAAGCTGAGTACAATTTCAATTTGAGCGCTGCCCAATCTACGGCTATCACCATCAACCTCAAGCGTCCCAACACAAGCAGCAAACCCTACTACGCTTTGCTCCGCTTGAAAGATGATGACCGCGGTACCGAAACTTGGTATTATGTGTCATTTGCACGTAATCAAACCCAAGGCGCCGTGGAGATCCCATTCAATGGTGTGGACATGTCAATGGGGCAATACCATTACACGCTCTCGTTGACCGATCTGGAAATGTCTGTTGCCAATTCCAGCCAGCGAACTTCAACTAAGATAACGGTTGACGTCCAAAACATTGGAGCCGAGGGGCAGCACATCTCGTTTGAAACCGCCACTCAGAACGTGGTAGTGTACTCCGGTGGTTATTTGGAGGTTCCTGTTACCTTGACCCGTGCCGTCTCCACCAATGCCTATAGAGCCCATGTGACCATCAGCAATCAGTCAAATCCCAATGATATCATCTTGAGAGGTGAGGATATCGTTTTCAATGCAGGCAAGAGTACTGCCACAGCAACAATAGCTTTCAGAGGCATGGAAATAGGCAACACCTATTCTTGCGTTTTGTTTCTCTCTGATGCTGATATTGCTACCGCCAATCCTAGTCTGGGCCAGCAGATCACATCAACGACCGTCACCGTGCAGGTCAAGAACGAAGATGATGAGACTGATTGGGAATCGGCCGGCACCTGCACCTTTACCGACTACACTTGGACCGATGATGCAGAAGGTGCTGTTGCTATGAACATTCCGGTTCAAAAGGCTGTTGACGGTAATCTTTATCGCATTCTCAAACCCTTGTATTATGTTTACAATGGCATTGAAGACGGCTCAAGTCTGAGTAATTGGAAATTCATATTAAACGCCGACGGCTCCATCTCGCCCATAGAGGGATATTGGGATCTTGAATACTGGGGATACTTTGGTTACTATGATTCATCATCCTATCCGAGTTATTGCAATGTCGCGCAAGATGGCAACAGCTATGATGTTCATTTCTTGTTAAAGAGTGACCAAGACCTCTATGCTGGAGGACATTTCAAATTCATTTGGAGCAGGTGAGCTGCTGAATAGCTGACATCAGCACCCAACTCAAACGAGTGGCCACGGTTTTTCCCGTGGCCACTCGCGTAATGTTGAGGTTCTTCACTCGCAGGGCAAGGACGGTGCCGCGTCCTTGGGCGGGACGGGGCTCCACAGGTATAGCTTGTCACTGGGGCGGATTTTCTCAGGGATGGCAATAGAGAAGTGCTCGCCCTTGACGGTCTTCTCGACGGGCTTGAGATCGACACGTATTTCCTCAATCGTCAATGGGATGGCGCCCGTGGTGGGGCCGATGATCCAAGCCTCGTCGCCCACGTGTAGCTCGCCAGCCTCCATGAGGAACTCGGCAACCTTGAGTTTGCTGTAGTAGCGTATTCCCTTGGCTACATATTTCTTGACGCGTGTGGCGCTGGAGCCATATTTGTAGGACCACTCGCCCAGTCGCTGCCCCATATAGTAGCCGTCCCAGAAACCGCGATTGAACACCTTGGCCAGGCGCTCATTCCAGTCGTTGATGCGCTCCTCGTCGCCGTAGGTGCCGTCGCAGATGGCCTTCAACGCCTCATCATAGCAGCCGACCACGGTGCGTACATATTCGGGACCGCGGGCCCTGCCCTCAATCTTGAATACTGTCACACCCGCATTCACCATCTTGTTGAGGAAGTGGATGGTCTTCAGGTCCTTGGGCGACATGATGTACTTGTTCTCGATGGCCAGCTCGTCGCCGTTCTCGCGGTCGGTGACAATGTAGCCGCGGCGACATATCTGGCGGCAGGCACCGCGGTTGGCGCTGGTGTTCTCCTGATGCAGGCTCATGTAGCACTTGCCGCTCACGGCCATGCACAGCGCTCCGTGGCAGAACATCTCCAACTTGACACGCTCACCGTGTGGGCCACAAACATCATTTTCCTCGATGAAATGGGCGATTTTGGTCACTTGGTCAAGGTTCAGTTCGCGGGCCAGCACCATCACGTCGGCCCACTGGCTATAGTAGCGCACTGCCTCGCTGTTGCTTACGTTGACCTGGGTGGAAATGTGCACCTCCACGCCGATGCTGCGGGCAAACAGGATGGTCGCCATGTCGCTGGCAATGATGGCACTGACATGTGCGTCGCGGGCTGCAGTGACAATCTGGTGCATGTAGTCGATGTCCTCGTCATACACGATAGTGTTCACCGTCAAGTAGCTCTTCATGCCGTGCTCGTGGCACCACTGCGCGATGGTGCGCAGGTCGTCGAGGGTGAAGTTGACGCTGGAGCGCGAGCGCATGTTCAGCCCCTCGATGCCAAAGTAGATGGCATCGGCGCCGCCCTGGTGGGCGGCATACAGTGATTCCCAGGAGCCCACAGGGGCCATGATTTCAAAGTCAGATCGGTTCATATAGTGTAAGATATGTGTTTAAGTGAGATGCAGGTGACTCATGTATTTAACACGTAAAAGTACAACACTTTTTTCAATTCAACAAAATGTGTAACGCAAAATGTGTAATTACCATTACGAGAATGGAACCAGGCCACCGGTCCTCTACTTGTACTATGCCCCGGTGATGCGACCGAAGGAGTTCAATGAGAAGGACGCAGGAAAAGAATTCAGTTCAGCATTGTTGAATGATTTTAGACAAAACTACTGAGGGTGTGATTCTCTTGTTTTCCGCATTGGGACACGTCGCAGTCATCGAGTGCGTCAAAGCAGGTCGAAGGCCTTGTCAAGGTCTACGACCTTATTCTATCAAGAAAAAGCAGTGCGGAACACGCCATTTAGCATTAAAAAGAAATGCTAATCAACTGAGTATCAGTCATCGTCGGATTTCGCTAAATGCTTGTACGGAAAACAGGAGAAATTACTGAGGGTGTGATTCTGGATTCTAACATAGCGACAAATGAAGTGCCCCCAAAAAGTTAGACGTTAAACACGTTTATAACTCACTATGGTATTGAGCTCGGTATTGTACCGGGCTCATACCATTTAACTTGGCTTT
>ONOU01000022.1 GCA_900319525.1 uncultured Prevotellaceae bacterium | reverse complement strand
GTGGGAGCAGAGCGACTACCGCCACCTGCTGCTGATGAACACCACGCCATACGCCAACAGCAACCGCACCTGGGCGAGTGCTTTGCCGCATTGGACGGTCAACGAGTTCTTCCAGGAACTGGAGAAACTCCTGCTGTGTGAGTTCGACATTGACCACGCCCGCAGCACGATAGCCTGCACTGCGACCGCGGACAACATCGAGGCGGCGGGTGCCATCCACATCTCAAAGGTCGTGGACGCTTTCACCGTGGAGGTCACCACCGACGAGGAGAAGAGCGGCTACAAGGCGATGCTCAACCAGGGCTACGCCGCCGGAGGACACCGCCTTGACAACATCTACAGCTGCCCGTGGTACCTTGAGCAGATGACACAGGCCGACGGCACGGTAAGGTGCCGCGGCTATGCCACCCTCAACGAGCTGCTCAACAGCAACGTCCGCCAGGAGGCCCTGCCCGACAGCGGAGGCTGCTGGGGCCTGCACTACGCCCAGGATGTGGACACCTACTTCGTGCTGGAGGTGATGAAGCGAGTGAAGTACCGCAGCGGCGGCCGAGAGGAATGGGACAATTGGGGCAACGTCACCCGGCTTGTTCCCATCAACCGCTTCGGCCCGCTAATCATCGACAAAGACCACCCCGACGACATCGACGAGATGAAGATAGTCCCTGCCTGGATCGATGAGACGGACGGCACCATCGGCAACCTGGTGTTCCTCGAATGCGGCGAGACGGGAGAGGGCGACAGCGCCTATTCCGATCAGACCCACACGGGCCGCCCCCGCTGGTCCGAGAAGGTGGACCAGGACGTGCCCATCCAGTGGGGAGCCCTGCCCACGGTCAGCGCAGGCAAGCGAGAGAAGAGCGGGGCCGTGTTCGACAAACTGTTTGTCGCCTACTGGTGGGGCGACTACAGCCGCTTCGCCCCGAGGCTCCCGCATCCCTGGACCGACACCTTCGACGTGGACTACAGCTATTCGGCCCCCAATCCCAACAACAACGCCGGGACGCTGCTGGTGACCTGGAAGCGCACCGACAGCGGCAAGGCCTGCTCGTTGCGCCTGAACAACGCCGCCTACGGCCAGGGCGTGGAGCGCCGCACCTACTATCCCGTCGACCAGAAGAAGAAATACACCTTCTCCTTCCTTGCCGACAAGATCCCCAACGTCCGCTCCCTCTTCCACATCGACGGCAAACGCTACCTGTGTGAACGCCTGACCGCCGTTTTCACCGAGGACGGCATGAGCCATTTAATCAAAGGCAACTTTTTCAAAGTCCAAACATAGTTTATAGATATTTTGTTGTTATTCATTGTTTTATGTGCCCCGGAGTTTCGACTTCGGGGATTTTCATATTATTCACATTCAGGGTGCCATCTGTGATCCCAATACAGGTGTCAGGCGAGGAGCCAACTTTGAAACCGACATAGATGCCGACACAGGAACCGACATAGATGCCGACAAAGGAGCCGCCATAGGAACCACGAGAGGAACCATTTGCGGGGCCATAAAAGCAACCGCCAGCGACTCCATTTGTGCCGCTGGCAGTTGCTTGATACTTAGTTGATTTGCCTATCTCTTACCGTATAAAACCCAATCCAATACTCTACGATTTGCTTCATCAACCTTTCTTTGATCAAACTCAATGTAGATGTCAGTCACAGTATTATTCCCGTGGCCTAATGCATGGGCGATGGTGTCCTTGGGAATGTCCAAGTCGGTAGAAGCGATTGTGGCCCAGGAGTGTCGCACCCAATACGTTGACAACTTGGGAAATAAGGGAGAGTAAACCTTCTTTCCTCCACGGCCAACCCGTTTTACAGGACCAATCTTTTTCAATGCTTTGTCCATCCTGCGCGTGAAATCATTATGGTTAGAGTAGCGGTCAAGCACGTCAATCAGCCAGTCTTTGCCCTTATGTCGCTCTATGATCTCAAGAGCTTCGGGCTCAACTTTAATAGAATAAAGGCGATGTGTCTTGGCGCGATTGAAAATGATACGATCGCCCTCTATCTCTTTTAGTCGGCACAGGTCAACCATATTGATTCCGATAAGCATGAACATCAGTTTGAAGATGTCAATATAGTAACGGGCATGTTTCTCAGCAGGGAAATCAAACAGCGTGCGCAGCTCATCTACTTTCAAGTTCCTCTTGGGTGTTGCAACAGGCTTTATCGACAAGTGGCGGAAAGGGTAGGAGGTAGTAATTCCTCGGTCAATAGCATCGTTGAAAACCGCACGGATGTTACGCAAGTGGATATTGCGTGAGTTCTGAGAAGGGGCTGTTTCAGCCATGAACTTGTCGAAAGCAATTATCCAGTCCTTGTTGACATCCTCAAACTTCAATGAGTTCAATTTCTTGCCAGCAAAGGCCTGCATTCGCCTATATGTCTGCATATAGACTCCACAGGTGCTTTTCGATTTACTCTCGGCAAAAGCATTAAACCTTGTGGCAAACAAGTTCTTGCGCTGCTGAACTTGCGCATTTTTCTCTGCTTTCTCTGGATTAAGTTTTCTCTCAATCTCATTCTTGATGTCATCGGCAAATATGCACTGCATACGGCCTTCATCGGTTAGGATCAAGATAGTGCGCTCAACAACTTCCGTTACCCTTATTACATAAAGGTTGAGCAGCTTTTCATTAGGATGGTTAATTACTCGCGAGTGCTCAGCATCCCATTGTTCAGGGAGTAACTTCGCATCGAGGGAGACATACGATCTCGTGTTCCGGTGATTGATAACCACCTTCAAGACCGAGGGCGCACCTGGCTTTGCCCTACGGGTGTCTAAGAAAAACTTTGTCTTTGCCATATCAAATACTCAGCTAATCTTTACACCAAAATTCGAAATAATATCTCTAGTTTATATCTGTGTACGTACACAGATTTGTACACAGATTTTGCACTATTTCGCACTATTTCGCACTATTTTGGTGCAAATTTCGCCTTTTTTTTAATGGTTTTGAAGTACTTTCTTAAGGGAAAAAGGCGCCGAAATTCGTTGATATTTCGCTGATTTTCAGCGCCTTACTGGAAGCGTGATCCTGCTGGGATTCGAACCCAGGGCCCACAGCTTAGAAGGCTGTTGCTCTATCCAGCTGAGCTACAGGACCAAACCAAATGCGGAGAGAAAGGGATTCGAACCCCTGGAGGTAGTTAGCCTCAACGGTTTTCAAGACCGCCGCAATCGACCACTCTGCCATCTCTCCGAAAGCAAGTCACAAGCACGCAACCCGCCCATTTGGGGTGCAAAGGTACTGCCAACTTTTGTTTTATGCAAGTTTTTGGCGATTTTTTTGTCAAATGGATTTTAAAAACCGGGTGGTTACTGCATGCTCACGAGCAGATAGTTCTGGCTCTCGCTATCCACGCTGTAGAGGCGTGAGGCCCTGTGTCCCAGTATCCAGAGGATGTCGCCGTCGGCTTCGAGTAACCATATGTTTTGCTTGGCGTTGTGATTGAGCTTGAGGTCGGCAAAAACATCACTGACGAGTTTGCTGCCCTTCATGCCATAGGGCTTGATGCGGTCGCCGCGCCGCCAGTGGCGCAGTACCAGGCGCCGGCAATTGAGTATATCTGTACTAAAAGCAACTTTGCTTTTACCGTCACACATGCGGGGCGAGAATGGGGCATTGTTGCGTGTGACCGTCAGGCGTATGGGAGCCGACACATTCGACGTCATGTCTATCGGTACCTCAGTGGGAGGCATGGCGTCGCTGGCCGATTCGATATCGAGAGACTGCCTATTGATGTGCATGATGTATCCCTGGCCGATGAATTGGCGTCCGCTGTGTCCCTGACGCACGGCGATGACCGCTTGCCGGCACTGCTCGTGGTTGAATCCCATGTGGCGGATGCGGTGATAGAGCAGGGTAGAGGCTTGGGGATGGGCGCACAACATGGCGGCATCGATGTGGCACTCGTCGGGGAGAGCACCGGCAACGAGGTCGTCGAGCAGTTCCTGGTCGTCATGCAGGTTGGCCATCGTGTCAAGGATGCGTTCGCGCCCATGCGCAAATTGCTGCTCAACTACTGGTAACACAATGTTGCGCAGGCGGTTGCGACGGTAGTCGTTGTGGGCGTTGGTGCTGTCGGTCACGTAGTCTTGACCGATGGCTGCAAGGTAATCTAGGATCTGGGCGCGGGAGACGGCCAGCAGCGGGCGCCAGATCTTGTGATTGACGCGTTCCATACCCGTCAATCCCTTTAGCCCCGTGCCGCGCATCAGATTCAAGAAGAAAGTCTCGACCTGGTCATCGGCATGGTGGGCAACGGCGATGACCGCACAGTCCAGCCGGTCCCGTTCCTGCTCAAACCAGTGGTAGCGCATCACGCGGCAGGCCATCTCGACCGACCCGCCATGCTCGGCTTGCCATGCGGGTACATCAAAGTCATTGACGATCAGGGGAACCCCGAGCCGCTGGCACAATTCACGCACGAACTGTTCATCGCGCATCGACTCTGACTCACGCAGGTGGAAATTGCAGTGGGCGGCATGGCAGGGGCATCCACACTCGAGCAGGGCGCGCAGCAGTGCCACCGAGTCGGCTCCGCCGCTCAGTGCCACCAGAACGGGTCTCGCCCCGATGCCAAGTAATTCTTGACTTGCCAAGATGGAATGCAACAATTTGTCGTGGTTCATCATTGCAAAGGTACTGTTTTTTCAAAACTATGTTGTACCTTTGCACCATAATTCTCATGGGACAAGTGAAAAATAGAGGTGAATTCTGGTATCATGTGGCGGCATTCGCCATGATTCTGGTGTGGGGCATTTCGTTCCTCAACACCCGTGTGCTGCTTGATGCGGGGTTGACGCCAACCGAGATTTTTGTGGCACGTTTCACGATAGCCTATGTGTCGTTGCTGGTCGTGTCACGTTTCAAGGTAAGATATACCGGCTGGAGGGACGAGCTGCTGTTTGTGGTGTGTGGCGTTGCAGGCGGCTCGGCTTATTTCATTGCCGAGAACACCGCACTGGAGCTCACCCTTATCAGTGACGTGGCCGTGCTGGTGAGCACAGCACCCTTGACGACGGCCCTGATGGGTGCGATCTTCTATCGAGACGAGCGCATCACGTGGCTGTCGTGTGTGGGCATGATCATCGCCTTTGTCGGGTCGGTGATGCTGGCATTGAAAAACGGTCTGGTGTGGGGTGACAGCATCACGGGAGACCTGCTGGCGTTGCTGGCCGCGTTTGTGTGGGCATTCTATTCCATGGCCCTCAAGAAACTGAACCGCACTTATACCACCCTGTTTATCACGCGCAAGCTGTTTTTCTATGGCATCCTGTCGGCGTTACCGCTGCTGGCCATGGAGGAGTCGCGGGTTGACTGGCAGGTGGTGGTCAGGCAGCCCGAGGTGTGGGGCAACCTGCTGTATCTGGGACTGATTTGCTCGATGGCAGCCTACTTCATCTGGGGCATCACCGTCAAGCGCATCGGGGCGGTGCGCGCCAGCAATTATTTCTACTTGAGTCCTATTATCTCGATGATTGCCGCCGCCATCTGGTTTGGTGAGCGCACCAACGCGATTGCCTATATCGGCTGTGTGCTGATCCTTTCCGGTGTCATTATGGCCGAGAAATTCAAGCGCAAGCCTGCAGGGGCTAGTCAATGACCGTCTTCATCCACCGCTTGGTGGAGAGCCATATCAGGTAGATTGTGCCGCGGAAACACAGTTCAATCGCCATGGCCATCCACACGCCATACAGCCCCATGCTCTTGACCATGATGGCCGACAACCCCAGCCTGACAATCCACATGCTCACCAGGTTGATGCCGCAAGGCACCAGCGTGTAGCCAGCGCCCACAAACACGCCATAACTGATAATCGAGGCCGCAAACAACGGCTCGGCCCAGGACTCGACACGCAGGCATCGTGCTCCCAGCTCCACAATTTCGGGGACAGGTGACATGAATCCCATCAGTTCGGCAGCAAACACATACATCAATATCGCCATCAGGCCCATGATGACCATGCCAGCGAGTACTGTAATCCATGCAAAGCTGCGCGTGAGGCGTTTGCGTCCCGCTCCCAGGCTTTGCCCAATCAGTGTGGTGGCGGCATCGGCAATGCCGTAGCCCGACATGTAACACAGGCTCTCGGCCGTGATGCCGAATGAGTTAGCGGCAATGGCGATGCTGCCCAGCGGAGCGACAATCCCCGTGATGACGATCAAGGCGCTGCACATCATGACGTGTTGCAAGCCCATGGGCGTGGAGATGGTGACGGCTTTCTTGAAGGTGTTCCATGTGGGCTTGAATGTGCCCTTGTCAATGGTCAGGCGCAAATCTGATGAGCGGAACACCAGATAATAAACCATCAGCAGGACCACAACAAGGCCCGCACTGGCTGTTCCCAGCGCTGCACCCAGTACACCCAGTCCCGCGCCTGGCAGGGTTACCGTGTGTCCCAGCAGTGTGGCCTCCCGTGTGGGGAAAATCAGGAAGAAGTTGAAAATCACATCCAGGACGCACATCAGGATATTGAGTACACTGGGGATGCGCATGTTGCCGCTGCTGCGCAACATGGAACTGGCCACAATATCCATCATGAAGAACGGCACGAAGAGCATGAACGTGCCAAAGTAGATGGTGGCGTTGGAACAGATGCTGGAATCTGCCCCTAGCCATACAGGCAAGGGCTTGCAGATGGCTAGACCAAACCCTGCCAGCAGCAGGCTAAACAGCAGGCACACCACAATGGCTTGACGCACAACCTGGCGGGCATCCTTGTTGCGCTTTGCTCCCAACAGATGGGCTACCTGCACGGCATAGCCCGCGGCAAACGCGCTGAGCACTCCCTCAAACAACCAGGACGTGGAGCCCATGAGCCCAACCGAGGCCGAGTCATTGGCGCCCAGGCGTCCCACCATGGCGGCATCGATGAGCTGCATCACCATTGCCGACGCGTTGGCCAAAATCGCAGGCAGGCTCAGCTGGAAGGTGAGCAGCAGTTGTTGCCTGAAGGACATCGGTTGTCCCTCGCGGATGAGCCGTAGCAATATGTCCTTGACTGGTTGTGATGCCATGAGTAACCGTTGAGAGGTATTTTTTTTAAAGTGGCTCAGCCACTTTAGAAACTTGAATATATATATTAATGAGTGCAAATGTACTTAAAAAAGGTGTCCCGCCATGAATCTGGCAGGACATCTTTTTTTAAATCTTGGTAATCCGAGATAAGGGATTACTTGCGCTGGATGGTAACGGCGCGGTCAAGTGATGCACACTTGGGACCGTAGTTGGTCAACTCGCCGTTATTGATCTGAGTCTCGAGGCGGCTCTCGGCAACACCCTTCTTCACGAGCTCATTCTTGACGGTAGCCACACGACCCTTACGCAGGCGAACGTTGATCTGATCGTTACCCGTGTAGTTGTCGGCCCAACCGGTGAGCAGGTAGTTGCGGTTCTCGTTCTTCATCACCTCGGCAACAGCCTCAACAACGTTGCGCTGTACACCCAGCACGTCAGTGCGGTTGATGGGGAAGTAAACCGTAGCAAGGGGAGCCTCACCCGACTCAACCAACTGCTGAGCGGTGGGAGCGTCTTTCTTCTCGAGACACTTGCGCAGCTGATTCTCAAGGTCAGCGATCTTGCGCTTAGCGTCGTTCAGGTCAGCAACGAGAGCGTCACCCTCGGCATCGGTATATTTCCACTCGGGGCAAACGGCGGTAACGGGAGCGTTCCACTCGCTCTTGCCGAGCTTGTAGCTCATACCGATCATCACGCTGGGATACTCGTTCCAGGTGCGGTAACCCATACCGGCACCATCGGCGTGCTCCTGCAGGAAGTCGAAACGCAGGTCGAGCAGCACGTCAATCTTCTTGGTGATGGCGAAGCTGTTGAGCAAGCCGGCATGAATACTGTAGTTGCGGCTGTGGTCGGGGTCGTCGTTAGCACCATATTTCCAGGGACCGTCTGACTTGGGACGATCACCAGAACGGGCATAAACCCAGTTTGCGTCCATACCGACGTAGAAAATGGCGTTGTAGAAGCGATAGGGCTTGTAGCCACACAGCCAGTTCGATACATTGAACAGAACGTCACCAGTCACACCAGCATCGTTGAAGTGAGTGGGAGCATATTTACCGTCCTTGTACAGCTCGGGCCAGTTGCGGTAACCCAGGGCAGCATAGTTGCCAACCCAGGTAGCGCCCTTGAGTTGCTCAAAGTCACCACCAAAACGCAAACCCAGCAGCGGTGAGAACCACTTACCGATGTGAACGTTGACCTTGGCGCCGAGTTGCTTGCCCCAAGGAGCGTTAGCATCATAGGGGGACATGAACAAGCCGACACCACCTTCGGCATCAATAAACCAATTGTCACGCATGCGATTGAAAAGATAGCCCTGAGAAGGATCTTCAACATAGGTTACCTCCTGTGCGTTTGCATAGTTCGGAACTAGATAGGCCGCACAAATCAGTGCAAGCAATACAATCTTTTTCATAATTACTACTTTATTTTTAATTGTTTTGACTACTTTCAATTAACCAAACAGACAGACGATGTCCCTGTCATGGCATGGCCTGTTTTATCGTGCAAAAGTAAGCTTTTTTATTTTATTAAGAAAATAAATAATGAAAAATCTAACTAAATGTCAATAAAAAAATCATTTCAAGGCATTAATAATGCACGTTGCAACCGATTCTGGTGAGAAACCGAACTTCTCATCCAGCACTTTGTAAGGTGCCGAGGCTCCAAAATGGTCAAGGCCATAGATGGCTCCAGTGGGAACCACGCGACGCAAAGTGCTGGGCAGACCCGACGTGAGACCGAATGCAGGCACATCGCTCGGGATGACTGCATTGCGGTAAGCCTCGTCCTGGTCCATGAACAAGCCTATTGAGGGCACTGACACGATTTGGGCCTTGATGCCTTGTCGGGCAATAATGGTAGCGGCAGCAACCAGGGTAGCGACCTCTGAACCATTACCCACCAGCGTGACGTCAGGCTTTTCCTGAGCCATCACGACATAGCCTCCACGTTGCGCTCCTAGGGCGTCGGCATACCGGTTGCCCGATGCCGACGGCAGATCCTCGATGTCCTGTCGTGAAAGGATAAGTGCCGTTGGCGTGAGGGTGTTCTCCATGGCCATCTTCCATGCTACCGAGGTCTCGGCGGCATCGGCGGGCCTGAGCACCAGCATGCTGTTGCGGCCATGATGGTTCTTGAGCTCCTCCATCAGGCGGATCTGCGCTTCTTGCTCGACGGGCTCATGGGTGGGACCGTCCTCGCCCACGCGGAAGGCGTCATGGGTCCAGATGAACTTCACGGGCAATTCCATCAATGCGGACAAGCGTGCTGCCGGCTTGATGTAGTCACTGAAGACAAAGAACGTGCCACAGGCAGCAATCATGCCGCCATGCAATGCGATGCCATTAATGATGGCGGCCATAGCAAGCTCAGATACGCCAGCATGCAGGAACGCCCCCTTGAAGTCGTGGGTCTTGAAAGCGCCACGCGCCTTGAGGAATGCGTCGGTCTTGTCACTGTTAGCAAGGTCGGCCGACGACACGATCATGTTCTCCACCTTCTGGGCTAGCGCTGCCAGAACGTTGGCCGAGGCGGCGCGAGTGGCAATGTTGGGTTTGTGGGCGATAGCGGCGTAGTCCACCTTGGGCACCTTGCCGTTGATGTAGTCCTGCAGTTGTTGCATGGCCTCGGGGTGCTCGTCGCCCCAGGCCTTGATTTCCTCACGGCGGCGGGCAACGATCTCACGCTGCTCGCGGGCGCGCTGGCTATAGAGTTCGGCCACCTCGGGGAATACCTCCCATGGATTGTCGGGGTTGCCACCCAGGTGCTCAATGGTCTTGGCATAGTCGGCTCCCGACTTGCTCAGCGGATTGCCGTGGGTGCTGCATTTGCCTTCAAAGTTCTCGCCATCGGCGGTAACGGCACCGCGGCCCATGATGGTGCGGCCTATAATAATGGTGGGACGCTCGGCCTCGAGCAGCGCCTTGTCAAGCGCGGCGGCCATGGCGTCGCTATCGGTACCGTCACACTCAATGACGTTCCAGTTCCAGGCGCGGTATTTCATTGCCGTGTCCTCGTTGCTCACGGCGTCGCAGTCGGTTGACAGCTGCACCGAGTTGCTGTCGTAGAACATAATCAGATTGTTCAACCCCAGGTAGCCGGCAATGCGGGCAGCCTCTTGCGAGATGCCCTCCTGAATGCCGCCATCGCTGATGAACGCATAGGTCTTGTGGGCAAACACTTCACTGTAGTGCGTGGCGATGAAACGCTCGGCGATGGCGCATCCCACAGCCATGACGTGACCTTGTCCCAGGGGGCCGCTGGTGTTTTCCACACCGTGCTGCACATCCAGCTCGGGATGGCCGGGGGTAATGCTTCCCCAGCTACGGAAGGCCTTCAGGTCATCGGTCGTGTAACGTCCTGCCAGGTGCAGCACGCTGTACAGCATGGGCGACATGTGGCCGGGATCCAGGAAAAAGCGGTCGCGTGAAAACCATGTAGGGTCATCAGGATCGGTAACCAGATACTTAGAAAACAGGACGTTGACAAAGTCTGCACCGCCCATGGCGCCGCCAGGATGTCCCGACTTGGCCTTTTCAACCATCGATGCGGCAAGAATCCTGATATTGTCTGCCGCGCGTGTCATCAACTTGGAGTCAATCATAATTTTATTAGGGTATTATTAGTCAAGTGACAAAAATACTGCTTTTTTTTAATATGGAGAAATATTGCATTGAAAAATGAATTTAGCCGAAAAACGTATGCGGTTGCACTCGCTAGAGCGCAACCGCATTGAGATGTCTTATTATCAAACGATTACTCTGCCTGCTTGGCCGGCTTGCTGCCAACCAAGGCATAGAACAGCAGGTAGCCCAGCATCGCGATGACCAGCCAGTAGCTCTGGATATCGCCCACGGCGTCGGCCAGGAAACTCTGGATCAGCGGCATCACACCACCGCCCACGACCATGGTCATGAACAGACCTGATGCAGCTGCTGTGAACTTGCCCAGACCCTCGGTGGCCAAGTTGAAGATCACACCCCACATTACCGACGTGCAGATACCGCACAGGATGATGAACAACACCTTGACAGGTACCTCGGCGCCCTTGAGCGTCATCTTCACATCCTCGGGCATGAAGATGGCAGCAAGGAGCAGGAGAATGGCTAGGGCAGAGGTGCAGATGAGCTGCGAGCGGGGAGATACCTTGCCCGAGATCAGTGAACTGCTGAAACGGCCCACCAGCATGAGCAACCAGTAGATGCCGGCAATCGTTCCCGCAATGGGAGCGCTACCCAGCACGCCGCCCTCAGCAACAGGTTCTGTCAAGTAGAATAGCAACTGACTGGGGATGCCCACCTCGATGCCCACATAGAAGAAGATTGCGATGATACCCAGCACCAGATGGCGATAGCTCATGGCGCCCTTGACGCCATCGGCGACGTTCTGGGCTTCGAGCTCAGGCTCTTGAAGCTTGGTGAAGTAAATGATGGCAAACGAGACGAGGAAGATGGCCATAGCAATGATCAGCAGGGGCTGAACCGATTCCATCGTTGTCTTCTCGGTTGTCTCACCGATGAGCATACCCACGAGCATGGGGGTCAGCGTCGCTGCCAGGGAGTTGAGCGATCCACCCGTCTGAATCAGCTGGTTGCCGCGGTTGCCGCCGCCACCCAGCAGGTTGAGCATGGGATTGACAACGGTGTTAAGGATGCAGACACAGAAACCGCAGATAAAGGCACCCACCAGATAGATGATATAGGTGCTGAACTCGGTCGCGCTCATTGTGCTCGACAAGTACTGTACTGCCATACCGACAAAACCTAGTGCAAGAGCCACGAGGGCGGTCTTCTTGTAACCGATTTTGGTGATGAGGATACCGGCAGGAATACCCATGAACAGGTAGGCCGCAAAGTTCATCATGTTGCCCATCATGCCGGCCCAGCTGTAGTGGTCATCCCAAATCGTGCCAAAAGGCGCTGCCATGTTTGTCACAAACGAAATCATGGCAAAAAGGAACATCATGGCGATAATGGACACCAGTGCTCCGTTTTTCTTTTCAGTTGTCATTTCGATTCTAATTATTGATAATTAATTTCTGTTTTGTGATAATGTGGCGCAAAAATACGACATTTTTTTCAAAATGCCGTATTGTTGATGAAAAATTTGTGTCCTCAATATTTTCTGGGCCCAAATATTGCTGTGCCGATGCGCACCAGCGTCGCTCCGTACTTGACGGCAACAGGCCAGTCATCGCTCATGCCCATGCTCAGGTGGTTAAAGTCCTCGCTCTCGTCAAAGCAGCCGTCCTTCAACGTGAGGTAGGTGCGGCGAACGAGGTCAAATTCACGGCTCACTTGCTCCATGTCGTCGGTGAGTGAGGCCATCGCCATCACGCCACACACGCGCACGTGGGGATAACAGGTCAACAGCCCTTCATCAGCCGCCTGGAGCACCTCTTCGACACTGAATCCGCTCTTGGTCTCCTCCTGTGCCACATGCAGTTGCAGCAGCACCTCGACGGTGCGGTCGATGCGTGCGGCCTCTTTCTCGATGAGTTGCAGCAGGTTCACACTGTCCACACTCTCAATCACACTCACGTGAGGCATGATGGCGCGCACCTTGTTCTTCTGCAAGTGGCCGATGAAGTGCCAGCGTATGTCCTTGGGCAACTCAGGTGCCTTGGCGACAAGCTCCTGGGCTCGGTTTTCGCCGAAGAGGCGTTGTCCTGCGTCATAGGCCTCGGCCAGTTCCTCGACAGGATGGAACTTGGACACGGCAACAAGGTTCACCCCTTCGGGGAGCAGGGCACGTACATGATCTAGATTCTCCTTGATGCTAGACATGATGAGGAGAATTAAGCGTTGTTGTTTTGTGCCTTCTGCCGGGCTTCACGGTCGGCGCGGGTCTCGTCGAGGTCGGCAGGGAAGACATCCATGAGCGGTGTCTCGACGATCGAGGCGATCTCAAAGTCGGCCATCGTGTCGTGCATTCCCTCCATGAAGGTGGCCAGAGCGCCCTTGAAGTCGCTGGCCTGTACGAGCTGGAAGCTGGCGGTGCGTTTCTCCACGGCGGTCTTCTCGTCGATGGTGATGAAATTGGTTTTTACCTTGTACCAGCGGTCGCCGGCCTCATTATAGAATATGTCGCTCAACTTGACGCGCTTGACAGTGTCAACGCTGAATTCGCCCGAGATATAAGGCTGCATTTTGTCGGTAATGCGTGCCTCGGCCTCGGTAAACGACAATGCATCAACCAAGTAGGGCTCAGAAACGGTCTTCAATACACCGTTCTCCATCATTCTGTCATACTTTACTTTGCATTCAAACCACTGTGACATAATTTTCTATATCGTGTTTTTTAAAGTGAAAATTTAAATTTTTATTATATTAAAGTTCTTCTTGAAGGCATCTCATCCATAGCCTGGTTAATGAGGTCCCTGCGCGCAGCGTAATACTCTTGAACAATCCGGTCCATCACGGTTGCCACGGGCTCGATCTCACGGCCCTTGAGCAGGCCGGTTACCTGACCGATCTCGACTTCACCATTCTCGACATCGCCGTCATAGATGCCCACCTTGGTCTTGCCGATTCCGATGATTTCCAGCAACTCGTCCCCCGACGCACCACGGTCCTCAGCTTCTTGAACAACGGCTTGGAAATTATTCTTGGCCAGGCGGGTTGGGGACAGTTTCCTGAAGTAGAGCTTAGTGTCGCCCTCGTCCAGATTGAGGCACATGCGCTTGAAGTTCTCATGCGCCGAGCTCTCCTGGGTCAAGGCGAACAATGTGCCGATCTGCACACCGTCGGCCCCCATGGCTTCGGCAGCCAGCATGGCATCGCCTGTTGCGATACCGCCAGCAGCGATCAACGGCAGCGAGGTGGCGCGTCTCACGGCCGGCAGCAGGCACATGGTCGTGGTCTCCTCACGTCCATTGTGGCCTCCAGCCTCAAAACCCTCGGCAACGACGGCATCAACACCTGCCTGCTCACACTTGACGGCAAATGCCGATGACGACACCACGTGGGCGACCTTGATGCCGCGCTCATGCAGCCAGCCCGTCCACTTCTTGGGGCTGCCGGCCGAGGTGAACACGACAGGCACCTTCTCGTCGGCGATAACCTCCATCAGTTCTGCGGCTTGTGGACGCATCAGCGGCACATTCACGCCGAACGGATAGCCTGTTGCCTCCCGGCACTTGACGATGTGTTCGCGCAGTACCTCTGGGGTCATCGATCCGGCACCTATGAGTCCCAGACCACCAGCGTTGCTCACCGCAGCAGCCAGTTCCCAGCCGCTGCACCACACCATGCCGCCTGCAATGATCGGATAATCAATGTCAAACAGCTCGGTAATCTTTGATGACATAGCCATAGTGTTGTTCTCCTTCCTTGTTTTTCAGATGATGCCGAATGCGACATCCATCATTTGGGTGAAATTGTTCTGTCGCTCCTCGGCCGTGGTTTCCTCGCCGGTCACCAGCGAGTCGCTGATTGTGCACATGCACAATGCGCGGGCCCCTGCACGGGCGGCGTTCATGTATAGGGCCGGTGCCTCCATCTCGATGGCGAGCACACCCATCTTTTGCCACTGGGCGGTGTCGGGCGTGTCGTCATAGAAGGTGTCGGTCGAGTAAACGTTACCCACCTTGTAACGGTAGCCCAGTTCCTCGGCCTTGAGGACTGCCGAACGCAGCAGGTCAAAGTCAGCAATCGGGGCAAACGTTCCCGGCAGATGGTATTGAGCGGCATAGGTGCTGTTGGTGCACGCGCCCATAGCCATCACCAGGTCACCCACGTGCAGGTCGGGATGCATTGAGCCTGCCGAACCGACGCGGATAATCGTCTTGACATCATAGAAATGGTATAACTCATAGGAGTAGATGCCGATTGACGGGATGCCCATGCCGTGTCCCATGACCGACACGCGCTGCCCCTTATAGAGTCCGGTGTAGCCTAACATCCCGCGCACTTGGTTAAAGAGCACAGGGTTCTCAAGATAACGCTCGGCCATCATCTTGGCGCGCAGTGGATCGCCGGCCATGATTACTGTTGATGCAATCTCGCCATACTCGGCGCCGATGTGCGGAGTGGGTGTTTTCTTTGCCATATTCAATTCTGTTTTTTTAATGCTATTAGCCGCAAAGATACTCAGTTTTTCCCACATTTTGGGAGTTTGCCGCTAAAAATATTTTAGGAGACGGCGGGCTGTCTCACATTGAGGGTGTTGCAGCTAATACATTATATAATGATAAGCATCTGATATAACTCCCGTTGCTCGTAGGGCTGCAACGCGCTGATAAATGACGTGCGGCCGTCGTGCAGACCTGCATCTGGGGATAATTTAACGGGATTCTAATGCTGGAAGTGTTCAAAGTGGGTGATGGCCCAACCGATGAGGTTGCCGAGTACAGGCATCAGGCTCTTGCCGAGGTCCGTCAGGTTGTACTCCACGCGGGGCGGAATCTCGGCGTAGCTGTGGCGCTCCACCAGGCCGTCACGCTCCAGGTTCTTGAGCGTGTCGCTAAGCACCTTGGAAGAGATGTCGGGGATGGCCTTACTGATGGAGTTAAAGCGGGTTGACTCGTTCTCAGACAGGATGCACAGGATCAGTATCGCCCACTTGCTCGAGAAGTGCGAGAGCACGTGCCTGATCGGGCAGCTGCCGATGTCGGTGTATTTTTTCAAATTTTCTTGAAGCGGTAATGCGTTCATATCCAATAATAGTTACTTGTTTGTAATGGCCTCACTTTGTGGTAACCTCTTGCAAGAATGAAAAGAAGAAATTACCTTTGCAGTGTAAAAAGTAAAGCGGATTTTTTCTGCAAAGTTAATAGTAATTTTAAAATATTGCAAATCATGAGTGAAGTAAAGGTATTAAACAGTGGCGAGAAGTACGCCCATGCATCGGTAGGCGCACTGCGCGGTTTTGAAGGTAAGCAGTTTGTAAAAGAGGCTGTTGGAGCCACCTCGTGCGAGATTTCTTTTGGCACGCTGCCCACGGGCGTTGCCGTTCCGTTCTATCACAGCCACAAGGCCAATGAGGAGAATTACATCGTGCTCTCGGGTGCTGGACGCTTCCAGGTGGATGACGATGCATTTGATATTGCCGAGGGTTCGGTGGTGCGTGTGTCCACCAACTGCGACCGCAACATCAAGTGCACTTCCAAGGAACCGATGACCTACATCTGCATCCAGGCCAAGGAAGGCTCGCTGGGTGATTACACACAGACCGACGCCGAGATCACCGAGCACGAGAACAAGATGTAATCGGGCTTGATGCCATCACTTTTATCAGTGCCAATCAGCAATTGCGGCTTAAGGTCTTGACAATCAAAGGGCCGCATTCGGGGCTGTTGCAAAACTCGACGTTGTTTCTTAAATAGCCCTTATAAAACCGGCATAGCGCCAAATGGCGTCTTGCCTGACGAGAGTGGCCCTCATTGAGGCCCGCCCGATTGCAGTCATCGCTGAGGCTGTGTCATAATTCGATCGCAAAAGACAATATCCGTGCTGCGCACCGAGAAATTAAATAAATTTTTATTAATAATTTTAATTTCTCGGCCGTAAGGCCGATTAAAAACACGATGCTGAATTATGACACAGTCACTCGTTTCTTTCCATTGAGCCACAAAAGGATTGTTGGGCAGCGGGTGTTACAACTTCACGGCATTGATGTCCACCAGGCCATTTACAATGGCATAGATGGTGAGGCCGGCAGGGCTGTGAATCTGTAGCTTGCGGGCGATGTTGCGGCGGTGGGTGATGACGGTATTGATTGATATATTCAAGTGGGTCGCAATCTCCTTGTTGGACATGCCTTGAACAAGGGCGATGATCACCTCCTGCTCGCGTGTCGAGAGGGCATCGGGCCCCTTGGTGCTGCCTTTCAAGACCATGTCCGAGATGTTGCGTGTCACATCGCCGTGCTTGACCTGCCGTTCCAGGCGGCGGATGGCCGGGACAAAGATGTGGTCCTCGACCATGGCGTGCTGGCGCAGCCACACCTCGTTCTCGTAGATGTCGTGCAAGGTGGCGGTGAGCTGGTTGTTGTGCAGGCCGTCTTGCGGCAGATACTTGATAATGAGGATTTTTAACTCATGTAACTGCTGGTCGGCAGCGTCATGATGCTTTGAGAACGTTTCCACATTGTAATCGCTGGCGGGTTGCCCGTCAAGCAACTTCTCGACATAGGGGAACAGCGTCTGCTGCTCATAATTCATGTGCTGCCGTATCTCGCAGGCATATTCGTCATACAACCTCATGATGAGTGCCGCCAGCGAATTGTCCTCGTCGAGCGACTCTTCCAGCTCGCGACGAATGTAAGGTAACTGGAAATCCAAGAAATAGTCATGGCTGGCTTCTAGATAGTGCAATAGGGTAGAGACCGATAGGAACTCATCGTCCTCGGCCACACCAATGTCGTTAATGGCATAGTTGACGACGGCGAGGAAGGTGTGGGTGTCAACGCCGTTGCTCTCGCAAGTCTCCCTCACCGTCTTGTCGCCAAACCCCAGGCTGATGCCAAAACTGCCCAAAGCCTGCAGCAGGTTGTAGTTGTCGCTGATGAGTGATATCATCTTGTCATCAGCCTCATATGTCTTTTGATTCTTCATGGACGGGTTCACTAAGTTGATGCAAAAATAGACATCTCAATCCTCTCACACAATCATCATTTGTTGGTATTTAGATGAAAAATTGCCCCCAAATGTGAGGTGAAAATCATTTGGGGGCGATGGATATGGAGTGAATTTGGAGACTACTCCGAGAGCATGGTGACCTCGATGCAACGCTTTGCGGCGAGCAGTCGCTGGGCCATGACTTGCACTTGGGCCGCCGTCATGCTATCTACCATCTTGCAATAGTCTTTGTCGAAATCCGTCTCGTCGTCCAGGTCATGCCAGATGATGTAGCTCCAATAATCGTTGGTGATGGCCATCTGGGCATACTGCTTGGTCAAGTACTGCTTGACCTTTGACATGCTGGACTCGAGAGGCCCGTTGTCCGCTATGTTCTGCAACTGCTGGTAGATAATCGGGTTGAGCTCCTCATAACGGTCGGGGTCGGCATTATACGATATCTTGAAGGTGGCATTGGGCTGGTCTTCCTTGGCCAGTTCAAAGTCCACACTCACGCCGTAGGTGCCGCCTTTCTCTTCACGCACCGAGTCGGTGTAGGCGATGGAGAGGCAGCGCTTCAAGAAGTCCAGCTCCAGGTCGCTCTGTGCGGTGAACGGCACGTCGGCAGTGTAATAGATGCTGACGTTGGCAAGCGGTGTCGCCATCTTCTTGGAGAACTTGTGCACCGACTGGCCGCCCACGATGTGCGGGAGGATGCTGTAGTCGGCCTGCGCATGCTTGCCTGTGGACGGCAGGGTTGCCAGGTATTGGCACAGCAGGTTGCGCAGCTCGGTCTCGTCATAGTTGCCGATGATGACCGTCTTGAAATTGGAGGCGTCGCTGAAGCATTCCCGATAGATCTCCAGGATGCGGTCATAGTTCACGCGGTCGAGCGTCGATTGCACAACGGGCTCCATGCGGGGATGGTGGTCGTACAGGATAGCCCTGATCGAGTCGTTGTAATCGACCTTGGGCGACGCGTTGCGGTTGGTGAGGAACGCGCGGTTGCGGCTGATGAACTCGTTGAAGGCCGTGGTGTCCCGCCGTGGCGAGGTGAAGTACAGGTAGGCCAGCTCAAACATGGTCTTCATGTCCTTGACCGATGAACCGCCATTGATGCTCTGGCCGTCGGACCCTATCGACGGGCTGACGCGCACCGACTTGCCAGTGAGCATCTTGCGCAGCGTGAGGGCATCATAATCGCCCACACCGGCCTCGGCCACACTGCTGGAAAGGATGCTGAAGTTGGGAATGTCTTCGTCGCCATAGAGCGAGGTGCCGCCTTCTCCATTCATCTCCAGTGAAACGGCGTCGGCACTGAAATCGGTCTTGCGGGCATACACCTTCATGCCGTTGGACAGCGTGAACTCGGTAAAACCATGTTTATAAGCCTTCTCGCTGACGATGGTGCCGGGTTGGGGAAGCTGTCCAATCAGTTGGTCGCTCAAGGCCTGCTCGGTATAGGGCGCATAGGCGAGGCGCTGGGCAGCCAGTATGACTTGTTCGATCTGCCCCTCGTTGGGGAGGACGACCTCTGCCTTGTCGGGAGCATACATGACTACGACCTGATTCTGGTCGGTAATCAGCTGCTTGACGGCCTTGTTCACTTCTTCAAGCGTCACCTCTTGGTCAAGCCTGCGGGTATTGTCTAACTCATATTCCACCGACACGAGCGGATCGCCCGTCAGGAAGTTGCTCACGCAGGAGTTGACATAGTGCGAGTTGCGGTAATCGTTGCGCATGTTGTAGCGGCGCTCGGCGGCATTAAGGAAGAGTTTCTTGGCACGGTCCAGTTCGCTCTGGGTGAAGCCGTGCTGGCGTGCCTGCTCAGCAATCCCCACGGCAGCGATAATGCCGCCCAGGATGTTGTCCTGCTTGCAGCTGATGCTCATGGCAAAGGCCTCCTTGGTGCGGCTGATGAAGAATGACGAGGCGCGGCCTGACGCGCTCTGCACCGGTGAGCCGGGCTGCTGGCGCAACTCGGCAAAACGGTCGTTGAGCATGGTGCTGATGAGGTCATCGATGTAGCTGCCGCGCAGGTAGGCCTCGCTGTTTTTCTCGGCATCGGGGGTAGCATCACGTTTCTGATACAGGTGGCACAGGACAATGGGCTGCTCGGCATCTTTCTCGATGGCGACAATCATCTTGTCGTTGTCGTTCACGGGATAGTAAATGCGCTCGGCGGCCTTCTTGGGCATGGGGATGGACGAGAACACCTTCTTGATTTTCTTTTCCATCTTGTCCACGTCGATGTCACCCACGACGACGATGGCCTGCAGGTCAGGACGATACCACTTGTGGTAATAGTCACGCAGGTCTTGATAGGGGAAGTTGTCAACGATATCCATCGAGCCGATGGGCATGCAGTCTTCATATTTTGTCCCCTGATAGATGATGGGCAAGACATCTTCCTGCATGCGTTGCACGGCCATTCCCGCACGGCGGGTGCGCCACTCCTCGTGGATGACGCCGCGCTCCTTGTCAATCTCCTTATCTTCGAGCAGCAGGTAGTGGCTCCAGTCATGCAGTACTAGCAGGCAGGAGTCGATGATTCCCTCGCGCACGAGGGGTGCCGAACCGATGTGATAGACCGTTTGGTCAATCGAGGTGTAGGCATTGAGGTTGGCACCAAACTTCACGCCGATGCTCTCACACCAGGGCACGATGCCCGGTTTACCGTTCTTGCCGGGGAAATGCTTGGTGCCGTTAAAGGCCATGTGCTCCAGGAAGTGGGCCAGCCCTCGCTGGCGGGGCTCCTCAAGGATGGAACCGACACGCTGTGCGATGTAGAAGTCGGCAAGACCGGCCTCCTTGGCATTGTGCCGGATGTAATAGGTCATGCCATTCTTGAGGGTTCCCTTTCTGACGCTCGGGTCTTGAGGCAACTGGGCTGCCGCCCACAGGGGCAGCAGCACCAGTGCAATAAGTGATATAATAATGTGGCGTTTCATCTAGCTTATTTGTTGAGCAGCGATGCGGGTGCCTCGGGAATGAAGTCGTTGGTAGAATTATTGGTGTCGATGTACTTGCCATTGGCGTCCTGCTTGCGGATTACCGACTTGTTGAAGCGGGTCTCGTCACGGTCCACCTTGCCGCAGTAGGTCCAGCCAGCGTCAATCGAGGCATCGAGCACGTTCCACTCGCGCACCGACTCAACGCTCAGGTTCACGCCGTCGAGGATCCACTCGTTGGGCACCTTGTAGATGCCGCTCTTGGTCATCTCCCTGGAGAAGTCGCCAAAGGTGAACAGGTAGGTAGCATCATACACATAGTTCTGCAGCCAGTCTTCCTTGCTGGTCTTCATCTTGGCAATCGCCATAGAGTTAAAGCCACGGCTGTGGAACTGGTAGATGGTGGCGGTGTAGCAGTACCACTTGTCCAGGTTGGGTGCCTGACCGTCGGGATCGGTGAAATTGGGGTTGGAGGTCTCGTCAAAGAACTCAAAGTCAGCATCGCTCAAGTTGATTGAACCGGCTTGCTCGGCCGTGTGATCGATAGCGTTGACAGCCAGCTTGAGGCTCTTGCCCGGCTCCACAGGAACACTCTTGCCAGTACCGGGAATCATGTAGCAAGCCTGTACCGAGAAGTGAGTGGACATGATGTCGGGGGTGTAGTCCTCCTTGGTAGTCGTCAGGAAGGCTGACTCAAGCACGGCGATGCTGTCGGCATACAGGGTGACATCTGAGTTGTTGGTGATGATGATGTACTGGTCACCACTGTAGGAGCGGCCCTCGGAGGTTGTCGTGCCTGTGTAGAAAATCTCACTGATGACAAAACCGCCCTGCGCAGTGAATGTGGACACGGTCATCTTCATCGACGTGTTGGTCTCGTTGAGGACTACATTCTCTGATTTGACCTCAAAATCCTTCTGTCCGGCAACACCGTTCATGGTGAACTCGAGAAGGCCGTTGATGGTAACATTGTAGGTGCCGGCTTCCAGATTGTTGAGCATCACCTTGTAGTCATTGCCCTCCTTGGTGAACAGGGTTCCGTCCACGGTGGTCACTTGCTGGGTCTGCACGTTGGTCAGCGTGGCAGTGGCACCCGACAGGACAGTATTCTCCAGATTGGACGGGATCTCAAGGGTCACCACAGCGTTAGGGATAACGGGGATGGGATCATCGCTTGAGCATGAAGTCAAACACAATACGGTAGTGAGCATCATCAGGATGCCAGATAACAATAATTTCTTCATTTTTTTGTCGTTTTTAATGAATTGGTTGATAGTTAGTATTTTTGGGGACTTCTATAAATTAGCTTGGCATGGATTTTGGTTTATTTTTGAGCAGATTTTGACTTACCTTGGCAGCAGCATAGCGAGCTATGGTGCAAGAAGATAAGGTAAAATCTGCCAAAAAGAGACAAAATACAGTCAACATAAATAATGCACATTTTGGTAATTTATAGAAGTCCCCTTTAATTAAAATGTAATTCCTATTGACGCCTGTAGCATGACTGCTTGCTCGCCCACAGAGCAAAGGGTTACCTGGCTACCCACCTCGGCAAAAAGACCGTAGCGGGACTTTTTCCATGCCAGATCGGCCCGCAGGGCTGCTGCCAGGTCGGTATAGCTGGCAGCGGCAAAATGATGCTTGTGTTGCACCATCTCGATGAAATGCGGGGCCATGTTGGCCAGGGGCATCGATAGCCTTTCGCTCGTGTTAAAGTATTGGGCGGCATGGGCCTGCAGGGTGAGTATCAGCCCCTGGCGGGGAGTGATAAAGCACTGACCCTTAACCTTGCCATAGGCGTGGCTGGCCTCGTCCTGGCGGTTGGGATACACATATTCCTCGCTCGTCCTCAGGTAGCCGGCTTGCACATCCATGTTCCAGCGCCCCCGTGAATATACCATTCCCAGATGGCTGTCCAGCGTGTGCCCCTTGTACATGGTCAAGCAGGCGATGACGGGAAAGTAACGGGCGTCGGAGGTGCCTCCCACGTGCTCGTTGCCCGTGTGGCGCGTGTAGTCGATGTGCCCAAGCACGGTTATCTGCCTCTGGCTTGCCGTCCTGTGGCGCCAGCCCACGGTGGCGCCCACGTGCTCATGGTACAGGTCGGTGAGCGGCATGGAGTTGTACTCGGCGAGTTTGCGGTGATAGCGGTGCTCGTCTAGCGAGATGTCACCATAGAGGCCGTTGCCGCTCGACGGTGAGGCATGCAGCAACAGTGCCATGCCGCCACCATCGTAGTAGAGGCTACGCTTGTCGCCCGAGAATCGGCTGTATTCAGTTCCTAGTCCGGTCATCTGGTACTCGGGAATAACACCTTCCTCGTGGTAAAAAGCGACACTGTTTGTCTGCTTGTAGATGTTGGCCTCCAGGGCAGCCCCCATGCGGTAAGAGTTCCAGTTACAGGCCATGCCCAGGCGCAATGTCAGGTCGGTGACAATGCCCCTCATGCGCGGGTCACGGTCCCTGTATTCCTGCTCGGCCCTAACCATCATTTCGCCACCCAACGAGATGCGCTGGTTGATGCGTCGGGCATATCCGCCGTTGATGGCATACCGCTCGCGATGCGTGTCACCGCCCAGTGTATCGGCGAGGATATAGGGTTGCAGGATGTCATAATCGGCCGTCGAGTTCCAGGTGATGCCGTGTTGCTTGCCGGTTGTATAGGATGCTGATCCCCACACGGTGGTGCGGTCATTCAGGTTCAGGTGGGTTTTCACAGCCAAGTAGGGCAGGGTGTAACCCTTGCCCTTCTCGGGGACAAAGGCTTGGGACTGGCGCTGCATGTCGATGCCTAGTGCCAGCTGTGAGAATGATGTGCGGTAGCCCATGCCATGCAGGGCGGGATTGCGCATCGCCTCGAGAATGGGTGAGCGCCTCAGTGACGTGTGCTCGACCAGAGCCGAGTCGGCATTGTAAGCCATCGCCGTTGCGAGGGCTGCCATGCAGCAGATGAGAAGGAGATGTCGGCGTTTCATGTCAGTCAAGGAAAATTGCGTTAAGGGTAATCTCGTTCATGTCCTTGCTGGCAAACTCCACATAGTCGCTCTGGCAGCGGAATTGCCGGATGCGTACTTGTCCATCAGGCATCTCGCATGTGGCCACGCCCTCGATGCCTATCTGGTAGGCACCGCGCAATAGCTCGATGGTAGCTGCAGGTCCTTGGAAATCGGCTGTCGTCACTGCCTGGCGGGTGTTTACATTGGTCAAGAGCACTTGGGCCTGAATGCGGCTGATGGCAATCTCATCGCCAGCGGCCACGGTAATGCGGGCCGTGGTGAATATGTCGTCCTCTTGAGGGGCGCACGCGGTAGCGACTGCCGCCAGCAGCAGTAGGGTGATATAGAGGATGGTCTTTTTCATATCTTGATGTTCATTTCTAATCCGAAGTAGGGTGTCACGTGGCGCCTGATTGTCGTGCCGCGGCTGTCATAATCGGGCGTGTAGTCCCACAACTTGTTGCAGAACATGGCCACATTCAGCCTGTCGTCAAATAACTTCTTGGTGACCTTGAAGTTCACGTTCATGGCAAACGGTACCGTGTTTTTTTCAAACAGCGATGGCGTGTTGTCCCTCACGAGCCAGCGCAGGTAGGTGTCCTGAGCGTCTTCTTCCTTCCAGTCGTGAATGCTGCCATCGGGGGCGATATACTGGACGGGATAGTTGCTGATTTCTTTGCGCTGCGAGGACGTGAACCACATGCATTGAGCCGAAATGGAGAATCCCAGCTTGAGGCGGGGCACATCGGTGTCGAGAGTGAAATTGGTGTTGAAAGCCTCCCTTACCGAACCGTCATCGTTGGCATACAGCCCGACATACTGTATCTGCCGGTTATCAATGACCTGGCTGGGGCGGTAGGAATCGACAATGGAGTTATTATATGTGGTGCGGAAGTAAGCGCCGTTGATGGTCAAACGGGTCATGATGACGGGAAAGCGCTTGGTCTCGATGGTGTATTCGATGCCCTCTTTCAAGGTCAGGCTGCCGTTTGTATAGTTGCCATATCCGGCCAGCTCATCAATCAAGACGTAGGGCAGGGTCTCTAATTGGGGCTGTGACGTCAGGGTCGCGGCATTGATGCCCGATGCGTCATATTGCTTGTATTGATAGGTCTGATAATAGGATTGGGAGCGGAATCCCGATGACATCTTCTCGCGGAATGCCGTGACCGACAGCCTGTTGCCGCCCATGTTGATATCAATCGAGATTTCCTTCTTGAGGTTGCGTGCCGGTTCTAGCGCCAGGTTGCGGGGATTGACGATGTAGGTCAACAGGTTGATGCGCCGGTAGTCCGGGTTGTCGTGATAGTAGTTGAGCTGGATGAAGTCGATATAGAGCAGCTCCGGGTAGAGCTGTTCCATCGTGGGCATCTTGGTGTGCTGGCCGATGCCGGCAGCGATGCGGATGAACAGGGGCATGTTCCAGGCCGAGAGCCGTGGCAGGGAGTAACCCACATTGAGGCGCGGATCCAAGTACAGCTTGCCGTTCATGACGTATTCGCGGTCGATGTTCAGCAGTGTGGTGGCACGGATGCCGCCAGCCAGCTCCAGCGTGCCGATGGACGTGGGCCACTTGATGTTCTCCTCGGCGTAGGCCGACAGGCGGTGCTGGGCGGGAATCTCCTTGAGTGGACGCTGGCGTGAAGATATGCCGGGATACACGGGCGTGTGTGGGTCAAATACCTGTCCTCGTCCCAAATTCTTGTCCATGTTCCAGTCCGCACCCAGCAGCAATGTGTTGGAAACGACATTGTTGGGTACCTGCAGGCGGACATTCACCTTGCTGTAGGCGTTCACGGGCTTGCCATCCACCTCCTGATGTCCCAAGTACTTGAAGGGGAGGATATAAGCATCATTTTCACCTTGTTCCCACGACAGGGGGGCTACCGTCATTCTCGACAACTGCACGAGGCGGGTGCGCTCAATCAGGTCATTCTCGCGTGATGCCGAGAATGTCACCTCGGCACCCTTGAGCCATGACGCCCGTTTCATGTCTAGCTGCAGTGCGGCCAGCAGCGTGTAGCGGTTATAGCTCGATTTATAGGAATCCTCGGCGCTGTAGGTCTGGTCGATGTCCTCCTTGTCGTTGTCCAGCGAGTGTGAAAAGTCCATGTTGGTGCTCAGCGCCATGCGCCAGGCATCGTTTTCCCACTTCTTGTGCAGGCGGGCCGACAAGGTGACGCGCTTGTAGTTCTCGAGCTTGTTGCGCGGGTCGGCTTTGGCATCCAGGTAGTCGGCGCTCACGTTCAATGATAGGTGCCGCTTTTCCCATTCCAGGTCCTTGGCTGCATACAGCAGTTTGGACCCCATGTCGGCCTTCAGGCGCAACTTCAGGTCATGGCCTCCGCGGCGCCTTTCGATCTTGACCAGGCCGCTGGTCAGGTCGCCATATTCCACCGACGGGATGCCCCTGACGATTTCCACGCTCTCGATGTCATCGGTCGAGATGCCGCGCATGTCCACACCGGCATTGGTGTTGTCGCGGCTGGTAGCCTGTGTGTCCCAGGCCCCGGCGATGTATTGCATGTTGGCATTGGTCGAGATGGGCGCTCCATCGATGATAAAGCTTGTTCCCAGCGAGGAGGTCGCATAGTTGCCGTTGCCGCTGGCGATCTCGCGGATGTGGATGTTGTTGGGGACATTGAGCGACGGGTCGATGCTGCGGCCGCCGGGCAGCAGCTCCAGCAGGTCGGTGAAGCTGGAGGGCTGCAAGTGCTCCATGGCGTGCTTCTCGATGCGCGATGCCGTGGTCAGGTCGCGGCTCTCTTGAGCGGTGACAACCACTTCGCCCAGCACGCTCACCTCGGCTTGCAGCAGGTAGCGTCCGCTCGCTGTGGGTGAGGTGACCAGCGGCTTGTATCCGATGGATGTGATGCGCAGGGTCATCTCATCATTATTAGGTATAGAGAAACTGCCGTCAGTTTGGGTGACGGTGAGTGCCTTGTTATGCTTGGCATCTGTAATGGTGGCGCCTATAATGGGTTCTTTAGTCTCGGCATCCATGACAATCCCTGTGATGAATGTCTGAGCATCAGCAATTTCCATAACGATAGCCATGAAGGCAAGCAAGATATTTCTGATCGTCTTCATCGTTGTTTTATTGTTAAGTAAAATTACTGGTAATCGGTGAGATGGACAATACCTAAAAATGATTGCTGCGTCAGCATGTCAATTATGACTGGCGCTCCGGTGAATCATGATAGCCGTTGGCGGGCTATAACAAGAGAGAGGCAAGGCTCACGATTGATGGTCGTGGCCTTGCCTCTCTCAAGGGTGATGGCTAGAATTTCATGTACATGCGGCGGTTGCGTCCCTTGCGGTGACTCACGTGGATCCAGCGGCAGCCTTTCTCGTCGATGCACTGGTCCACGGGCAGGTCGAGCTTCTTGATCAGGGCCAGCAGGCGGCGGTTCCTTGATGGACTGCCCACGGTGATGTCGGCAGCCTCGCCACGCTGGTGCTGGCTGTAAGGGGTGCCGCCCACGGCCTTGTTCAACTCGGGGCAACGGTAGCCGCTGTTGACCCTGATGGGGCCTCCCCAGGCGTCGCGCAACGGGTCGAGCACGTTGTCAACAAGGTCGTTGAGGGCCTTGACCGCGCTGCTTGGCGGCGTGTTGTCAATACCCCTGCGGCGCGCCGTTTCCGAGCGGGTGAGCTCTCGTAGAGTGAAGTGCTTCATCACATCATCTGCACACGCATGTGTGCCTTGGGATAACGCAATACAAGACAAGAGGCCTCGGTCATCACCAGCGCATCGACGTTGCGCACGCCGCTCTTCTTGAGATTGAGCTGCTCGGTGCTGAAGGGGATGTGGGTGTACTTCTGGATATACTCGGGATCGATGATGAGGCCGCAGTTCTCCATGCCCACCTCGTCAAACACCTCGCTCAGCAGCACATACAGGCAACCAAACTTGCTCCTCAACTCGGTAAAGTCGATTCCCCACTTGCTCACGTGCTGACCTGCCGTGATCACGCGGGTGTAGTCCAGCTTGCTGATGCGGCTGATCAGGCCGCTGCCGCCCACAAGGATCTTGCGCTTGCTGCCGGCATTGCCGGTAAATGCCTGACGCATCATCTCTACCATGTTATTGACGGTGAGCTCGGTGGCCGACTCGATGAACATGTCCTTGCCGGCCTGGTTCCAGATGCCGCCAGTGAAATAGACGTACTCCTTCTTGTTGTTGTCCCACAACTGGCGTGCCGAGCCAAAGAGGAACGACTTCTCCATGCCCAGGCGCATGTCATAGACCGCAGCCTCTTCCTGGTCGCTCATCGTCCAGCCCACCTCTTTGTTGGCCAGGCGCTGCAGGGTGGATTGCTCGACCTGCATCTTGAAGATCTGGCACAGGTTGCGGCTCTTGACGGGCAAGGCCTCGAACTGCGGCGACTGCACGTCCAGCTCACTGGCGGCACGTCCCATGCGCACCAGCGACACGCCCTTGCTGATCTCGGGGATGCAGTTGGCCACGCCTCCCACGGTGGGACCGTTCACGGCCATCACGCTGACACCGTTGTTGTCACGGCTCACGACATACAGCATCAGGTCCTGCCTGGACTCCTTGCCTGTGGCGTCATAGCCTGGCGTGTTCTGTACCAGGATGGTGTCGGTGGGGTCAAAGATGTCGTTGTTGCTCGTGTTGATCACACCGATAGGTGATGAGCCATCGCCACCAGACTCGTTGACGGGAGCCACATCATCGCTCAAGGTCGCCTTTGTGGGCTTGGTGTCCACGCTGTAATAATCCACGATCATGCTGCCGCTGTGCTTGCTGCCCGCGTAACGCGAGATCTGGTCGATGGGCGTGGACATCGGGCGGATCTTGACGATTTGCTGGTCAATCTCGTTGAGCAGCAGGTCGGGGCTGCCCTCGTGGGTGAGGTCGGTGGTCAGGGGACCGTCAACGACGTGTTTGCCGTCCTCTACACCTGCAACGAGCATACCCACGGCCAGGGTCGCACTCGAGCTGTTGCCATCCATGCACGAAGCCATGATAGCGATGAGGATCATGATGATGACAAAGAGGACTAACTTCTTGTGGTTGCGCATCCAGCGCACGGTCTTGATAAAATTGTTGGTTTTCATGGTTGGTTAAGTTTTTAGTTTTTAGTTGTAAGTTGGTTAGTTTTAAGTTTTAAGTTTTAAGTAAGGTTACCATCGCCTAACGTCCTAAGACCTCAGTCCCAGATGCTGCGGCGGCAGTATCGGGGAAAGACGGGAGTGGCTTGAGCCTCGTCCTCGTCTTGAGGTTGGGGATGCAGCACTGCTTCGATTTTCTCGTTGCGGCCACGCAGGTAGCCCGCTGCATCGGCATTCTGCACATCATCATCGTGGGTGACGCCACGGGCCAGGGTGGCCAGCATCTCGTCGCTAACGTCGTCGGTGCCGATGCCTTGTGTCAACCGCACGAGTCGCTGTGCTGTGTCCTCGTCCAGTCCCATTGCCTTGGCACGGTCGGCAAGGGTGGGGGAGGCGGTCGGCTCTTGAGCTTGGCCGGCGCTTTCGTCGTGACGAAAAGGCGGTGGTGTCACTGCGGCAGCTGTTACTGCCTGTTGTTGCTGTTCTTGATTCTCTTTTTCATTCATTGTGTTTTGGTTTTAGGTTGACAATTACTTATTCCTTATTTATCATTCCTGAGATTTTGCGGTCACGTTGTCGGCGAAAAGCTTCAAACGTGTCATACACGTCGCTCAGTGCGATATTGGCGTTTTCGCTCTGCTGCTGGTAGATGCTGGCGCTGTCCGCTTTGGTCGATTGGCCCTGGAGGGCTCGGCTCACACCGCTGATTTCCTCAAATAGCTTCATCTGCAGCTCAATCATCTGGAACGCGCTTGCATTATTGCCTGTTGCACTGATCTGCTCGGGCTTTGCATCGCCAAATCGCGGGTTGTAGGGCAGCAGGCCGTTAGCGCTGGACCAGCAGCGGCGGGCATCTTCCCAAGTCCATCCGTCGGGCAGTGCCGTCTCGGGGAACAGCAGTACGCCCTTGGCACTGCAGCGCATCACCTGGTCCAGCAGCGAGATCATGCGGTTGACGTGCTTTTGTGCGTCGATGATGTCCTCGACCACGGCATGGACCTCACCATCGGTGAGCGGGTAGAGTTTGATGACAAACGGATGACTGCCATGCTCCCAGGGTGAGTCATACTCGGCCAGCAAGTCACCCATCGGGCTGAACCAGCGGCAGTGCCACACGGTGGCGATGTCCCATCGGCTGGTGACGTCGGGACGGTTCCTCTGGCGCACTGGTGCAGTGGCTGGCTCTACGCTCAGGGTGCCTTCGCGGCGGTTGTGGCACACAACCACCTCACGGCTCTCGAGGGTCCATACCTCAATGGCGCGGAACTTGCCGTCGGCAGCGTGCCAGAAGTCGGTCCCCAGCTGTGAGTCGGCTCCCAGGCGAGTCGTGAAGTCGGCCAGCCGGCTGTCGGCACCGTCGGTGTACAGGCGTCGCACCCATGCGGCCTTGCGCTTGTTGCCACCGGCCACACGACGCAGCAGCTGGGCGATGTTCAGGTCATGAAGCTGGCCGATGAGTTCGCAGTCCCATGCGCGGGTGTCGTTGATGGTGCCTACAAACAACTTGTTGACGTTCACGTTATCAACCCTCACGAGGTCGCTCTTGCCAGGCTCATGCCAGTTCTCGACGCGCTGGAAACAGCAGCCCGAAATAAGGAATTCTTCCAGTGCGCGGCTGTCAAGTTCATCCAGCTCGTTCAGCTCCCTGATTGATGCCAGCGGTGACCCGTTATTGTCCTCATGCTTGATGTACTGGCAGCGGAATCGTCCCACGATTGTCTTCACCAGCTGGCGAATCATGTTGTTGGTGATGCTGTCGCATCCCTGGCTGGCAAGGTGCTCGCCCTCGCTCATCACGCGGCCTTCATGATCACGCACCAGGTCTCCCCACTGGTCACCATAGGTGAATCGTTTGTTCCGCAACCGTGCTTGTCTCAATCCCGCCGCACCCATCCACGCTTGATAGGCTGCCCGCAGCACCCTCATGTGTCTTTCATTGTTCATGTTCTTCATGGTTTTAAAAATGTTTGGTTTATTGTTGTTGTCAATCACGCCCCCTGTGGTTGACGCTGCAAAATTACATACACCTCACAGCCCTCCGCCATGTCAAAAAGCACAAAAATAAAAGTTTCTGGATTTTTTAATCCAAAAACTTTATGAAAACCGCTTTGCCTCTTTGCGATTTTGCGTGATGCCTAAGTGCTTGAGGCTAAGCGTTGAGGATGATGTCGATGATGGCGTTGACGTCGGCGATGTTGATTTCGTTGTCACCGTTCACGTCGCCTGCCGTGTCAATGGTGCCGCTCAATATCATGTCGATGATGGCGTTGACGTCGGCAATATTGACTTCGCCGTCACCGTTCACGTCGCCTGTCAGAGTGGCGTTTTCCCGATATACAAAAGAAATGATCGGACCATAGGCCGTCGTGTGGTTGTTGCCGTCAAAGTCACGGTAACTGGTTTTGCAACGGGCATAGTAGGTGGCGCCGTCCTGCATGAGCTTGCCGTTGACCTTGATTTCCTCGGCTGGCAGGGTGGTCTCGTACTGGCCGTCCTTCAACGTCTCGATAAAGCGTGAACGCCCCCACGTCGTCTCGCTGTTGGACACCTCAACGACGTAGCTCGTTGCCCACGATTGGGGCTTGAGCGTGATGTGCTCGCCCTTGTGGAGCACTCCGCCATCAACAGGAACGGCAAAGCGCGCTGCCGAGTGGGCCACCGAGAAGCGCACCACGTTGCTGCTCATCGCTACATCATTAATGGTGAGCATGACCTGGGCAAAATAGGTGTTGCCGGGTTCTAACAGCTCCTCGGGAATCATCATCGCTCCTGTCCCCGATGTTCCGGTATATACCACGTGCTCAAAGGCATCGTCGCTGGCCACCCGCAATGTTGCGGGCTCACTGCTGCCACAGGTGTACCACTCGACAGTCACGGGCAGGTCCAGCTCCTCGCTGCCATCGGCGGGAGAAGTGATGGTGAGCAGCATGGGCGTGAAAGCGCGCACCTCGCTCACGCCGCTGTAGCAGCTGTCGGAGCATGATTGCACGCGCCAGTATTGTGTGCTGCCGTGAGAGAGTTTGTCAAACAGCAGCAGGCTGGCTGTCGTGTCGTTCACGGTGACACGTTCCAGCACATTGTTGAATTGGGGGGAGGAAGCGAGCTCGACGACATAGCTGGTCGCCTTTTCTACCCTGTGCCAGGTGAAACTGAACGGGGCGTCGATGGTAGCACCGTTCTCGGGACTGATGAGCTGGGGATTGTCGAGCTGCTCAAGTTCCACGCTCAAGAAGGCCGGTTCCCACTCGTTGCCCACACGGTCAAGCACGCACACGGCATACTGGTAGCCTTGCTGGAATTGTGCCGGAATTTCAAACGACGGGTCGTAGGTCATGCCCAGCAGATAATCGATTTGGCCTGCAAAGGTCGCTTTATTCATCGTGATGGGGAAAGCATAAACCGTGTAGCGTACATTGTCATACCCCTGCCACTGCAGCGTGTTGCTCACGCGCTCCAGATCCTGGACTGCACCGGGATTGTAACCCTGTTTCCATGGCATGACGGGTGGCAGGGCGGGATGGGTGAACACAGTATTTTTGAGATGATGCGCCAGCGAGTAGCTGTTCAGGGCATACAGGTACTTGCACGAGTAGAAGATGGTGCCGGGATTACCATCGACCGACGACGTGCGGTTAAATTCCACCTCGTCGGTTGGCTCCTTGAATTGTACTGCCGTGGATGAATTGTTAAGTCCGGCAATATAGGTGGAAATAAAGACCTGACGGCCGAAGTGATTGGCTACCTGGCCCCACCAACCTGTAATCAGGCCATAGTCGTTGGTGCTGTGACCAAAGGGCCAATACACCTGTGGCGAGATGTAGTCGATGCTGTGCGCTTCGAGCCACGCCAGCGGGTCGCTGAAGATGCCGTTATACTGCCAGTCGCTGCCTGTGGGACACGGGTCCACTCCATGCTTGCCGGCTACAGCCGAACTCGATGCGGCCACACCGGCGGGAGAGATGCCGTAGCGCACCTCGGGGCGCGTCTCCTGAATCATGTCATACACGGCTTGTACCATGCGGTTCACGTTGTCTCGCCGCCAGTCGCCAAACGACATCGTGGTGCCTGACTGCTGCCACTCGTCGTAGTCCTCGGCGCTGGCATCGGCGGGAATGCCGCTGGGATAGAAGTAGTCGTCATACAGGATGCCGTCCACGTCATAGTTGGTGATGATTTCCTTGCAAACGGCCACAATGCGGTCAATCGTGCGCTGCTGGCCGGGGTCCAGAATCACGGTGGTGCCATAGGTCAGCAACCAGCCGTCTTCCTTGAGCTCCTGATCATAGGGGGTGTTCCAGTCGGTACCGGTACTCCAGCGGTAGGGATTTACCCATGCGTGGCACTCCATGCCGCGCTTGTGGCAACCCTCTACCACATACTGCAACGGGTCAAAGCCAGGATCCTGGCCACGGCGACCCGTTAGGTAACTTGACCACGGTTCGATGCTCGACTGGTACATGGCGTCACACATCGAGCGTACCTGGAAATTCACCGCGTTGAAGTTGTTGACCTGCAACGAGTCGAGCAGACGGTCCATCTGCTGCTTCTGCTTGGTGGCACCAGCGCCCTGCGATGGCCAGTCAAGGCCCCACACCGTAGCTACCCATGCCGAGCGGAATTCACGCTTGGGCATACCATAACCCCAAGCCTGCGCCAGCAATGACGACAGGACCAGGGCGAAGATGGCCGTTGAGAGAAATCGTTTCATATCCTAAATATTTGTCGTTAATCCTTAAAATATATTCATCACCGCAAATTTACAACAAAAAAGCGCAATCACAAACGATTACGCTACCACTTAGGCTTATTTAACGATTGCCGGTACGGCCTGACTTTTGTTGCTTGCACCCATAAGTAAGGTGGGTCACAGGCGGTCAAACGGGATGTGCGACAGCAACTCGCCAAATCGCTCAGCACCTTCCTTGAGCTGTCCCTCGACCATCTTACGCATGAAGAAGGGGATGCTCAGTTGCAGCTCGGCAGTGCTCATCGTCGTCGCATCGGGCTGGCCCTCCAGGTTGATGACCATGTTGATGGGTACAGGAGACTCCGACGCCGTGTAAACGATGCGCTTATCCTCAATGCTGCCCGCGTGGTCCAGGGCCAGAGTGACCTCGCCCATCGGTGACTGGATCGAGATCGAGTCCTCGGTGAACTTGACGGTGTCAAGGTGCTGGCGTGCCTGTTCGTCGATGTTGGCGGCATTCGCCTCAATCAGTTGCCTGATGAGTGATGGATTGGTCAGTTTGCTGTAGATCGTCGCCGCATCACAGGCAATGACATGAGGTGTGCTCTTGAAAGATTCCATGATTGAGTTAATTGTTAACAGTGAATAGTTTCTGTCTGGTTCATCTAGGTAAATCTAGGGTATCTAGTCGATAGTGTCCATGCCGGCAGGAGTCCACGTCTCGGGCTCGCTGTGCCATTGTTGCAGGGTGTCGGCATCGGCAAGGGTGAGCGTGCCGTTATCCAGGGCCACATCGATCATCGTCTCAAAGTCGGTAAGCGTGATCACGGGCAGCTTGGCGCGCTTGAGGGCCTTGGCTGCCTGCGAGAACTGGTAGTCATAGATCACCACCACGCCCAGGACGATGCCGCCGGCCTCGCGCACGGTGTTCAGACACTTCATGCAGTTGTTGCCGGTCGAGAGCTGGTCCTCGATGAGAACGACCTTTTGGCCAGGCTTGATGTCGCCCTCGATGAGGTTTTCAAGGCCATGGTCCTTGGGTGTCGAACGCACGTACACAAAGGGCATCGCCAGCGAGTCGGCAACCAGAGCGCCGTGGGCAATGGCGCCGGTGGCAATACCGGCGATGACCTCGGCTTCGCCAAAGTTCTCCATGATAAGTCTTGCCATCTCCACCTTGATGAGGTTGCGCACCTCAGGGTAGGATAGCGTCATTCTCAGGTCGGTGTAGATGGGCGATTGCCATCCTGTGGCCCATGCAAAGGGGCTGTCGGGCTGCAACTTGATGGCGTTGATTTGCATCAATTTCTCGGCAAGTAGAGTATCTAATTTCTTCATCTTGGTCATTAAAGGTTGAAAAAGTTGGGCGAAATTAGCAAATAAATTGCGTTTTCGACCTAAAATCGATCAAGAAAAAAAACAAAAACTTGTTAACGTGGCAATAACTGCATGAAATGTGACTGCTTGTGGTAGCAATTTGCCATGTCAAAAATATTCACTAACTTTGCCGTGGATAATCATAAAAATGAGAGATATTATGGCTAATGGCAAGACGGGAATCGTGCTTGAAGGGGGTGGCATGCGGGGCATGTACACCTGTGGCATCCTGGACGTGCTCATGGAGAACCGTATCTATCTGGATGGGATGGTTGGTGTGTCGGCAGGAATAGCCTTTGGCTGCAACTACAAGTCGCGTCAGGCGGGCCGCGCGCTGCGCTACAATGTGCGCTTTGCCCGTGACAAGCGATACAGCGGCATCATGTCCCTCCTCAAGACGGGCAATTACTACAATGCGCACTTCGCCTACAAGCTGGTCCCCACCCACTATGACGTGTTTGACTACAACGTGTTTGAGGACTCACCCATGGAGTGCTTTGCGGTCTGTTTTGACGTCAACACTGGCGAGGGCGTTTATCAGCGTCTGGAACGTGTCAATGATGATTTTTTTGAGTGGATAAGGGCTTCGGCATCGATGCCGGTGGTCGCACAGCCGGTAGAGGTGGGAGGACGCCTGCTGCTGGATGGAGGACTGGCCGACAGCATACCGCTGGAGTTCATGATGGGCAGGGGGTATGACCGCAACGTGGTCATACTCACCCGCGAGGACGGTTACCGCAAGACCGCCGAGCACGGCCTGTGGCTGATGAAGACGCTGTTGCGCAAGTATCCCAAGGTCATCGAGGCCCTGAAGCACCGCCCCGCCATGTACAACAGACAGTTGCAGGTGGTCAAGGAGCAGGAGCGTGCGGGCAATGCCTTTGTCTTTCGCCCGATGAAACCGCTCGATGTGAGCCGCACGACCCATGATTACAAGGAGATGAACCGCGTTTATCAGCAGGGACGGGACGAGGCGCTTCAACGCCTCGACGAGCTCAAGAAGTTCCTTGCAAACGAGACCGATACCGTCGATGAATAAGCCCCGACAACCCCTTACAGCGGCACAGGTGATGAACCGTGCCGCAGCCCTGTGTGCCGGCAGCGAGCAGGCGCCCGCGGACATCCGCGACAAGCTGGCGAAGTGGGGCCTCACGGCCGTTGAGGCCCGACAGGTGCTTGACCAGCTCATCAGCCAGGGGTTCATCGACGAAGCACGCTACGCCCGGGCCTTTGTTAACGACCGTTTCAACTTCAACGGGTGGGGTAGGGTGAAAATCGCTCACCAGCTGCGCCTCAAGGGCATATCAGGTGAACTTATCGGCGAGGCTGTGAACGCTATCGATGAGGAAAACTATCGCCAACGGCTCATCGAGCTGCTCAGGGCCAAGTGGCGCACTGTTAAAGGCCGCGAGCCTCGAGCCGCATGGGCTGCGATGATGCGGTTTGCCGCCTCGCGCGGTTTTGAGGCCGACATCGCTGCCGACTGTGTCAAGCAAGTCACCCGACTCGATGATCAAGACGATTAAACAATGGCTCAAAGCTGCCGCCGATGTGGTGCTGCCACGCGTCTGCCCCGTGTGTGGCAAGGCGCTCGATAGCGATGAGCAGTGGCTGTGCCGCCGGTGCATGGCTGCGTTGCCGCGCACCCGTTATGAGGATGTGCCCTTCAACACCATGGAGCAGCATTTTGCCGGCAAGGTGCGCATCGAGCGTGCCTCGGCCTACTTCTTCTATGAGAAGGGTTCCCCCTATGCTTCGATCCTCCACGACATCAAGTATCACAGCACGCCACGCATGGGCCAATGGCTCACGGCACGTGCTGTGAATGATATGGCGGCGAGTCACTTCTTTGACGGCATCGATGTGGTGACCGCAGTGCCCCTGCACCGCAGCAAACTCGCCAGTCGTGGTTATAACCAGAGCGAGTACCTCGCCCGTGGCATCGCCAGTGAACTGAATATCCCTTACATTGATGCCTTGAAGGCCATCCGTCCCCACGGCACTCAAACCCACAAGGGCGCACTGGAACGCTGGCAGAACATCCAGGGCAATTACGCCCTGAAAGACAAAAATGCCGACCTGCTGGCCGGCATGCATATCCTTCTTGTTGATGATGTGGTCACCACAGGCTCCACACTCACCGTGTGTGCCTCGCTCTTGAAGTCCATTCCTGGCACACGGGTTTCCCTATTCACCCTCGCCGCGGCCCGCCTGGAATAATGGCCGTGCCGTCATCTCGCGTGAGCTCGATTCCGTGTCTTCACATTGTCCTATATATGTGTTAACGGCGCCCCCAGGGGAACGCCGTTAATCAACAAATCAAAATTCGTCTTTTTCTTTAGCCAGGTTGCGATAGGCCAGCTTGCCTTCCAGGTACTCCTGGGTGGCTATCAGCGTCGGCTTGGGGAGCTTCTCGTAGTATTTCGAGATCTCGATTTGCTCACGGTTCTCGCTGATCTCCTCGAGGTTGTCGTTCAGCGTGGCGAACTCCTGGAGCTTCTTCTCAAGGTCAGACTTCATCTCGGCGGCAATCTGGTTGGCGCGCTTGCTGATGATGCAAACGGTCTCATAGATGTTGCCCGTGGGCTCTGCCATCTCGATGATGTCATGCACGGTTGTTGTCAGTGGAGCATTGGTTCTCTTGTAATCCATGTCTTACTTGAAATTATATAATAATGTGTTATTTGTTTCCTTGATCAATTGTTGTTGACGTGCTTGTTGGCGATCTTGAAGATGTTGTCGGCCTCTTTACGCATCTTGCTGTCAGGGTAGTCGTTGATAAACGAGTAATACTCGTCAATGACGGTGCGGAAGCGTTCCACCTTCTTCTCCTCGACACTCTCGGCGGCCTCACGGTAGCGGGCACGCAGCACGAGCATCTCCAGCTCCTCCTTGTACTTGCTGTAAGGATAGGACTTGATCGCGTTCTGGGCAGTGATTACAGCGCTCTCGTAGTTGTTGCCCATGTAGTTGCCCAGATTGTAGTACAGTGTGGCATTCTGCAACTCCTTGAGCACCAGCTTGTCCTGTAGCTCAAATACGGCACTCTGGGCAATCGATGCCTTCTCGCTCGTGGGGAAGTAATCGAGGAATGCCTGCAACTCTTCCATCGCACGGATGGTCTCACTCTGGTCCAGCTGAGCGTCAGGCGAGTCCAGATAGAACCCGTAGCCGGCATAGAATCGGGCCAACTCGGCATATTGACCACGTGGATAGCGCTGGTAATACTGCTTGAAGTAAGAACCGGAGCTGATGTAATCCTTGTTCTCATAGTAGCTCAGTGCCAGCAGATACAGCGACTCCTCGGCATGGGGAGTGCCGCGGAACAAGGGCACCAGGTCGGTCAGGATGGTGTAGGTCTGTGCATAGCGCTTGTTCTCAAACGCTTTTTTGGCATAGGCATATTTGTACTCCAGGTCATTGCTTTTCATCACCTTGTTGTACTCGCCACATCCCATCAGCACAAAGGCCAATGCCATCATTATTGTCAATCTCTTGATCATTAAATCTCGTTTTTGCGCATTTAGCCTGCAAAAGTACTCTTTTTTTATAAGATGTACAAATCTTGGGCCCAATTCGCGAAATTATTTCGCAAAATTTAACTGTCTGGCTGAATTGTTGCCTTCCACCGAAGCTTTTATTTTTCAAAATTGAGGCTTTGGGGAGGATTGTTCGGGAATTTGTAGTATATTTGTGGGTTAAATAAACTTTAAAACTAAACGTAAAATGAAGATTGGAGACAAGATTCCCGAGAACCTGGGCGTTGACATGAATGGCAACGAAGTGAAAGCCAGTGACTATGCTGGTAAGAAACTGATTATCTATTTCTATCCTAAGGACAATACCCCTGGCTGTACTGCCGAGGCTTGCAGCCTCGCTGATGGCTATGGAGCATTGAAACGTGCGGGGTATGCCCTGCTGGGCGTCAGCAAGGACAGCGCCAAGAGCCACCAGAAGTTTGCCGAGAAATACAGCCTGCCGTTCCCCCTCATTGCCGACGAGGACACAACACTGAACCAGGCCTTTGGCGTCTGGCGCGAGAAGAAGATGGCGGGCCGCACCTACATGGGTACCGTGCGCACCACTTTCATCATCGACGAGCAGGGTATCGTCCGCCACATCATCGAGAAAGTCAATACCAAGGACAGTGCTAACCAAATACTTAACTTAAACCTTTAAAAACCAGTTACTTGTGCCGTGGTATTATCGCGGCCATAAATCAAAGAACAACCAATGAATAAGATAATTTTAACACTTGCGACCCTCCTGATTTCAATGAGTGCCGGCGCATTAACCCTCGAGGAATGTGTGCTGCGCGGCAGCTCGCCTCGCGGCATCGGAGCGATGCAGCCCGCCAAGAGCGACGGCCGCTATTTTTACCGCTTGAGCGATGACGGCAACGCCATCAACCGCATCAGCTACGCCAAGGGCGACGAGAGCGTTCTGGTTGATACCCGTGACCAGAAGGTGACGGGCTGGGACGACTTTGAGGTTACTGCCGACGGCGCCTACGTCCTGCTGTGGAACAACTCGCAGGAGATATACCGTTATAGCTTCAGCGCCGACTATTATGTCTATGACCTCAAGAACGGGACGATGAAGGCACTGAGCGAGGGCGGCGGCGAGGAAATCGCCACCCTGTCGCCCGACGGCAAGCGTGTGGCCTATGTCAAGGGCAATAACGTGTATGTGCGCAACCTGGTTGACGGCACTACCGTGCAGGTGACGCGTGACGGCGAGAAGAACAAGATCATCTATGGCGTCCCCGACTGGGTCTATCAGGAGGAACTGGGCATGCTCAACACCCTCAACTGGTCGAGCGACAGCCGCTCCCTGGCCTTCCTGCGCTGGGACGAGAGCCAGGTGAAGATGGCCTCGATGATCATCTATCAGGGCACCTGCAACCCCAAGGACGAGTATGCGCTCTATCCTGGGCGCTACGACTTCAAGTACCCGGTGGCTGGCGAGAAGAACTCGGTGGTGAGTGTGCACTGCTATGACGTGATCGATGGTACTTTCCAGAAACTCAATGTGCCGCTCGACGAGGAGGATTACGTTTGTCACATTACCTTCAGCCCCAATCCCGACAGGCTGATGGTACAGCGCCTGAACCGTCACCAGAACGACTTGCGCATCTATGCCGTCAATCCCAAAACCAACCATGCCCATCAGGTCTATCACGAGACCTCAGACACCTGGGTTGATGCCGAGACCAGTCAGCAGGTGCAGTACGAGAAGGACTTCTTCGTCATTCCCAGCGAGCGCTCGGGCTACATGCAGCTCTACCAGTATGACCTGGACGGCAACCTCATGCGCCAGCTCACCAACGACAACAATAAAATCATCTCGCAGTTCTACGGCTATGACAAGGCCACCAAGCGATTCTACTATCAAGCCTCGTGCGGGCCGCTCAACCGCGTGGTTGAGTGCGTTGACGCCAAGGGCAAGGTGACCCGCTTGGCGCCCTCTGCCGTTGACGGCCAGGGCACGGCATCGGCCATCTTCAATGGCGACTTCACCTACTATGTGGGCCGCTACAGCGATGCATCAACCCCCGACCAGTACCGCATCTACGACCGCAAGGGCCGCCGCGTGCGCGACCTGCAGCTCAATGAGGAGTATGCCCGCCGCTATACCGCCGTGGATGTCCCCAAGAAGGAGTTCTTCACCATGGAGCATGACGGTTACACCCTCAATGGATACATGATCAAGCCCGTGGACTTTGACCCGACGAAAAAATATCCGGTCATCATGGAGCATTATAACGGCCCCGGTTCGCAGGAGGTGCTCAACAAGTGGCGCATGGGCTGGGAACAGTACTTTGCCACACAGGGCTACATCATCTGCGAGGTCGACAGCCGTGGCACGGGATTCCGTGGCAAGGACTTCGAGTCGGTCACCTATCTGAACCTGGGTAAATACGAGACTGAGGACGCTGTGGCTGCTGCCCATTACATGGCTAGCCAGCCGTGGGTTGACGCCGACCACATCGGCATCATGGGTTGGAGCTACGGCGGTTTCCAGACGCTCATGGCGATGAGTGAGCCCGGTAGCAACTATGCCTGTGGTGTGAGCATCGCCCCGGTGACCACCTGGCGCTTCTATGACAGCATCTACACCGAGCGCTATATGCGCACGCCCCAGGAGAATCCCGAGGGTTACAGCAACTTCCCGCTCAACCGTGCCGAGAACCTTAACTGTCGCGTGCTCATCATGTTCGGCAGTGCCGATGACAATGTGCACATTGTCAACTCGATGCAGTATGTATCCAAGCTGGTCGATATGAACCGCACCTGTGACATGATGGTCTTCCCCAACATGAACCACAGCATCCGCGACTGCTCGGCCCGCTACGTCGTCTACAAGCGCGCCCTCGAGTTCTACGACCAATACCTCAAGTAAATGACTTTTTAGAAGACAAGAAAGACAACAAAGACAATTTTTTCATATAATATTTTTTGTCCTTCTTGTCTTTCTTGTCTTTTTAACAATTCACATAAATAAGCAGAATGGATTATAGGGATGTGTTTTTTGTGGTGACGGGGCCCACGGCGACGGGCAAGACGGCGCGGGCGGTGCATCTGGCCAAGGCGATTGGCGGCGAGATCATCAGCGCCGACTCACGTCAGATTTATCGTGGTATGGACATCGGCACGGGCAAGGACCTGGCCGAGTATGGCGACGTGCCCTATCACCTCATCGACATCCGCCCCGCGGGCTATCGTTACAGCTTGTATGAGTTCCTGGAGGACTTTGAACGGGCCTATGACGACATCCGCGGTCGCGGCAAGCCCGTCATCATGTGCGGTGGCACGGGTATGTATGTCGAGACCGTCGTCAAGGGCATCAAGCTGCCGCCTGTGCCCCGCGACGAGGAGCTGCGCGCCGAGCTGGCAGGCAAGTCGCTCGAGGAATTGACCGCCCTGCTCAAGACCATGAAGACCCTGCGCAACAACAGCGACATCGACACCGTGGCGCGTGCCACACGTGCCATCGAGATCTGCCGCTACTATGAGTTGCACCCCGAGCTCAAGGCCCTCACAGAGCCGCACCCCATGGAGAACGCATTGGTCATCGGTGTCGAGGTCGATCGTGACACCCGCCGCGAGCGCATCAGCCGCCGCCTGCGTGCTCGCTTGGACGAGGGCATGATCGACGAGGTGCGATGCCTCATCAACGTCGAGGGCATTGACCCCGAGGATCTCATCTATTACGGCCTGGAATACAAATTCGTCACCCAATACGTCATCGGCCAGTTAAGTGAAGAGGAAATGTTCCGCCAGCTCGAAATCGCCATCCACCAATTCGCCAAGCGTCAGATGACCTGGTTCCGCGGCATGGAAAAACGCGGCACCCCCATCCACTGGCTCTCCAGCGCCCTCCCTCCCGACGACTTCACCGCCCAGGTCCTCCACCTCGCCCATACCCTCTTTTCAGACAACAAGGACAACTAATCGACAACCGTAACAACAAATATTTTGATTAAAATGCCGACGACAGAGGGGGTCGGGGAATCGGTGACAGACGAGGTTGCCGGCGCTCTGAAACAGGATGCTGTCGTTATAGGGAATGCCGTACTGGACGTCGAGCGGGGCACCGTGGGTGTCGATGTACTGGCTGGGGTCGTGGATAATGACGTACTGATAGAGGGTGGTGCCATAACGGCGGAACTTGACATAGGACTGATGCTCCCTGCCGTTGCGGTTAATCTCGAAGCCGATCACGCCTGCCTGCCTCATCTTGGCATTGATAGTGTCGAACTGAGCGGGTGTAATCCCTACACTTGACAGTGTTAAATCTTTCATGCTTTGGTTATTCATCATGTCATGCCAGCACCCACGGGGGCAACACACCATCAGTCGGTCAATCGTTTCGCCCTCGGCCTGATAGTCGATGGTGGTGGAGTCGTCGAGGCAACTTTTGGTGTAAGCGATCAGGTCGTGAATCTCGTCGTGATGGGACAAGTAATGTGCCTCCATCTGTGCGGCAGTGCAGGGTTCCGACTTGGGCAGAGCCAGGTAGAAAATGCCCCACAAGCCCACGTTCAGCACATGCAAGGCCATCATGGTCTTTTGCCGGGTGTTGCGCAAGGGGATGGCACGGACAAGCGAAATGAGATAGATAAGGATGATGGGCAGACCGATGAAAAACAGCCATGCCAACCCGATGATCGCATATTCCCATCGGTCCAGATACTCGATGCGGTCATGAGTCACATCGCCAAAACGCATCGCCACAATATAGATCATGGTGGCGATAACCACCACAAATTCCAATGCATTGTAGGCCCTGCCAAGTATGTCCTTGATCTTCATTACTAGTCTTCTTGATGTTGGTGTTTCTTCTTGATGTATTCCTCGCGGGCGTGGCGCAAGCGGCGCTGCCGCTCCTGCTCGCGGCGCCGGCGGCGCTTCTCGGCGTCCTCCTGGCGGTATGCAAAATCGTTGTCGGCCATCTTGGTGATTGTTCAACTCAAAAGATCAATGTCTGATAGTTTAAAAGCCTTGCACGTTGCTGATTCTTAATCATTTATGTCAATGAGGACACTGAATGTAAGTCAGCTTATGCTCAACTTGTACGCAAATTTCGTGATAATCCTTGGAGTGTGCAAGCATTTTGCCAAGATTTGTGAATGAAAGGCTATTGCGCATCTTGGTATCTTGGAGCATATATCTTATCGTGTATCGCTATCTTTTTTTGTATATATTGTTTTGAAATTGTATTTTTATTACTATCTTTGCGCCTTGAAACCTAACTAAACCTAATGTATTAAAAATCAACATGAAAAGAATTGTACAATCTATTATCATGTTAGTAGCGGTTTTGGCATTACCCCTGGGAGCTCAAGCATCTGACGGTGTGGCCACTTTGGGTGACGTGAACTGCGACGCTGATGTCAACATCGGTGATGTGACCGATCTGATTGACCATTTGATGGGAGGTGATTCAGGCGACTTTAGTGCCGACAATGCCGACGTGAACCGTGATGGTGTGGTCAACATTAGCGATGTGACCGATCTAATTGATTACCTGTTGGGTGGCACGTGGCCAGGTGACGGGTATCAGCCTGTGACTGAAACTTTCACCGTGAACGGTGTGACGTTCACGATGGTAACCGTCGAGGGCGGCTCATTCATGATGGGCGCTACTCCTGATCAAGGCGATGAGCCTTACAATAACTCGCCGGAGTGCTATCCCGTCGCTCACGAGGTCAAACTGTCTGGTTACAGCATTGGCCAGACCGAGGTGAGCCAGAGCTTATGGAAGGCGGTGATGGGTGTCCATCCGAGTTACTTCAGGTTTCAAGATAACCTGCCTGTCGAGAATGTGTCGTGGCACTCTTGTTATGAGTTTATCCTCAAGTTGAACGCCTTGACAGGAAAGCAGTTTCGCTTGCCTACCGAAGCCGAATGGGAGTTTGCAGCCCGTGGCGGCAACCGGAGCCAGGGCTACAAATACAGTGGCAGCAATGACATTGACGAGTGTGGCTGGTATTATGGTAATGCCCCGACTCACGAAAGTGCAATGATTTCTCTTTATGGCACTCAGCCCATCGCTACCAAGGCACCCAATGAACTGGGCCTGTATGACATGAGCGGCAATGTGTTGGAATGGTGCCAGGATTATGAGGGACAATATAGCTCCAATCCTGATACCGATCCAATCGGACCAAATTATGGCCAACTGCGCGTTTGCCGTGGCGGTAGCTGGGCCAGCTCGGCTCCCGAATGCCGTGTCTCAATTCCCTTCGGCGGGCTGAATGGCAATGAACATCATGGCTTGCGCCTTGTCCTCGATGATGATAATAGTGCCAAATTCCGTTTTGCCGAGAGCGTGGTGACTGTCGCGGTTGGCGATAGCCGGTCGGTCGATTTCATCAATGGTTGCGGTGACTATAGGATCGTGAGCGGCAGCGAGATGCTTGATTGCGAGGTCGTTGGCGGCAAACTTGTCATGAAGGGTGCCGCCGCAGGCACGACCACCGTTCATGTTATCGACGCTGCCACTGGTGTGACTGCAGTGCTCGCAGTCATCGTTAAACCCGTAGAGAACTACACGGTCAATGGCGTGACGTTCTCGATGGTGGCTGTCGAAGGAGGCTCGTTCTCGTTGGGTCGTAATTGGGAAGCTGGTGTCCAATCCTTTGACTGGGAAGCTGCCGATTCTTACAGGATCGAGCTATCGGATTACTGCATCGGCAAGACTGAGGTGACTCAGGAGTTGTGGCAAGCGGTAATGGGCACTAACCCGAGTTACTTCAAAGGAGACCCGAAACGCCCCGTGGAACAGGTTTCGTGGGACGATTGCCAAGAGTTTATTATCAAGCTAAATGAGATGACGGGTTTGCGCTTCCGCTTGCCCACCGAGGCCGAGTGGGAGTATGCCGCATGTGGTGGGCATCTGAGGCAGGCTACCGAATATAGTGGCGGCAATGACATCAACGACGTGGCTTGGTATAAGGGCAACATCCCGTCACAGAGCACTCAACCGGTTGGCACTAAGTCGCCCAACGAATTGGGAATCCATGACATGAATGGTAATGTGTGGGAATGGTGTCAGGATTGGAGCGACGGTTTCAATCATTACGAGCCATTCTCCAATGCAGGCATGCCCACAGGCACTCACCGGATGCGCCGTGGCGGTTGCTGGTCCAGCACCCAGGAGAACTGCGGTGTGCTTGTCTATGGCAGCAGTTGGCCGTCGGAGAAAAATAATCGCATGGGACTGCGCCTCGTCATCGGAGGTGAAGACAATTATCCCCAAATCTATCTTTCTGAGAGGGAGATGACCCTATCTGTTGGTGAGAGCAGATCGGTTGACATCAATTATGGATGGGGCAAGTATTCAATCCAGAAGCCTGAAGGCGTCAACTGTACGGTCAATGGCGAGAAACTTATCGTTACTGCCACCAGTCCTGCATCGGGCACTGTTGTGGTTGTTAATGAATACACCGGTGAGAAAGCACAACTCGAAGTTACGGTACTCGGTCAAGAAGGTTTTACGGTCAACGGCGTGTCCTTTAATATGGCCTACGTTTCGGGCGGCAAGTTCTCAATGGGCACTATAAATGGTGAAGTCTTGTATCCCGATAACAGCGGGGACCCACATGAGGTCACACTCTCGCCTTACTATATCGGTGTGACCGAGGTAACTCAGGAGTTGTGGAAAGCCGTGATGGGTGACAATCCCAGTTATTTTACACCCGCTAACGGATATACCGAAAACCTGCTACGCCCAGTGGAGACGGTGTCTTGGGAAGACTGTCAGGAATTCATTGCCAAATTGAATGAATTGACAGGCCGTCAGTTCTGTCTTCCCTCCGAGGCCCAGTGGGAATATGCCGCTCACGGCGCAATGATGAGCCACGGATTTACTTATGCGGGAAGCAACAACATCAACGATGTCGCGTGGTATAAGAATAACACCCTGTCGCAGACCGATCGTTATGGTACTCAGACAGTAGCGAGCAAGGCTCCCAATGAATTAGGCCTGTTTGACATGAGCGGCAACGTGATGGAGTGGGTCAATGACTGGTATGGCGACTATAGCTGGGGAGATATATACGATCCGGTAGGCTCCTACGATGGCACTGAACGTGTGGCCCGTGGCGGTTGCTGGTTCGCCGATGCCCAATATTGCCAGGTGGTGTGGCGTGAATCAGGCAATCCTTCAGGCCGGAATCATGTGACCGGTTTGCGCCTTGCCATTAGACTTGATTAAGAAATGTCCACTTCTCCCGCATATTGATATCTGCAGTTCTTTTTTTGAATTGTAGGGTTCACTCCTTGTGGAAGGTGTCGCTGAAGAGGGTGCGGTTCATGATCGACCGCCCCAGGGTCAGTTCGTCGGTATATTCGATCTCATTACCCACGCTCACGCCGCGGGCCAGAATGGTGATTTTGACGTCGGGGTAGGGGGCCAGGCGGCGGAAGATGTAGAAGTTGGTCGTGTCGCCCTCCATCGTCGCGCTCAGCGCCAGGATGACCTCCTTGATGCCGCCGGCCTTGACGCGCTCCTCCAGGCTGTCGACCTCGATGTCGGCAGGCCCGATGCCGTCCATAGGCGAGATGAGGCCACCCAGCACATGGTACAGCCCATGGTGCTGGTGGGTGTTCTCGATGCTCATCACGTCCTTGACGTTCTCGACCACGCAGATGGTGCCCGCGTCGCGCGATGGATTGCTGCAGATGGGGCACACCTCGGTCTCGCTGATGTTGTGGCACACCTTGCAATAGCGTATCTCGCGGCGCATCTTGATGATCGCCTCGCCAAAGTTGACAGCCTCCTGCTCGTCCTGCTTCAACAAGTGCAACACGAGGCGGAGCGCCGTCTTGCGCCCGATGCCCGGCAACTTGGCAAACTCACTGACCGCAGCCTCCAACAGCCTTGATGCAAATTCCTGTTCCATCTCTTTAGATTCTGATTAACCGGGACAAAGTTAGTCATTTTGCCACGGATGGGGGCTGATTTCACAATATTTAATCTTAATAACTTGCATTTTGCTTGTGACTCTCCCCCAAAAGCACTACCTTTGCAGTGGTAAAATTTCAATGTAACTACAAAAAAAGATTTTAAAAACATAACATTATGGCTTTAACTAATGACAAATTGGTCATCGTCGGCGCTGCCGGCATGATCGGCTCAAACATGGTTCAGACCGCCCTCACTATGGGCTTGACCACCAACATCTGCCTGTATGACGTATTCTCGCCCGAGGGTGTGGCCGAGGAGATGCGCCAGAGCGGTTTCAATGACGTGAACATCACCGCTACCACCGATGTAAAGGAAGCATTTACCGGTGCTAAATATGTCATCTCGAGCGGTGGCGCTCCCCGCAAGGCCGGTATGACCCGCGAGGACCTGCTCAAGGGCAACTGCGAGATCGCTGAGGGCCTGGGTAAGGACATCAAGAACTACTGCCCCGACGTGAAGCACGTCATCATCATCTTCAACCCCGCTGACCTGACTGGTCTGGTAACCCTGCTGTACAGTGGCTTGAAGCCCAACCAGGTAACCACCCTGGCCGCTCTCGACACAACCCGCCTGCAGAGCGCCCTGGCCAAGAAGTTCAACGTGATGCGTAACGAGATCACGGGCTGCGCTACCTATGGTGGCCACGGTGAGCAGATGGCAGTGTTTGGCAGCCACGTTGAGATCGCCGGCCGCAAGCTGACCGACATCATCGGCACCGACGAGTTCCCCGCCGAGGAGTGGGAGCAGATGAAGACCGACGTTACCAAGGGTGGCGCCAAGATCATCGAACTGCGCGGCCGCAGCTCGTTCCAGAGCCCCGCTCAGATGTCTGTCGAGATGATCCGTTCGGTCATGGGTGGCGAGAAGTTCCGTTTCCCCGTTGGTACCTACGTGAGCAACGACAAGTACAACCACATCATGATGGCCATGGACACCGTTCTGGACGAGAACGGCGCATCCTACAAGGTGCCCCAGGGTACCCCCGAGGAGAACGCCAAGCTCGATGCCAGCTATGAGCACCTGTGCAAGATGCGTGACGAGCTCGTTGAGCTGAACATCGTTCCTCCCATCAGCGAGTGGAACAAGATCAACCCCAACCTGTAATCCCGCACAATCGACAAATTCATCTCTTCGACGAATTTATCGGATATAACGAATGGCCATCCGCACTCTTAATTGAGCGCGGATGGCTATTTTAAACCCTAAACCGCCCGCGACTCGAACCTCACATAGCGGCTTTGCGACTTCGCGTGATTATTCGATGGGCGTTTTGGCCGAGAAGTTAACGCAACGCGAGCGAAATTGATAAATTTCATTAAATATTTGGGTATGTCGAAAGTTTAGCTTAATTTTGCAGAGCATTTCACGATGATGAAATGGGCAGTTAGCGCAGTTGGTTCAGAGCATCTGCCTTACAAGCAGAGGGTCGGGGGTTCGAATCCCTCACTGCCCACCATATTTTATAGAAATAAAGTGTAAGAAAACGTTTTTTACTAGTGTGAACGGCCGCGAGGCCACTATATATCATATTTTATTGTTTACTTTTTTTTCATTATCAAACTCTAACCAATTTTGTTACGATGGACGAGAATTTGAAGAAACCCAAGAGGCCCAGAATCGGTGAGGCCAATCTTGATGAGAACATGGAGAATGTCCGCTACGAGAAAGTGGAGTACAAAGCTCACGAACCTAATCAAGGCGATGAGAACCCGTCAGCATCCGAGGGATTCCAGCAGCAGGAAGGCTACCAGCAGCGTCAGCAAGGGTATTACAATCAAGGTTATCAGCCCCGTCAAGGTGGTTATCAGCCCCGTCATCAGGGTGGATACCAGCAGCGTCAAGGTGGCTACCAGCGTCAAGGTGGTTACCAGCCTCGTCAGGGCGGTTACCAGCAGCGCCAGGGTGGCTATCAGCCTCGTTATCAACAGCGCTACCAGCAGCCTCAGGCCGTAGGCGAACAAGACACTAATGCTGAAGGAACACAGATCACTCCCGAACAGCAGCAGGGCAATTACCAGCAGCGCCAGGGCGGTTATCAGCCCCGTCAGGGCGGTTACCAGCAGCGCCAGGGCGGCTATCAGCAGCGCCAGGGCGGTTACCAGCAGCGCCAGGGCGGCTACCAGCAGCGCCAGGGTGGTTACCAGCAGCGTCAAGGCGGTTACCAGCAGCGCCAGGGTGGCTATCAGCAGCGCCAGGGCGGCGGTTACCAGCAGCGCCAGGGTGGCTATCAGCAGCGCCAGGGCGGCGGTTACCAGCAGCGTCAGGGTGGCTATCAGCAGCGCCCCAAGCGTCAAGGCCCCAAGCCCCAGATGCGTTTCACGCCCAAGCCCCAGCGCATTATCTATGAAGAGCCCGCTATCGATCCCAACATGGAGGTTCGCCTCAACAAGTTCATGGCCAACGCCGGCATCTGCTCGCGTCGTGTGGCCGATGAATATATCCAGAAGGGCTTGGTAAAGGTTAACGGCAATGTCGTGACCGAGCTGGGCATGAAGATTACCCCTAAGGATATTGTAGAGTATAACGATCAGGTTGTCACCACCGAGAAGAAGTGCTACATCCTGCTCAATAAACCCAAAGATTGCGTCACTACCAGCGATGACCCCAATGGCCGCAAGACCGTTATGGATCTGGTCAAGGGTGCCTGTGAGGAGCGCATCTATCCCGTGGGACGACTCGACCGCAACACCACTGGTGTGCTCTTGCTCACTAACGATGGTGACCTGGCCGCTAAGCTCGCCCACCCGCAGTATGTCAAGAAGAAAATCTACCAAGTGTGGACCGACAAGCCCATCAGCGAGGAGGACATGCAGCACATTGCCGACGGCGTTGAGCTCGATGATGGCCCCATCCACGCCGATGCAGTGAGCTACGTCTCGCCCACCGACCGCAAGCAGGCCGGTATCGAGATCCACTCGGGACGCAACCGCGTCGTGCGCCGCATTTTTGAATCGCTGGGTTACCATGTGGTGAAGCTCGACCGCGTTTACTTTGCAGGCCTCACCAAGAAGAACCTGCCCCGCGGCCGCTGGCGCTACCTCACTCAGGAAGAGGTCAACTTCTTGAAGCAGAACTCGTTTGAATAAACAACACAAACAATATTCCTGATATGGAACTGACTCACGCTAGGGCGCTAAGGTTTTAACACACATGGTATTACTTACTATGAGACTTTGCGGCCTAGCGGGAGGTGGTTTTATTGACGGATAAAAAACAATAATAGAATTCTAATTAAAGACAATGGCTTTGAAACGCACTAAAATCGTCGACATCTTTGATCCCGCACTCGTGGGTCAACAGGTTTGTGTCAAGGGCTGGGTACGCAGCCGCCGTGGTAACAAGTTTGTCCAGTTTATCGCCTTGAACGATGGCTCGACCATCAACAACCTGCAGATCGTCATCGACCTCGAGAAGTTCAGTGAGGAGGAGTTGCGTCCCATTACCACTGGAGCCAGTCTCCACGTCGAGGGACAGCTTGTCCAGTCACAGGGTAAGGGTCAGACCGTCGAGGTTCAGGCCCAGACTGTCGAAATCTATGGCACCTGCGACGATGATTATCCCATGCAGAAGAAAGGTCACACGCTGGAGTTCCTGCGCACCAAGGCGCACCTGCGCATGCGCACCAACACCTTCGGTGCCATCTTCCGCATCCGTCACCATCTGGCATTTGCCATCCACAAGTTCTTTAACGACAAGGGTTTCTTCTACCTGAATACCCCCTTGATCACAGCCAGCGACTGTGAGGGTGCCGGCGACATGTTCCAGGTGACCACGCTCGATCTGGGTGACCTGCCCAAGACCGAGGACGGCAAGACCGACTACTCGAAGGACTTCTTCGGCAAATCCACCAGCTTGACCGTGTCGGGTCAGCTCGAGGGTGAGCTGGGTGCCACCGCTCTAGGTGCTATTTACACCTTTGGACCCACCTTCCGTGCCGAGAACAGCAACACGCCTCGACACCTGGCCGAGTTCTGGATGATCGAGCCCGAGATGGCATTCTATGACATCACCGACAACATGGATCTGGCCGAGGAGTTCATCAAGTTCTGTGTCAACTATGCACTGGAGCATTGCCAGGACGACATCGAGTTCCTCAACAAGATGTATGACAACACGCTGATTGATCGTCTGCACAGTGTCCTCAAGGAGCCGTTTGTGCGCCTGACCTATACCGAGGGCATCGAAATCCTCAAGCAGGCTAAGAAGAAATTTGAATTCCCCGTGGACTGGGGTGTGGACCTGCAGAGCGAGCACGAGCGCTACCTCGTCGAGGAGCACTTCAAGCGCCCCGTTATCCTCACCGACTACCCGCGTGAGATCAAGGCCTTCTACATGAAGCAGAACGAGGACGGCAAGACCGTTCGCGCCATGGACGTCCTCTTCCCCATGATCGGCGAGATCATTGGTGGCAGCGAGCGTGAGGCCGACTACGACAAGCTCATGAGCGAGATTGAGCGTCGCGGCATCCCCATGAAGGACATGTGGTGGTACCTCGATACCCGCCGCTTTGGCACCGTGCCTCACAGCGGCTTCGGTCTGGGCTTCGAGCGCCTGATCCTGTTCGTGACCGGTATGGCCAACATCCGTGACGTCATCCCGTTCCCCCGCACGCCCAACAACGCCGAGTTCTGATTTTTTTACATCGACGACACATTATCACCAGCCGCGACAGCAACCCTGCCGCGGCTCTTTTCACCTATCAGCCAGAGATTAAACCGCCATACTGTCAACCCTGTTTAGGCGAGCAATAAAATTAGTGTAAACCAACTTAGTTAATCGCTCTCAAATCTGTCAAGTATTCTTAGGGATAGTCAGCTTTTTATCTTGATTTAACCTTCTTTCTCTCGCTAGTGCCACAAAATTGCACATTGTCATAGTTCCTTTGCACCGTCAACCTAAAACAACTAACAACTAAAAACTAACATAACTATGACTGAGCAGATTTTGAAACAAGAAGTGATGATTGACGGGCAGCAGGTATTGTGCATCGCAACGCCCGACATTGTGACAAACCATGTGAATGAGACCGCGCCTCACACGCCCCGTGCGGTCGAGATCGATCCCATGAAGCTGCAAGTGATGCAGAATGCTGTTGCCAAGATAGAGAAGGCCTTCGGCTCCTGTGCCATCATGCGCATGAATGACGAGAGCATCGAGCACGTTGATGTCATCCCCACCGGCTCCATTGGTCTGGACAAGGCACTCGGTGTGGGCGGTTATCCGCGCGGCCGCATCATCGAGATTTATGGTCCCGAGGCATCGGGCAAGACCACGCTGGCCCTGCATGCCATTGCCCAGGCACAGCAGATGGGAGGCATTGCGGCCTATATCGACGCCGAGCACGCCTTTGACCGCAACTATGCCGAGGCCGTTGGCGTGAACACGCGCAACCTGTGGATCAGTCAGCCCGACAACGGTGAGCAGGCGCTGGAAATAGCTGATCAGCTCATCCGTTCGGCCGCTATCGACGTCATTGTCATCGACAGTGTTGCGGCACTCACTCCCAAGGCCGAAATCGAGGGAGAGATGGGCGAGAGCAAGATGGGACTGCAGGCACGCCTGATGAGCCAGGCCCTGAGGAAACTCACTGCTACCATTGCCAAGACGCGCACCTGCTGCATCTTCATCAATCAGTTGCGCGAGAAGCTGGGGGTGATGTTCGGTAATCCCGAGACGACCACTGGTGGCAACGCCCTGAAGTTCTACAGCAGCGTGCGACTCGACATCCGTCGCTTGGCGCACATCAAGGAAGGCGATCGCGTTCTGGGTGCCCAAACGCGTGTCAAGGTCGTGAAAAACAAGGTGGCGCCCCCATTCCGCAAGGCGGAGTTTGACGTCATCTATGGCTCGGGCATCAGCCGAGCCGGCGAACTCATTGACATGGGAGTGGATGCGGGTATTGTCAAGAAGAGCGGTTCATGGTTCAGCTGGCAAGACATGCGTCTGGGTCAGGGTCGTGAAGCCGCCAAGCAGTACCTCATCGACAACCCTGACACTGCCGACGACATCGCCGCCTTGCTTCAGGCCACCACATGATCCTTGAATCCAATACCATGAAAACCACCTTTCTTATCGAAACAACTGAATAGTCTGAAACATCTTAAATGGCCCTCAACACCACGCTGCAAAAAAGCAGGCTGGGGCCAATCAGGAATATCAGACTATTCAGTTGTTTTTATTAGTGACGGGTGAGGCGCGCCAGGTAGTCATAGTGCTCGCCTCGGGCGAGTATCTCGCAGTTGAATCCATGCTGTGCAGCCTGCTCACGCAGTGTTTCGGGGTCGATGAAGAGCCAGGGGAACGGATCACCCTTCACACCACGGTACTGCATCTGGTATGTCAGCTCGCCATAGTAGCCCTCAACCCCGGTGAGGTCGATAAAACCGTCCTCATCCTCATAGATATAGCAGATGTCGCTAGAGTCGCACAGCAGCTGCCCTCCAGGGGCCAACAGCGCGTCGGCCTGCATGAAGAAGGCCGGCAATCGCGAGATGCTGCCCACGATGCCGATGCCGTTCATCAGCATCAGGATGGTGTCATACTGCCCATTGAACGTGAAGAAGTCCTGCTCCCGCACGTCCCTCACGCCGAGCTCGCGCATGGTCGCCACTGCCAGTGGCGAGATGTCGATGGCCGTCACGGCCTTGCCCATGGCCTGCAGTGCCAGCGAGTGACAACCGGCGCCGCCACCCACATCCAGGATGCTGCCGCGTGCCGCCTTGAGGGCCTCCTGCTCAATGACGGGCATGTCGTCTATCGAGCGGAATAGGGTAGTGACGGGAATTTCGTCCTCATCAAACATGGGCGAGAACACACGCAGCCGCGCCGCTTTGCCAGTGGCGTGGAAATCGGCGATGGCATGTCCCATCGGGTCTTTGTCGGCAATCATCAGCGGATGAAGTGCATACCTTGCCAGGGCTCGTACTTGGGGGGCTGAGCAGTGCCTGAATTCAGTTGGCGAATCATCCATGCCATGTTTTGCGCCATGGTGCGCATGGTCTGCATGCCTTCGACGTCGAGGCGTGCTTCTCCAGCCTCGCGGCCAAAGACGATGTTCCAGTATTGCGACGTCACCAGTGGCATGTTTACCATCTGAAATGGCATCTGCAGCGTCTGGAATGCGGCTGTGGAACCTCCACGGCGGCAAACGGTTACTGCTGCTACGGGTTTACCGGCAACGCGGGCGCCGGCAAACAGCATGCGGTGTATCAGATTAAGCACATTGCCAGTGGGAGTGCCGTAAAAGACGGGCGAACCCACAATCAGGCCATCGGCTTCGTTCATCTTGTCGATGACTTCGTTACACAAGTCGTCGTTAAACACACAATGGCCGTCACCCTTGGTGGCGCAGGTGCCGCAAGCGACGCAGCCGCGCACGGGCTTGGTGCCGATCCATACAATCTCAGTCTTCATCCCAGCCTCGTCGAGTGCCTTTGCCGCCTCGTTCAAGGCAAAATAGGTGTTCCCCCTCTCGTGGGGAGACCCGTTAATCAATAAAACTTTCTTCATATTGACGATTTTTAAATTGTTTTTGTCTCTCTAAACCCTAAACTCTAGACTCTAAACCCTAGCCCCGAGGATTTAACGAGTTAAATCCTCGTCATCCTGTACCCCATGGCCTTGAGCTGGACAGCCATTCCCAGCTGATACATGCATTGCAGGCAAGCCACATAGCCCTTGAACGCGTCGGCTGTACCTGGCTCGATGTCCTGGCTGTAGAGGGCGCGCTTTGCACGCATGGCACATTCACCCACCAGATCCTGCATCGCCTCGGCATCATCGCCGTGCAGGTCGAGCACCTCGTCGAGGATGTACTCATCCAGGTTGTCAAAGCCCCGCTTGTCGCGCATGGGCGTATACAAGTCACCGATTGGGGCATATTTCTCCCAGTCCGTGTCCCAATACTTGGCGATGGCCATCGCGATAAACATCATCCATCCCAAAGATGCTACGGGATAGAGGTTGAACTCGCGAGCTCCGTCGGGCAGGTAGGCCTCGGCCACAGGAACCCACTTGGCTTCCACGTCGGGGCATTCGGGCAGGCGCTCATCTAGGGCACCACGCTCCACCAGGTAGCGGTGCAGGTCGTTGAGTAGTGTCGATGCAAAATTTTCTATCATTGATAATTGTTTTGAGTATTCGTTTTTTTAGCGGGCACAAAGATAGCATTTTTTTTGAATAAACACCACGATGCTAGGGAAATTATTACGCCTCTCGGGGCCTATAGACAAGAATGGTGATCATTGAGGCACCCAAACCGTAGTAAACGGCATTGCCGGGAAGCGATAATGAGTTGGCCAGCAGCAGGGAGCACACGCCGACGGGCATCGACAACAGGATGCTGTGGGTGTTGAATTTTCCGGGTAGCCACAGGGCAAAGCACAGCGGGAACAGGATGGCAACCGCCCGCAGGCCCAGTGACAGGAAGCCCAGGTCGTTGATAAAACTGCCGTGGAACACCAGGGCTGCAATGACTGCGACCGCTAGGATGGCCATGATGGACAGGCGCGTCTGCATCAGTTGGGACAGTCGTCCGGCGGCCAGCCCCATGCGGCGGCGAATGTTTCCATACACGTCACGCACGAGAATGGTGGCTGCGCCCAGTGCGAGTCCGCTGCCGCACCCCAGGATGTTGATGAGCATCGTTCCGAGCATCAGGCCACCTAGCCATGCCGGCAGGTGCTGGAGGATGAAAGACGGGAAAGCCTGGGCCGAGTTCTCGATGATTCCGATGCCCGCGGGCAAGGTCTCCCCGGCCGATTGCAGCGCGGCAAACTCATCGGCGGTGACATAGTGGCCGCGCATGTAGATTCCCACCAGCGTGCACGCAGCGCCGATGATGGGCATGAACAAGGCGCACAGCAGGGCTCCGCGGCGGGCCTTGGGCGTCGAGGCGGCCGACCAGATGCACTGGGCATAGCTCTGGGTGCACACCACACCTAGGACGAGAGACAGGCAACCGCCCATGTCCTTAAAGAATCCGCGGGCAAAGGGACTGCCATAGCGGTGATGGATGCTCTCGATATCGCTCAGGCCGTTGACCTGGGTTAGGGTAGAGGAGTGGTATATGCTGTCAACCCCACTGCGCAGGCCTGTCAGTCCGCCAGCGATGTGCAGCACGATGATACCTGCCACCAGCGAGCAGAGGTACAGCAGGATGAGCTTGATGATACCGCCCGTGCCCGCACTGCGTATGCCGCCATATAGCACCAGCAGCATGATGAGCACTGCTCCGATGAGCGATGCCCACACGGTAGATATGCCAAACAGGCTGCCAATCATCGCCGACGAGGAAATCACTTGTGAAACGATGCTGATGAAGATTCCTACAAGAAAAAGGATCGATCCCACGGTCTCGGCATTATGGCCATACTCGCGGCTTACCACCTCGAGCAATGTCGTGCAACCACTGCGCCGCAGTGGTCCCGCAAAAAACAGTCCAAGTACCAGTGAACCCAGGCCTGCGCCGATGGTGAACCACCACGCCGACAGTCCGTAGCTGAAGGCCAGTTGGGCTGTGCCGATGGTGCTCTGCCCGCCTGCCAGCGTGCCCAGCAATGCCCCGCACACCATCCAACTGCCGCTGTTGCCACCCGTGGTGAAACTCTGTGCGTCCTTGACATGGCGGCCCGACAACCAACTCACTGCTAACAACAAGCCGACGGTGGCCAAAACTCCTATAAGGTGAACGATCGATACCATTGTTCTATAAAAAATAACACCCAAAATTGCCGTTTTGGGTAATTCCGGCTGCAAAGATACATCAAAAAATGCCTAAAACGGGAAAATTGTTAATAACTATTGTACCCAAAAGTTTTGTGCTTTGGGCAAAATAGCTGTAATTTTGTAAGTTAATTAATGTGTGAGGCAGCGTCATGATAATGACACATCCTCTTAATAAAGCAATGGTAATTATCAACAACCTATAAAAATACTGAATGAATATGAGATTGAGTACCTTTTTTTCTTTGATCCTGTTATCTGTGGCAATGGCATTTGCCGCACCGCGACCCATCTCGAGCAACATCGAGGGCGACGTTAATGCCGATGGTGAGGTGAACATTGCCGACATCAATGTGCTGATTGACCACATCATGAGCAGTACCTTTGACATCAAGGGCGACCTGAACCATGATGGTGAGATCAACATTGCCGACATTAACTATGTGATTGATTTAATCCTTAACGGCCCGGTAAATCCCATTGTGGAGACTGGCATCTATATGGGAATCACTGGTTTCAACCAGACATTGATTACCAAGGAACTTGCCAATCTTGACTCGACAACCATTGCCGGATTCAATGACTTTGTTGACGGACTGACTGCGCAGCCCGGCCGTTTGCTCTATTATTCGGTTGACAAGGCGCTTGATGCCCTCAACACTGCAATGCGTCCCGACCACCTGCAGAATGTCGCTGTTGTCACCTTCACGCAGGGTCTGGATCAGGGTTCGCTCATGATGACCGACAAATATGAGACCGATGCCGAGTATGCTGAGGCTTTGAAGGGCCGCATCCTTGATGAGCACGTTTATGGCCGTCCCATCAAGGCCTATACCGTGGGTCTGCTCAATGACAATGTGAAAGATGCCAACCAGTTCCGCAGCAATCTGTATGCGTTGTCAAGTGATTCGGCCAAGGCCATGGAGGTCAGCTCGATTGCCGAGGCCAACGCCAAGTTCCAGTCCATCGCCGATGACCTGGTGAGCCGCAACATGTCCGAGCAGCTGACCTTGGTATTCCCTGGTGTGGGTACGGGCACGCGCATCCGTTTCACCTTTGACGAGGTGAACGATGCCACAGTCGAGGAGTCTCAGGTATATATCGAGGGCATCTTCTCGTTGAAGACCCGCAGCTTGACCAACATCACCTATCAGGGCATGACCTGCAATGCTGGCGACAGTGTGGCCGCATCGAGTGTTGACGGCATGTTTGTGTCGCTCGTGTTTGACGGCATCCAGCTCGACAGCGAGGAGCGCATCGAGAAGAAGAATATCAAGGAGTGGTACTGGGTAGAGGATCAGGAAACCTGGGAGGCCAGCACCGAATTCTCGGCCGACCGCCTGCCTGACGTGGAGAGCACCTATTCCAGCGCACTGGTCATGCTGCTGCTCGACTGCAGCTCAGTGATGGATGAGAACTTTGGTGAGCTCAAGAATGCAGCCAAGGCATTTATCGAGCGTATGCAGAATTACAACACGATTCCTGGCATGTACACCGTCAATGGCGTTTCGTTCCAGATGGTTCCCATCGAGGGTGGCACATTCACCATGGGTGTGGACTCGGTAATGGTCGAGGCTGGCGTTGCCAACGTTGATGAGTTGCCCGCCCACGAGGTGACGCTCGAATCCTACAGCATCGGCAAGACCGAGGTGACCCAAGAGCTGTGGCAAGCCGTTATGGGTAGCAATCCCAGTGGCTTCACTGGCGACCCCAAGCGTCCTGTTGAGCAGGTCAGCTGGGACGACTGCCAGGAGTTCATCGCCCGCTTGAACGCCATCACCGGCAAGAACTTCCGTCTGCCCACCGAGGCCGAGTGGGAATTTGCCGCACGTGGCGGTAACAAGAGCCGTGGCACTTTGTATGCCGGTAGCGACAATATCGACGACGTTGCATGGTACTATAGCAACAGCTATGCAGTGGGCAACACGAGTCCTGATTACGGTACTCATGTCGTGGCTTCCAAGCATGGCAATGAGATTGGATTGTATGATATGAGCGGTAATGTGCTGGAGTGGTGCAACGATGAGTATTACTCCTATGAGGGCGATGAAAACGAGACGGGTTCATCTCTCAATCGCCGCGTCATTCGCGGTGGATGCTGGTTCAATATGCCTGGCGACTGCCGTTCCACCAGCCGTGACTATCAGTCACATGGCATGCGCACCTATTCTATCGGTCTGCGCCTCGCTTTATAATCCGAAATAACAACGATTTTTCCTGATTTAATGAACACTAATGCACCTGATGGTTTACTCACTTCGGGTGCATTAGTTTTTACTATCACTAACTAACAACTAAAAAACACATGCTACTCGTCATCATTACTGCATTGATTCCAGCTGTGATCCTCGGTTGGTGGATATATCAGAAAGACTCCCTGCGCCCCGAGCCATTGAATATGCTCATCAAGGCCTTCCTCTATGGTGTGGGCTCGACATTTGTCACATTGGTGATCACCCAACTGTTGGGGATTATGGGCCTGTTTGTATATGACTTGGGCTCATTCTCTGGAGCCGTTTCGACCGCCCTGTTTGCAGCGGCCCTGCCCGAGGAGCTGGCCAAGCTGCTCATGCTGTGGCTCTTGTTGCGCAAGAACCCCTATTATGACGAGTACTTCGATGGTATTGTTTATGCCGCCTGTGTAGGACTGGGATTTGCCGCTACCGAGAATGTCCTGTATTTGGTTCAAAGCACCGACTGGGTGGGCACTGGCATCGTTCGTGGCCTCACCGCCGTTCCTGCCCACTTTGCCATCGCCTGTGCCATGGGCTACTTCTACAGCAAGCGCCACTTCGGCGACCGCTCCACTATCACGGCGGTCTGTGTGTTGGCGGTGCCTGTCATTATCCATTGGGTGTATGATGCGCTGGCATTCAGCGAGGGAATTGCAGCACCTGCGCTGTCGGTGGTATTTAATATCTTGTTTGTCCTGCTCATCTGTCTGGTCTATCGCAACACGATGCGCCGCATCTCTGACCTGCATGACCGCGACCAGGCCCGCATGACACCACCGCCCCTTCCCGGCAGAACTGGCCCGTCACAAACACCGCCCCCGTTCACAGGTACCCCACAGCCCTGACAGCGGGCTATAAAGCTAGCCACCTTGACTGACTGATATAAAAACTGCACATGGCAATTGGACCATGTGCAGTTCTATTATTGTGTTATCAAAATTGGCCTGGGCCAGCCATCAGCTAGAGCAAGGTCTGGAGCCAGTAGCCTAACATGCCAGCCAGATAGCCCACGAAAGCGATGGGCGTGATGCGCTTGAGGTACCAGCCAAATGAGATGCCTTCAAGCCCCATGACGACAACGCCTGCTGCCGACCCGATGATAAGCATCGAGCCACCCACGCCGGCACAATAGGCCAGCAGCTGCCAGAAGGTGCCGTCCACGGCCAGGTCACCCGCTTGCGCTATCGGGTACATGCCCATGCAACCAGCCACTAGCGGCACGTTGTCCACTATGCTGGATATGATGCCGATAATACACGTTACCAGATAGTGATTACCGCCCGAGACACTGTCGAGCCATTGGCCCATCGCCGTGAGTACGCCGATTTGCTTGAGGCAGCTTACGGCCATCAGTATGCCCAGGAAGAAGAGTATCGTGGCCATGTCGATGTGCGATAGCAGGCGCGACACGCGATGAGATGCCGTCTCGTCAACCTTGAGGTGGGCATAGAACAGTTCGGTCGTTATCCAGAGCATCGCCAGGACAAACAAGATACCCATAAACGGCGGCAAATCAGTGATATAGCGGAATATAGGGACGAAAATCAATCCACCCACTCCCAGCACAAAGACCGTTTTGCGTTCCCATGCCTTTAACTCCTGCTCACTGGTGCTCATGCTTTCATCTTCTGCTTGCTGCAACTCGCCTTTGAGGCCAAATTGCAGCAATCCAGCGGGAATCAGTATCGACAACAGCGATGGCACAAGCAGCCATGTGATGGTCTTGGCAGCCGTGATCATATTTCCGTTCCACAGCATGATCGTGGTCACGTCGCCAATGGGCGAGAATGCCCCGCCCGAGTTGGCGGCAATGACTATGATTGCATCATAGATGAGGCGATTCTGGCGCGATGGCACGAGTTTGCGCAGCACCATGATCAGGACAATACTCGTCGTGAGGTTGTCGAGGATGGCGCTCAAGAAGAACGTCATCAACGCAATGCGCCACAGCAGTTTTCGCTTGGATGTGGTTCCCAACAGGTCGCGCACAAAGTTGAAACCGCCATTCTGATCCACTACTTCGACGATGGTCATGGCTCCCATGAGGAAAAACAATGTTGTGGAGGTCTCACCCAGACATCCCTCAATGGCTTCAAGTGTGGCCCCAACGGCATCACGGGTGCCGGGGAAATAGAAGCCTGGAGCCATCATGAACAATGTCCAGCAAGCCACAAACATGAACAAGGCGATGGCTGCCTTATTCACCTTGATGACACTCTCTAGCGCAATGCACGCATATCCCGCCAGAAATACGAAGACTATAGCAATAGTTAACATTTTATGATCATGTAGTTTAGTGTGTGCGTCGAGTCGGGTTAGTCTAGAATTGAAGCCACAAGTTGAGCCTGATCGCCCTCATAGAAAGCCACCTTGCTGATGGGGTGGTAGCTGTAATCACTGAATTGCTGCAACTGCAATGCCGCAAACTGCTTGTCGGTCGAGATGCAGGCATCGAGTTCGACATTACCGATGGCCACTTGCTCGGCATGACACGCCTTCACTGCTTGAGCGAGGCCTTTGCCGTCGCTGTCGATAATCCGTTGCAGGTGTGCAACGGCTTCGGGGTTGTAGTTGAATTTCTTGACGTTGACGGCCGCACCAGTGGGTGTGTAAACGAGTTTTTTGCTCAAGCCCATCATGGTGGAAACGACGCGCAGTTCGTTGTGTGATAACAGTTCGGCCGACATGGCCAGTTTATTGAAAGTTGCCATAATAATATATTGGATGTTGTGTTAATGATGTGATTAAAGTGAATGCGTCTCCCCATGGTGAAAATACCACAAGGCAGACACTCCCGCTACTGGTCATCAGCGGGAAAAGTAAGAATTAAGGAAACCGGGAAAAGCCCCTATTGGTCAGTGGGCTAACACAACAATCGGCAAAGTTCTAGAACATAAAAGTGAACTGCTCGCGAGTGTCGCATGGGGGCGCTCATGCGCTCTGTGACAAGGCACCCCATAGCGGCAAGTGGTGTGTAAACGTTGACACTCAATCGGTTGACTGTGCGCCTGAGGCTGCTGGGACGCACCGATGGCACGCGGTGCTTGGAGGGCGTTACCAGTCGTGTTGACGGGTTGGAGGTCAATGCGGGCGTCTGGACCGGCGCACTGCACAGGAATCCGTACTCGTCGGTAAAGGGCTCTGGCGTCCCTTTGGTCCTGTATTCGCCCTGGATTTCATGGCATGGTACGGCCTGTGCTGCGGGCTGCATGCCTGGCATGATGAGCCAGGACAGTGCCGCAATCACGGTGAGCAATGATATTCTAATCCAGGATTTCAACTGATGATGTGTCTATCGGATAAATGACGGAATTAATCTTTTTTTGCAGTGGTATCGTGCTTGATCAGGCGCTCATATTCGGGATTGCCCTCGCGCAACAGGCGGTCATAGCGCTCGCGGTCGTTGAGCACCTCGTAGGCGGCTTGCAGGTCGTGGTTGCGATGGTTGATGATGACGCTGTAAGCACTCTGGTCGCCATAGGTGTCACGCGCGATCAGTCCCTTGATGATATCCTTGAGCAACCGCTCGCTGGTGCGGTATTTCTCCTCGTCATACTTGATGCTGTCGTTCTCGCCCATGGCGATGAAGTCCTTCATCATCTCATCGCTCACCGTGAAGCCGCGGTCAAAGTCCTTCACCGTCTTGAACTGCTTGGCTATGGCCTTGCGGTTCTTGTCCACATACTTGATGGCATACTGGTTGATGATGCCCTTGGCCGTCAGGTCGCGGTAGTAGGTGGAGTATTCGCTGGTGTCAACGGGAACAAACACGTCGGGCATCACGCCGCCGCCACCGTAGATGGTGCGGTGATTCAACCGTGTGGTGTAGCGAACGGTATCATTGATCTGGATGCTGTCCAGACAGTAGAACTCTCCCTCGTTGGCACGGTCAAGCAATTCTTTCTCGTAGGCCTTCTTGTCGCCACGGTTATAGGGCTTCTGGATGCAGCGGCCACTGGGTGTATAGTAGCGGGCCACAGTAAGGCGCATCATTGAGCCGTCTTCAAACTTGAACGGCCGTTGCACCAGACCCTTGCCAAAGGTGCGGCGTCCCACGATCACGGCACGGTCCCAGTCCTGCATGGCTCCGGCAAAGATCTCGGCTGCCGAGGCCGAATACTGGTTGACCATGACCACCATGTGCAGGTCCTTGTGCTCACCCCAACCATTGGCGTTGGCCTCGTTACGGGGTGAATTCTCACCCTCGGTATAGACCATGAGTTGGCCACGGTCCAGGAACTCGTTGCACATGTCGATGGCGGCATTCAGGTAGCCGCCGCCGTTGTCGTTCAGGTCCATGATGAGCTGCGTCATGCCTTGCTTCTTGAGTTCCTTGAGGGCGTCCATCATCTCCTCGTGCGTCTTGGCGCCAAAACGCGAGATGCGCAGGTATCCCGTGCGCTCATCGAGCATGTACTGCGCGTCGATGCTGTGCAGGGGGATGTTGTCACGCGTGATGCGGAAGGTGATCAGGTCTTTCACGCCGGGGCGTTTTACCTTGATGGTGACGTTGGTGCCTTTCTTGCCGCGCAGGCGTTTCTGGATATCGCTGTTTTTCATCTTCACGCCTGCAATGACGGTGTCGTTGACGTAGATGATGCGGTCGCCCGCCAGCACGCCCACGCGTTCACTGGGTCCGCCAGGCACCGTCTGGATGACATAGAGCGTGTCCTTGTTCATGTTGAACTGGATGCCCACACCGCTAAATTCACCTTGCAGCGGCTCTTCCAGCTCCTTGGTCTCCTTGGCGTCGGTATATGATGAATGGGGATCCAGATTCTCCAGCATGCCCTTAATGGCATCCTCCACGAGTTTGTCCTCATTGACCGTGTCCACATACAGGCTGGAGATGGCATACTCGGCATTCAACAGCTTCTGCATCGCCTGAGGCATGGAACGCTGTGCCGTAGTGGTAAGTGACAGTGCCAATCCCATCGTGACGGCAAATAATATCTTCTTCATCTAGGTTTATTCTGTTTCTTGTGTGTAAATTACTAACTAAACCCCTAAGCTCTAACCTATTTATTGGGCAGTTGACTGAAGTCGGCACCCTCGGGCAGATAGGGAGCCACGTCCTGCCCGTAGTGCACCAGCTCGCGCACGATGCTGCTGCTGATGTGGCTGTACTCTGGTAGGGTGTAGAGCAGGATGGTCTCGATGCCGGTCAGGTCACGGTTGACCTCGGCCAGGTGCTTCTCGTTCTCGAAGTCCTGGATCAGGCGCACGCCGCGCACGATGAACTGTGCGCCCACCTCGCGGGCGATGTCCACAGTCAGGCCGGTATAGGCAATGACCTGCACCTGCTCGTCGTTCTTGAAGATGCTCTCGATCCACGCCTTGCGCTGCTCCATGGTCATGAACGACCGCTTGTCGGCATTCACGCCAATGGCAATAATGAATTTGTCAAACAATGGCAACGCACGCCTCACGATGGACTCGTGTCCACGGGTAAAGGGATCAAAAGACCCGGGAAACAGGGCTATGCGTTTGCTCTTGCAATCAATGCACTGTGATGTCTTCATCGTCCTCGTTCACTAGATTGTCAATAATAAAGTTCTGGCGCTCCATGGTGTTCTTGCCCATGAAGAAGGCGAGCATCTGCTTCACCGAGTCCTCTTTGCTCAGTTTCACGCGGTCGAGCCGCATGTCGGGACCGATGAAGTCCTTGAACTCGTCAGGCGAAATTTCTCCCAGACCCTTGAATCGTGTGATCTCGGCAGCATCACCCAGCTTGTTGAGGGCGGCCAGTCGTTCCTCGTCGCTATAGCAGTAATAGGTCTCAACCTTCTGCTGCTTGGCCTCGCGCTTGGTAGAGCGGTTCTTGCGCTTGGCCTCCTTCTTGTTGAGTACCCTGAAGAGCGGCGTCTGCAGGATATACAGGTGCCCCGTCTTGATGAGCTCGGGGCAGAACTGCAGGAAGTAGGTCAGCAGCAGCAGCCTGATGTGCATGCCATCGACATCGGCATCAGTGGCGATGATGACCTTGTTGTAGCGCAGGCCGTCGATGCCGTCCTCGATGTTCAAGGCCGACTGCAGCAGGGCAAACTCAACGTTAGTGATGACCTTCTTGGGATCCAGGCCAAAGGTGTTCAACGGTTTACCACGCAGCGAGAACACGGCTTGGGTCTCCACGTCGCGTATCTTGGTGATGGAGCCGCTAGCGCTCAGACCCTCGGTGATGAAGATCGAGCTGTCGCCGCGGCGGTCGTTGTCCTTGGGGGCTCGGGTGTCGTTAAAGTGGACGCGGCAGTCGCGCAGCTTGTCGTTGTGCAGTGCTGCCTTCTTGACGTTCTCACGCACCTGCTTGCTCACGCCGGCGATGGCCTTGCGCTCGCGCTCGTTGTCCTGGATTTTCTTCAACAGCACCTCGGCGGTCTCTGGCGCCTTGTGCAGGTAGTCGTCCAGTTCCTTCTTGATGAAGTCGTTGATGTACTTGTAGATCGTGGGACCGTCTTTCCACATGATGCTGCTGCCCAGCTTGATCTTGGTCTGCGACTCAAACACGGGCTCCTCGACCTTGATGCTGATGGCCGCAACAATGCCGTTGCGGATGTCGCTGTACTCAAAGTTCTTGCCGTAGAACTCCTTAATCGTCCTCGACAACGCCTCGCGGAAGGCGCTCTGGTGAGTGCCGCCCTGGGTCGTGTGCTGACCATTGACAAACGAGTAGAACTCCTCGCCCAGCTGTGCGGCATGGGTGATGACCACCTCGATGTCGTCGCCCGTGAAGTGCATCAGGGGATACAGCGGGTCGTTGGTCATCTTGTCCTTGACCAGGTCACTCAGGCCGTTGCGTGAATGGTATTTCTTGCCGTTGAGCGTGAGGGTGAGGCCTGTGTTCAGGTAGGAGTAATTCTTGATCATCGCCTCGATGGTCTCATCGCGGAACTCGTAGTTCTTGAATATGCCCGCATCGGGTTTGAAGCGCACGAGCGTGCCGTTCTCCTCGCCATCGCCTGCAGCGATGATGCCGCTCTCCTGCTTGACCAGACCCTCGTTGTAGAGCACCGATGAGCACTGCCCGTCACGCACGCTGCGGATGTAGAACTCGGTGGACAGGGCATTCACCGCCTTAATGCCCACACCGTTCAGGCCCACCGAGCGCTTGTAGGTCTGCGTGTCATACTTGGCGCCGGTGTTCATCTTGCTGGAGGCGTCCTTGACTTGGTCCAGCGGGATGCCGCGGCCATAGTCGCGGATGGTGACCATGCCATCCACCACATCGATGTCGATGTTGGGCTTGGCATAGCCGGTATTGAACTCGTCGATACTGTTGTCGATGACCTCCTTGATGAGGACGTAGATACCGTCATCGTCCTGCGAACCGTCGCCCAGCTTGCCGATGTACATACCGGGGCGCTGGCGGATGTGCTCGCGCGGCGTGAGTGTGATCAACTTCTCATAGCCACCAAAGTCGCTGGCGCCGGTCTGCTGTCCTGCGTCCATGGCGGAATCTTCTAGCTGATTATGTTTGTCTTGTGACATACTTCTCGTAAAAATCTGCGTATTTAACTTGCAAAATTACAAAAAATCCCGCAATTGCACACCCTCCAACCTGTATCTATAAGGTTTATTAACTTATTAATAATGTAGAGTAACTGTTCAGCCAATCAGACCTCACGCAAGGGCGCTAAGGCGATAAGCCGCTGATTTAAAGTGGTTTTCGTTATTCTCTTGGGGTGGGCATCAACGATTATCCATAAATTAAAATTATCTCCATCAATTATCTTAAGGCGTTGATAATAAATGACTTTGTGACTTTGCTTGATACCAAGAACGCGGATGCCCCTACTTGTAGTCCATAAAATCTGCCGACAGATAAGAACGCAGATGCACTCTAGCCCCTAGACCCTGGACTGCTCGCGCAACGAGCCCCGATGCGGCTTGTGTTGTGGCGCAAAATAAAGAAAAATCCCACACCATGATGGTGCGGGATTCTCATCGGGTGGGCAGTGAGGGATTCGAACCCCCGACCCTCTGCTTGTAAGGCAGATGCTCTGAACCAACTGCGCTAACTGCCCGTGTTGTTCTCAAAAGCGATGCAAAGGTACTGCCTTTTTTGGAACTACCAAAAAAAATCGCACTTTTTTTTCAAAAAAAAGCGTTTTTTTCAAAAAAGGCCCCTTCTGGGCCGTTTTTTGGGCTAAAAGCAGTAATTTTACTGCCGTGACACGACAACAAGCGAGGGTAGCTGTCTAAACCAAACATTTGTTCAAAAGTTGCCCCCTTGTCGATATCTTGTGAAATTTTTCTAGAAATATATATAATTTAAAAAAGGAAAGAGAAATGAAGACGAGTTACATTTTCCTGGCCGACGGCTTTGAGGAGGTTGAGGCCCTGACGTGTGTGGATGTGATGCGACGTGCGGCAATGCCCGTGATGACGGTGTCGATGAACCCGGGTCTTGAGGTGACCGGGGCGCATGGTGTGAAGGTACTTGCCGATGGCATGCTTGATGTGGAGCAACTGGACGATGCCGAGTGGCTCGTGCTGCCCGGCGGCATCCCCGGCGCGCCCAATCTGGCCGCATGCGAGCCACTATGTGACGTGCTGGTGGCACGTGACGAGCGTGGCGGCAAGATTGCTGCAATCTGCGCTTCGCCGGCAGTGGTGCTGGCTCCACTGGGCATCCTGCAAGGACGTGAGGCTGTGTGCTATCCAGGCATGGAGCAGGATATCGAGGGCGTGAAATGGACCACGGGATCGGTGGCTGTCGATGGACATGTGTTGACGGGTAATGGACCTGCCGCTGCTTCCAGGTTCGCTCTGGCGATTGTCGAGCAGAGCATGGGCCATGAGGTCGCTGCCCAGGTCGCTGCCGGCATGCTATTAGGCTGACTGTCTAGACCCTTAACTGATTATTAGATATAAAAATGTGATTTAAGAATTAAAACGTAATTAAATTCGCAATTTTTCAAGAAAAAAGTTGCGTATTAGGAATAATCAGTATATATTTGCAGCATTATATATTGCTCATGTTTGAACATCACCTTGGTTGATATTTACACAAGAGCCAATTGATGGAATGAGATTAAAAATATGATATTGTTTTATTCATTAAATTAATTATTAACTAATTCTTAAATCACAGATTTATGAAAAAATTTTTAGCACTTTTGTTTGTATGCACTGGCTTAGCAAGAACTTCATGGAGGCTGCCAAGAAGAACGTTCAGATGAACCACGCCACCAATCTGGTGAACAAGCGTGCCCCCCGCCACCTGAGCAACGAGGAGATCATTGCCAATCCCTATGTATGCTTCCTGTATGCCTATGATTTAACCAGTGGTGAGGATAATGTTCCTGCCGATCCGTTCTATGCCGGCTCTGGCGCATATTGGTATCCCGATGCAAGCGATGGTCTGTACTTTGCCGGTTTCTACTGGGATGATAAAGGTAACACCTACTATCTGCCTTTGGACATTGACTATGCCACTGGCGAGGTAGCCCTGTCGTGGGGTATCTTGCTGCGCAATGACTCAGTTATTGGTAGCGCCCGCAACCGCCAAGACACGGTGACCTATTCAATGCTCGTTTCTGAGGCCTACTGGAACGACGGCTCTCAGACCGACTGCAAGGGTACGCTCTATGAGTGACGACAACTATGTTTACTACTACGAGCAGGAGTTGAGGAACTATGTGAACGGTCGTTTGAAGAGCCGTGATACCACCATCGTTGCCAAGATGTTTGTAGGCACCGAGATCCTGGCCGCTAATGGCGCGCTGGATTACACGCTGGAGAAAGACGGTAGCGCTAATACCAGCAACGTTTACATGTTCCAGAACAATGACACACTGTACGTGGGTAACCTGTGGGACTTTGGCATGCCCAATGCCCAGATGGTACTCACTGCCGATGGCAAGATGACCTATCCTTGTGCTGAGTTTGACGAGGTTGACTCTGTTACCTATCTGTCGAATCCCATCTGGGACGTTGACGACAGCCTGATCTCTGGTGGTCTGGGCTTCTTCTATCCCATCGGCAGCTATGAGCTGAACGAGGAAGGCTATATCATCGACTACACTTGGGGTCTTGAAGGTGTTGCAACCCCCACCGAGATCACTTGGGACTACACCATGCCCAGCAACGGTGAGCACTTCCTGTATGGCTACTTGAACAACAGGTTGTACTGGATCAACGGTGGCCAGTTTGTAATCCCCGGTCCCGCCTACGTTCGTGGTGATGTTGACAACGACGGTGAAGTGACCATCGGTGAAACTTTGATGACGCTGATGGCTTCAGCAGCGACAATTCTGACGCTGACGCTGACGGTGAGATCACTATCGGTGACGTGACCACGCTCATCGACTTCCTGCTGACCGGTGTATGGCCCGCTGAGTAAGATCTTACTTACACATATTGATTGAAAAATCTCAGGCTCCCAGCATTTGGGGGCCTGAATTTTTAAGGTCAAGAGGCAAGTTCTTGGGCTATCAGAATTGGTAGTTCATCGGAGGGAAATTCATTTTTTTATTATAAATGAAGAAATATTGTGAAAAAATAGATTAACTTTGCCCTGAATAACCAATATATCATAACCATTGGTCATAACCAATTGATTTAACCAATTGATAACCAAAAATTTATTTATATTTTATTATTAACTTAATTATTTAAACATTTATGAAAAAATTTTTAGCACTGTTGTTTGTTTGCGCTGGCTTGACCGCCATGGCTGCACCTCAAGTGAACAAGGCCGACCTGAAGACGGTCAACTAGCAAGAACTTCATGGAGGCTGCCAAGAAGAACGTTCAGATGAACCACGCCACCAATCTGGTGAACAAGCGTGCCCCCCGCCACCTGAGCAACGAGGAAATCATTGCCAATCCCTATGTATGCTTCCTGTATGCCTATGATTTAACCAGTGGTGAGGATAATGTTGCTGCCGATCCGTTCTATGCTGGCTCTGGCGCTTTTTGGTATCCCGATGCAAGCGATGGCCTGTACTTTGCCGGTTTCTACTGGGATGAGGATGGTAGCACCTACTATCTGCCTTTGGACATTGACTATGCCACTGGCGAGGTAGCCCTGTCGTGGGGTATCTTGCTGCGCAATGACTCGACCATCGGCACCGCCCGCAACCGCACCGACACGGTGACCTATTCGATGCTGGTTTCGGAGGCTTACTGGAATGATGGCAGCCAGACCGACTGCAAGGGTTGACGACAACTATGTTTACTACTACGAGCAGGAGTTGAGGAACTATGTGAACGGTCGTTTGAAGAGCCGTGATACCACCATCGTTGCCAAGATGTTTGTTGGCACCGAGATTTTGGCCGCTAATGGTGTTCTGGAGTACACTCGTGAGAGAGATAATGTAGCAACTTCAAGCAACGTTTATATGTTCCAGAGCAACGACACCCTGTACGTGGGCAACCTGTGGGACTATGGTGTGCCCAGTGCTGTAATGACCCTTACCGAGGACGGCAAGGCTCACTATGAGTGCTCAACCTTTGACCCGACCGACTCGATGACCTATCTGTCGAATCCCATCTGGGATATCGATGACACCTGGATTGAGGGCGGTCTGGGAATGTGCTACGGTATTGGTGGCTACACCACTACCGAGGACGGCTACATCGACGAGCTCCTGTGGGGCTTCACCGGTGATGCTACTCCCACCCAGATCACTTGGGACTACACTGCTCCGAGCAATGGCTATCACCTGTTCTACGGCTACAACAATAATAAGCTGTCCTGGATCAATGGTGGCCAGTTCGTAATCCCCGGAACTTTGATGACGCTGATGGCTTCAGCAGCGACAATTCTGACGCTGACGCTGACGGTGAGATCACTATCGGTGACGTGACCACGCTCATCGACTTCCTGTTGACTGGCGTATGGCCCGCTGAGTAATTCTCCTATCTAGAGATTACTGATTGACACAAGTGGCAGGCGTCCCTCTAATCGGGCGCCTGCCTTTTTTAGCGCGCTAGCGCGCTAAGCCGCTAAATTTTTATCATAGCTGTCCGGGGAAAATCAAGAGAGGTGTTTCGATAGACAGATTGACAACACGTTGAATGTGGTTTCTGGATAAATGGCTTACCCGTAGCCTGCTGTAGCCACCGTCGCTGCCTCTGAAGCCCGTTAGGGCAGGTCAGGGTATAGGCAGGGGTGAAGCGTAGCGCAACCCCTGTCAATGAGATTTCAGTTATTCATTAGCCCCGCTAGGGGCGACAGGTTTGTATATCAATGATTTCCTGCCGCCCCTAGCGGGGCTTGGTGATGTGTCTTGGCTATTGCAGGGGT
>ONOU01000014.1 GCA_900319525.1 uncultured Prevotellaceae bacterium | reverse complement strand
GATTTCCTTCTTTTCTTCTAATGAATGGTGCTTATACATAATGAACCCCAAAAGTTTTTTGTCCAACTTTTGGGGTCCACTTCATTATGACACACCCTCGTGAGAAAAAGTACTTACGCTACCTGTTGGCAGTACGTAAATCTGTGATAGCCTCTCTGAGTTTTTCCTCCCATCCATCTTTGTGAATGATGCGGATATAATCGCGCTCGTGCCTTTTGAGGATGTCGATGCGGCTCATCTGACTAATCTCTTGCCAATTGTCGAACAAGATGTACAGTGCATTACCATAGTCGGCATTTTCGAAAGCTACTATGTTGTCGCCAAATTTTGCCCCGAAGTAACGGGAGTTCATTCCTTGGCCTACGATATATTCGCTCGGATGTAGACGGTCTAAGGCCTGTGTGCGTTGCTGTATGGTATGTTTGCGGCTCTCGGTAGGGGTGTGCATCCTGTCTGTGACGGTGTGGATGACATTATCGAGAGTGCCCGGAGGGAAGATTTCCCATCCCACGCTTGTAATTCGGGCCAGTTCTTCGTCAGACAAATTGGCATCGAAGACGTGGCAATCACGGAACTGCTCCTGAAGCAGGTTGACGGCAAAGAACAGGTCGTAGCGGAAGTCGGGGTCTTGCTTGTCAAGAACGGTGTTGATAGTGGCCTTGAAACAAATCCTATCTGTGATCTCGGACACAACAGACAGATTGATGTCCCAATCGCGAGGAGGTTCGAAACGTCGCTGGTAGACATCACGGTCCATATAAGTGGTGTGATAGCCTTTGTCGGGGTCTCCAAAGTTGGGAGTCTCCCAAGAGTAAGTCTTCTTGACTTTAGGGAGGTTCTTGAGAACCCAGATGATGCCATTGCGATTCCTGCGAGCGTAGAGGCCCTCAAGGCGATTGGGTGCGATCAAGTCCGGCATCTGAACAGTGCCGTCGTTGAGCGTGATACCAAACTTGCGGAATACATTGCGGGAGATGTCTGCCTTGGAGGCATTTACGATGGCAGCAACTTTGACATGCTGCGAGTTGGTGCGGCGAAGTTCCTGCTCGATATAGTCAGGAATCCTTCTGAAGTGAATGTTTTTTTTCATATTTTTATTGTTAAATGTCTAATCTATAAGTTGGAAGAACATCAGGTTACGGGAGAAACGGGGAAGAAGGAGTACTGCTGCAACAGTACTCCCCACCCACCTTATTTGCCGGTGTCGTTCTGATTATACTCCGGTCGGTCGCCTCCGTGATTGCGCTTGTAGGTCGCAATTCTGTCGGCTTCCCATTCTTCGGCAGCGCTTCGAGTGGTGACATTGCCGATTTTTTGGATTTTGGTGAAATCCATTCCTTCGGCACGATGCTCTGCCTCTCTCCGTTCGAGGTCGTTGGTGATACCAACATACACCACGCGGTTGCCATCGCGAAGTTCGTACTTATACGTATCTCTACCCATAAGCCTGGTTGGTTTACGCCTGTCCTTTAGCAGGCCTATGTGAAAGCTTGTCCAAGGCTTTCGGATTTGACTGCGGATTTGGACTATCCGTTGTTTTCCGCTACTCAATCATACAATAGGCGTGCCAAAATCGGCAATTTTTGAGAGAAAGGCTCAAAAATAATTGTAAAACCCGTTTAACGGGTGTGGTATTTGCTTGAAAATTTGGTGATTCTGAAATTTTAAGCCATTTTATAGAGTTGGATTGTGTGTCACGGAATCTGCCAACCTCACTGACAATTTGTCTGTGAAATTGAGAAATTTGCTCAAATATGGCTGTAGTTGGATTTTGTTCTGTATTTTTGCAACCAGAATATGAGCTAAAGTCACAAGAATAAGATATGATAACCAATTTCTGCGCAGAAAATTACCGTTCTATCAGCGAACGAGTGGAGTTGTCTTTTGCCGCCTCAATGGGGATAAAGGACACCGAGGATGAGGGCTATACCGTTATAAATGGCCAAAACATACTGAACGCAATGGCTATCTTCGGAGCCAACTCAAGTGGTAAGTCGAATGTGTTTAAGGCCATCGGACGTATGCGGAGCCTGATAGTGCAGTCGGTGCGTCTGAACGACAACGAATCTCTAAACTATGACCCGTTTCTGCTCTCTGACAGTCCGTTGCGTCCTACGCGCTTCGAGTTGTCGTTCGTTGACGGAACCGACAGATTTACATATGGGTTCAGCTACACAGCAAAACAGATTGAGGAGGAGTGGTTGATGGCCAAATATCCCAGAAGATCGCAGAAAACACTACTCAGGCGCACCGCAGAGGGTATAGAGATAGATGAGCAAAGATTTTCAGAAGGGCTAAACATCAAGAATGGTAGCGTGCCGCTGAACAGTAACAGGCTGTTTATCTCTCTTGCTGCTCAGTTGGGTGGCGAAGTGTCGAAAAGGGTGATTGAGTGGTTCAGGACACAATTGAATGTTATCTCTGGTTTGAGGGATAATGATTTTTCACGGGTGACCAAGGAGATGCTACATGCTCATGTGGACTATCGTGAAGATGTGTTGGGGTTTATAGGTGGTTTGGATTTGGGGTTCGATGAAGTCACAACAGAACAGGAAAACATTGATGAATTATCACTTCCGAAGGGATTCCCAGCAGGACTGATTTCTTCGTTGAAAGAACATCCGCCCATTACGGCTTACGCTCGTCATACAAAGTATAATGATGAGGGTGATGAAGTGGGATTAGTGGATTTTGACATCGACGAGAAGGAGTCGGACGGAACGAGGAAGTTATTCAATCTGGCAGGCCCCATCGTGGACACGCTACGTGAAGGGAAAGTGTTATTCATCGACGAATTGGACGCAGAGTTGCACCCATTGCTTTCAAGACAGATTGTGAAGCGATTCAACTATCCGAAAACAAACCCCAAAGGGGCTCAACTGGTATTCACTACGCATGACACGAATATGCTGTCGAGGAAACTGCTACGCAGAGACCAGGTGGTATTTGTGGAGAAAGACAAGAAGGCGATGACCCATCTAACTCCGATGATGAGCATAAAGATGGAGAATGGAGCGAAGCCCAGGACGGACAGCAACTACGAGAAGAACTATCTGGAAGGGAAATATAACGCCATCCCGTATTTTGATGATGAGTTTGGATGTTGAGAGGTAGGTGGTAGTTGACATAGAAGAAGTGACTTATGGATGAATACACATTAATAGAACTGAATTCCAAGAGTGGTACAAAGAATATCATTTGTCAACTGCTGGCTTCTAGTCAGACGATTTCTCTTGAGAATGTTGAGGAAACGAGGAGCTATGTTGTCGCTATTGATGATGCTGTTCGATACTGTTTCACATGCAATCCCAATATTTTAGACCCAGACTCGGAGTATGTCGTTCTTACAGACCGAGCACCGACCAAGCAAAAACTTCTGGAGGGGAACGGTTCAGCAGAAAAAGTGGCTGAAACACCCGAAAATGGCAGGGCATACGGCGGAGGAAGTCTTGGATTCCTGGACTAATGTATTTGTGTATAAAGAAGAGGTGGATGAAGATCATCCCGGTCTGAGAAAGCCCCAGCTGGGTGCGCTCCATGCTCTACTTGGGCATTTCTTGTCACCAACTGATATTGCTACCGTTGTTTTGCCGACAGGTACGGGAAAGACAGAGACAATGCTTTCAGCGATGGTTGCGGGAAAATGTCGGAAACTTCTTGTTACGGTTCCGTCGTCTGCCCTTAGAAACCAGATGTATGGGAAGTTTAAAACACTGGGGGTGCTGAAGAATCCAAAATTTGGTATTGTCGGTGATAGTGCGCTATACCCAATAGTTGGCGTTGTAAATGCGGCTTTTGACACGGCGGAAGAACTTGCTGCCTTTATTGTTCAGTGCAATGTGGTGATAACCACGATGCAGATTATCAACTCTGCTCCACAAGACCAACAAGATGTATATGTTAGCGCATTTACGAATGTGTTTGTAGATGAAGCGCATCACATTGTAGCGACATCATGGAGGAAGTTTGCAGATAGGTTTCCTAAGAATCAGTTGATACAGTTCACAGCAACGCCATTCAGAAATGACGGCCAGCGGCTTGAAGGAAAGATTATCTTCAACTATCCGCTAAAACAAGCTCAGGCAGATGGATATTACAGAACCATCAACTTTCTCTCCGTCAGGGAGTATGAAGATGACAAAGCGGACAGGGCTATAGCGGTGAGGGCTATTGAACAATTGCGATCTGACTTGGATGCGGGCTATCACCATATGCTGATGGCACGATGTGAGAGCAAAAGAAGGGCTGTTGAGGCTTATGAAATCTATCAGGAGCTGTGTCCTGACTTGAATCCCGTAGTCATCTATTCTGGTCACCCCCAATATAAAGAGAACTATGGAACCATTGTGCGTAGGGAAACGAAAGTGATAGTATGCGTCAATATGCTAGGTGAGGGCTTTGACTTACCAGAACTGAAAATTGCGGCATTCCATGACATTAGGAAGAGTCTGCCAGTTACGCTACAATTTGCGGGTCGGTTCACCAGAACCAGTAGAGATGCTAATTTGGGTAACGCCTCCTTTGTGGCCAATCTGGCTGATGTGGTTGTGCAGCAGGAGTTGGATAATCTTTTTGAGGAGGATGCTGACTGGAACATGCTTCTTGCTAATGCGAATGACAATAGGGTAGAGAGCCAAGAAGAATATAAGCAGCTGCTGGATGGCTTCCGTAATGGCGTGAATTCAAAGATACCTGTGAGCAGCATATATCCCAAACTCAGTGCCGTGGTATATAAGAGCAATAGCAACACATGGCATCCGGATGATTTTTTGAAAGGTATTCGAGGCTATGATGATTTGGATTTTACGTCATACGATGTTAATGATGCGGAGAAATTGGTGGTTGCCGTATATGCAAAAGAGCAAAACGTTGAAGGAATACATGTGAAAGATGTGAAGACGTTGGCGTGGAGTTATTTGGTATTGTTCTGGGATGTGAACAAGAACCTGTTGTATATCAATAGCTCTGACAATGGTAGCGTCTTTAAGGAAATAGCTAATCATGTGGTAGGAGAAGATGGAAGGGTGCCAGTGCTGATAAAAGGAATGGATGTGTTTAGGACTTTCCACAACCTAAAACGGACAAAATTGCGAAATGTAGGACTGAAAGTTTACTTGGGGAAGGATGTCCGATACCGTATGCATGCAGGCAGGGATGTAGAAAGGGCCTTGTCTGATGCAGAGTTGCAGAACAGCGAAAAAGCATTTGTGGTTGGAGACGGTTTTGAGAATGGTGACAAAACTTCAATTGGAGCATCTTACAAGGGACGTATCTGGAGCCTGAATGGGGCTGGTAATGTGCTTACTTTTAAGGACTGGTGTATAGAACAGGGCGAGAAACTAACAGACGAGAGTATCGACGGCAATCAGATACTTACACAGACATTGATACCAAAGACGGTACACAACATGCCCAATAAGGCAGTAGCGTTTGCTATTGACTGGGATAGTATAATGTGGGATGAACGGGAGAATTATTTTATATTCTGCTTGTTAGGGGTTGAATCTCGTCTATTCAATACGGATTTGGTTCTCAGTAGCGATAACCCTGTGCGGGGTAATTCAGTTTTCTTTGCCGTAACTAATGGCACGCAGCGTGTAGAATTCAAGATGGAGCTGTTTGAAAACAGACAGAATCCGAACAATGTATATACAGATTATCGAATCACAAAGTTGACAGAAGGAAATGCTACCATCAGTTATGGCCGAAAAATGATAAATTTGGAAGAATTCCTGTATGATAATGCTCCAACTATTTTCTTCGCTGACGGTGCCAGCTTATGTGGTACGGAATATATAGAGTTGAACACGCCTCCAGCCATCTATGACAGGAACCGCATTATTCAGTGGGATTGGCAGGGTGTGAACCTTGGAGAAGATTCTCAGGGAGTTGCTCCAAATCTGAAAATTAAATCTATTCAATATCACGTTATCCAAGAACTGATGGCAGGAGATTTTGACATCATATATGATGATGACAATGCTGGAGAAATCGCGGATGTCATTACGATGAAACATTTGGATAATAAGTTGCATATCGGACTGTATCACTTGAAGTTTGCCCAGGAGGGCATGGTGTCTAACCGGATTGGCAATTTCTACGAGGTATGTGGTCAGGCGCAGAAGTCCGCAAATTGGAAGTACAAAGAGGCAGAAGAACTGGTTGACCATATGTTGAGGCGCGAGACGAAGCACGAAGGCGGCTATGAATGCAGCCGAATACAAAAAGGTGATAAGGAGACATTGGTTAAACTGCTTAAATTGGCAAAGAAGAAGATTCCTGTAGAATACAGCATCTATATAGTGCAGCCGGGAGCTTCAAAAGCAGGGGCAAGCAATGAGATTTTGACACTACTGGGTGTTACGGATAGTTACTTAAAGGATAAAACGGGTATTGACTTGCAAGTTATTACCAGTTAAAGAAGGCTAGAAGCGAATAAACAAAAATTATAGTGGCTCGTGCAAAAATATTTGAGCGAGTCGCTGTAATCGTATATAACAGTGGATATTGCAGTTGTCCGTCGGTTTAGACAACTACAAGGGGCCAGTGATGTGTGCGTGGGGTACAAGGCAAACCGCACACGGGCCTCGTCGAGGGCCACTCACGTCAGGCGGTAGTCATTCCATTCTATTTCGGCATTCTGCAAATGTTTGCGGTATTCCTCTTCAAAAAATTCCCGTTGATGATGCACACGCTGGTTCTTAATGTAATTGGCAACCATCTCTTTGTCGCGCAAAGCGTAGGTGAAGGCTCCATACTCCTTTCCCCATCCCGCAAATTGCGGGAATAAGTCTCGATTCTGCTTGATCCACTGGCTGGTTGACAGTTTGATGTCACGAACGAGGTCGGACAAACGTACTGACGGATGCAGGTTAATCAACAGGTGGATGTGATTCTCAATGCCATTGATGGCAAAAAGGGTCGATTAGGTATTCTGCACCACGCGTGCGATATAACGGTACAACTGGTCGGAGGATGCCAGGGGCAATGTCAACTCACGACTGTGGGTGTTGATGACGATGTGATAGATGGCAGTGACAGCACTCATGACAAATCAGTTTTAGGCGGCAAATTTACAATAAAACCAGCACAATGACAAGCGATGTTTTTGTCTGACATGAGTGGCCCCCTTCGGCCAGTGCGCCCTGGGGTTGCCTCAATTCAAGGCCGCTGGCCTTGGCGAGGTCTTTCGACCTCATGCTTGCCCCCGCTAATTTTCCGCTGAGCAGATAAAACAACGACGGGGCTGCGTCGAAATCGCATTTTGTTACTTCTTGAGGGCTTTGACGATTTTGCCGATGTAGAAGGCGTGGAATCCGGCGCTGAAGCCGTCGTAGAAGTCGCGCGGCACGTCGTCGCGGAAGTGCTTGGGGTCAAACTCCTGGGAGTACATCGTCTTGCACTCGATGACGCACTCGGCTTCCTGGTAGTAGGGCGTGCCGTTCTCGGTGTAGGCTACATGCAGGCCCAGGGCAGCGGCCTTGTCACCGTCGCGCCCGCTCTTGGTGCCCATGTAACGCAATACATCCCTGTCCTTGAAGGTCATGATGGTGAAGTACTCGTTGTCCTCCATGAACTGGCGGGTAAAGCGTTTCTCGGCTACATAGACGGTCACGGTGCTGGTGCCATGTCCCCACAGGTTTCCCAGGGCGCCCCAGCCGATGGTCATGGCATTGCTCTTCTCCTTATTGCCGGCACACACGAGCATGCCGCCGGGTTGCGAGAAGTAGTTGAACGGATTGAGCAGGAAGTCCTCGGTTACCGTGAACTCGTGGAAGGTGCGTTCGGGCTCGATGGCGTCGGGTTTCTTGCCGCCATAGGTGTTGTAACTGATGTTACCCTCGTCCCACTTGTCCTTGGGTGCCTGATACTTCTCGGGGTAGCCGATGACAATGGTGCAGAAGGGGACGATGTGCTCGGGCAGGTTGAGCGCGAGGGCCACCTTCTCGACACGGTCGGTGACGGGATAGGTGCCTGTCCACACGGCGCCCAGACCCATGCCCTGGGCCGCGAGCAGGATATTCTGGGTAGCGGCCGACGCGTCCTGTACCCAGTAATCGGGGACGCGGGTCAAGGCCTTGGTCTTGTCGCCGCACACCACGATAGCCAGCGGGGCGCGGGCGGCCATACCCGCGTTGGGGTTGGCCTGGGCTAGACCGTTGAGCACCTGCTTGTCGGTCACGACGATAAAGTGCCACGGGCGCTTATCCACTGCCGACGGGGCGGCCATGCCGGCGCGCAGCAGTTTCTCAATCTTGTCTTGTTCCACCGGGCGGTCCTGATAGGAGCGGATGCTGGTGCGTGCCAGGATGTTGTCGAGAACGATTTCTTCCATACCGTTAGATAGCTGTCTGTTGTTGTTTTGGGCGGTCGCGGTCAGGGCTGATGTCACCAGCAATGCCACTGCGATCAAGTGTTTAATTCTCATCATGAATATTGGTTAAATAACTTTTATCTCTTATCTATATTCGGATCCTCCAGGCCGTAGTGACGGCGGCGGTCCATCCACAACAGGGCCGTTGCAGTGGCGATGGCACAGATGCCGATAATGCCAAAGATGACGAGCGAGTGGGTATAGTCCACTTGCTCACCGACGGTATTGCGCTCCAGTACTTTGCCGATGACAATAGGGATGAGCATGAGGCCGATATTCTGTATGTAATAAATGATAGAATAGGACGTGCCTAATTGCTTCATCGGGACAATCTTGGGCACAGCGGGCCACAGGGCTGCGGGCAGCAGCGAGAAGGCGATGCCCAGCACGCACATCAGTGTCACGGCAATCCAGCTGGAGTTGAGCGGCATGGCAAATACAAACAACGTGATGGTCAGCAACACACTGCCAATGACCATCATCGTGGCTCCGCGACCCTTGTTGTCAAACCAGGCACCAAAGAGTGGCGTGAGCACAATGCTGGTGTAGGGGAGAATCGAGGGGATGGCACCTGCTAACTGAGCCTCAACGCCATACTTGGAAATCATCAGCTTGGTCGCGAAGTCGAGGAATGGGTAGAGTGCCGAGTAGTAGAACATGCACAGCAAGGTGATCAGCCAGAATCCTGGATTCTTGATGGTGATCTTCATGTCGGCAAAATGGAATTTCTCGTCTTCGCCTTGTGACGTGTCTTGCTTGCCTTGTTCCTTGTCGAGGCGACGGTCCATCGTGCAGTAATAGAGATAGGCAATAAGTCCCACACCCACGCTGAACACGCCGATGAGCAGCGGCTTGGGCAAGCCCCAATTCAGAGCAATGGGCAGGCTGAAGTTGAGTGCTAGCGCTGTGCCCAGTCGTGCCATGGCCACCTGCAGTCCCATCGCGAGGGCCATCTCTTTACCGGAGAACCAGCGCACCACGACCTTGGACACGGTAATACCGCACATCTCATAACCGATGCCGAAAAAGGCAAACCCCAGCGCAGCCAATGCGACCTGGCGCTTGATGTTGCCCAGCAGGGGCACGTTCCACATCGGGTCGGGAGAAGTGTAAGTGATGGTGCCATAGACGGCTGCTGCACCTGTCAGCATCAGCACACATGAGAGGATGCCCGTGAAGCGCACGCCCATCTTGTCGAGGATGATGCCGCCCACAAAGAGCATCAATAGGAACACATTGAAAAAACCGCGTGACCCTGCAAAGATGCCAAACTCGCCGCTCGTCCAGCCCATGCCGCCGTTGCCCGCTGTCTGTTCGAGCATGTACTGCAACGGTGACATCTCCTTGGCCACGACGTAGCCTGCCATCATCGTGAACGACACAATAGCGAGCACGGTCCATCGTGCCCATGCCTTACTGGCAATCGTTTCTCTTACCTGTTCTCTCATGTTACTTGGTTTTCGGTTTCATATTATAGGGACTTTAAAGTCCTTAAAGTCTTTAAGGTCCTTAAAGTCCCTAGTGATTAGTTTGATCGCTTGATGATTATGCCTCTGGCTTGATGTTGGGCTCCTCGAGGCCGAGGTGCTTCTGGCGGTCAACCACCTTGAGGTACAGACCGATGAGCAGGGCTGCGATACCCAGGCAGGCCAGCATCACGAGCGGCCACGTGTAGTTGTACTGGGTGGGATCGGTCACACCGGGATTGGTCTTGTCCAGCACCTTGCCGATGGCCAGCGGGAAGAGCCACAGACCGATGTTCTGAATCCAGAAAATCAGCGCGTAGGCGCTACCGATGATCTTGGAGTCCACCAGCTTGGGAACGCTGGGCCACAGTGCGGCGGGTACCAGCGAGAACGAGGCACCAAGCACGAGGATGGTGATGTAGGCGATGATGATGCCGCCCACGGTGCTGCTCTTGAACATCGGCAGGATGAAGGCAAATGTCAAGTGGCAGAAGATGAGCAGCAACGAACCCAGCACGAGCATCGAAGCGGCTTTACCCTTGTGGTCAACATAGTTACCCAGGATGGGGGTGATGCCCACAGCCAGCAGGGGGAATACGGCAAAGACGCTCTCGGCGCTCTGGCGCATGTAACCCATGTAGCAGTAGCAGATCAGCGCGATAATCGATACGCACAGCAGGCCAGACTTGGCACTCTTGCTCTTCTTCATGAAGTTGCTCATGAAGGCGGTTGCGGCAACAACGATCATGATGATATATTGCCAGATGGCTACCGAGTCACCAGCCCAGAATGAGCCCTCGGCGGGTTCAACGAGCGTGAGGTTGCATTGCAGCATATTCACGGCATACTTCTGGAAGGGGAAGATGGCGCTGTAGTAGAGTACGCACAGCAGCGATACCAGCCAGAAACCCTTGTTGGTGAGAATCTTGCCAATGTCGCTGACCTTGAAGGGATCGTCCTTCTCCTCGGCCTCGCCAGTCTGCTTGTCGAGCTTGCTGTCCATGAAGAAGTAAACAATGAACATTATCAGAGCGATGCACATCAGTACTACACCAAAGGCAACGGCGCGGCTAACGCTGATGTTGCCACCCAACTTGGCGAAGTAGGGCGAGAAGATCATACAGGTGGCGACACCCAGGCGGGCCAATGCCATCTCACTACCCATCGCCAGTGCCATCTCGCGGCCCTTGAACCACTTCACGATACCACGGCTGACGGTAATGCCGGCCATCTCGACACCGCAGCCAAAGAGCATGAAGCCGCAGGCGGCCAATTTGGCGCTGGCAGGCATGCCCTCATAGAAGGGTGACACGCCCAGCTCGTCAAAGACGGGAATATAGTTCAGGTTGTTGGTGAACCAGGTCTCGAGAGCCGTGCCCACAAAGGCGTCGGTCACGGCATACCACTTGATGATGGCACCGATAAGCATCACTGCACCCGAGAGGACGGCAGTGAAGCGCACGCCCATCTTATCGAGGATGATACCGGCAAAAATCAGGAAGAACACAAACACGTTGAGGAATACCTCGGCGCTCTCCTCGGTACCGAATGCCGTTGAACTCCATGCAAGGTTGGGAGAGGACTCCAGCAAGTCCTTGATGGGAGACAGGATGTCCATGAAAATGTAGCTGCAGAACATGCCCAGTGCGAGCAACAGTAGCGCTGTCCAGCGCATTGCAGCAGAATCTCTTAAAGTCTGAATCTTTTCTGACATAAAATCGATGTTTTTAAAATTGTTTTTATTTGGTTTATTGATAATGGTCCTTTTTATGAATTGGGTTTCAGGTTGTCAAGTCAAAAGCCTAAAACCTAAAGCCTAACGCCTAATCACGCGATGCCCAGCGACTGGCAGATGCGGTCGATTTTCTGGTCGGCCCACTCGTTCTTGGCATCGTAGTTCTCCTTTTTGTCGAGGGTGTCATGCACCTCGATGTAGAACTTGATCTTGGGCTCGGTGCCCGAGGGACGGATGGATACCTTGGTGCCGTCCTCGGTGTAATACTGGAGCACGTTGCTGGTCACGGGCATGTCGAGCTTGGTGACCTCGCCGGTGCGCATATCGCGCTGCTCGAGTTTCTGGAAGTCCTTGATGAGCACTACGGGAGAGCCGTCGATGGTCTGCTGCGGGTTCTCGCGGAAGTTCACCATCATCTGGGCAATCTCGTCGGCACCGCTCTTGCCGGGACGAACGACGCTGATGCCGCGCTCCTTGCTGTAGCCGTAGTTGATGTATAGGTCAATGAACAAGTCGTTCAGGGTCATGCCCTTGTCCTTGGCCCAAGCAGCGATCTCACACATTAGGGGGATGGACGAAACCGAGTCCTTGTCGCGGGCAAAGGTCTCGGGCAGGAAGCCGTAGCTCTCCTCGCCACCACCCAGGTAGCGTCCCTTGCCTTCCATCTCGCGCATGACGGTTGCAATCCACTTGAAGCCAGTGTAGCAGTCAAACATCTTGATGCCCTCCTTGCGGGCAATCTTGGCGATGGTCTCGCTGGTGACGATGGTCTTGACGATGTACTCGTCGCCGGTCAGGCGGCCCAACTCGCGGTTGCGCACCATCAGGTAGTAGAGGAAGATGATCTGGATTTGGTTGCCGTTCACAAGCTCATATTTGCCCTTGGTGTTCTTGATCACCAGACCGATGCGGTCGGCATCGGGGTCGCTGGCCAGTACCAGGTCGGCATCCACTTCCTCGGCCTTGGCGATTGCCATGGCCATGGCGCTGGGATTCTCGGGGTTGGGTGATTCCACGGTGGGGAACTCGCCGCTCATCACGTCCTGCTCGGGCACGTGGATGATGTTGTCAAAGCCCCAGCGCTCAATCGAGCGGGGCACGATGTAACGGCCCACGCCGTGGATGGGGGTATAGACAATCTTCAGGTCGTGGTATTTCTTGTTGACCTCGGGGCTGAGCGACAGGGTGGCGATGTCCTCGATGTAGGGAGCGTCGATGTCCTCGCCGATGATCTGGATCAGGTCGGGATTGCCGTTGAACTTGATGTCACGCACGTCCTCGATGGCGTTCACGTGATTGATGATGTTCACGTCGTGGGGAGCGACAACCTGTGCACCGTCGTCCCAGTAGGCCTTGTAGCCGTTGTAGATCTTGGGGTTGTGCGAGGCCGTGATGTTCACACCGCTCTGGCAGCCCAGGCGACGGATGGCATAGCTCACCTCGGGAGTGGGGCGCGGACCCTCAAACAGATAGACCTTGATGCCGTTGGCGCTGAAGATGTTGGCAACGGTCTCGGCAAACAAGCGGCTGTTGTTGCGCACGTCATGACCCACGACAACCGAGATCTGTCGTCCCAGGTCCTTGAAAGCCTCTTTCAGGTAGTTGGCAAGACCCTGGGTCGCGCTGCCCACGGTGTAGATGTTCATGCGGTTGCAGCCGGCACCCATGATGCCGCGCAGGCCTCCAGTGCCAAACTCGAGGATCTTGTAGAACGACTCGACAAGTTCGGTCTTGTCCTCGTTGTCGAGCATTGCCTGTACCTCGGCGCGCGTTTGCTCGTCATAACTGTCACTGAGCCACGTCTGGGCCTTTGCGGTCACTTCCTGTAATAATTTCTCGTCGTACATACTCGAAAAGGTTTAATATTTATGTTCTGATATTGTTAATGTCTCTTCAAACTGCCAAAGTTACTGCAAATTCTGCAATGCATCAAAGTTTTTAGGGACTTTTATCAGCTGGGTGGATAAAAAAAGCGCCTCGTCTCACGACGAAGCTGCCTTGCTAGGAAAAAAGTATCATATTGCTGCAAAGGTATAACGACTGGTTGAATTGTGCAAATTTTTTAGACATTTTTTGATAAACGCATTCTCGCAAAACAGTCAAATCTCCCATTTTGGATAACATTTTAATAAAAATGAATCAAAAAGTTGTCCATCTCTTGCAGCCAAACAATGATTATTTTATACCTTTGCCGCACAACTAATCATTATTTACAATAAGTAAGATTGACGACGATGAAGAAATTCTTTATAAACCTCATAGCGCTGGTTGCGCTGTTTGTGGTTGCCCCGACGGCCAATGCTGCCGACTGGTTTGACGTGCTGTCTGATGGGGGTGAGACCCTTGCGGTAAATCCCGATATCACCACTGCCGATGGAGGTGTGAGTTTTCTGGTCTGGGTGCGCAATTCTTTTGACCTGCCTGAGTCGCGTGAGTTCTACACGCGTGACCGTGGCTACGACAAGACTGTGGCCTACAAGCTGACCCTCTACAAGTTCACCGACGACTGGAACAACTTCAATATCGTTCAGGTATCGGTATATGATGAGCAGGGCAACATTATCGACCAGTATGCCAACCCCGACATGGCCAATACCGAGAGCGTTATCCCCTCCGGTTCTCCCATCGAGACCGTAGCCGAGGCCGCCAAGGTCATCTACGAGATCAAGACCAATCCCGAATAAGTCAACGGTTAACAAAGACTAGATTAAAAAAAGTTGTCAAGGCCTCCCTTGACAACTTTTTTACTATAAATCTCTTATCTCTTAACTCTTAACTCCCCTGATAGGTTCCGATAAAGAAGATCGACCGTGTGCTCTCCTCCACGATGAGATACAGGAAGGGACGGGTGGCATGGAAGTCGATATTTTGGTAAGGCTCTATACTTGTAAATACAAAACCCGCCATGGTGACAGCGGCCGCCTTGGCTCCATCTTCGTTGACCTCGATTTTGGCTTTTTGCAGCATTTCGGATACGTACAGCGGAACATTCGTCATGTTTGAGAAATCGGAACCGAAGGGGTCAAATGCCGATTTGATGCCCATGTCGCTGAGCGGTTTGATCAGTTGGGTTTCGCTTGAGGTCTCGAATTTTGGCAACAGGACATCGATGTCCCCCATGACTAGGTTGTAGCGAATGTTCATGTACGCATTCAGGTCCTGGAAGCTCATGCCCTGGATGAGTTCCTCAAGGCTCACGCCCTCGGCTGGGAGCAGGATATACATGCCATAGGCTCCGCTGCCAAAGGGGAGACGCAGAACCGAGCAGCTATCGCTCTGGCCGTAGAACGTGCGGACCTTGATGTGCATGAGGTCACGCTTGGCGGTTGTGCCATTGGGGAGGGTGAAGTCCATCTTGCGTGTGTACTTTTTGTCAAATCTCGCGTTCCAGTTTGCCTTAAAATAGATGGCGTTGAGCATGACCATCGCCTGGTCGGGATTGAGCTGGTCAAGGATCGAGGGAATCATGCCGTCGGTGTTGTCGTTGCACCAGCTGTTGATCTTGTCGAGGGAGCTGCCCTTGGTGAAATCCAGGGCGTCGATTTGAGCATAATAGTAATGCTTCATGTTCTCGACAAATTGCGGGAACAGATTGATGCCCTTGGCGGAATTCACATCGATGCAGTTGGCCGTTTTTACTGTCGCGGCAGGATCGGCAATGGCACTGCAGTCAATCATGGTCTTGCAGTACTCGTTGACGGCTGCCACATCGTTACCGAACCCCAGCACGTCGGTGATTTCGTCGCGTGTGCTGCCGGCGGCGCCCGCATCCATCATCCCGAGCAGGTAGGTCACGCTCAGGGGCGACACGATGCTGCTGCTATGGCTGTCGTCAGCTTCCTGCAAGGTGCGGAACAGACGCCATGCAAACTCATTGTTGTTGTCGCGCATCTGCTTTTGCGCTTCGGTGAGCTGGATGGGAGTTGGCATGTCGCACAACTGTACAACCTCGTCTTCGCCGATGGTTACATCCTCATCGCTGCTGCACGATGTCATCGCTACCAGCATCAGTGATGCGATAGCCAGATTTTTCCAGAATTTTTCCATTGTTATCATATTGATGTTTGAATAGTTTCTATCAGTTAAACAACATTCTGACACAATCTTGCATCGTCATGCCATCAATTTCCATAGCTCGGGCGTCTTGCAGCACAAGGTGCAGTACTCCGTCTAGCAGGTAGAGCGATGCCTTAGAAACAGAAAACTGTTATTACAAGGAAAGTCGCAAGCCGGCATTCAAGTTGATGTTCCAAGGCTTGTCCTTGAAATAGTTGTCAACTCCGCTGCCGTTGTCAAAATAATAGCGGACTGTCGGCTCAAAGTAGATTCCGAGGCTCTGCAACAGGTCGAACTGCAAGCCCGGACCGGCCAAGGCCGAGAACTGCACTCGGTCTTTACCTATGCTGGTCACATCAAGCAAGGTGTTTTTTTTAAGCGTCGCTTTGACGTTAAAATCGGCCTGGATGCCACCTGTGGCATAGACGTTGAAGTGCTTATAGCTCCAAATGGAGTATATGACTCCCAATGGAACTCCCACATAGTGCAATACCTGTTCTTGGTAGGTGTCTTGAATTGTTGTTTTGGACTTGAGGCGTGAATATGTCAACCCACTGGTAATAGACCATCGCCCGCCAATGGGGACACGCACGCTGGCACCTAGGGTGACAGGCTTGTAATGCTTGGTATAGGTGTACACCGATATGGGAGTACCATACGTATCACTCATCAGAGAAGCCGTAAAAAGTCCTGTCTTCTCCAATTTTGGAGTGACGACAGCGTTAGAAGCAAACAATCCGATGCTTATCGGCTCCCTTTTGCGGGACAGGCACCGGATGCTGTTGACTGGAGATGGCTGGACGGACCCTTCACCAATGAATGCAAGCGCCGGCTCGTTGTCTTCAGGTGCCTCTAGTGACGGATTTGTTTCATGGGCCATTTCATCCCTCCTCGGCTGGTTATCGCTGGCAGTTTGGGGCACAGCCTTGGCTGTGTCGTTAATGAGGCCAGTAGCTGGTGACTTAATGACGGAAACAGCATGAATGGCATGATGGGAGGCGACCGGTTCATCAACAGCAGGGCTGGTGACGTCGTTCTGGGCGAGGACTTCGGGCTCTGGAGCATTCCCCTCAACTCTGGTCATAGTGGTTGTGTTTTTTTCGACAGATGTGTCGTTATCTCTGTTCCACAAGAGGCTGCCAGTGCCAATGACAGCAAGGACAACCGCTGCGGCTGCGGCATAGCGGCGCCAAACGGGCATCACTTTATTGGGCTGAATGCGAGCCTCGATGTCCTGCCACAGCCCGTTGGGGACGGCCTCCTTGTGGCCGTCCATCTTGTCTTGCAGTTGTTTTATCCAGTCGTTGTCAGTCATCATGCTCTAGTTTGTATTGGTTAATCATCTTGGCCAGCAGGCGCTTGGCCCGTAGGAATTGGGAAGCCGAGGAATTTTCCTTGATGCCCAGCATGTGGGCAATTTCCTTGTGGCTCTTGCGCTCAAACACAAATTGGTTGAACACCATGCGGTAGCCCGTGGGCAGTGCCGCAATCATCCTGTTGATTTCCTCGAGTGGGATAACGTTGATGTCGGGTGGCTCATCTTCAGGCTCTTCCACAAGAATCTCGTCGAGGAATGTCAGTCGGGATTGCCGCTTGAGGCGGTTAATGGACTCGTTGGCGACAATCCTGGTCATCCAGGCGCGCAGTGACCCCTGTCCGCGATAGGAAAACTCATTGATGCGGGTAAATGCCTTGAGAAAACACTCTTGCAGCACATCGCGACAGTCGTCACCATCGTTCAGGTAACGCACCGCAGTGGCCATAGCAGAGCCTGCCAGCAGGTCATACATCGCGTGCATGGCCTTCCGGTCGCCGTTCTTGACTCCGTTGACAATCTGTTGCTCGGTCACTGTTTCATCTAAACTCACGTGGAGGACAAATCTTGCATCACCATGGTGGTTTAATCGTCAAAAAAACACTGCAGGCCATTTGTGGGGCACTGCAGTGTTTCTGTCTCATGTTGTCTTGTTAATGCGAGTGAGTGAGGTCGTCTCGCCTTTAACGACGTTTCTTGGTCGCCTTTTTCTTGCCGGCTTTCTTCTTGCTGGTCGAGGTGGACTTGGACTTGGCCTGATCCAGACCCATCTGGATGTTCTGGATGAGGGCCTTGCTCGTGTAGGTAGCTCCTGTTGCGACGTCGGCATTGAGTTTCTTGGCCTCGGCTACGGTCTTGCCGATGTACTGTGGCAGCACCTTGGCGGTGGCGCGCTTGAGGTAGCCGGGAGACTCTTGATTGTCAAGCACCTCGATGTTCTCGATAACGCCGTTCTTGATGGTGATGTTCAAGGGCACAGGGCCGTTGTAACCGATCACTTTCTTGGCGATTTCGCCAGTGTAGATGACCTGAGTGGCGCTGGCTTTAGCTTTCTTGGCACTTTTCTTGGTTTTGGCATCGAGCGATACGGTGCCTGCTACGAGCAGCATGATAGCTGCGATGATGATAGTCTTTTTCATATATTCAGTTTCTGGTTTTTAGTTTCTAGTTTCTAGTTTCTAGTTTTTAGTTTTTAGTTTTTAGTTTTTAGTTTTGATTGACAATTGACTCAAAAGTTTAAAAGAAAACTTAGCGGTTTAGAGTTTTGTGATTAATTTGTTGTGTTTCAGTTGTTTAAGAAATTCCAAAATGTCAAGTTCTTTTCCGCTGTTCTTTTACAAAGGTAGGCACTATTTCCCATATAACCAAATCATTAACACTTTTTCGCGAATGGTCTCGGCTCATATCAGCCTAAAAACTCGATACCGCCCCCACCTGCAAAGGGTCTTGTTTCGCCATTCATTTGCCTACGTCCCACCCCTTGAGGCTTTGCCCTCTTTTCACCGTGCAAACCGATTCGCCATTTATCCACATGGGGCATTATTCGCCATCCATTTTCACCCCTCCACCCCTTGAGGCTTGCCCCCTAACGGAAAAACCGCCCAACCCGTCAAGGTCAAGCGGTTTGAAAACAACTCAATGAATGGTAACAGCGTCAAACAGACTATGAAGAAAATAAAAACAGCCGTTTGCCAATTAGTTAGTTGTTTGTTGTTGCGGTCGTGGCAAATGCAAAGGCGTTAGGGTCGATTTTCCCCCAATCCCACCAAGAATTTATAATTAACTTGATGGTCGCAACGTGCTGCATTGTCACATTGTCACACGTCACGTCATACCCGCCAAACTGCCCCAAAAGCAATTTTGAAAAGTCGCCAAAAATCACCTTTTCACCGTCAAGGCTTGGAGTTTCTACTACCTTGTAGCCGTTTATCATTCCGTTATTCATTACGGGGGTGTTTCCGTTCATCATCTTCTTTAACTTGCTTGCTGCAATCGGGCTAACGAGATAAACCCCGTTGTTAATCTTCTTTTGGCTTGCTGCAAGTTCAAACGCCACAATATTGTTATAGTTGGCTATCGTGGTAGCACCTTGAGCCGTATAGATGTCGTTAAACATCGTATCTTGCACTTTTTCCCAAATGCTTGCAATCAAATCATCCTCAATCGCTCCCGCTACATCGGTGTTTGGATTTAATACTACCTCGTTGGAGTATTCCACATAAGACAACAAACGGCGTGGGGTCAGTTTCACGCCCTCAACGGTCGTGCTTGATACGTTGCCGCTCTCGGTTTCACCTACCCACTCGGATGTATTACCGTCAAAACGTGGGTAACTGAAATTTGCCGTTAGACCCTCAATGTATTTAACGCCCAACTGCTCTATTAGGTTTGCGGCTCGCTGTTGTCCCTCGGGGCGGTTAACGGCTGTACCTGCATAGCCGTTTGCGGTAATTGCACCCCTCATTTGTATCTGCCCGATTGGGGCGATTTGGGCACGTCGGAATAGGTCTTTAGTGTCGGTGTTGTTCACCGTCTTTTTGTTAATAAAATCTTGGATTTTACCAAATAAATTTGCTTGTCTCATTATAATGAAAGTATTTGATATTATTATTTGCTCTCTTGGTCGCTCCCTGACTGCTCGGGGTGCTGCTGCTTGTCTCTGCCGATCGGCGTGTCTTGCTCTGCATCTAATGCCCTGCTTAACTCAGTGAGTGAAACAGCGTCAAAAATCAAGTCTCGGTAATCGGGTCTCAACTTTATCATGTTCGCTGCTCCGTCAAAGTATAGCATCCCCAAAAGTTCACCCTTGCTGATATACTCTTTTAGCCCCGTTGGGGTCAGCACGTCACAATAGTTATTCACGATTTTGGCAAGTGCAAAGCCTATTTGATTGGCTCTTTGCTCGATGTCCTTGTAGTTCCTATAATTCATTGCTCTGCCGTTCATGCCGTGTTATTAAAGCAGTCCCTTTGCGGATTCCCTGCAAAAGTCGTTGAAGTCCTTTTGTATCTTGTCGAGACGATGTAAAAGGGCTTGTTTCTGCTCCGCTAAATTCTTCTTTTCCTTAATGGCTCTAACTTCACCCTCAAGCCTTGAAATTGTGCTGTCAAGGTCTCGTTTTTCCTTTGCTGTCTTTGCCGCTTTGCGCCACTTCTTTGCTTGGTTAATGGCTAATTCACGGGTCGCAATGTTGTTAATTGGGTCGTCAATTATTCGTTTTTCTATTGCTTTCATCGGTACTCGATATTTTGGGGTTTATTTCTATGCTTTTGTGTTCTCCAAATGTCCTTTAGTTGCTTGTTCACCTGCTTGACCTCATTTGCAATTACTGACAAAAGGCAGACAGCGAACAGATATGCAACAACCAATAAAATAATGCTCGATATACTCATGTCTAAATCGTTTTTGTCTTTTATAATAAATAGTCTCTACTCACTAAAAAATCAGTGGTCAATGAAATTTTTTTCAAGGGGCATCAAAACGGCTCGTCCTCTATTTCATCATCGAGCGTTGCAGCGGTGCGAACTTCCTGCTTGCTCTCGTCAAACAGCATTTGCCAAAATTCATCGTCCGTCATGCTGTTGTAGTCTATGCCGCTTGTTTCCATCTCTTGCCAACGCCTTGCCGCTTGTTCACGGTCTTTGATTACGTCCCGCCCGTACTTCACGCCCTCGGGGTTGTGGCTCTTGTAGAAGTCCCACGGGTCAAAATCCTTGCAGGTCTCCAATGGTTTCACGGTCTCATGTTCAGCCGTTCCACCGTTGAGAAAATTTGCTGCAAGTTCCATTATTTCAAACGTGCTCAATACGTCCACATTTGCGCCCTGCTTGCGCCTCGTTTGCTCATTGGTCAAGTCTTCACCCACGGCATTAAAAACGCCCTCAACGGCTCTATTTGGCTCTTGTGGGTTCTTTGCCCGCTGTTTCGTGTAGCCGTTTTCAGATTTCCACCTTTGTAGGGTTCGCATGGAGATATTAACCCCTGCATCTTTGAGAGCCTGCAAATTGTCCTTATCGCTCCGTGATGGGTCGTAATGCGCTGCTATCTTTTCACCCCTTGACGCTTTGCCCTGCTTTGTTAGTCCGTTGTCCTTTTTCCACGTCTTGAGGTAATCCGCTGTGACGGATAGCCCCGCATTTGAAAGTATCTTTAAATTGTCCTTATCGCTCCGTGATGGGTCGTAATGTGCTGCAATGATTTGGTATTTCTCTTTCTTTTTGTCCGTGGCTCTCTCGTGTTGTGCATCAAGCCCCGCACGTCTAACGGATATATTTCTATTTGCTGCCTCTTCTCGGTTCACCTTAAAGGCTCTGTTTTGATTGTCCCATAAACGCCCATATTTGGCAATGTCTTTGCTCAAAACATCCTCAACTATTCGCATGATTTGCGCTTTGGTTTTTGCGTCCTTGCTGTTGTCGATATGCTCTATCATGTACCCGACCGCTGCCCACAATAACAGCCCCTTTGTTGCGCTCGGGGTGATTGTGCGTAACCGCATGAGGTAGTTGAATATTTTGGCGTGTCTAAGTTCCCCATCCTTATATTTGTAGTTAGTCCACACGTCCCGCATTTCCCCGTTTATCATCTTTTGTGTCTTTGCTTTCTTGTGCCGTATCTCTTTGAAGTTGGCCGGAACTTCAATATATAATTTGTGTGGGTCGCTTGCCTCAAGATAGGGTGTTATATCCTCTGCCGTGGGTAGTGGCTGCAAATGCCCTCGATACATTTTATAAAGGCTATAGAATGTAGTCCCCTTTTTGCTGTAGTCAGACGTGAACGCCTCCCATATACCCGCATTTGAAAAAGTGCCATTTTGGGGGCTTGGGTGTATATTACTTTCGCTCTCTATATATTCACCTAATCCCACTTTTTGGCACTTTTCCATAACTCCGTACCTATCAAACAGCCACGCCAATGGGGTAATAACATCATCCATCATATCGGCATATATCTCTGCATTGACGTTGCCAAAGTAAAACCTCTCGGCCTGCCCATCATTGTCCGACTTATCATTATAGATATTCTCATCGTTCACCGTTGCGGCAATGTCGTTCTTTAATGCCGTGTGAATGGCGGTGTAGGTCTCTGCCGTTGTTATCGGTTCATCAAGCAGATATATTACACGGTATCGGTTGCAATAGGTCTCATTTTTGCCCACCTTGTAATGTCCATCGTTTGCCGTGGTGTAGATGATTGACGGGGTTATTTCCGTGCCTATCATGCAGCCGTAAAACTCCCCCGCTGTCAGTCTTACAGCGTCAAAATCAAAACTGATAAAGTATGTGCTTTTGAAATTGTCTCGGGTCTTTTGCTTCATTGAAAAGGTAGCCCCATGATGGTAGAAGTTGCCGCAATAGGCGTAACCGTTTTTTATATCTTCTATTAGTGTGGAGATAGTGCCCTGCTTTTCATGCCATGTTATTTTGCCTACTTCGTTGGGGTCTCCGTTGCGGTCTTGTGTCTCGGTTGAGACGGAGTAATTAATGTAATTAGAAATCATCCCTTTTGAGTATTTACCAACTTTATTTTATATCCCTGCATCATCCCATTTGACCAACAATTTAATTTAAAGTGGCGGGCGTTGGTATGGCTCTGAGGGATGAAAACGCCACGTCTAAAGACTACCCGCCACTATATCATATAAAGGTAATTCGCTACCTTTTTCAACTTCTTAAAAAAAATTGTGGTGCGTATTGGCTAAGGTGTTGAGGATGATTTCACCTGCCCGTTAAGGGCATACACCACCACATTATAACCTGAAGGTTGACCGCTGTAAAAACATTTGAAATATAGTCTATAAAAATAGAATTACGGTCAACCTTATATCATCATTCGCCCTTGTTGGGGTCGTTGTCTTTTTTCTCTCGGTTCACTTCTTCTACTACTCGCTTGAGCACGTCAATATGTCGTTTGATGTATCGATATACTTTGGTCTCTCGCTGTCGATACTCCGACAAATTTTTGATGCGCTCGGCTCGTTTCTCGGGCGTTTCATTTTCGTAGTACCGTTTAACTCCCTCGCTGATTTTCTGCTTGTGTATTTCCGTCTTTGCTCTGCCCATGAATGTGTTTTAAATTAGCGTATTATTGCGGTTTGGAATCCCGTTTAATAATAAATAGCCTGTAGTTTCCAAAAAGTAAAGATTTTTTCAATTTTTTTCATCATCTGCAAAGGTACTGCCGTTTGTCACGGTCTTGATGGTGATATTTCGCCAATCATTCAGCGTTAATTTACGTCTTGCCCTCGCTCTCTGCAAATATGGGGGGGAGGGTGTTTTTTCGATGCTGAACACGTTAAACCGCCCCCCACTTTCATTTACACAAACGGCAAAAATTCACCAACCGTTTTTGCCCCTCGTTAACGGCTCGGGATCGGTGCGGCTGCTCATTGGCTGAATGTGTGCGCCCCTGCCTTTGTGCTTGCTGCTCTCGTTCTCTCGATGGTGGGGCTTGCTTGTGGTCGTGGGTGTGCGCTTTAGGTCTTGACACACGTCCCCACCTGCAAAGGGTCTTGTTTCGCCATTCATTTGCCCATGTTCCACCCCTTGACGCTTTGCCCCCATGACGCAAAAACCGCCCAACCCGTCAAGGGGTCAAGCGGTTTATATCGTTGTCGGTCGGAATCGGTTTTATTCAAATTCTCGGGCATCTTCATCGTCCAAAAGTTGAACCCCTGCACCATATTTCACAAGGTCTTTTATTACTTCTTGGGCTTGCTCCACGTCTCCGTGATCCAGGTGCATTTGTACGAGTGTAAGCAAATCTTTCATGTTTTCATCCTCTGCATTCTTCAATAACTCGCTAATTTCTCGTCTCTGCTTTTCGATGGCTATCATCTGCCGTTGGCTTGTAATCATGTTGCGCTGCTTGTAGTTCTCTTTTGCTTGTTCCGCTATGATGGCGTTGGCGGTCTCATCGCTGTTTTTCGTCTCGGTCTCCGTTGCGCCCTTGACCCTCATTAATTCAAGTGTTGCGGCCTTTGCTTTGTCGGCTGCGGTCAAATGGCTGTAAATACGTTTAATCATTGTATCATCAGCGTGTCCCGTCATGTAGGCAAGTTTGTCGGGGCTGTAGCCCTCTTTGAGTTTGCGGGTAATGAATGTATGGCGGGCAATGTGGGTAGTTACCAACTCGTAAAGCGGTCGGACTTGTTCAACCTTTGCCCCTGCCTTATCATCCATATAGGTAACACTTTCATTAAGTCCTGCCTTTTGTGCAACGGTCTTTATTTTCTCGTTGTAGTGCTGCGAAAAATACTTGTTATGTACGTCTTTGAATTCACCTGCTTGGTAACGGCTTTGCATTTGTTCAACAAACGGGGTTAAAAAGATGGTGGCGGGGATGTTCTCTTTTTGGGTCATAATGACTAATGATTTTTGACCCTCATACTCTTCAATTTTACCCATGCACTGCAATACTTTTGGCAGGTCGCTAACACGTTGCCCGCATTCGATTTGCAGCAAAAAAAGGTCTCTATATTGCTTTTCTTGGTCGGTCAAGTTGTTACAGTCTGCTATGGCTTGCAGTTGCTTGTCCGTGAGAGAAAATTTCTTGTTCTCTCCGTGGCTGCGGCTGTCTTTCACGCTCTCGGTAACTACTCGATGGATGCCGTATTTTACGCCCTCACTCAGTCCTGCAAGATGGTTAATCAATCGCTTAACTATGCCCACGCGCTTGTTTATGGTCGTGGCTGCAAGCCCCTCAGCCTTGAGTGTCTGCTGATATTCATTAACGGCTGTTTGACTTAAAAAGTTTTTCGGGGTGTCACCCTTTGCGCTTGCCTTGATATAATCCAAATAGGCATTGAACAAACCAACATTCACAAAATAAGTGCTTGCCTTGCCCTTGCCCTCGGGGTAATAGGTGGCAAAGGCTTTCTTTAATAATGTTGTGGCGGTAATTGTCCGCTTTGGCGGTATCGCATTAGGGTTGCTCATGTTGTTATCATTGTCGGTTTTTGCCGTGATGGTCTCACGGATTAATTTCTCTATCTCGTTGGCGGTGTAAGTGTCCCCGCTCCCGCAAAGGTACATAAATAAATCATCGTAGGCCATACGGATGGCGTTAATAATTCGATTGGCATTGGCGTTGTTGGCCTGTTCCGTGGCTACCATGTTGGCGTTAACGCTGCATTGCTGCCGTTGCTTGTCCCATTGCCAAGCATTGACTTTTTGCCCCGTGGGGACTTTTAACTGCTTGGTGTCAATCTTTACCACGCAATATATAGGGCTTGCCGTTTTTGCGTTGGGTTGTCTCACGTTGAAATTGAGGCTCAATTTCACATTGTTTAATGTTTGCATGATTGAAAATGTACTAAAAAGTTCAACAAAATCGGTTCTTTTTAGCGGTTCTTTTCTTTCCAAAATCGGAATTACAAAATTAAACAAATAACTGAATATCAATAACTTAATACAACCCATTCAAAACCTTAGCGACTTAGCGGCTTAGCGCGAGGTTCAGAATGCGTCAGCCTCTATAAACTTTATACCCTAGACTCTTGACCTCTCGCGCAGCGAGCAATAAAACTTCGCGTCTTTGCGACTTAGCGTGAGTTACTTGGATTAGCCAATAGTAATTCCTGTGCCTGGGCTAGTGTCTCGGGTTTGCCGATGTCTAGCCACAGGTAGTCACCCTCGGGATGGTAGCCGTGGATGAGGTGGTGCTTGCACTCGTTGATGTAGAAGGGGATGATTGAGAACTTTTCTCCCTGCTGACGGCGGTAACGTTCCAGCAACGGGAAAATATTCGGTGAGATGATGTGCAATCCGCCGAAGGCCAGTTCCTTCAGGTCAAGCCCTTGAAGTTTCTCGGCATCGGGCTTGAATTCGCCCGTGGCCTTGTTGGTCCAGCCGCACATGCGGTCGTTATTGTCAAAGAGGAGGTAACGCTGTGTCTTGCGCTCCTTGACAAGTATCGTCGCCAGGGCATCGTGCTGGATGTGATAGTCGTAGAAAGCCTTCAGGTCCAGCGAACTGATGATATCGGTGTTGTGCACTAGGAAGGGCTCGTCGCCATCCAGCCACTGGCGTGCCTTGAGGATGCCGCCGCCGGTGTCGAGCAGCTGGCCGCGCTCGTCGCTGATGTGGACGTTGAGGCCGAAGTTGTTGTTTCGCTCCAGGAAGTCGATAATCAGTTGCCCATAGTGGTGGATGTTGATGGTGATGTCGTCAAATCCAGCGGCCGCCACGCGCTCGATGACGTGTTGCAGCATGGGGCGGCCGGCGATCTCGACCATGGCTTTAGGTCGGTCGTCGGTCAAGGGACGCAAGCGTGTTCCCAGTCCTGCGGCAAAGATGAGCGCCTTCATTGTACCACGGGATTGAGGGTGCGCTCATGGTCGGGCTGCTCACGGTGCGAGAGCTCGACGCGCACATTGAACTTCTGGTGGATGTGTTCGGCAAGGTGCTCGGCGGCATACACCGAGCGGTGCTGGCCACCCGTGCAACCGAAGCACACCATCAAATCGGTAAACTTGCGGTTCACATAGCGCTCTACCGACTCATCAACGAGGGCATAGACATGCTCCAGCCACTTGTCGATGGTGCTCTCTTTTTGCAAGAACTCGATGACGTTGGCGTCAAGACCGGTGAAGGCCTTGTACTTGTCATACTTGCCAGGGTTGTTCAGTGCGCGGCAATCAAACACGAAGCCGCCGCCGTTGCCCGATGGGTCGTGGGGAATGCCTTTCTTGTAGGCAAAGCTCATGACTCTGACGGTGAGCCCCTTGTCCTCGCTGACAAAGTCCTTGAGGTTAACCAGCTCGTCAATGACGAGACTCAAGTAGGGGTATTGGGTGAAGGGCTTGTCGATGACCAGCTTGCGCAAGTTGGCAACGGCAGGCACGATGCTGTTCTTCATGAAGTCGGGCTTCTTCTCGAAGTAGCCGCGGAAACCATAGGCGCCCAGCACCTGCAGCGTGCGGAAGAGCACAAACAGGCGCAGCTTGTCATAGAATTCCTTCTCCTCGAGGTCGGGCAGGTACTCCTTGAGCTTCTTCAGGTAGGCTGCCACAAGGTCTTTCTTTAACTCGTCGGGGTACTTGGCACGGGCTTGCCAAACAAATGAGGCGACGTCATAGTAGTACGGTCCCTTGCGGCCGCCCTGGAAGTCGATGAAGGCCAGCTTGCAGTCGGCAGGGTGGTCGGCATCGCCCACGAGCATCACGTTGCGAGTCTGGAAGTCGCGGTACATGAACGTGTCGCTGGGAACGGTGAGCAGGTCGTGAGTCAGTTTCTCAAAGTCGTTCTCCAGTTTGGCCTCGTTGAAGTTCACGCCTGTAGCCTTGAGGAAACAGTACTTGAAGTAGTTGAGGTCCCACTTGATAGAACGCTCGTCAAAGCAGCTGGCGGGATAGCAGTTGCTGTAGTCAAAGTCCTTTGCACCACGGAACTGGATGTCGACCAGGTCACGCATGGCACGGCGCAGCAGCTCCTTCTCCTCGCTGGTAAAGGCGTGGGTGATGGAACTGCGGCGAATCTTGTTCCACAGGATATTTTCGGGCTTCTTGCCCAGGTCCTCCTGGATATAGGCCATGTGGTCCTCGCTCACGCCATATACCTCTGGCACCGAAAGTCCCTGCTCTCGGAAGTGCCGCGCGATGTAGATGAACGCATCGTTCTCCTCACGTGACTCACCAATGACGCCCACGATGGAGCGCTCGCCCGTGAGGCGGTAGTACTGACGGTTAGAACCGGCCTTGTCCATGAGCTTGACATCGGTGGGTTGCGATCCGACGAACTGCTCGTATAATTTCTTTAGTCTTTCCATTGCTATCTTTATTTTTAAAATGGTGTTTGTATGGTGATATTAGAATTCGCTGGTAAAGTGGAAGGTGATCTTGGGGAAGTCCTGTTGGGCCATCTGCAAGACGTAGTTGCTGTCGGCGAGGAACACGTCACGGCCCTCGGTGTCGAGCGCCATGAACTGGTGCTTGCGCTTCTTGAAAGCGTCGAGCGCCTCTTCATCATCGCTCTCGATCCAGCATGCCTTGTACAGGTGAATGGGCTCCCAACGGCACTGTGCGCCGTACTCGTGCAGCAGGCGGTACTGGATGACCTCAAACTGCAGTTGTCCTACTGTGCCGATGATCTTGCGGTTATTGAACTGGTTGACAAACATCTGGGCAACGCCCTCGTCCATCAGCTGTTCCAGACCCTTGTTGAGCTGCTTGGTCTTCATCGGGTCAGAGTTCTCGATGTACTTGAACATCTCGGGAGAGAAACTGGGCAGCCCCTTGAAGTGAAGCTCTTCGCCCTCGGTTAACGTGTCACCGATCTTGAAGATGCCGTTGTCGGGCAGACCCACGATGTCGCCGGGATAAACCTCGTCGATGATTTCCTTCTTCTGAGCCATGAAGGCGGTAGGGGCGCTGAAGCGGTAGCTCTTGCCGCTGCGCACGTGCTTGTAGTTGCCGTTGCGCTGGAAAACGCCCGAGCAGACCTTCACAAAGGCGATACAGCTGCGGTGGTTGGGATCCATGTTGGCATGAATCTTGAACACAAAACCGGTGAATTTGTCTTCGCCGGGCTCTACGGTGCGCTCGATGGCGTCAACGGGACGGGGCGACGGAGCGATGCGCACAAAGCAGTCGAGCAGCTCCTTCACGCCAAAGGTGTTCAGGGCAGACCCGAAGAAGACCGGTGCCACCTTGGCATCCAGGTAATCGAGCGTGTTGAAGTCGGGATAGACGCCATCTATGAGTTCGATGTCGGCGCGCAGCTTCTCGGCGTCGGCGGCGCCCACGGCCTTGTCGATGGCTGGGTCGTTGATATCATTGATATCGACGCGGTCGGTCACGTGCTGCTTGTCGGGCTTGAACAGGCTGATGTTGTGCTCATAGATGTTATACACGCCCTTGAAGTGTGCTCCGATGTTGATGGGCCAGCTCAGGGGACGCACGTCAATCTTCAGTTCCTGCTCCAGCTCGTCGAGGATGTCAAACGGGTCGCGGCCCTCGCGGTCGAGCTTGTTGACAAAGATGATGACGGGTGTGTTGCGCATGCGGCATACCTCCATCAGCTTGCGGGTCTGGGTCTCTACACCCTTGGCGACATCGACGACGATGATGACGCTGTCAACGGCGGTGAGGGTGCGGTAAGTGTCCTCGGCAAAGTCTTGGTGACCAGGGGTGTCGAGGATGTTTATCTTGTAGTCGCCATAATTGAATCCCATGACCGAAGTGGCGACCGAGATGCCACGTTGTTTCTCAATCTCCATCCAGTCACTGGTGGCGGTCTTCTTGATTTTATTGGATTTCACAGCGCCTGCCACATGGATCGCGCCACCAAAGAGCAGCAGCTTTTCGGTCAGCGTTGTCTTGCCGGCATCAGGGTGAGAGATGATGGCAAATGTGCGGCGTCGGGTGATTTCGGTTGTTAGGGACATTATATTCAGTTGATAGTTTTTAGTTGTTAGTTGTTAGCAATACTGAGTTGATGCAGGGTCTCCTCGAGGCTGTCGAGCCAGTAGGGAACCCGGGTGCCGAAGGTGGTTTTGAACCGTGTCTTGTCGAGCACACTATAGGCAGGACGATGAGCCTTGGCGGGAAATTCGTCGCTATGACATGGCTGTACGTCGCATGTCGTGATGCCTGCCAGCCGGTGGATAGCGAGTGTGAAGTCATACCACGAGATGACGCCCTCATTGCTGTAGTGATAGATGCCTGGATGCCACTCGCTGGCAGTGATGACTGTGACGATGGCTCGGGCCAGGTCGCGGGCGCAGGTGGGAGAGCCCACTTGGTCAAATACGACTTTTAACGCCGGTTTGGTTTGGCCTAGGCTAACCATCGTCTTGACGAAGTTCTTGCCATAGGGTGAATAGAGCCATGCGGTGCGCAGGATGACGGCCCCGTCTCCCAGCGTATCGAGCAGGAGGCGCTCACCAGCTAGCTTGGTGCGGCCGTAGGCCGATTGCGGGTTGGTGGGATGATCCTCGGCATAAGGCGTGCATGCTTGTCCGTCAAACACATAGTCGGTCGAGACGTGCACCATGCGTGCGTCATGACGTTTGGCCACGCGGGCTAGGATGCCCACGGCGTCGGCATTGAGGCGGGCTGCTGCGGCTTCGTTATCCTCGGCGGCATCAACGGCCGTATAGGCCGCACAGTTGACAATAAGCCGTATGCCATGGTCGCCTACCATGCGCTCGACCTCGTCCTCGTCGGTGATGTCGAGTAGCGTGACGTCGTCTCCGGCCACGTCGGTATAGATGGCGTTGAAGCGCTTGTCGTCGGCAAGCGCATGGCGCATCTCATGGCCCAGTTGACCATTCGCGCCGGTGATCAGTATGTTGGTTATTGCCATTATATTCAGAATTATTCTTAAATACCTAAAACCTAACCATCCTCCTCGCCAAACAACGGTTTCTCTTCATCACGCTTGTAATAGGCTGCCAGCATGCCGATGAAGTGCGAAATCTGGCTGATAGCTGCGGCCGTGTCTTGGGTGATTTCTTTGCCTTGCAGGTGCAGCATCATCACGCCATACAGGGCGTTGAAGCACGTCTCCAGTTCACTGGGCCGTTCTTCATCGGGCAAGGTGGCACGCAACTGGACGATGTAGGGTAGGGTGCGGTAATAGTCGGCATGGTAGTCGGGAAAACGGCCCTGGTCGGCCAGCAACTGCTGGTGCAGGTCGTTCAGGCGGATGAGCACGTTGTGGCACACGCGTATGTGACCGCGCTCACGCACGTTCTCGAGCTCCATCATCTTGATGAGCGACTCATACCATTCCTTGATTTCATGCCGCGTCTTCTGGTCCACGTCATATCGGGAAATGATCGTCTTCTCGACCGTGTCGATATCCAGTTTACAGGCACGCAGCAGATCCTCTACCTGCCACAGATAGAGGAGATATTCGGCAATGTTTTCTTGGCGTTTTTGTCGTGCGATAATCATAGTCGTTAGCCAAATCGGCTGATGTTACGCAATGTGGGCTCGTCGACGATGCGTATGCGGCGACCGTCAACGGTGATGATACGTTCCTGGGCAAATGTTGAGAGGGTGCGTATGGCGTTGGCAGTGGTCATGTTCGACAGATTGGCTAGATCCTCACGTGCCATGTAGATCTTGAGCGTCTTGCCGTCATCCTCGTAGCCGTAATTGTCCACCAATATGCACAGGGCCTCGGCCAGACGGCCGCGAATGTGCTTTTGTGTCAAGTTGACCACCTTGGAGTCACTGCCGCCCAGATGCTTGGACAACTCGTTGATGAAGAACCAGGCCAGCTGGATGTTGCCGTCAATGAGCTGCTTGACAAGAGTCATGGGCAGGGCGCCCACCTGTGATGGCTCGATGGCCATCGTGCTGGCTACATAGGGCTCGTGGGCAAACCACGCGCGGTAGCCGAAGTATTGAATGGGACGGTACAGCCGCAGGATCTGCTGCTTGCCGCCGATGCCGTTCTTGAAACGCTTCACCTTGCCCTTGATGAGGACCCACAGGAACTCGGGCTCGTCCTTCTCGGCATAGATGATCTGTCCCTTACGGTAGTTGTGGACAACAAAATGCTCAGCGATGAGATGCTTCTCGTCGCTGTTCAAGATGGACCAGATATCGGCCAGGTCTTCCCTGATAATGTCCTCTATAGTGCCCTTAATATCCATTCAATAGCGTTTTAACATGCAAAATTACAATAACTTTTGCACCTGCCCAAATCCATACCTCTAAAAAACTTAAAAACTCTTCAATCAGTGGCGAAAAGCGTCGGGAATGGGTACGGGACTGTTGGGGTTGAAGCCTGGCTGGTTCATCACGGCGCCGGGAGCGGCAACGGGCCGATAGCGCGGGTCGCCCCAGTCACGGCCTTTCTTGCCCTTGCCGAACAGGCCGTCCAGCAGTTGATAAATCAATGGGCCGGCATCAAAGGAGATGGGGGCTCCAAGCACGTTAATCGTGGGCTGAACGACGGGCAATGTGAGCCAGCGGCCGGTGTACGGGTCATAGATGCGGCGGGCGCCCACGTCGAGTGAGAATTTGTCACTGGCACGCCACCCGAGTGTGCCGCCGTAGGAAGAGCTGCCTAGGAAGGGCATGGCTGCCACCGAGTGGAATTGCTGGTTGACGTAGTATTGCCCGAAAGCGTTGAGTGAGAAGCGGTCGTTGAGACGGAACGAGGCGTTGCCAAACACGCCGTAGTCATTCCACGCGGCGCGGTCAACATGGTATTTACTGCCCGTCACGCCTGCCGTGACCTGAAAACGGTCACCCAGGGGCATCGTTAATGCCATGCTGGCGCTGGCTATATTGCCCATGCCTGGATAAGTCGTGTGGGAACCTGCCCCTGTGAGGTAACCTGCTCCCACTCGTGTGATGACACCACTTGACGACCAGTCTCGGCTGTAGGGATTGGTGTCGTAGCGGAATTGCGGTAGGGCGCTCATCCGGTTATCATTCCAGTCCTGCTGGTAGTAGGCCAGTGAATCGGTGAGACGGCTCGCGTTGAAATCCAGTTGCAGGTCGGCAGCGGTGGGCAGCTTACTGCTAAATGTGGGCTTGATATTGGTGGCGGGCATGACGGTCATGGGCATCGCGGGCATGGTGAACTGCGGGCTGATCTTGGACTGATCAAACTGCAGCTTGATACCCTGGTTCTCCTGGGAAAAACCGGTGAGAGCCGTCAACGCCATGATTATGTATAAAATCCGCTTCATCACCGCAAAAATAGACGATCAGGATGAAATCGACAAGCGATAAAGGTTAAATAGTCTTATTATTCGCGAGGCATGTTTTCCCACACAGCGCGCAGCGCAGCGATGATGTCGTCATAGTCCTCCTGCGTGAACGGCTCCTCGCTGTTTGTCATGATGGTATAGGTGATGTTGTCAAATGTGCGGCTTGTGGGCGTGTCCTTCAACCCGTTGCGCACGTAGAAAGCGTGGCGTCGCTGCCGTTGTTCAGGATTGGGGGCATCGGCTTGCCGTGGTGACTCGATGTCGATGATAAAGGGCCCCCCTGTACGGTACTTGTTGAGGACGGTCGATAGAATCTCCTGTCCATAGCCCTTGCCTCGCAACTCCTCGCGCACGGCAAAGTACCATCCCCAGTTATAGCGTGGCAGCCTCAGCACCATCGTAAGGCCGACAAACGTCTCTCCGTCAAGATAGGCGGTATAGTCGATATCGAGTTTATCGAGCAGGTAGATGAGGTCATCGTAGGGAATCTGTTCCTCAACGGGGAATGCCGTCCCATACAGCTGCCTCAACTCCACATTATCCGCATTTCCGCTATTGATCTGAATCTGTTTCATGTCAATTCTTGACTTCTTCCAGCTCAGCGCTGGCTTCTTCCCATTGTGTCATGACCTCGTCGAGTTCACGGCTGATCTGGGAATGCTTGTAGTAGATATCCACATCCTCGCTGGTAGCGGTGGACAGTTTATTCTCGATGTCGGCGAGTCGCTGCTCCAATTCGCTGATTTTTGCTTCACAGGTCTTTACCTTTTTCTCGGCTTGGCGTATGCGGCGCTCGCGTTCCTTTTGCTTCTGGTAGTCAAGTTTGCCCTGACTGGCCGTGGACTCGGCTGTATCGGCCTCGCTGGCCGATACCGTGGGCGTATTCTTGATTTCGAGCTGTTGTAATGAGTCAAGCCGTTTCTTGTGCAGGAAATCATAGATGCCGCCCAGATGTTCTTTCACGCGATGCTCACCGAACTCATACACCTTGCTGACGATGCCGTTCAGGAAGTCGCGGTCGTGAGACACGACGATGACGGTGCCGTCAAAGGCCTGGATCGCCTCCTTGAGGACGTCCTTGCTGGGCATGTCCAGGTGGTTGGTGGGCTCATCGAGGATGAGCAGGTTGACGGGTTGCAACAGCAGTCGAATCATTGCCAGGCGGCTCTTCTCACCACCACTCAGGACTTTGACCTTCTTGTCGGCGTTGCTGCCGCCAAACATGAAGGCGCCCAAGATGTCGTTGATACGGGTGCGTATGTCGCCCACGGCAACATAGTCGATGGTATCGTGCACCGTCAGGTTCTCGTCAAGCAGCTGTGCCTGGTTTTGTGCAAAATAACCTATCTTGACGTTGTGCCCGATCTGCAGCTTGCCGACAAAGGGAATCTCGCCCATGATGCACTTGACAAGGGTCGATTTGCCCGCGCCGTTCTTGCCGACAAAGGCAACCTTCTCGCCGCGCTTGATGGTGAATGTCACGTCATGGAACACGTTCAGGTTGCCGTAGTCCTTGCGCAGGTCCTCGGCAATGACAGGATAGTCGCCGCTGCGGGGTGCTGGAGGAAACTTGAGCCTCATGCGGCTGCGGTCCACCTCGTCAACCTCGATGCGTTCCAACTTGTCGAGCATCTTGATGCGGCTTTGCACCTGCACGGCCTTGGTGGCCTTGTAGCGGAAGCGCTCGATAAAATCTTCGGTATCGTGAATGAGCTTCTGCTGGTTCTCATAGGCCCTCATCTGCTGCTCTACACGTTCCTTGCGCAGCTCCACAAACTTGCTGTAGCTCACCTTGTAGTCATAGATTTTGCCCAGCGAGATCTCAATGGTGCGGTTGGTCACATTATCGATAAACGCGCGGTCATGCGATACAAGCAACAGGGCGCCGTTGCGGTTTTTCAAGAAGGCCTCCAGCCACTGGATGGACTCGATGTCCAGGTGGTTGGTTGGCTCGTCGAGCAACAGCACGTCGGGTCGGCGCAGCAGCAGCTTGGCCAGCTCGATGCGCATGCGCCACCCGCCACTGAATTCACTCGTCGGGCGGTCAAAGTCGCTGCGCTCAAATCCCAGGCCCATCAGGGTCTTCTCGATTTCGGCTTCGATGTTCTCGCCTTGCATCAGGGCTCGCAGTTCCGTCTTTTGGGCTACCCGCTCGATGAGTTCCTGGTAGTCCTCGCTGTCATAGTCGGTGCGCTCGGCCAGTTCCTGATTCATGCGGTCGATGGCGGCGTCCATTTGTTGCAGGTGCTCAAATGCCCGTCCGGCTTCCTGCTTGACGGTGTATTCGTTCTTGAGTTGCATCTGCTGTGGCAGGTAACCGATGGTGATGTCGGTCTGGCGCGCAACAGTGCCGCTTGTGGGCTGTTGCTCGCCAGTGATGATTTTTAACATGGTCGTCTTGCCGGCGCCGTTCTTGCCCACCAGTGCGATCTTGTCACGCTTGTTGATGACATAGCTGATGTTCTCAAACAGCACTTGGCTGCCAAATTCCACTTTGAGTCCTTGAATCGAAATCATGCGCGAACTGTAATTTTGGCCGCAAAATTACAAAAAACCTAGAAACTCAAGAAACTCTGGATAGTCAAGTTTTTCTAGAAAAGGCTCAGTGGCTTGGCTTCGGTAGTGGCTCGGGCCTGCTTGATGTAGTCGCCATTGATGTCAATGCCGATGCTGCGCAGGTTCATCTCATAGGCGATCTTGCACGCCGTCCCAGTGCCGCAGTAGGGATCCAGCACGATGCCGTCGTGAGGCGTGGTGGCGACAATGGGCAGTCGGTAGAGTGTGTCGGGAGCGACGCAGTAGTGGGCTATGCCCGAACGTTGTACGCCTATGGTCCACACGTCGCTGGGAATCTGCCCCATGTGCTGCTTCCCTTTGCTGAGCTTGCCGCGTGCTTTGTCCTCGTTGTGCATGATGAGGGCATAAGTGCGCCGCAACTCCTCGTCGTTATAATAGAAGTCGTCGTTCTTGACCAGATGGAACATGAACTCATGCACCTTGCGCAGGTGGTCTTGGCTCCCTTGGGGCGATGTGGTTGTTTTGTTCCACACTACCTCGTTAACGAGATGCCATCCCTGTTTGTCGATCATCTGCAGCACTACGCGCCAGGGAATGCCCTGAATAAAGCCGTCGGTGGTGTCGTCGCCCATATTGAGCCACAGTGATCCTTGCGGCTTGAGCACTCGCCATGCCTGAGCCATAGCCTGCAACAGGCCGTCAACAAATTCCTCCTTGCTTGTGGCGGTGATGCTCTCGGTGCCCTGGCTGCGCCGTCTCCAGTAGGGCGGGGTAGTGACAATGCTGTCGATGCTCTCATCCTCGATGTGCTGCATCACGGTGGCGGCATCGCCTTGTACATAGTGGGGCATTGCCGACCGCCCCAGCCGGCTGACCATGTCTCGGTGGGGAGCGGCCTCCTGGTCTGTTGCTGTGACAGTGGGATGCTCTGCTTCCTGATCGGGCGTTAAGTCCTCACCGGGTTTAGCCGTCAGCATGCCATATAATAATGTTGTGGCACGGTCCGACATCTTGTCGTGGGCGATGTGGCTGTATGCTTCATCGGCGAGCCACATGGCGACCAGCTCATCGGGGTCGGTCTTGAAGATGCGTGCAAGCCTGAGCACCTGCTCTCTCTTGGGACGCCGCTCGCCGTGTTCATAGCGGCTGTAAGCAGGAATGTCCACACCGATTGCGCGCGCTAAATCCTTTTGCCGTTTGCCGCTCTCCTGTCTCAACTGTTTGATCTTATCCGAGAATAACATAGTCTTAAAGGCAATGAATTGTTTGAACACCACAAATATAGGCAATATCTTTTTGACTGTCAAAGATATTGCCTAGAAAATCTGATATTTCTTGCCTTTTTAAGTGTTGCGGCGCTCTTATTTCTTCTTGCGACGGTGCTGATAGCGCCAGTGATGCTGCATTGAGTGATACAGGTAGTGACGCATGGGATGCAGCAGCCAGAAGTGGTAGAACAGAAAAGCGAGAATGGATCCGATCGTGCCGGCATACACATTCTTGATTTCATAATTGCCGTTGGTCCGCCACATGAGAACAATCTCCATCAGCAGTGATAACACGGCACTCACAGCCGCCAGCGCCATCTCCTTATTGATTTTGGAGTGGTGAGGCAACCTTGCTTTGGCATAGTCAAGGATGAATACCAATGCAGTCAGGAAATAGAGGATGAAGTGGCCAACTTGACTTGCATAGGGAAATACGTTCAGCGCGTTAATTCCCAATGGATTGTTGGCAAGGGTGAAATAAAAGACCATCAGCAACATGAATACCGATGGAATTCCTCTCGGGATAGACAGTATAAAGCTCTTCATCAGTGCGTTTGTATCTCAATAATTTTTTCAAGTTGCAAAAGTAATCAAATTTCCCTTATACTGAATTGTTTTGTTAGAAAAAATGACATAAAATCATTCAGGAGATGGAAATATTGCAAAAAAGAACTATGTAATAAGGTCGTTGTATGGCATTTTTAGGTAATTTTGTTGGCACATTGCCCAAGAGATGAAAGAATGGAGAAAACTTTATGCGATGACGAGGCGTGAGCGTCAAGGAACTATCGTATTGCTGTTGATAATAGCGGTACTGATAGCGTGCTCGCATTTTGCAAGAACTCACAGGAGCGTGTCCCCGGTTGGTGAGGACACCACGGTGGTTGATGTCCGGACGTTTGAGGCCGCTGCCGATTCTGTGACTTTCACCGTCGATAAGGTTAAGCCGGTCAAGCCTTCAGGCAAGCGGCAGAGTTCAAAGCGCCGTGCTGCCAAGAAGGGTAAGCCCTCACCACCGCCTCAACGGCGGCTGGACCCGGTTCCTCAATTCTGAACACTCCCTTTTTTAGCAAAAAAAATCTATTTGGTTTGACCCTTTGGGCAGATTGTGCTACCTTTGTACCAAAACTTAAATAATGTGATGCTATGGCAAAACGAGCAGGATTTGCGACCCGTATGGGAGCCATCGCGGCTGCGGTGGGCTCGGCAGTAGGATTGGGGAACATCTGGCGTTTCCCCTATGAGGCAGGAGTGAATGGTGGTGGCGCCTTTATTCTGGTGTACATCTGTTGCATCCTGGTAATGGGCATTCCCGTGATATTGAGTGAATTCATCATTGGCCGTTCGACCCACAGTAACATGAAGTCGGCATTGAAGCAACTCTCTCCAGGTAAGAAATATTACCTGTTTACTTACATCTGCATCTTGGGCAGCTTCATTGTCATTGGCTTCTACAGTGTGGTTTGTGGATGGATCATCGAGTACCTCTATCAGGCGCTTTTGGGACATCTGAGTGGCCACACGCCGCAAGAGTATAACGACATGTTCTCCTCGTTGCTGGCAAGTCCCTGGCGCTGCGTTGGGTGGACGGCGCTCTTCCTGGTGATCAATTTCCTGGTGATGAGCCGTGGCATTGAGAAGGGTATTGAGCGGGTCGCCAGCATCATGATGCCTCTGCTGTTTGTTGTCCTCATTGTCTTCTGTATCAACTCGTTGCTGATGCCTGATGCCCGCAAGGGACTGCGATTCCTGTTCTATCCCGATTTCTCGGCTCTGACGATGCGTGGCGTGCTTGATGCCTTCGGTCAGGCCTTCCTCTCGCTGTCCATCGGTATCTCGTGCCTGGTGACCTACAGTTCATACTTTAAAGACGACACTTCGCTGGCCAAGGACGCGACAACCGTTGCCGTAATGGACACACTGGTGGCTATCCTGTCGGGCGTGATGATTTTCCCGGCAGTGTTCTCCTTTGGCTTGGAGCCCACGGCAGGTCCCAGATTGATCTTTGAGGTTTTGCCTGGTATCTTCCAGCAGATGACGGGTGGATATGTATGGGCATTGCTGTTCTTCCTGCTGGTGTTCTTTGCCTCGTTGACCTCGACCATCTCGTTGAGCGAGATTCCCATCACCTTCCTCATCGAGGAGCGCAAGTTGTCACGCCCCCGTGCGATTAACTGGACGGCCCTGTTCACCTTTGTGCTGGCTACGATTGCGGCCCTGTCGTTCAATGTGCTTGACGACGTCAAGCTGTGGGGCAAGAACATCTTTGACATGATGGACTATGCCGCCAGCAACATCTTCATGCTGCTGGGTGGACTGTTCACGGCAGTGTATGTGGGATGGATTCTCGACCGCAAGGTCGTGCACGACCAGTTGACCAACGGCGGCCGCTTGAAGGGCACGCTCGTGGAGCCCTACCTGATCTTCTGCCTGCGCTACATCGCTCCCGTCTCGATCTTCTTCATCTTCCTTTACCTCACCGGTATCATCTGATTTCCAGCCCTAAGCTCTAAGCTCTAAACCGCGAGCAACGCGAGCATTAAACTATCGGTCCTGGATGATGCTGATGATGGCGTTGACGTCGGCCATGTTGACCTCGCCGTCACCGTTCACGTCGCCGATGATCGCCTCGCCTTCGGGCTGGGGCGCATGGCCGTGACCGCCGCTGCCGCCACCGTTAATGATGATGACCACCACATTGTTCGCGTCGGCAATGTTGATTTCGCCGTCGCCGTTCACGTCGGCAGGGTTTGGCAGGATGATGTCGCCAATGATGTGCGAGAATCGGCTCCAGCCCACGGCAGCACGGAATTTGTCGGCACAGCCCACGGGCACGTGGAGCGTTCCGTTCTGATAGGCCTTGTTCTCAAACACATTCTCGTTGATGGCCAGCGGCTCGCTTTGATAGACCTTCACCTCTTTCAACGCCTGACAACCGTAGAATGCCTCATCACCGATGTGTGCCAGCGAGGCGGGGAGGGTCAACGATGCGAGCGATTGGCAAAGTGCGAAAGACTGGTCTCCAATCCATTCTGTTGAATCGGGGATAATGAGGTTGACAAACTTGGTGCCCATGAACGCCTTGTTCCCAATCGTTCTGACTGAATTGGGAATTGTGAACGTACTGGGAATGTATGTTGCCCAAAAAGCATAGTCGCCGATGGCGGTGACGCTCTCGGGGATGAAAGCGGTGGGGCTGCCTTGAATCAACTTGTTCTCGGCAGTGAGGATGATGGCGTTGCAACCGTCTCGCGAATCATAGATGGGGTTCTCGCTGTCAATGACAAGCGACTTCAGGCCAGAGCACGCCGCCGTAATGCATTGGGCAATGGTATTGACACCACGGGGGATAAACAGACTATCCAGTTTCACGCAGTTCCAAAAGGCCGCCCCATCGATAGTGGTGAGCGATTCGGGCAACGACACCCACATCAATGAATCACAATCGTCAAAGGCACCGTATCCGATGCTCACTACTCCTTCGGGCAACGTGATGTGCTTAATTCTTGCCGACTGGAAGGCGTATTTTTCAATCGTCGTCAACGATGACGGCAGGTCGATGCTTTCCAGATTGGGGCAGGCGTAGAACGTTTGAGGCTCAATCTTGCTGATAGACGTGCCGCTCAAGTCCAGGTAACTCAAATGCCAGCAAGTGGCGAACGCCCGCTTCCCGATGCTGGTGACCGTGCCGGGAAACGCTATGTTTTCTAGAGCCCAGCAATTTTCAAAGGCAGAAGCGCCGATGCTGACAATCGAGTCGCCCAACTCAATGCTTCGGAGGTCCGTCGCATCCTTGAACGCTTCGTCCTCGATGGTCTTGACGGTGTTGGGCAAGGACACATGAACGGTTTTACACCAGTCATAAGCATTCCAATATGGATTATAGAAATCCCTGATCGAAGTCACCGTATAAGTGTTCCCCTCATAGGTCACATGGGACGGAATCCTCACCGTGTCATTATCAATGCAGTGGATGACAGAAGCTGTAAAATCATCATAAAAATTGTACTCGATGCCGTCAACCATAAATGCCTTGCTGACCGACGGCACAGCCATCATCGTGGCCACGAGCAAGAGGTGCATGATTCTCAAATTTTTCATATTCCTATCGGTTATTAATTTTACTTCTACCGGTTGACACCTCCCGAGAGGAGGAAGTCGATAAGATCGACGACGTCCTGAATATTGATATCGCCGTCACCATTGAAGTCGCATGTGAAGAATTCGTCTTCGGGCAGGGGTGCATGGTTGTGGCCATGGCTGCCGCCGTTGATGATAACATCGATCACGCCGCTCACGTCGGCAATCGTGATTTTGCCATCACCATCCACATCCCCCGGAATATCAATGCTGATGGCCTCGATGTTCAGGAAACGTCCCCAGCGCTCGTGAGCGCGGTAATCGCTGACAGATCCGGCAGGGACATAGAGCGTCGCCTGCTCATGGCAATAAAATGCGTCATCACCACCTGCCCAGAAGTGTGTGATTTCGGGCGGCGTAACAGCCATGCAAATAACGGTAACCAGCTGATTACATCTGCGGAAAGAAGAATACTCTACCGTGTCAACCGATGCAGGAATGACAACCTGCTTGAGCTCATAGCATTCATCACACATGCCAATTGGTATCACAGTAACCGTCTCGGGAATCACCAGTGAATCGATGCTCCTGCATCCGCTGAAGGCAAAATACCCGATTCTTGTAAGGCCATCAGGTAGTTTAAGTTCTTGAAGGTCATAACAATCCCTCAAGGCATCATCTTCGATGGCCCTCAGGCTGGCGGGGAGATTGATTGAGGTGAGGCCACAATCCTGAAATGCTCCTTCGTCGAGGATTTGCACACTGTTGCCTAGCGTGACGGTCAGCAATGAGTTACAATCCCTGAATGCCTCTTCGCCTATCGTGATGACTGAGTCGCCGATGACCAAGTTGGTCAGTCCCGTACATTGATTAAATGCCATCCTGTCAATCTGCTTGACGGGAGCAGGGATGGTGAGCTCGCTCAACCCTTGACAATCGGCAAAGGCATAACTGCTGATGACCTCAAGCGATGGGCCAAAGTCAATCTGCCGCAACTGCGTGCAGCTGTAAAACGCATGGTCAGCCAGCTGATGCAAGCCGCCGCCAACGTTTAGGCTGGTCATTGCTGTACAATTGGCAAACGCATAGTCGCCCAATGACATGAGCGAGCCTGGCAGATTGACTTGCTGTAATGCAATGCACTTGTTGAAGGCGCCCTTGCCAATCGACGTCAGGGACTCGGGAAAGTCAATTTGCTCTAGGGCATTACAACTGACGAAGGCCCATTCATCTATCGTTTGTACACCTTCAGGAATTGTGATTTGGCGCAGTTTATAACACTCATAGAACGCCTGAGGCTGGATCGATGCGAGGTTGCTGGAGAGCTCAACGGTCTCAAGGCGGTCACACCATTGAAAGGCCGATATGCCCATGTGTTCTACCGAGTTAGGTATCACGACGTCTACCAGTTTGTCACAATCCCTGAATGCCTCGTCTCCAATGCTGATAAGTGACGGGGGCAGGTCGATGGACGTCAGGCCGCTGCCATGGAAACAGCGGTTGCCGATAGCCTTAAGCGTGGCCGGCAGTTCAATGGACGCCATCATGCGGTTGTCGTTGAACACGCCATTGCCCAGAGTGTCCACACCGCTGGGTATGTTGACAGTTGACAAATGGGTGCATCCTGCAAAGGCATAGTCCCCGATGGTTGTTACCGTCGCGGGCAGGTTCACGCTGTTCATGCCCTCGCTGTTGCAGAAGGCTTGCACGCCAACTGCCGTGACCGTGCGGGTGATGCCATCATGGGTAACTGTAGCCGGTATGACGACATTGCCGCTGTAGTCACCATTATAAAACTCACCGGTAGGCTTGGGCCTGGCGTAAGTCACACACAGGGTGCCATCCTCCTGGATATTATAGTAGATGTTATCTACACAGAAGTCATAGCCCCTTGCTGTCATCGGCATCAACATCAGCAAGGCTACAAGGGTGGTATGAAAAAATGTCTGTTTCATATTGAATTGAGGTTTTGTTGTTTGTCGCAAAATTACTCTTCGGTTTTGTGGCTCGCAATACCCATTTGGGTGTTTACGCTCAATAGCAGGAAATGAGGGTCACAGCGTGGTAACCGGTCACTGCAAAGTTACTGCAAATAATTGGAATTTGGACGAGAAACATACATCATTGTGACTTCATTTTGGCTAAATTAGATGATTGATTATCAGTGTGTTGAAAAATAAAAAGTTCATTTTGACATAATTCGGCCCAATTGGGCAGGAAGTGTTGGGAAAAAATGATGTAATTTTGTCCTGGAAAAACAACGGATTTCGCGAATTAGATAATAAAACAACAATAAATACAATCAAATATAATTGACAATGAATGATTAGTATTTTTTGTACTTATTGTTTTCCTTTTTTATAAAAAATGAATACAAGAAATATCGCTTTTACCGCATTAATAGTTGTTCTTGCTCTGGCCCTGGCCAGTTGCAATAGTGACACCAATACCGCCACCATGCGCGAGCTTGCCGGCATCGACTCGCTGCTGCGGGTGGCGCGCCAGTATGAATTGGCTCAGCAACGCCTGGACTCGCTCAGCACCGCTGGCATGAACAAGGCCGAGCGCGCCTACTATAGCCTGCTGCTTACCCAGTCCCATTACAAGAACTACATCAACGACACCACCGATGCCGTCATCAACATCGCCGTGGACTACTATAAAAACGCCGGTGACCTCGAGAAATACACCCGCTCGCTGCTCTATCAAGGCTGTGTCTATGAGGTGATGGGCGATGCCGAGAAGGCGATAGCGTCCTATAAGGATGCTGAGAACGCGGCTGCGGCCGATGATCTGGAAAACAAGGCCTTTGCCAAGCTGCGATTGGCCACCCTCTATGCCGACAATTCAAACTATGCCGACCTGAAGATCAGGAAATACAAGGAGGCGCTTGACCTATACAACCAACTGGACGACAAGCATTACCAAATCGTGTGCCTGACCGACATCGGCGGTTTTTACCGCAGTATATCCACCGATCGCGACAGCGCCCTCTACTATATCAATCAAGCCATCCGGCTCTCGCAGGCCGAGCACGAGAACTGGTTCCTGTTCCAGAACCTCTATTACCGCGCTGAGCTCTATTGCTTGATTACCAGGGAGTATGAGAAGGCCCGTGTGGATGTCCTCAAGGCGCTGGAGGCCGGCCAGAACGAGATTGACCATCCCCGCGCTCATTACGTCGCTGCCGAGGCTTATCTGAACCTGGGTAAGCCCGACTCGGCACTGTATTACCTGAATCATGCGCCCAGCGGCCCCGGAATCAGCAAGACGACAAGCGACAGCGTGATGTATTACCGGCTCATGAGTGAAATTGCCAAAGCCAACAAGGACTGGAATCAGTTCACCACCTACTATGAGCGGGCCAATGAGATGGCCGACTCGGTGCTGGTCGCCAATGTCAACAAGAACTATCTGGCTATTGAGAAGAAATATGATATCCAGCTCGAGGAACTCAAGAAGGTGAGGAGCGAGTCCCGCACGCGCGGCGCCATCCTGCTGGCAGCCTTGCTGGCGTTGCTGGCCTTGGCGCTGACGATGCTGGCTTGGCGTTACCGCAGCCGCCTCAAGCATAAGGAGATTGAGTATGAGCTGCAACGGGCCGACCTGGACGCTTCGCTGTCAAGCCTGGAGCAGATGAGGACGACCATCACCAGCCAGGAGCAGGACCTGAAGGCCGCGCAGGACGCCTTGCGGGGCAACGAGGCGCGCATGAGCGAGGAAATCGCCGCCCTGGAGGCCAAGCAGCGCCAGAGTGACGAGATGCGTTCCATCGTCGATAACCAGATACAGGTGATTCACAAGCTGATGCAACTCTCCTATGAGAGCACCGAGGCGACATTTACCCGCAAGTTCACCGAGCTGATGACAATCCCAGACGAGGGTGCCGTGCCCACCGACTCCTACTGGAGCAATCTGCACACCCTGGCCAACGACCTGCACCACGACGTGCTGCATGAGGCACAACGCATCGCGGGCGGCACGCTCAACGACAGCGAGGTGAACTTCTTGGCGCTTTACTGCTGTGGATTCTCGAGGACGGTAATCATGATCTGCATGAAATATAAGAGCCTGGGCACCGTCTCCAACAAGAAAATCCAGATTGCCCACAAGCTGGGTGTCGATAACATCGACGACTTCGTCGCCCAGTACCGCTAACCCTGGCATCCACCCTTTTTCCCGCAACGAGACACCCCATCACGTCCTGGAGAGACTCGAGTAGCAAAGCAGGTCGATGAGAGGCTGGGTCATCATGCTGTGCTTGCAATATGATCCGTGCTTTGCACGGAGAAAATAAAGCGGCGTTGAGTTTTGCGTTACCCTATCAATAGTTCTAAGGCGATGATTATAGCCCAAGGTGGCTGCGGATGGCGGCGGTAAAAGTACGCCAGTATTTTTGGCACTTCACGTCGCCCACACCGTAGAGGATGCCAAACTCGGCTTGGGTGGTGGGCTTCTCGGTGGCCATGGCCGTGAGGGTCTTGTCGCTGAAGACCATGTAGGGGGCAATCTTGCTGGCCTGGGCAATGGCCTTGCGCACGTCGCGCAGTTTCTCGAACAGTTCCCGGTCGAGTCGCTTGGCAGGTGCCGTCTCCTGGGTGACGATAGTTGGCGTGGCGGGCTCTTTCTTGGCGGTGAATTTGCGGCGCTGCACGCGATTCAGCTCAATCTGTTGGCGGCCAAACAGCACCTCGTTGCCATATTCGGTGATTTTCAGGTGCTTGTTGTCGTCATAGGCGACATCAAACAGTCCCAGCTGCAGCATCTGCAACAGGTAGGCATTCCACTCATAGTTGCTCAAGTCGTGACCGACACCGAAGGTCTTGAGCCTGTCGTAGCCTTTGTCGATGATCTCACCCTTGCGCATCCCGCGCAGGATGTCGGTGACGGCATACATGCCGATCTGCTCGTCAGTGCGCTTGATGGCGCTCAGCGCCATCTGGGCAAAGGTGGTGCCGTCGAAACGTTCCGGCGGGTTGTCACACACGTCACAGTTGTGGCAATCGTGGTCAAACCGCTCGTTGAAGTAGCTGAGCAGGATGCGACGGCGGCACACGCCGCTCTCGGCAAACTGCTGCATGCTGCGCAGCTTGTCCATATTGACTTGAACCTGACCCGACTGCTGGGCAAACTGCTGCAAGGTGACCACGTCGCCGTAGTTGTAGAACATCAGGGCCTCGGCTGGCAGGCCGTCGCGTCCGGCACGCCCGATTTCCTGATAGTAACTCTCGATGTTGCGCGGCATGTTGCTGTGGATGACGTAGCGCACGTTGCTCTTGTCGATGCCCATGCCGAAGGCGACCGTGGCGCACACCACTTTCACGTCTTCGTTGATGAAGCTGCGCTGCACCTGCTGCTTGTCCCTAACGCTCATGCCCGCATGAAAGGCCTTAGCGCTGATGCCCAGGCGGCTCAGGTTGACTGCCATGTTCTCGGTGTCCTTGCGGCGCAGACAGTAGATGATGCCGCTCTCGCCCTGGTGCAGGTTGATGAACTGGACAATCTGGCGCAGCTTTTGACGGCCTGATGAGCCGGTCACCACGTTAAGGGAGATGTTCGGCCGGTCAAAGGAACTGATAAACAGTCTGGCCTCGGGGATGTTGAGTTGCTTGGCGATATCATCGCGCGTGATTCGGTCGGCAGTGGCGGTGAGGGCCATCACGGGAATCTGGGGGAAGTGCTGCTTGAGGGTCCCGAGCTGGGTGTACTCGGGGCGGAAGTCATGCCCCCACTGCGAGATGCAATGCGCCTCATCAACGGCAAACAGGCTGATGCGCTGGGTGATGCTTGTGGACCAGCGGCCTATCTCGCTGAGCAACTTCTCGGGAGATATATAGAGCAGCTTGACCTTGCCCTGCATGAGCAGATCCATCGTCTGCCGGTTCTCGCTCTCGCTTTTCTCGCTATTGAGGGCTAGGGCGGGTACACCATTCTGCTGCAGGGCGTCAATCTGGTCGTTCATGAGTGCCAGTAGTGGTGAGATGACGACGGCAAAGCCTTCCTCGCTCATCAGTCCGGGAATCTGGTAACAAAGTGATTTGCCGCCACCAGTAGGCATGAGCACAATGCTGTCACCACCATCCAACGTGTGATTGATGATGTCCCATTGAGAACCACGAAAGCTGTCATAACCATAACAGCTCCGCAGCAGCGCCAATGCATACTCATGACGTGTCAACCCATTATTACCGCCCATATTGATAATCTAAAAACACCTGAAGCCTAAAGACTTAAGACTTAAAACTTAAAACTTAAAACTTACAACTTAAAACTTAAAACTTTAAAACTTAAAACTTAAAACTTAAAACTTAATACGCATTATCCTCACCCTTCAACGCATTCCAGACAGTGCGGAAGATGATTTTCAGGTCCATGAAGAAAGTCCAGTTCTCAGCATACCACACATCATACTCCACGCGTTTTTCCATCTGCCAGAGTTCCTCGGTCTGGCCTCGGTAGCCACGCACCTGTGCCCACCCTGTGATACCAGGCTTGATGGTGTGGCGCAGCATGTATTTATCGATGAGCTCGCTGTAGAGCTCGGTTTGGGCCACCATGTGCGGGCGCGGACCCACAATGCTCATCTCGCCACGCCACACATTATAGAATTGCGGCAGTTCGTCAATGCTTGTGCGACGCAGGAAATTCCCGAATCGTGTGACGCGGGGATCGCCTTTGACGGCTTGCTTGGTGTCGCTGTCGTCATTCAGGCGCATGGTGCGGAACTTGTAGCAGTCAAAGGCCTGTCCACGGTATCCGGTTCGCTTCTGTACAAAAAAGATGGGGCCGGGCGATGACAGCTTGATGCCGATGGCGATGGGGATGATGACCAGCGGCGACAGGATGAGCACAATGGTCGAGACCAGCAGGTCAAAGGTCCGCTTGACAAAGCGGTTGATGGGATTTTTCAAGGGGTAGGGGTGAACGGCCAGTATGGGCACGTCGCCTACCGATTGCAACTCAAACTGGCGCGTTACCGTTCGTCCGAACTGTGGCACGTAATAGAAATCGACCGCATTGTTGTCGGCAATGCGAATCATGCGTGAGACGTTCTGATTGTCCTCGATGTCGGGCACGGCACAGAACATCTCGTCCACTTGATGTGTCTTGACAAACTGCTCTACATCGTTGAGGGTGCCCTGATAGGCTGCCGAGGCCGACCGTGCCTTGGGATTGTCGTCAAAGAATCCCACGATGTGGTAGCCGTAGCCTTGATCGGCCAGCATCTCGTTGATCAGGCGCACACCCACGGTGCCGCCGCCAATGACGATCACACGCTTGAAGTTGAAGCCCCGGTTGCGGTACAGCTTCACAAACTGTCGGGAGATGACCCACCAGGTGGACAATACGATAAAGAACACCACGTAGAACCACAGCACGGGCTGCCACGGGGCATCGGATGGGCCCAGGAAGGAGGTGAGCGTGACAAAGATTCCCGCATGGGTAAGCACCAGTTTCACGGCCTGGCCGACGACCTTCTCGGCATAGAAGACGCGGCGCTCGTGAACATTGCTGTAGAAGTACAGCCCCACTACCATGGCTACGTTGAGCACGAGCCACACGGGCCTGGAATACAACCCGTTGCTGTCAACCGGCGTTGTCGAGCGTTGCCAGTAGTACATGGACGCAAGGAACGTCAGGTTGACAATCAGCAAATCGACAATGCTGAATATCCATCTGACAAATTGGCCATATCTGCCTTTACTTTTCATTGGGTCGTAGTGGTAGTTGTAGTGCGGTGGTAAATGGTAGTTGCGGTTATTTCAACAAACGACGGGGGAGTGATAAACACTCCCCAGCCGTCATATACTGGATGCAGGGTTGAACTGAACTGTCTCCACTGCCGGATGTGGATTAGGCGTTGTCGATTTCCTTGATCCTTTGCTCCAGTTCAGCAATTTCCTCCTTGAGCCTGGCGATGCGGCGCTCCATTTCCTGAACCAGCGAGTTGCCGCTCTTGGTATTGGCCGTGAGGAAGCCCATGTTGTTTTCAAAGGTCTTCAGTTCGCTCAGGCGCTGTTCATAGGTGCGCACCAGGCGGTCGCGTTCGCTCAGGTTGCGGTCGCCTCCCGACTGACGCTGGCCGCGTGAGCCGCCCTCGCCGCGTGGACGTGAACCGCGCATGTTGAGCGTGTCAAACGCTTTGTCCACCAGCTCACGGTACTGAGCATAGATTTTATCCTTCTCCTTGAAGGGGACATGGCCGATTTCCTGCCAGCGGTCCATCAGGTCGCGAACGGTCTGTGCGGCATCGTCGGCAGCTTCCTCGATAGTGGCCTTGAGTGTGGCGATGACTTCCTTCTTGGCCTTGAGGTTCTCATGCTCGACGGCATGGACGTTGACGTTCTGCTTCTTCTTTTGCTCAAAGAAGTGGTCACAGGCGGCGATGAAGCGTTTCCACACGTTGTCGCTGTACTTCTTGATGACGGGACCGATGGTCTTCCACTCCTTCTGCATCTCGACGAACTTGTCGGTGGCCTCTTTCCAGTCGGTAGAGTCCATCAGCGCCTCGGCGCGCTCACACAGGTCAATCTTCTTAGCCAGGTTGGAAGTGAGCTCCTCCTTCATGGACTTGTAGAAGTCGGCCTTCTTGGCAAAGAACTCGTCACAGGACTTGCGGAAGCGGGCAAACAGGGCGGCATTGGCCTTGCGTGAAGCGTAACCCAGTTTCTTCCAGTCCTCTTGCAGGGCGATGATCTGCTTGGTCACCTCGTCCCACTGGGCATAGGTCTTCAGGTTATCGGTAGAGATCTGCTCGATCTTCTCACACAACTCGGTCTTGGCGTCGGCATTCTCTTTCTCCTTGCTCTTGCGGTCCTCAAAGAATGTCTGGTACTTCTTGTTGATGGCACTCGAGGCGGCCTTGAAGCGTGCCCACAGTTCCTCGCGCAGTTCCTTGGCCACGGGACCGATCTCGCGCCAGTTGTTGTGAAGTTCCTGCAGCTTCCTGAAGGCGGCAACGATGTCGGTCTCGTCGTCCAGCGCCTCGGCTTCCTCACACAGTTGCTGCTTCAACTCCAGATTCTTCTTGAAGTCATAGTCGCGCAGTTCCTTGTTCATCTTCAGGACGTCATAGAAACGCTCGGTGGCGCGCTGGAACTCTTTCCAGATCTCGGTGTCGGCAGTGGCGGGTACCTCTCCGGCATCCTTGAAGTCCTGTTGCAGCTGCTTCACGCGATTGAACTGACGGTTGATGTTGTCGGGGTCGTTGGCAATCTCGTTGATCAGCGCAATGATTTGGCGCTTCTTCTCGAGGTTGGCCTCGCGGTTGGCTTCCTGGGCTGCGTTATATTCGGTGCGGCGTTCCTTGAGCACGTTGAGCAATTCCTTCAGGTCGCTCTCGCAGGAGTCTTCCTTGGGAGTGAAGTCGCTCTCTTCGTTGCCGTTGGCGAGGAAAGCCTCTTTTTCCTTTGCCACTTCCTCACGGCGCAGGGCAAAGAATGCGGCTTTGATGGCCTGCACGTCGTCTTTCACCTCCTCGATGGGGCGGGTGGCGGCTTCACGCATCAGGTCAACCAGCTCTTCCTTGCTCTTGCCGGCAAGGTCCAGCTTGGGCGCTGCTTGGGCCTTGGGCTCCTGGGCGGGCTCGGGCTCCTGAGCGGGCTCGGGTTTCTCCTCGGTAGCTGCGGCTACGGGTTCTTCTACTTTTACTTCTTCATTCACAACTTCTTGCGGCTCATTCTGGGCCTCAGTGTTCAAGATTTGATCCTTCTCGAGATTGTTCATCGATTCAGATTGTTCACGCGGTTCCATCATAATCAAAAAATTTTTGTTGAGGATGTGTCAAAATTCGCCTCATAACTGTTGATCGGCCTAACGGCCGTGAAATTTAACAAAAATCACAAAAATTAAATAATAATTTGTTTTACTTAATTTTTATACAAATTTTTGTTTAATTTCTCCGTGCGTAGCACGGACAATGATACAAGCCAGAATTATGACATACCCCATGTTAAATTCTAAACCCCAAATTTAGTCATTTTTTCTCATGTGCAAAGTCATTTGTTCGTTTTTTTTCATTTTTTGCCCCATTTTTCTCAAAAAAACAAGACTCATAAGCCTCCTCGGTCTTATAAGCCTTGTTAATGTGCTCGGCAGTGATGCCGCTTTGTGATATCTCTAGAGGATGGTTGCCTTGACAATCTTGATGTCAATGGTGGGGCGATCCATGCGATCGGTTCTCGCGTTCTGGATCTTATCTACAACATCCATGCCCGAAACGACCTCGCCAAACACGGTGTACTGGCCGTCGAGGTGGGGCGTGCCACCCACGCTGGTGTAGGCATTGAGCTGCTCGTCAGTGTTGGCAAAGGGGCCCTTGGCAGCTTCGGCATTGGTCTGCTCGATGAGCTGGTTCTGCAGCTCCATGATGCCGGCATTGTCTTGTGCATCACGCAACTCTTTGATTTTTGCGCCGTTCTCGGTCATCAGGCGGTACATGATCTCTTGTTTATACCTCTTGGACGCTTGTATGAGATCCTCGCTGTTATATATCTTGCCAGTGACAATGTAGAACTGGCTACCGCTGCTGCGGCGCTCGGGGTTGAATTGGTCACCGGTGCGCGCTGCGGCCAGCGCTCCACGCTTGTGGAAATACTTGGGATAGACAAACTCGGCTTCGATCGTGTAGCCGGGGTCGCCATCACCCAGGGTGGTCTCGGGACCGGCGTTCTTGGAATTGCCGTCACCGGTCTGGATCATGAAATCCTTAATCACGCGGTGGAACAGCACGCCGTCATAGTAACCTTCCTTGACCAGCTTGATGAAGTTGTCGCGGTGTTTAGGCGTCTCGTTGTAGAGTTCAACGACGATGTCGCCCAGTGAGGTCTCAAGTTTAACTTTTGTCATTTTGTTATCGTTCTTGTCATTGGCGGGATTGCTGGCGTTGCCCTCGGTACTGCTTGCCGAGCACGACATGAGCGTGAATGCCACCATCAAGATGGATAAAAACAAATTCTTCTTCATTATTTATATATTTATTAAATGCAAGTAATCAACTTGCTTGCTGTTTAATGTTTAAAGGTCCGTCATTAACCTTTAACCTTTATCCTTTAACCTCAAGTTATAAAGTGGGGCAGCCACTCTATAAGCTTGAATATTAAATTCCCACGGGGAAGAGCCGTTTATAGATGCGCCTGAAGTTGTCGTCGGTGGCGCTCAATTCGGCGGCACGTTCCTTGTAATCGGCACCCCACAGCGATGAGGCGAGGTAGGACAGATAGACGTGATCGCGGTCCTTGGCAATAGCGGCCTTGACCAGCATGTCGATGCTTGCGGCATACTTCTCGCGGTCGATGGCGTTGAGGTAGCGGGCTGTGCTCACGACAAACTGTCCCGTGCGGTCCTTCAGGATCATGTTGTCAACCAGGGCGTCCATGTCTTCGTCAATGCTGCCCATGTTGTTGGCAATGTACTCATAGGTCAACAGCCCGTTGGTGTCGTTGTCCAGTATTTTTTTTGTATTGGTGTCCATTCTAGTAAATAATGTAGTTCTTTTCAATTACAATCGACAAAGATACTGCTTTTTTTGTTCATAGGTCTTTTAATATCGTAAAAAAAAGAAAAATTAAAATCACGGCAACACAAGTGAAAACTTTATTGTACCTTTGTAATTTAATAGTGATAGACAATAATATTAAACAAAAGAACTCATAAAACACTACTTATGGCAAGATTCCGCAACCTCATGATTATTGCCCTGTGCGCCCTGGCGGCTTTCACCGCTGTGCACGCCGAGCACCTGATGATTATCGCAGTTAATGACACCCACAGCCAGATTGATCCGGCCAGTGACGGCAAGGGCGGCGTGGCTCGCAGGCGAGCCATCTATGACCAGCTCCGGGCTAACAACCCCAACACTGCGCTCATCCATGCTGGAGATGCCGTGCAAGGCACGCTCTTCTTCTCGCTCTATCGTGGCGAGGTGGAATATGCGCTGATGGACACGCTGGGCTATGACGCCATTATCCTGGGTAACCATGAGTTTGACAACGGTATGGAAGAGCTCGCCGCACATTACCGCAATGTGGACGCTGTGAAGATAAGTACCAACTACGACTTTAGCGCAACGCCCCTCAATGGCTTGTTCCAGCCTTACTGGATTAAGGCCGTTGGCGACAAGCGCGTGGCCTTCTTTGGCATCAACGTCAATCCCGTCGGGCTGATTGCCGACATGAACTGCGAGAACCTGGGATACCGTTATGCGCCATCGGTTGCCGATGCTACGGCGCGCTACCTGAAGCAGATTCTGGGCGTGGACTACGCCATCATGGTATCGCACATCGGTTACGATAGTTATGAGCCTACCGAGCCTAATGATTCGCTCATCATTAGCCAAAGCCATTACATCGACATGGTCATCAGTTCACATTCCCACACGACCATCAAGCCCGGTAGTGGGAAGGACCGTATCGCCAATGCCGACGGCAAGATGATTCCCATCGGCCAGAACGGCAAGAGCGGCAAGCTGGTTGCCACCTATGACCTGGACCTGGAAACCGGGGAAATCGTCTATAACCATATCCCCGTGGATGCCTCATGGGACGAGGCCGCCAGCCGATACACTGCAATGAACGCGTGGCTGGACAATTACCGCCACGGTGTGGACAGCATCATGAACAACCCTGTGGCTACCAGCGCACGGTTCATGAAGAATTCCAGTCATGCCCTGCAGAACTGGGTGAGTGATGCCACCATCGAGATCATCAAGGAGCTCACGGGCTTCAAGAGTATCGATTGTGCCATCATGAACAAGGGCGGCCTGCGTTGCGATATGCCCAAGGGCACCGTTACCGAGGGTGTCATCGGCTCGATGTTCCCGTTTGACAATCGCTTTGTCGTGCTGGAGATGCCTGGCAACGAACTCATCGAGAGCATTAGGCTGATGTGTGGCCGTGGCGGTGATGCGGTGAGCAAGGAATTGTCTGCTACCTATAATGACAAGGGAGAACTCATGAGTGCCAAACTCAATGGCAAGAATATTGATCCCAAAAAGACTTATATCGTGGCAACGATTGATTATCTGGCCAACGGCGGCGACTACATGACCCCGATGACCAGGTGCAAGCGCTTGTTTGTCGATACTCAGAAGTATGGTAACCACATCCTCAATTACGTCAAGCAGCTTCAAGCCCAAGGCAAGAAGATTGACGCTAAGGAAGATGTGAGAATTAAGAAGAAGTGAAAAGATAGAATCACCTCTTGAGACAATCAATGGGGGTATTTAACATTTTCTAGAATATGACCAAATTCAAACGTATTCTGATGCTATTGGTGGCCGTGTCGCTCTGCATGAGTGCCATGGGCCGCAGTGCCACGCGTTTACCCAACCTGTTCAATCAAGTGGATCAAGTGGCCATGAATCAGTGGGTGGATAGTGTGTTCAACTCATTGACGCCCGAGGGGCGCGTCGGGCAGCTCATTATTGCCGCTGTCACACCGTCGGGCAATGATGCCACACGCGAGCTGGTGAAGCGACTGGTCACCCAGAATCTGGTGGGCGGTCTCATCTATGAGGAGAGCTCGATAGCCGACCAGGCTGCTGTGACCAACCTGGCCCAATCGCTGGCCGCTGTGCCGCTGATGATCACCATCGATGGCGAGTGGGGACTGGGCATGAGATTGAAGGAGGTGCCCAATTTCCAGCGCAACCTCATCCTGGGTGCTCTGGATGACGACATGCTGCTCTATGAGTACGGTCGTGAGGTGGCGCGCCAGTGCCGCCACATGGGCATCCACGTGAATTTTGCGCCGGTGCTCGATGTGAACGATAACCCGTTGAATCCTGTTATCGGTGACCGCTCCTTCGGGGAGAGCCCTGAGCTGGTCGCACGGCATGCGATCGCCTTTGCGCGCGGTCTGGAGGACGGCGGCGTGATGGCTGTGGGCAAGCACTTCCCCGGTCATGGCTCATCGAGTGAGGACTCTCACAAGACCTTGCCGGTCATCAACAAGTCGTTGCAGGAAATCAACACCTGCGAGCTGGTGCCTTTCCGTCGGTTTATCGACTCGGGCTTGAGCGGCATTCTCACCGCCCACCTGCTCGTGCCGGCCATCGAGGGAGGTAAGGCGCCCACGAGTCTGTCGCCCGATTGTGTGGGCAAGCTCCTGCGTGACGATATGGGCTTTGAAGGCTTGATTTTTACCGATGCCTTGAACATGAAGGGTGCGACCCAGATGCTCAAGGGGTCGGCGTGTGTCAATGCATTGCTGGCGGGCAATGATGTGCTGCTCATGCCCGAGAATGTCGGTGCCGAGGTGGCCGCAGTGCTGCACGCTGTCAACAGCGGCGTCATCAGCCAGAGCGTCATCGACGAGCGCTGCAAGAAGATGCTGCGCTACAAGTATGCCCTGCAACTCACTGGCCCGCAGCATGTCAATACCGCCAATCTGGTCAATGACGTGAACTCGTCACGCGCCACGGTGCTCAAGCGTCAGCTCACCGCAGGCAGCATCACGGTCATCAAGAACAACGACAATATTCTGCCCATCCACAACTTGCAGAGCCGTCACATCGCTGTCGCCACGATCGGCAATGAAGACGGCACCGCGTCAATGTTCACGCGCCGCTGTGCCGATTATGCCGAGGTTAAGCGTTTTGACCTGGACAAGATGGGGTCGGCAAGCGACCTGGCCGAGCAGCTGCATGATGGCCATTTCAACACGATTATCGTGGAGGTGGGGGCTGACAATGCCGCCAACCGCGCGGCCCTCAACGCCGTTGTCAAGAAGTGCAAGAACCTCATTGTGGTGCTTACTTGCAAACCCTACGAAATCAAGAATTATGGTGCCGCCGTTACCAACAAGCATGTCAAGGCTGTCGTGTTGACCTACCAGAATAATAAGCTTGCCGAGGATTATGCGGCACAGACCATCTTTGGTGGAAATGCGGCAGGGGGCAATCTGCCCGTCTCTTTGTCCTTCGAGGGCAAGAAGACCCGCTATGACGCCGGCCACGGCATCCATTATCCGGCTACCCGTCTGGGCTATTCCATCCCGGCCGAGGTGGGGCTTGATGCCCGCCTGACGGCGCAGATCGACTCGGTGTGCCGCCTGGGTGTGCAGCAGCACGCCTTCCCTGGTTGTCAGGTGATCGTTGCCCGTCATGGCAAGGTGGTTTACAAGGGATCGTTCGGCACCATCGACTATGGCAGCAAGGTCAAGGTCGATGACAACACGCTGTTTGGTCTCGCTTCGGTATCTAAGGCCACGGGTACCATCAGTGGTGTGATGAAGGCCTTTGACGACGGCAAGTTTGACCTTGACGACAAGGCAAGCCAGTATATTCCCGGCCTGCGCGACGGCGACAAGGAGGACATCACCTTCCGCGACCTGCTCTATCACGAGACCGGTATGCCAGCCTCGCTCAACATGTGGCAGATGATGATGGATCCCAAGACCTATAGCGGCGTTCTCATCGCTGGGGCCGAGGATGCCAACCATCCCATCAAGGTGATGAACGGCGCCTGGGGACACAAGGACGCCAAGTTGCGCACCGACATCCTCTCTACCCACAAGACCGACAAGTTCAACATCGCTATTGCCGATGGCATCTGGGGCGGACGCGTTACCTATGACTCGATCATGAACCGCATCTATCACGCTAAACTGGGCAAGAAGAAATACTTGTACAGCTGCTGCAACTTCTCGTTGCTTGCCGATGCGGTACAGCGCATGACGCACTCGCCGCTCAACTACTATGTGAACAACTACATCTTTGCGCCTCTCGGGGCCTATCACACGATGTACCGCCCGTTGAGCAAGTTTGGCCGTGACGATATCGCTTATACCGAGGTGGATACCTACCTGCGTCGTCAGCACATCCATGGCTACGTCCACGACGAGCTGGCCGCCTTCTCGGGTGGCGTGCAGGGCAATGCGGGACTTTTCAGCAACGCTAATGACTTGGCCAAGCTGTTCCAGATGTGGCTCAATGGAGGCACCTATGGCGGCGTGCGCCTGTTGAAGGCCTCGACTGTTGAGACTTTTACGACCCAGAAGAGCCCCAACAGCCATCGTGGCCTGGGCTTTGACAAGCCGGTTATCGGTGATCCTGACGCCAGCAACACTTGCCCCGAAGCCACCCCCGAGACCTTCGGTCACACGGGATTTACGGGCACCTGCTTCTGGGTTGACCCTAAGAATGACATGTTCTACATCTTCTTGAGCAATCGTGTGAGCCCCACGCGCAACAACCCCAACTTTGGACGCATCAGCGCGCGCAGCCACATCAATACGCTCATCTACCGGGCTATCAAGGACTAGAGAATGGATTTCCCTCTGGGACAAAGTGGGTTTTCTGGTCAATCAATAACTAAAAGACAAGAGTATGATGATGAAAAAGTTTGTTTTTATTTTTGCGGCACTGCTGTTGATGGTATCGTGCAGCGAGGGTTACAAGGTGACTGTCACATTTCCTGATGACAGTACCAATGGCGAGACGGTCTTCCTGACCAATTATGACACAGGCGACACCATCGCCACTGCTACGGTAGAGAACAGGACCTGTGTGCTCGAGGGAACGATAGACAAGGGATTTTTCGCTCGTCTGTATGCGGCCGGCAACCCTTACGGCTTTGTCGTTGAACCGGGCGATGTGAAACTCGATATTGCTGCGGGTACAGCCATCAGCCCCTTGAATGACAAGATTGCTGCCTGGAGCAAAGAGATGCAGAAGGTGGCTGATGACACCACCGTCAGCGAGGCCGAGGGCGAAGCCCGCTATGCCGAGGGACTCAAGAAACTCTATGAGGAGAACAAGAACAATGCCATTGGGCCCTGGGCATTCTGCAACTACCTGATGTATAAAGATTTCACCGAAGCTGAGATTGACGGCCTGCTCAAAGAGGCACCTGCCGAGTATGCCCAGCTCAGACGCGTCGAGAAAATCAAAAAAGCAGCCCGCCAGCTCATCGTCACGGCCGAGGGACAACCATTCACCGACTTTGAGGTGAAAGCTGAGGATGGAGCGGTGCAGAAGCTGTCTGACTATGTGGGCAAGGGCAAGGTTGTTGTGGCCGACTTCTGGGCCAGCTGGTGCCCGCCTTGTCGTGCCGAGATTCCCAAGCTGCAGGCTTTGAAGGCCAAGTATGGCGACAAGTTTGACGTGGTGGGCATCGCTGTGTGGGACAATCCTGAGGACACCCGCAAGGCCATCGAGGAGCTCAACATCACCTGGCCCGTCATCGTTGGCACACACAAGCTGACCGAGCCCACCGACCTCTACGGCATCAAGAGCATCCCCCACATCATCGTCTTTGGCCCCGACGGCAAGATCCTGTCACGCAATCTGCTGGGCGATGACCTGGCCAACAAACTCGCCGACCTCATGAAGTGATCGTCAGGCAAGCTCCTATTAGACTAAAGTACTTTTATCAAACGACACGCACAACACGGGTTGACAACCAATACAACCCCTGTTGTGCGTGCTTGATTTTGGGGGCGGTGTGGTCGAAGGCCACAGCAAGGCCGCTGGCCTTGGCGAGGTCTTTCGACCTCATGCTTGCCCCCGCTAATTTTCCGCTGAGCCATTGTTTGCACCGCGAGATTAGCGGCAGATATAATTTTTTATGTCATATCCTCTAAATCGGAATTTACTTATTTGCTAACTTGAGATTTTCGTTGAAGCGATTTTTCACGTAGTCGATCTCGTGTTCCCTCATAGTACACATGGTGCTTGTCTTGGCCATAGAGATCTTCCCCCTTCAATACAGCGAAAGACGCTGGGTCTGCCCCCTCTACTATGTTATTTTTGTAATAGACACACTTGGAATCAACTGCATAGAATTCATTTAAAACCTTAAACGTGCGGTAATCACCTGCAGACACAGCTCTATTATATGTATTGCCAACGATACCGAGATAATAGACCTGAAGGCTATCTAAAGCCCAATGACTGTCAATCAGTCTGAAACTTCCCATATTTGCCACATGGAGAGGCACTTCTCCCATGTAGTAATCGTGTGCGTCATGAGCAAGAGCAAAACCAAGAGATAAAATATCGCCATCTGGTAAGACAAAAGTGGCAGGATCTGCTCCTTCTATCATATTGCGATGAAACCATACATGGTGCATATCGGCTGCATAATCAACGCTCAGGGCTTTGAATGTACTTGGGTATGCCCCTTCCAATATCTTATAGCTATTATTATACCTATAATAAACATGGTTAACATCGAATGTATACAATTCGTTTAGGCGTTTATAGGTCGAAGGATCATATCCTTCAGGTTTACTTTCGGCGAATGAACTTGATGCGACTACCAGAAAAAGGAAGAAAACAGCCACAGGTATCCATGGGCAATAATTGAACAGCCATGCCCTTCCCAGTTTTTTGGAAAGTACAAACCACAACCTTATTAATGGAATCAGATAGATCGGGTAAAGCCAGATGGTGTACGTTGCACCCCAACGGCAAAATTTGTCGATAGAGGATTGGATTGGCGCATCCCAAAAGAATATGGACACAAAGAAACCTATCGGCCAAAATAACAGTGCTAGAAGCATAATCTTGACAACGGTTTTCTGGTCTGGTGTAGGCTGTTCTCCCAAAATACGAGCAATCAGTCCTTTTGATTTAGTTTTCTGTTCCATCTTGATTTCGTTCTATCATTATTGCCACTAAATTCCGATATCTATTTATCATGCTGTTCTCTATTACTTGCAACGAAATACGCAATGAAAAATTCCTTGGCGAAAATACTAAAATAATTGCGAACCGCAAATCAGAGGCACAAATTGTCACAGATTGTGCGACGTTTTTAGTCATTAATCGTCGGGAGCCCTCTTCTGACGATTAAAAAAAGGACCTGCTCAAACGGACAGGTCCCTTTACTTCTTTAGTTAGAGTTAGCTTACGCGTTCTCCACGGCTGCCTGCGCGGCGGCGAGGCGGGCGATGGGCACGCGGTAGGGCGAGCAGGAAACGTAGTTCATACCCAACCTTGCGCAGAACTTGACACTGCTGGGCTCACCACCGTGCTCACCACAGATGCCGACGTTGAGTTCGGGCTTGGTGGCGCGGCCCTTCTTGGTAGCCATCTCGACGAGCTGGCCAACGCCTTCCTGGTCCAGAACCTCAAACGGGTCAACCTTCAAGATGCCCAAGTTCTTGTAGATGGCCAGGAACTTGCCTGCGTCATCACGCGAATAACCAAAGGTCATCTGGGTCAAGTCGTTGGTACCGAACGAGAAGAAGTCAACAACCTCAGCAATCTGGTCGGCAACCAGAGCGGCACGCGGAATCTCAATCATGGTACCTACCTTGTAGGCCACGGTCTCGCCACGCTCGGCAAATACCTCCTGAGCAACGCGGTTGATGATGTCGGCCTGCATTTGGATCTCGTTTTTCACACCAATCAGGGGAACCATGATCTTGGGGTGAACATCAACGCCCTTGGCCTTGACGTTGAGAGCAGCCTCGATGATGGCACGGGCCTGCATCTCGGTGATCTCGGGATAGGTGTTACCCAGGCGACAGCCACGGTGACCCAGCATGGGGTTGAACTCCTCAAGACCGTCACACACGAGCTTCACCTCCTCAAGGGTGCGGCCCGTCTGCTCGGCGAGCTCACGCATGGTCTCGAGCTGATGGGGTACAAACTCGTGCAAGGGGGGATCGAGCAGACGGATGGTCACCTCGTAGCCGTCCATGGCCTCGAAGATGCCCTCAAAGTCGCCACGCTGCAGCGGCAGCAGCTTGCTCAGGGCAATGCGGCGTGAGGCCTCATCGGGAGCGATGATCATCTCGCGCATAGCCTTGATGCGGTCACCCTCAAAGAACATGTGCTCGGTGCGGCACAGGCCGATGCCGTGGGCACCCAGCTTGCGGGCAACGCTGGCGTCGCGGGGCGAGTCGGCGTTGGTGTACACGTCCATCTTGCTGTATTTCTCTGCAAGGTTCATCACGGCAGCGAAGTCTCCGCTCAGGTCGGCGTCAACCGTAGCTACGAGGCCGTCATAAACCTCACCAGTGCTACCGTTGATCGAGATCCAGTCACCCTCCTTATAGGTCTTGCCACCCATCTCGACGGTGCGGGCCTTGTAGTCCACCTTGATCTCGCCGGCACCCGATACACAGCACTTGCCCATACCGCGGGCAACAACGGCTGCGTGTGAGGTCATACCGCCGCGAGCGGTGAGGATACCCTGAGCGACGCTCATGCCGCGCAGGTCCTCGGGAGAGGTCTCCAGGCGAACCATGATGACTTTCTTCTTGCGCGATGCCCATTCTTCGGCATCGTCGGCAAAGAATACGATCTGACCGGTTGCGGCACCAGGGCTGGCGGGCAGACCCTTGGCCATGACCTTGGCGGTCTTGACAGCGGCCTTGTCAAACACGGGGTGCAGCAGCTCGTCGAGCTTGCCGGGCTCCATGCGCTTGATGACGGTCTTCTCGTCGATAGCGCCCTCGCGCAGCAGGTCCATGGCGATCTTTACCATGGCGGCACCGGTGCGCTTGCCGTTACGGGTCTGGAGCAACCAGAGCTTGCCGTCCTGGATGGTGAACTCCATATCCTGCATATCGTGGTAGTGGTCCTCGAGCTTCTGCTGGATGTCAACGAGCTGCTTGGCGCACTCGGGCATCGACTCCTCGAGTGAGGGATACTTGGCGGCGCGCTCTTCCTCGCTGATGCCCTGCAGCTTGGCCCAGCGGCGGCTGCCCTCGGTCATGATCTGTTGCGGGGTGCGTACACCGGCCACAACGTCCTCGCCCTGAGCATTGATCAGGTACTCACCGTTGAACAGGTTCTCGCCTGTACCGGCATCGCGCGAGAAGCAAACGCCGGTAGCGCTGTTGTTGCCCATGTTGCCATAGACCATGGCCTGCACGTTAACTGCCGTACCATACTCCTCGGGAATCTGGTTCATGCGGCGGTACAGGATGGCGCGGTCATTGTTCCAGCTGTCAAACACAGCGTAGATGGCACCCCAGAGCTGGTCATAGGCGTCGGTGGGGAAGTCCTTACCGGTATTCTCCTTGACGGCGGCCTTGAAACGCTTCACGAGTTCCTTGAGGTCATCGACGTCGAGTTCGGTGTCAAACTTAACACCATTCTTCTCCTTCACTTCCTCGATGATGGCCTCGAAGGGGTCGATGTCGGTCTTGTTGGTGGGCTTCATGCCCAGCACAACGTCACCGTACATCTGCACAAAGCGGCGGTAGCTGTCCCAAGCGAAGCGGGGGTTGCCTGACTTCTGTGCGAGCGTCTCGGCAACGGCATCGTTGATACCCAGGTTCAAGACGGTATCCATCATACCGGGCATCGATACGGGAGCACCCGAGCGAACCGATACCAGCTGAGGGTTGCTGGGGTCATTGAACTTGTTGCCTGTCAGATTCTCGATGTGGGCGATGGATTTCATCACGTCATCTTTGATCATTGCCACAACGGCGTCACGTCCTTCCTTGTTGTAGAGAGTACAAACTTCGGTCGTGATAGTAAAGCCCGGAGGAACGGGCACACCAATCAGGTTCATCTCGGCAAGGTTCGCTCCCTTGCCACCCAGCAGGTCTCGCATGTCGGCACGACCCTCTGCCTGGCCGTTACCAAATGTGTAAATCGCTTTCATTTACTAAACTTTTTGTTTTTTTGAATATATTTGCAAATATTTATAAATTTCGCATTTTGCGGTGCAAAGGTAACGATTTTAGACTAATTTTTAATGCTTTTTGGTCTAAAAAATTCAGTTTTCACTAAAAATGAGTCGATAATTTGTAATATGTTACATTTCGCAAGAAATCATGCTGATTTTTTAATGATTTCACACCGCAGCATGGCCGCCGCATCGGGGCATATCCGCAATTAGCCCTAACTGCGGGTGTGCTCTCAGTGTTACATATTGACAGTTAAAAGTCCACCGCCTCATCATAGCGATGGCGGTGGACCTGTGGAAAATCATTGTGTCCGCTGCTTATTTCTTTTTAGCTGCGGTGGTTTTCTTCCTTGTTGTAGCCGCTTTCTTGGCTGCACTGGCGGCCTTTTTCTTGGCTACAGGTTTCTTTTTCTCCTCCTCGGCAGGTTCCTCGATGGGGAAGTCACCGGTGGTGTCCTTGACGATATTGTTGCGCATCAATTCTACCTCGCGGTGCAGCTTCTCGATCTCTTGCTCCTGATTGCGAATGGTGAGCAGCAATGAGTTCAGCTCTTCGTTGTCGATGCTAGCGGGATACTGCTCCTCGACGCGGGTCAAGAAATCGCTCAAGACGTTCATGTAGTTGGTGAACGCCGTGTAGGGCGAGTCATAAGGGCTGTAATGCGAGTGAACCGAGCCGTCATCGTTGTGCTTGGTGGACATGTAGAAGAAGTGGTCGCTGGCCTGCAGGTAGTTCCAGTCCTGCTTGATGCGGCGGTCGGTGCACAGGCGCACGCGTTCGCCAATGGAGTACAGCTTCTTGACAGCCTCCTGCTGCAAGGTGTTGCCCAGCCATGCGCTGGTGTCGCGGGCCTCGTCGGTCCATGACATGGGGTAGGGCACAGCGAGTTCGGCAACGGGTTTGAACTTGGAAACGACTTCGCTGGGAGTCCAGAACTGGATGTTGCTCTCGGCAGCAAAGCGCGGCAAGGCCTTCATGAACTCAAAGATACCGCTCTCACGAGGCTGCAGCTCGCCAAAGGCATCATAGTTCATGAACAGGTTGATGAGCTGTTCTTCCTGTGGCAACTCGTTGATCCAGTGGATATACTTGTCGGCGGTCAGGGGATAGGATGCCCACTCGGGATTACTGAAGCGGAACGAGATGTCGTCGCTCAACTTGCCGTTCTTGAGCAGCAGCTTGAGCTTGGGTGCCGAGGCGCTGCTGTACAGGAAATTAGGCGAGCGCCAGCCCAGCACATGCTTGGCGTCGGCGGTGATGGCGGCCTTGAAGCCCATGGCATACACCATGGACGCAATGTCGTCGTCATAGATGAGCTCGGTGTTGCGGAACACCTTGGGCTTTTGACCGAAGAGTTGGAAGATCTTTTCATCGTGGGCCTTGACCTGTGCGACAAACTCGTCGGGATCATACAGTGCCGACAGGCTGTGGGCATAGGTCTCGCTCAGGAATTCTACACATCCGGTGGCGGCCAGTTCCTTCATCGAGTCGATGAACTCGGGCACATACTGTTCGAGCTGCTCTAGAGCGGTGCCACTGATAGAGAAGGCCACCTTGAACTTCTTGCCGTTTTCTTTGATCATGTCGAGCAACATCTGGTTGGCGGGCATGTACGACCGCTGGGCGATGCGCGTGATAATGTCGTCGTCGGCAAAGTCATCATAATAGTAGTGGTCATTACCGATGTCAAAGAAGCGGTAGTGCTTCAGACGGAACGGCTGATGAATCTGGAAATAAAAACAAATCGCTTTCATATATTATTTAGTTCTTAGTTTTTAGTTCTTGGTTTTTAGTTCTTTAGTTATGCCTCAACGGTTGATGAGGTTGCGGTAGATATTGATGACCTTGGCTCCGGCCTTGTCCCAGGTGATCTGGTTGACCTCGGCGAGGCCTTTCTCACGCAGCTCGTTGTACATGGCCGGGTACTTGATGATACTGTAGATGGCATCGGCCATGGCGTTGATGTCCCAATAATCGGTCTTGATGACGTTGTCCAGAATCTCGGCACATCCGCTCTGCTTGCTGATGATCGACGGTACTCCCATCTGCATGGCCTCTAGCGGTGAGATGCCGAAGGGCTCGCTCACGCTGGGCATGATATACACATCGCTGGCTTTCAGCATTTCATACACCTGCTTGCCCTTGAGGAAGCCTGTGAAGTGGAACCGGTCGGCGATGTCGCGCTTGGCGGCCAGCCTGATCATCTTGTCCATCATGTCGCCGCTGCCGGCCATGACAAACTGCACGTCGTTCACCTTGTGAAGCACTTGGGCGGCAGCTTCGACAAAGTATTCGGGCCCCTTCTGCATCGTGATGCGTCCCAGGAAGGTGACCACCTTGTTCTGCTTGCCCGGAGGGATGGGCAGGTTGAGCAGTTCCTCGTTGAGTGGCTCCACGGCGTTGTGAACGGTGGTGACCTTGTCGGGACTGATGCCGTACTTCTCGATAACGGTGCGCCGCGTCAGGTTGCTCACGGTGATGATGTGGTCGGCGTGGTTCATGCCGTCCTTCTCGATGCTGAACACCGTGGGGTTGACGTTGCCGCGAGAGCGGTCAAAGTCGGTAGCGTGAACGTGGATCACCAGCGGCTTGCCGGTTACCTGCTTGGCGTGGATGCCGGCAGGGTAGGTGAGCCAGTCGTGGCTATGGATGATGTCGCAGTCCACGGTGCGGGCGATCACACCGGCAACGATGCTGTAATTGTTGATCTCCTCAAGCAGGTTGTCGGGGTAGCGCCCCGAGAACTCGATGCACCCCAGGTCGTTGGTGCTCATGTAATTGAAGTCGCCGTAAATGTGGTCGCGCAGGTTGTAATACAGCTGCGGGTCCATCACATTACCGATGCGGCTCTCCACATAATCCCAGTTCACGTCACGCCAAGCCACTGGTGTGCTGTTGGCGCCGATGATGTGGGCAAACTCCTTTGGCTCGTCACCCCAGGGCTTGGGGATGACAAAGGTGATATCCATGTCACCATTCTGCCACATGCCCTTAGTGAGCCCGTAACTTGCTGTTCCCAGTCCTCCCAGGATGTGAGGCGGAAACTCCCAGCCAAACATTAATGCTTTCATATCTCTTGATTGGTTTATTTGTCAATGATGTGGAGGTTCTTGAAGGTGCGCAGCACGCGCAGGATGCCGCCCACGTTGGGGGCAAAGCTCACGGCGCCGCGGCCGATGAAGGGCGGGTTGCCGTCATACAGTTCACTCAGCGAGCCGATGCAGCCTTCCTTCATCTCGTCCTCAAAGCCGATCATCATCCTCTCGATGAAGGAGATGCTGTTCAGGCCGAAGACGCGGATGTAAGCCTTGCTGTAGAAGTCCATCAGCCAGGGACGGGCACTGCCGGCATAGTAGGCTGTCTGGCGCTCCTCGGGAGAGCCCAGATACCAAGGGATGTAGCCGTAGCTGTTGGGACTAAGGGTGCGCAACCCCTTGGGCGTCAACAGCTCGCGGGTGGTGATGTCGAGCACGCGTTTGCGCTGGCGGCGGTCCAGCGGGCTGTAGTCGGTGGCGGCGGCGATGATCATGTTGGGTCGCACGCTCAGGTCGGTGTAGCTGCCGTTCACATAGTCATAGAGGTAGCCGTAATCGGTCATGAACGTCTCGATGAAGGCAGGCTTGCACTTGTCGGCAATCTCGTTGCAGCGGGCAACAAATTCCTTCTCCTCGTCACGCTCGCCGAAGAGCTCCTCAACGGCAAACCTGAGGGCATTGTACCACAGGGCGTTAAATTCCACCAGATAACCCGTGCGGGGAATCAACGGAGTGCCATCGGGGTGGGTGCTGTTCATCCACGAGACGGGGCGCTTGGTGCCGTCGGTGGCAATCAGGCCGTTGTCGTCAAGCTTGAGGTTGGGATGACGGCCGTCGGCAATGAAGTTGATGATGTCCTTGACCAGCTGGCCGTAGCGTTCACGGGCGGCATCGGCATTGAGGTCGTGGGCATAGCGCTGAACGGCCCAGATAGCCCACAGCGGCACGTCGGGCAGTTCCAGGCCGTCGAGGTGCTTGTCAAGGGTGCCGTCGCGCATCCAGTCCTGCAGGGCGCGCTGGGCGGTGTCCATGATGAGCTCGAAGTCCTGGCGGTGGTGAACCGACAGTGTGCAGCCAGGCAGGGCGATGAACTCGTCGCGGGCACGTATCTTGAACCAGGGATAGCCGGCCAGCAGATAGTGGCCCTCCTTGTTGGTGATGTAGAACTGCTTGGCACTGTTCTTCATGCAGTTGTAGAAGCTTGTGCGCGGTGTGCGCGGCTTGATCTCGTCCTCATACATCTTAGTCAGTGTGCGGGTGTTGACTTCCTCGACGCCTGCCGAGAAGATGAGGGGCTCGCCCTTCTTGATCTCGACTTCAAAGTAGCCGGGAACATACAGGTCCTCACTATAGGGGATGCCGCGCTCCTGGTCCTTGATGTACTCGATGTTCTTGTACCAGTGCGGGTCAAACACGAAGCGGGGCTTGTGGTTCATCTGCATGTACAGGGTGGGATATCCGTTGTACATGCACGTTGCGATACCGTTGGAAACTTCTTGATACTCACGGCTGGCAACCGCATTCTCGACACACAGGTCGTTGGCGTTGCGGAAGGCCAGGAACGGCCTGAACTGCAGCGTTGTCGCCGAGTGGGCATCGACCAGCGTATAGCGGATGAGGATGCGATTCTCATGGGTGATGAAAATCTTCTCCTTCTTGAGAATCACACCGCCCACGCGGTAGGTGGTGGTGGGCACGCGCTCACAGTCATACTCGCGGATATACTTGTGGCCGTTGGGGCTGTAAGTGTCGCCCTTGTAGCGGTGCAGGCCCAGGTTGAAGGGCGCTCCGTGCTGGATTACCGTCTCGTCGAGCGTGGACAGCAGCACGTGGTTGTTGTCGTCGAGCTCGGGAACGGGGATGACCAGCAGACCGTGCTGCTTGCGGGTGTTGCAGCCCACTATGGTCGTGCAGTGATAGGCACCGGACTGATTGGTACGCAACATCTCCTTGGGCAGCGACTGCTGCAGGTTGATCATCAGGTTTTTGTCAAATTTCAGGTAACTCATTACTACTATTCCGTATTTTGTTTTTTTTGTTGGTTCTCGGTTTCTTGACTCAGTGGACGTTACACGTCGTCGGGTAGGGAGGGGGGCACGAGTATCGGGATACCGTGGCTGATGTTCTCGACGACGACGCGTGCGGGCATCATCACGGGGTCGCCATCGATGTGCATGATGTCGTCGTGGCTCCGCTCGATGGTGACTCGCTGACCGCGATAGATGCTCACGTGATGGTCGTGGCTCAGCTGGCGCAGGAACAGGCGGGCTCCTATCAAGGGCGTCTGGACCATGTTGAAGGGGTGCATCACCGTCACGTCGACAAGGCCGTCCTGCATGGTGGCGCGCGGAGCGATATAGGCGTTGTTGCCATATTGGGCAGCATTGCAGCAGGCGATGACAAAGGCCTTTTCATGCATCTTCTTGCCGTCGATGTCGATGAGGTAATCCTGTGGCTTGTACTTCAGGTACTCGGTCAATGCCGTCTTGATGTAGGTGATAAAGCCACGGGTGCCCTCGTTAGAGAACTTGTAGCTCACCGTCGCGTCAAAGCCCATGCCGCAGGTGCAGAAGAAAGGTTTGCCATTCACCGTGCAATAGTCAAAGCGGCCCACCACGCCATCGTTGAGCACTTGCAGCGCTCGGCTGGCGTTCATCGGGATGCGCAGGTGCCTGGCCAGGCCGTTGCCCGAACCGCAGGGCACGATGGCCAGGGCCGTCTGGGTGCCGCACAGGGCGCTGCCCACCTCATTGACCGTGCCGTCGCCGCCAATGGCAACGACCACATCGATGCCGTCGTCAACGGCTTGGGCAGCAATCTCGTTGGCATGGCCTGGGTACTCGGTGGCGATGATGCTCACGTTGTTGCGGGCATAATCCACCATCGTGTCGATGAGGCGTGGTATCTTGTCCTTGTTGCCAGTGCCTGAAACAGGGTTGATAATGGCTAGTATGTGCCTGCGTTTTTCCTCCATACACTGCAAAGATAATACTTTTTTATGTGATTTTTTTGATATTACATCTTTTTGAGATATTTTTGTGGAAAAATTATTAACAATCAACAATCTTACCTTACAGGAATTAATGAGAAGGGTTAGTTTTAATCTTTTGACAAACGTGATTTTGCTGCTTGCAGGCATCATTCTGATCATTTTTCACGGCATGACGGGAGTCTTGTTGTGGGGATCGCGGGTAATGGGTGCGATGTTTCTGTTGCCGGCCATTGCCTATCTGGTCATGGTGGCCGTGCGCCACGCCGATGCCCGCACGAGTGCCGACTACATGGGCGTCTTGCCGGCAGTGGGTGGCTTGTGTTTCGGTCTGGTAATGATTTTTAAACCTGATAAGTTTGACGAGATCCTGCAATTGCTCATGGGCATCCTGCTGGTGGTCTTGGGACTGTTTCACATCATCTATCTGCTACTGTCTCGCAACAGCTTGAACATCAAGGGATGGTACTTCATCTGCCCCATAGTGGTGGCTATATGCGGCATGGTGTCGCTCATGGTGCCGTCGTTGCGCGAGAATGTTTCGGCTGTTGTGCTGATGACGGGCATCTGCCTGCTGTTGTTCAATTTCACCAGCCTGCAGGAGTACCTTGCCGAGCGCCGTGGCCGCAACACGACAACAACTCCGGTCGAACAATCCCCGATTAGCGACGATGTTTAGCCTTAAAGAAAAATATCGTCAATTCCGTCAGTGGCAGCAGCAGCCGTTTGACTATCATGACTCGCATGAGCATCACGGGTGCTGCAACTGTGGTGCTGAGAGTGAGAACAACTACTGCCCCCGCTGCGGACAGAAGGCCGTCTATGGCCCCATTACCCACGCTGTGGCAACTGCTGTGGCGCCCGGGTTACCTGATACGTGACTACATCAGCGGCAAGCGTCAGGTAAGTTTCCCGCCGGTCAAGATGCTGGTTGTTGTAGCGGTGGCTTTCTTTTATGTCGGGAATTGGCTCTTCCCCGAATTTTGGGGGGAATTGCAGGAAACTGAGAATGATGTGAGTACCGAGACGGGCGTGATTTATTTCATGGAGACATTTGGGATCTGGCTTTCACAACATTACGAGTGGGCATTCCTAGTCGCCTTCTCTTTATTGATTATTCCCACTTGGTTTGTGTTCCGTTCCGCCCCTCGATATCCGCGTCACACACTTCCTCAAGGCTTTTTCATCCAGGTGTTTATGACAAACCAGTTTTTGCTGTGGCTTTTTATCGGCTCGCTGCTTTTAAGGTTATTTCAAATCACCGATGTTGAAGTTCCAGTGATGGTGATTTCTACCATGATATTAGTGTTGTTGATCGACTATCGTCAATTGTTCGGTTATAGTTGGTGGGGTACAGCGTGGCGCATTGTCGCTGCGGTTATGATGATATCTTTCCTCCTGTATATCATCGCATTGCCCTTGGCTCTTGTGGACAGGGCCATCACTGGCGTGGAAATTCCATGGATTAATGTAGTGCTCAGGACCATCGGTATAATTGGCTTGGGATTAGTGTTTATGGGCGCAGTTCATGTCATCAATCGCAAGCAGTTGAACCAGGTCATCAAGGACCAAAGGCGGTTAGCCATCTGGATAGTGGCCCTGATTGCGATAACCATCGCTCTGGATGCTTGCTTTGGCTTCAAAGTGCTCTCCTTGATGATGCGATATTTTAAAGACTTAACAAAGTTAGTGTCTATTGAATAAAAAGTGTCAGGTGGAAAAATAACAGCGATGCACCTCTCGATAGAAAAGGTGCATCGCTGTGTCTTTTAGAAACCTGCCGCGAGCGCTCACGGCGGTAGTGCCATGTCGACTGAATCTTATTTCTTCTTGCGGTTGCCGTAGCGCTGCATGAACTTGTCCACGCGACCTGCGGTGTCGACGAGCTTCTGCTTGCCGGTGAAGAAGGGGTGAGAAGTGTTGGTGATCTCGAGCTTTACCAGAGGATAGGTCTTACCGTCGATGTCGATGGTCTCCTTGGTGTTAACAGTGCTGCGAGTGATGAAAACCTCCTCGTTAGACATGTCCTTGAAAGCAACTTCGCGATAGTTGCTGGGATGGATATCTTTCTTCATTTTTTTAGATATATCTTTAAAATGTTAAACTTACAATCTTGTGGCGGTGGTAAACGCCTCATTTTTTGTAATGGCGTGCAAAGGTACAACGATTTTCTGGAACTGGAAAAATTTTTCTGCTTTTTTTTGATTTTCAGTTATTTTTCCAGAACGACGGCGAGAAAATGACCAGCACGGTGAATATCTCAAGACGGCCCATCAGCATCAGTCCGGACAGGATCCATTTGACTAGTGGCGGCAAGATGCTCCATGACATCGTCGGCCCGATTTCTAGTCCCAGTGTGGGCCCCACATTGCTTCCGCAACTCAAGGCGATAGTGATGGAGTTGGTGCTGTCCACTCCTGCCAGAATCATAATGAAATAGGCGGTGAAGCACAGGGTGATGTAGGCAATGAAGAAGGCAAGCAGCGTGATTTGGCTTGGGGAATGTACCGACGTGTTGTTGACCTTGACGGGCAGCAGCGCTTTTGGATGGACCATACGCCGGACCTCGTTGCGCAGGATTTTCAGAGCGATGACCCCGCGGGCACACTTGAAACCGCCAGCCGTGCTGCCGGCACAACCGCCAAAGAACATGCACAGGCTCAGTACTACCCATGTGATGTGGTGCCACTGGGCGGCATCCTCGTTGAACATGCCCGTTGTGGTGACGAACGAAACCACCTGGAACAGGGCGTAACGGATGGCGTCACTCACGGTGTAATGATTGTAACGCAACAGGAAATAGACGATGACTACTGTCGCTGTCAGCGTCAATGCCGTGTAGAAACGGAACTCGGCATTCTTGAACAACTGTTTGGCTTTGCCCTGAAACAGAATGGCATAGAGCAAGGCGAAGCTCACGCCCGAGAAGAACATGAACACTATCGCGGTGTAGTCAATAGCTGCATTATTGAAATAGCCGGTGCTGGCGTCATGGGTGGCAAAGCCGCCTGTTGCCGTCACTGTCATTGAGTAGTTCACGGCGTCAAACGGGCTCATGCCGAAGAACCAGAAGCAAACGGCGCACACGGCCGTCAACAGCAGATAGATTCCCCACAGCGCTTTGGCTGTGGTGGTCAGTCGCGGATGCATCTTGCTCTTGATGGGACCAGTGGCCTCGGCAGCAAACACCTTGATCGATCCGCCCACAAACGACGGGATGATGGCGATGGTGAAGAACACGATTCCCAGGCCGCCAATCCATTGTGTCAGCGAGCGCCAGAAGAGGATGCCGTGTGGCAGGCCTTCGACCTGGTCGATGATGGTGGCTCCCGTTGTCGTCAGGCCCGACATGGTCTCGAAGAAAGCGTCGGTCACATGGCCGATGTAGCCACCGATGAGGAACGGCAGCATCCCGAAGATGGCGAAAGCGATCCACACAATCGTCACCAGCAAATAGGCGTCGCGGCGGCCCAGAGTGTTTGTCGCATGGCGCCCCGTGAGCCTTAATACCGTGCCAACCAGTATCGTGATGCCCACAGTGAGAGCAAAGGGCATGGCGTCACTCTCCATATACAACAGGGCCAAGATGAGGCCCAGTGACATGAAAGCGGCCTCAATCCACAGCAGCGTGCCCAGAATCTTGCATATCAATCGCTTGTTCAACATAGCGGAAACATCAAATGAAGAATTTCTCGATGCGGCTCATTTCGGTTCCGTGGCAAAAGACCACAACAACATCTCCAGGCATGATTTGGGTCTCACCATTGACAAGAACGCCCTTGCCGTCACGCACCAATCCGCCCAATTCGGCTTCGTGCGGGAAATCCAGTTCCCTCACTTTCTTGCGGGTGATGCGTGACCCGGGACGGGCGGTGAACTCGGCGACGTCGGCATTGACGGTCATCAGGTTGCGCATGTTGCGCACATCACCGTTGAGCAGCATCTGGTAGATGTGGCTGGCAGTCAGGGCCTGCTTGTTGATGATGGTGCCGATATCGACATTGCCGGCAATGTCCATATAGTCCAAATTCTCGATCATGGCAATGGTCTTGCGCACGCCCAGTTGCTTAGCGGTGAGGCATGCCAGGATATTGGCTTCGGCGTTACCGGTCAAGGCGACAAAGGCCTGTGCCGCCTTGATGTTTTCCTCCATCAGGTTGGCCACCGAGCGTCCGTCGGCATTGATGACCATCACGCGGCTGGTGTCCACCAGGTCGATAAGTTCTTCACAACGGCGCGGGTCGTTCTCAAAGATTTTGGCCTTCACGTCATGCGGCAGCATGTTGACCACCCTGACTGCCGTCTTGCCGCCGCCCACGATGAAGGCGTTTTTCACGTCGGGGTAGTTGTCCTTGCCCATGATGATTCTCATGTTGGGAACATAATCGCGTGTGGTCATGAAATAGACGAAGTCCCCTGCCATGAGCATATCGTTGCCCGAAGGCATGATGGTCGAGGAGCCGCGTTTGATGGCTACCACGTGGTAGGGCGAATCGGGCTTGAAGATTTCCTTGAACGGCTGTCCGAGTATTTTGCAGGACTCTCTTACCTTGATGCCCAGCAACGTGAGCAGACCGCCATGCACATCCCAGCGTTGCCGTGCCCAAGTCAGTTTCAGGCCATTCACGATGTCAAGAGCCGCCAGATTGTCGGGATCTATGATGGAAGAGATTCCGGCCGCCTTGAAAGCGTCGATGATTTGCGGGTCGCTGAATTCGGCATTCTCCACTTTGGCCACGGTTTGCCGTGCGCCCATGGACTTGGCCAGCACGCACAGGCTCAGGTTCAGATTCTCGTCACGCGTGACGGCGATGAACAGGTCCGCGCGGTTGACGCGTGCGTCCTTGAGGGCCTGGATGGGCGTGTTGGCCGATGAGTGTATGGTCATCAGGTCGCTATCGGCTTGGATGCGTTCTAACTTTTCCTCATCCTCATCAATAACGATGATGTCCTGCTTGATCTTGGAGAACAGATCGGCCAGATGAACTCCGATGGCGCCTGCACCTACTATAATGACTTTCATAATTGAACTGAGGTTATGGTTAGCCGTTTGACGGACTGCTTGATGAATATTGCGGGCAAAGATATAGTTTTTTTCTTCCTGTCAAGCCATATTAGTGCTTTTTCTCACTGGATTACGCATTTTTAACTCATAGTCTCATGTATTCTAATGAACCTGCGTTTGAGCATTCACAATAACTTGTAAATAAGAAAAATGGAATAGATTTGTTGTATTATAAAAAAATACACTACTTTTGCAGGTTATTTATAGTTGAAGTTATTTCTAAGTCTATGTTTGGCAAACTATTCAAGCGCAGTAAAGAGCAGGTAAAACTTTTCTACAATACGGATGTGCATTGTCATATCCTCCCCGGTGTGGACCATGGTTCGCAGTCAATGGAGCAATCATTGGAGATGTTGCGCGCCGAGGCCGAGATGGGAATTAACCGCGTTATTCTCACCTCTCACGTGACCGCAATCACCTTCGAGAATACGAGGGAGACGTTGACCGACGCCTTCATGAAACTCAAGGATGCCGTTACCGACGAGGGCATGGATATGGAGCTGTTCCTGAGCGCCGAGTACCGCATGGATGAGTACTTTGATAAGGAATATGCCGCCGACCACTTGATTCCCATGCCCGGCAACCACATCCTGCTTGAGAACTCTTTCCAGCAGGAACTGATGAACCTTGACGACCTGCTGTTTGACATGCAGGTGAAGGGTTACCGCACCATCCTTGCTCACCCCGAGCGTTACACCTATTATTCACGTCGCCGCAAGCGCTATGAGCAGCTCCACAATGCCGGTGCCAGGTTTCAGGTCAACATCCTGTCATTCACCGGCTACTTTGGCGAGGAAGCCCGCGACAGCGCCCTGTGGTTTGCCCACAACGGAATGATTGACTACCTGGGTAGCGACATGCACAACGTCAAGCATGCCCACATCATCATGGACTACATCAACTCCAAGGAATGGAAAAAACTTTCTCCTGAGATCGAATCCACTGTCAAGAACGACTTAATCACCATGTGATTTTCGTATTTTAGTATTATCACATCATAGCCGCGGTGTCATCAAGGATGGCCCCGCGGCCTTTTTTAGTTGCGGCGTTTGTGTTCACATGCCGTTAATCGGGCTCACCCGATAAAAGGTGGGAGCGGTCTTGCCGAAGGCCACAGCAAGGCCGCTGGCCTTGGCGAGGTCTTTCGACCTCATGCTTGCCCCCGCTAATTTTCCGCTGAGCCGTTAATCGCACTCTTGACCTGAGCCATGTTGCTGCGCGAGACCGGAAGGCTGTCCTTGCAATGCTTGATGATCAATTGCATTGTGCCTGAGCGGCTGATGATCTGTTCCACTTGGCGCAGGTTCACCAGGAAAGCGCGGTGGCAGCGCACCACAGTGACGTAGTCCCGCAATTCTTCCTCCATCTGCTTGGATGTGGCGCGTAACATATCGGTATGCACTTGTCCGTCTTTCAACCGGTAAACTTTCACGTAGTTGCCCACAGCTTCTATATATAATAGGTCTGAAATCTGTAATGTCACAGTCTCGCTGGTGGTTCCGGTAAGGGTGATTGCGGCTGTCGGGTGGGCGGTTCCTGACGATTGGGCTGTAGCAATCGCTTCACTGGCTATGGCGGCTTTGGCCTGCCGCTCGGTCTCTTCCTGCAAGCGCTTGAGGTGTTCATTCAATTGCCGTGTCTCTTCGAGCTCGGCGGCCAGATAGCGGCTGCGGAACTTGAATCGCCAGTACAGGCCGATGGCAAAAGAGCCAAAAGCGATGATGAACAGTGTCTCAAAAAAGTTACTCCACGACAAAACATTTCCAGGCACCAGGTCGCTCATCACAAAATGGCGGTACAGGCATATCAGCAACGAGATCAGCGGAGTATTGATGAGTTGGAACCACAGGTTGCGGCTGATGATGTAATCGACACCGCGTTCGAGAGACCTGGGTTTTTTGACGACATACTTCAAGATGCCCTCGGTTGTCATGCAACTCAAAATACCTAACACGAATATCGCCAATAAGTGGGCAACACCCATCCATTGCCATGCTTTGAGTCCAAAGGGCTTGAAAACCGCCAACGCAAGCACAATGAAGGCTGTGCTGATGATGCGGGTCTTGACCGTGTCTTTTTTTCCTTCACTCATAGGGCTGGCAAAGTTAGTGTAAAAGGGATAAACCAGCAAGCCCATTCGTCACATTAATGCATCTTATCCCTCAAGATGTGTCATTCGTCACAATACCATGCAGAATATCCCAGAAACTTGTGGAATTGCCTGTTTGGCTGGAACTTTGCAATGCTTTAAGCAAAAAGTTTTGGCTCAATAACAACTATTATCAAACAATACAATTATGACACGCAGAACAATTATCGGAATCGTTTTTATCGTGGCTGCCGTGCTGAGACTGGCAGACATGTGGGGCATCATACAGTTGAACTGGGAGCATTCCTGGACAGCGTATTTCGGTCCCGTCCTCCTGCTGTACATCGGAGCCGAACTCGTTATTTACAGCTTTAACAGGAATCCCTCTCAGTGGCTACAGCGTCCAGTGCCCCAAGGTGAGGATGGCAAGCGTATCAGTTGTGCTGTGCGCTTTGGTGCCGACTCGTACTGCTATCGGGGCGAGGCCTTTCATGGCGCTCGGCTTGATGCCTTTTGCGGCGGGCTGCGGCTGGACCTGCGCGAAGCCGTCATCACCGAGGACGAGGAGATCGATGTCCACACCTTTTTGGGGGGCGTAGAGTTATTTGTTCCCTCCCATGTCAATGTCGTTGTGAAAAGCAATAGCTTTATCGGTGGGGTGAGTGACCAGACCGCTAAACGAAGTCTCTCTGGAGCCCCCACGATTCATATCTCGGCCAGCAACTTTTTGGGTGGTGTGAGTGTAAAGAATAATGAACAATTATAAAAAGTATTATAACATGAACAGGATGTTTTATAGATTTGTGGTTTTAATGGCTGCAATGATGATGACAATGACAGCCGTTGCTACTACGCCTGACATGACAGGCACAGTGATTGATGAGAAGGGCGAGCCCATGCCCTTTGTCAACGTGGTGCTGCTCTCACTGCCCGACTCATCGTTTGTGCAGGGAGCCATGACCGATGACCAGGGGCACTTCCTGATCAGTACACTCAAGAACGACGGCCTGTTGAGGGTGTCGAGCATTGGCTACGAGACGCAATACCTGAACCCCGTCGATGGGCTGATTGTCAAGATGAACGAGGCCACGCTGATGCTGGGCGAGGTGGTCGTCAAGAGCCAGTTGCCCAAGACGCGCGTCAAGGGTGAGGCCATGCGCACGACTGTCGAGGGTACCATCCTGGAGAAGGCCGGTACCGTTGCCGACGCACTGGCGCGGGTGCCGTCGCTGGAGGCTGAACGGGATGGCGCCGTGAAGGTGCTGGGACGTGGTGATGCCGAGGTCTATATCAACGGTCGCAAGGTGCAGGACATGAGCGAATTGTCCCGACTGCGCAGTGACCAGATCCAGCATGTGGACGTCATCCAGAACCCCGGTGCCCGCTATGCCGCATCGACCAAGGCCGTGGTGCGCATCACGCTCAAGAAGGCGCAGGGCGACGGCTTCAGTTTCCAGGATAACCTGACGGGCATGTACCAGTATGGCCACACGATTACCAACAACCTGGATGTGAACTACCGCACTGGCGGACTGGATATCACCGCCTCGTTCTGGGCAGGCCGTTATGGTCACGTCAAGATGCTGCAGGAGAACCACATGTTCTACTATGTGGGTCGTGACCACGTGGAGAGTAATCTCAAGCAGGAGGGCAGGAACATCTGGAAGGGCTTGTCGCCCCAACTGCAGATTAACTATATGTTTAACGACAACCACAGCATGGGCGCTTTTTACAAGTATGACCGCCACCCCGGCGCTGACTTCCGTGACCGGTTCATCACCGACTGCTATCAGAACGGTGAATTTACTGAACACTCCGAGAGCGATGTCCAGCAGCAAGACCGTTTCAGAAAACACATTTTCAACGCCTATTATAACGGCAAGGCGGGCTCACTGGGCATCGACCTGAACGTGGACGGCCTCTTTGACCGTACCGAGACCCCGGGTAGCACCAGTGAGGTAACCGTGCTGGACGGAGTCACCGTCAACCGCTTTATCGAGAGCAACACCAAGAGTGCCAACAACTTCTGGGCATCGAAGCTCATCCTGAGTTACCCCGTTTGGCACGGCAACCTGTCGGTGGGCGGTGAATATTCCCACAACCACCGTACTGATGCCTACTCGTTCTCGGCCACGGCAAGTGTCCCGGTAAAGGCTACTGATACCGAGATCAACGAGTCCTCCACGGCAGCATTTGTGGAGTATGGCCGGCGTTTCGGCATGGTATTCGCTCAGGTGGGCTTGCGCTACGAGCATCTGAAGAATGACTATTACAACTTCAATGAGCGCGAGGATGAGGTTTGCCGCGACTATGGTGACTGGTTCCCCTCGTTTGTCGTGTCGGCTCCCATCGGTAATGTGCAGCTGTCGCTCTCTTACCGCAGGGATATCCAGCGCCCCAACTACAGCAGCCTGACAAGTTCAACCATCTATTTCAACCGCTACAGCTATCAGAGCGGCAACCCCTACCTGAAGCCCACCTACACCCATAGCCTGGTCTTCAATGCCGCCTACCAGTGGATGAACTTGTCGCTGAACTACGCACGAATCAAGGACTCCGAGACGATGTCCACCGAACCTTATCCCGGCGCTGATGATCCGCTTATCAGCCTTGTGCGACCCATCAACAGCAAGGAGAGCTATAACCGCTTGACGGTCATCCCCTCGTTGCGGCCTGTCATCGGCTGCTGGCATCCCTCCTGGAGCGCCTATGCCATCTTCCAGAACTATAAGACGCCGACTGCCGACGGCTCCATCCTCACGCTCAACCATCCGTTTGTCGCTTTGATGTGGAACAACGACATTGAACTGCCGCACAACTATCGCCTGAACGCGATGGTGCAATGGACGTCGCGCGGCGACTATGACAACTTCCGTATCACCAAGAGCAGGTTCTATAGCGGCATCGGAGTGCAGAAGGATTTCAGCCTGCAGCACCTTGGCTCACTGACTGTCGACGCGCGCTGCATGGACCTTCTCAACACCAGCAAGGCTGGGGCCACCATCTTCGGCCCGCGCGAGTTGACCACCAGCAATCCTGCCCGCCGCACGTTCTTACTTGACCTCACCTGGAAGTTCAACAGTGCAGGCAGCAAGTACCGCGGCACCGGCGCCGGCGAGAAGCAGAAGGCACGTATGTAATGAAACATTATTAAAATTAATCAGACGATTATGAAAATGAAAGAGATAGTTATCGCGGTGATGCTTGTTCTCGTGATAAACCTGGGCTTAGACAGTTGTATTGCCACGCGCGATACAACCAAGATCAACAAAGTGGAGATGGGCATGAACAAAAGTGACATCCAGCACTTGTTGGGAAAACCCTTGTTCAAGAATGCCGACGAGACAGGAGAGCAGTGGGGCTACCGCAAGGTAGTCGGTGAGGTGATTGATGCCGAGGAGATGCTGTTTGTCGTCACCTTTGACAACAACGGCAAGGTGGTTGCCTATAACTCGGTCAAGGAATTCCCGCCGCATCGTCATCCTTGACGGCTTTTTTAGAGTGAATGAATTGACATGAACGATAAATCATTATAACTTTGTCGGTAGGATAATAGAATTTAGAAACAATGGAACAGAAATTTTGTCAGAGCTGCGGAATGCCGCTCACCCAGGAACTGCTCGGCACCAATGCCGACCGAAGTAAGAATGAGGACTACTGCATCTACTGCTATAAGGACGGCAAGTTCCTGCAGGACTGCACGATGGACGAGATGATCGAGCACTGCGCCCAGTTTGTCGACGAGGTCAACAAGGGCCTGCCGCAACCCCTCACCAGGGAGGAATACATCGGTCAGATGAAGATGTATTTCCCGCACTTGAAACGCTGGCGCAAGGAGCTGTCAATCAATGAGGAAGCTCCCGAGAATCCTGCCCTAGCGGGCGTGAAAGGCCTGATTGCCACAATGGCCGACACGTTGCCCGTCACCTTTATATCGTCGGTAGATGAGGAAGGTTTTCCTTGCACCAAGGCCATGCTGTCGCCACGTGTTCGCGAGGGTATCAGGGTGTTCTACTTCACGACCAACACGTTCTCCCTGCGCGTGGCCCATTACAAGGCCAATCCCAAAGCATCCATTTATTTCTGCGATGCCGACGGCTTCAAGGGCATGATGCTGCGTGGCACCATGGAGGTGTTGACCGATGCTGCCAGCAAAGAGATGATCTGGCGCGAAGGTGACACCGAATATTATCCCGGTGGCGTCACCGACCCCAACTATTGCGTGCTGAAGTTCACGGCAACCAATGGCCGATTTTACAGCGACTACTATCCCCGCAGCTTTGTACTAGAATGAAACAGGTCGTCAACCCCAAGGACACCAGCCGGGCCAAGGCGTTTGAACTGTGGATGTCATCACCCATGCCGATGGTGACGCTCACCAAGACCTTTGACCTCACACGTCTCTACAGGATTGCGAAGCGAAAAGGGCTGAGTTTCAACATGCTCCTGTGCTGGTGCATTGGGAAGGCGGCCAGTCAGATTAAAGAATTCTATACTTTGCCTGAGCATGGTCAACTGTTCAACTATGACTGTCTCGCCATCAATGTGATAGTGAATAACTGCAATGGGGACATCAACTCTTGCGATGTCCCCTATTGGGATGACTTGGAGAAATTCAACAGGGACTATACGGCATTGACTCAGTCGGCAAGCAGTTCGTGTCAGAGCACCTTTGTAGATGATGCCATGGTGATAGGGACATCGGCCATGACGGCGACTGAACTTGACGGCATCGTCAACCAGTACACCGACCAGTTCAGCAACCCGATGGTGATGTGGGGCCGTTATCGCAAACGGTGGCTAAAAGTCACTCTTCCCATCTCGTTCCAGTTCCATCATGTACAGATGGACGGTGGCCATGCAGCACATTTTTTAGAAGAACTGCAAAAGGTCATGAACAGCATATAGCAGGTACCACAAGTTGTTTGGAAGTTTCTGCAACTATCAGTAACTTTGCTGCAGTAAACTAAAAATAGAATATAGAAATACCAAAATGGTTTAAGGGTTTCATTATGAATATCAGATTAGAACAACCTGGTGATTACCATGAGGTGGAGAACCTCACCCGTGAGGCTTTTTGGAATGTCTATCGTCCTGGCTGCACCGAGCATTACGTGCTCAACCAGTACCGCAGCAATCCCGACTTTGTCCCCGAGCTGGACCTTGTGATGGAGGAGAACGGCAGCATCATGGGCCACATCATGTTTTCCAAGGCCGAACTTGTCCTCGACGACGGTACGCACCGTTCGTCATGGACATTCGGCCCCATCAGCATCCATCCCGACTACAAGCGCAAGGGCTATGGCCTTAAGTTGCTGAATTATGCGCTGGAAAAGGCCCGTGAAATGGGCATCGGTTTCCTGTGTATGGAGGGCAACATCGATTTCTATCGCCATGCGGGCTTCGGCTTAGCCTGCAAGCTGGGCATCCATTACCATGCCGAGCCGCGTGATGCCGAGGTGCCTTATTTCCTGGCCCAGGAGCTCATCCCCGGCTGGCTGAAAAGCAATGGCATCATCGAGGCGACTTATTGTCCGCCGAAGGGCTATTTCGTAGCCGATAAGAATCCAGAGGCTTTCGAGGCATACGAAGCCACATTCCCCAGCAAGAGGAAAGCCTTGCTGCCAGGCCAGCTTCCTCAGTTCTGCCAAAGTTGTGGCATGCCGCTCACTAAGAATGAGGATTGCGGCACGAATGCTGACGGGAGCACGAACTTTGATTACTGCCAGTACTGTTACAAGGACGGCAAGTTCCTGCAGGACTGCACGATGACCGAAATGATTGAGCATTGCGCCCAGTTTGTTGACGAGGTCAATAAGCAGATGCCTAAGCCAATGACTAGGGACGAGTACGTCCAGATGATGCAAGGCTTTTTTCCCATGCTGAAACGGTGGAGAAAATGAAACGTTGTTTGTTCATAGGCATTGTGGCATGTGCGGCCTGCTTGACGGCATGGGCACAGGAGCCGGCAAGGATGCGCAGCAGCGAATGAAGAATTAGACAACTGTTAAACTTGTGTTAAACCCATTGTTGATACTTGACTCGTCCCTTAGGGCATACCATAATTTTGTGGTCGCTTAGCAAAATGTCGTACGATGATGAGTAAGAAAACAAAATTAAAAATCGGAGAGTTCTCAAAGCTGATGCAGGTTACTGTAAAGACTTTGCGTCACTATGAGCAGAAGGAATTACTCCTGCCTGACGAGGTGGACGAGTGGACGGGATATCGCTACTACAGCATCGACCAGATGCAGAAACTGCAAGCTATCCGCGATCTGCAACGGCTCGGATTCACGCTGGACGAGATTAAGGAACTGTACCAAGACGATTCGCATACCCCCAGCATCCGCCAACTTGACAAGAAGATCAAGGACACGGAAGCGCGGTTGCAGCAACTGGTAGCTCGTCGTGAACGACTGCTCGACTGGAGGAACTCTCGCAAAGAAATGAAGACAATGGAAAAATTCAGCATTCAGTCATTGCCAGAGATCATTGTGGCAAGTCATCGTGAACAAATCCCTGATTACGCTGCCCTGGGACCCTTGTGTGTCAATAAGATTGCTCCCGAGATGCAACGCCTGGGCTGCAAGTGCCCGCCTCCGGGCTACTGTTTCACCATCGAGCACAACAAGGAATTCAAACCGACAGATATCGACATCGAGTATTGCGAACAGGTCGAGGAAATGGGCATCGGCAGCGATATCATCCAGTTTAAACGCCTGCCAGCCATACCCAAGGCGCTCTGCATGAAACATATCGGTCCCTATGAGCGTTTCTATGAGTCCTATACCCAAGCCTTCTGTTATTTGGAGGAGCAGGGCTTCAAGATCGCTGGCCATCCTCGCACATGCTATGTTGATGGTGCATGGAATCAGGAGAACCCCGAAAAATGGCTCTCAATTATCCAAATCCCGATAGAATAATGATCAGTTATGAGGCTGTATCTTAGTCGCGCATGTCGGCAGGGAGGTCGCGCTGGATGATCTCGCGGCACTGGTGGCTCACCTGGGCGATGTCGTTGCCGCCCTGGTGCTGGATGGGCTCATGGAAGGTGAGGGTGATGGTGCCCGGGGTGACGTTAAAGGTGCTGCGGGGCATCACCTTGTAACTGCCGTCGATGGTGATGGGGACAACGGGCAATCCAAATTCCAGCGCGAGCTTGAAAGCGCCGTTCTTGAACGGCCCCATCAATCCAGTGTCGGTGCGGCGTCCCTCTGGAAAGACGACGATTGACATGCCGCCGTGCAGCTTCTTCTTGGCCGCTGCCATGGTGTCTCTTAGTCCCTTAGTCGAGTGGGTGTCCACCATGATGTGGCCTGCCATGCGGCAAGCGGTGCCGATGATGGGGATGTTGGTGATGCCCTTACGCATCATCCACTTGAAGTTGTGCCCCAGAAAACCGTAAATGGAAAAAATATCGTAGGCGCCTTGATGGTTGGCGACAAACACGTAACTCGTCTCGTGGTCAATGAGCTCTCGTCCCACTACACGCACTTTCACCAAGTGAATCCAGCACCACACTCTGGCCCACCACTTGGCAGGGAAGTATCCCCAATAGTCCTGGTCGAACAGACAGCCAATGATAGTGATGAGAGCGGTGATAATGCTGTAAACCAGCATGATGGGTGATGCGATGCACCATTGGTAAATGCGGTATAAGTAAATCATAGTTCTACCAATCACGGTTAATGATAATGCAAAATTACTCAAATTGCCATAAAGTTGCAATAGCAGTAACCCAATGAAGACCGCAATTTAACGCAATTTAGGACAAACTGTGAGGTTGCTGCGCATAAATTGAGACCATCTCCCGTCCACTCGGGGCAGGAGATGGTCTGTAGTCAGTCAAGCGGTGACAGCAAGTGCGGTTACTTGTCCTCGGCCTCGGCGTCGGGGGCGATGAGCTTGTAACCCTTGCCGTGGATGTTGATGATCTCGATAGTGGGATCGTCCTTGAGTTTCTTGCGCAGCTTGGTGATGTAAACATCCATCGAGCGGGCGTTGAAGTAGTTGTCATCGATCCAGATGGTCTTCAGGGCGAAGTTGCGCTCCAGAATCTCGTTCATGTGGGCACACAGCAGGCTCAGCAGCTCGCTCTCCTTGGTGGTGAGGTTGTCGCTCTTGTCATCGGTGAACAGCACTTGGCGCTGGGTGTCGAAGGTGAACTTGCCGATCTTGTAAACCGTCACTTCCTTGCCCTTCTTGCCCTTGACGCGGCGCAGGATGGCCTCGATGCGCATCACGAGCTCCTCCATCGAGAAGGGCTTGGTGATGTAGTCGTCGGCACCAATCTTGAAGCCCTCGAGAATGTCCTCCTTCAGGGCCTTGGCGGTGAGGAAGATGATGGGCACATCGCTGTTGATGGCGCGGATCTCCTGTGCCAGCTGGTAGCCGTCCTTCTTGGGCATCATCACGTCGAGCAGGCAGATGTCATATTTGCCCTTGAGGAAAGCCTTGTAACCGGCCTCTCCATCGGCAAACAACTCGGCTTTGAAGCCCTTGTCCTCGAGGTACTCACGGGTGAGGGTTCCCAGATTCTCGTCGTCCTCGCATAACAGAATTCTCAGTTTGTCTTCCATAATTGTCTTTCTTTTATTTGTATAGTGGTAATGTGATAATGAATTTCGAACCTCGGTTGACCTCGCTCTCGGCATTGATGCTGCCGCCAAACAGGTCAATCATTTTTTGTACATAAGCCAGTCCCAGTCCAAATCCCTTCACGTCGTGCCTGTTGCCGGTAGACACGCGGTAGAATTTCTCGAAAATCTTCTTCAGGTCCTCGCGTTTCATGCCGATGCCGTTGTCCTGTACTGTGATTTGGATGTGGTCCTCGTCGGGGTTGACGGTGGTCACCACGAGTTCGGGTGGCACGTCCTCACGGCGGTACTTGACGGCATTGTCCAGCAGGTTGAAGATGACGTTAGTGAAATGCATGCGGTCCACATTGATGATGGGATCCTCGGCATCAAGGTTGGCATTGATGTGGCCGCCATATTTCTCCACCTTGAGCTTGAAGGTGTTGATCACGCTGTAGATGCTGGCATTGGCGTCTTCCTCTTCAAGCCGCATCGTGGCATTCTTGCGGTCAAACAGCGAGAGCTGTAGCACCTTCTCGACCTGGAAGCGCAGGCGCTTGGTCTCATCGTTGATAACGCCCGACACGTGCTTGAGCATTTCGGGGCTCTTGCGCACGCTGTCGTCATTGAGCATTTGGGCCGCTATTGAGATCGACGAGATGGGCGTCTTGAACTCGTGGGTCATGTTGTTGATGAAGTCATTCTTGATCTCGCTGAGTTTCTTCTGCTTGAAAGCCAGTGAGATGGTGTAAAGGAACACGCCTAGCAACAGGAACGTGAATGCCAGCGACGGCACCAGGAATTTTACCGACGAGAAGATGTAGTCACTCTTGTTGGGGAAGGTGACGTTGAGCATGTTCTGCTTGTTCTTCGGGTCGTTAGGGAACAAGACCTGGCTGTAAACGTCCTGCTGTGACATGGGTGAGTAACCATTAGTTTTATAGACCACTCCGTTGCTGCGGCTCACGATTGCAAACTCAAACGGCAGCGTCAGTCCGTTGAACTCCAGTTCTGAGCGAAGGTAGCTGGCCACGGTGGTGCTGTCGGCGCGTTCCTGGATAGGACGGTCGCTGGAGTGGTTCAGGATGGTGAGTATCACCTCGTTGAGCAGGCTCTTCTGGTACAGGTACTGGCCCTTGAGGATCTCCTGTTTGCGCTGATAGGTGTCATTCAGGTCAGTCAACGTGTTGCGGTTGGCCGGCCGCAAGTTTGCGGGATCCTCGGTGTTCAGGGTCGTGTCGATGGTGGCCTCATGCCTGTCGTTGAAGCTGAAGCTGTTTTGGCTGATGCCCGAGTAGGTCTGCTCGGCCTCGGCCAGGTCCATGTCCAGGAAGTATTTGGTCTCGTTCTGCTCCAGCATGGTGGACACGCTGTACAGGCTGCGCATGACAATCTCGCTGAACTGACTGTTGCGCATGTCGACCATCTTTTCCAGATATACAATCTGCATGGCGAGCAGTCCCAGCAGGGCAATCGCCATGACAACCGTTAATATCCATATTGTCGATCTCTTCATGAGAGTATAATCCTTACAGTATTCGTTTTAACAATCAACGGCAAAATTAACACTATATTGTGAAAAATCCAAATTTTCTATCACTTTTCACTGAAAAATTTAACACCAAATGTTAAATCGCCCATCACCCAAGAGAAAACCTTCAAATAACCGCAGTGGCCGTAATTGTTGTTGTGGTTGTATAAATGTTGTTCTTGTTGTCTGATTAAATGAGGGGACGAAAAAATAGAAAGCACCCGCCTGGCGGGTGCCTTCTATTATATAAGGTGTAGAACGGGAGATTAATCCTCGTCCTGCTTGCTCTCCTCGTACTCCTTGAGCAGCTGAGCCTGCACGTCGGCGGGCACGAGCTCGTAGCTCGAGAACTTCATGTTGAACGAAGCGCGGCCACCCGAGATGGAGCTCAGGGCGGTGCTGTAGCTCGACATCTCCTTCAAGGGGATGCGGGCCTTAACGCGCTCCATGCCGTTAGCGCTCGACATGTCCATCATGATGCCGCGGCGGCCCTGCAGGTCGCTCTGTACACCACCCATGCAGTCGCCGGGCAACAGAATCTCGACGTCATAGACGGGCTCCAACACCTTGGGGTTGGCCTCGCGGAATGCGGTCGAGAAGGCGTTACGGGCTGCCAGACGGAACGAGATTTCGTTACTGTCAACCGGGTGCATCTTACCATCGTAGATGCAGACGCGCACGTCGCGGGCGTAGCTACCGGTCAACGGGCCTTGCTCCATGCGGTCCATGATACCCTTGACGATGGCGGGGATGAAGCGTGCATCGATGGCACCACCAACGATACAGTTGTAGATTACAAGCATGCCGCCCCATTCCAAGGGAATCTCCTGCTTGTCCTTGATGTTCATCTTGTACTCCTGGTTGCCGAACTTGTAGGTGTCGGGTTCGGGCATGCCCTCGCGGTAAGGCTCGACGATGAGGTGTACCTCACCAAACTGACCTGAACCACCAGACTGCTTCTTGTGACGATAGTCGGCGCGAGCGGCCTTGGTAATGGTCTCGCGGTAGGGGATGCGGGGCTCCTGATACTCGATCTGGATCTTGTCGTTGTTCTCGATGTTCCACTTGAGGGTGCGCAGGTGGAATTCGCCCTGACCCGAAACGATGGTCTGGCGCAACTCCTTGCTCTGCTCGATCAACAGCGTGGGATCCTCCTCGTGCATGCGGTTGAGGACGGCACCCAGCTTCTCGGTCTCGCTCTCGTTCAGGGCCTTGATGGCGCGCTGGAACTTGGGAGCAGGATACTCGATGAAGTCAAACACGTGCTCGCAGCCCTTCTCGTTGAGAGTGTTGCCGCAGCGAACGTCTTTCAACTTAACGGCAGCGCCGATGTCACCAGCGTGGATCTCGTCGATAGCGGTCTTGTTCTGACCACAAACGACGTTGATCTGAGCCAGGCGCTCCTTGCTGCCACGGTTCATGTTGGTCAGGTCGGCACCAGCCTTGAGCGTACCGCTCATTACCTTGAAGTAGGAAACCTCACCGATGTGGCTCTCGACCGAAGTCTTGAAGAAGAATACGCTCACGGGGCCGTTCTCGTCATAGGGAACCTCGTCGCCGTTGTTGTTCTTGGGAGCGGGCATCTCGGTCACGTCGGGCACGATGGTGCTCATGACCTCGAGCATGCGGTCGGTACCGATGTTCTTCTCGGCGCTAACCAGCACGATGGGGAAGATGCTGCGGTCAACCATACCCAGGCGGATACCCTTGATGGTCTCTTCGTCGGACAGGGTCATCTCGTCAAGGAACTTCATCATCAGCTCCTCGTCGTTCTCGGCAGCGAGCTCGAGCAGGGCCATGCGGTACTCCTCGGCCTTGTCGGCGAGCGAGCCGTCGATGTCGCTGACGGTAGCCTTGCCACCATCCTTGGGCCAGGTGTACTGCTTCATGGCCAGCACGTCAACAACGCTGTCAAAGCCGGGGCCTGCATTCACGGGGAACTGGAGGGCAACAACCTTGTTGCCGTAGGTCTCGCGCAACTGGTTATATACGTTGTCAAAGTCGCACTTCTCGTCCTCGAGGCGGTTGATGACAAACATCAGGGGCTTGCCAATGCGCTCCACGGTGCGGAAGTTGTTCTGGGTACCTACCTCGACACCATTGCGGCCGTCAACGACCAGCGCAGCAGTGTCGGTAACGCTCAAAGCGGTAACGGCATTGCCCACAAAGTCATCACTACCCGGGCAGTCAAAGAAGTTGAGCTTCTTGCCGTTCTTCTCAGCGAAGAATACGCATGAAGATACAGAGTAGCCATACTCTTTCTCAACGGGGGTGTTGTCGCTCACGGTGTTACCGCCATCGACGGTGCCCCTGCGGCTGATTGCGCCGCCCTCAAGGAGGATAGACTCGGTGAGAGTGGTCTTGCCAGCGCCCTTGCCACCGACGAGAGAGATGTTCTTGATCTCGTTTGTTTTGTAAACCTTCATTAGTTTTGTTGTTAAATGGTTGTTATATAGTGAATTGATATTTGGTCCGCTAAACAGCCTGCAAAATTAGTCATTTTTGGCCGTAATCACAACATTATATATAAGAAAATTTATCAACAAGCCGAAAAATGAGTAATTTTGCGGCGCAAAACCTGATGCTATGGCTGGAGTATATGTCCATATCCCCTTTTGTGCAAGCCGCTGCAGCTACTGCGATTTCTACTCGACCCTGAAGTTGGAAACCGCTGGCAGTCACTATGTCGATGCCCTCATCGGTGAGGCCGTGCTGCGGCGCTGTGAGCTGCATGGCGAGGCCGTGCGCACGCTCTACCTGGGAGGCGGCACGCCGTCCCAACTGCCGCTGCCATTGCTGTCGCGCCTTGTCGAGGGGCTGCGCGGCGCCCTTGACCTGCACGGGGTTGAGGAATTCACCATCGAGGCCAATCCCGATGATGTCACGCCCGAGTGGTGTGCCGCGCTGCCTGCATTGGGCGTGAACCGCGTGAGCATGGGTGTGCAGTCCTTTGAGGATCGTATCCTGCGGGCGATAGGTCGCCGCCACACGTCTCAGCAGGTCGTGAAAGCGGTTGAAAACCTGCACGATGTGGGCATCGGCAACATCAGCCTCGATCTGATCTATGGCTTGCCGGGCCAGACCCTGGATTCGTGGGCCGAATCGGTCGATCGGGCCATTGCCCTGGCGCCGCGTCATGTGTCGGCCTACTGGCTGACCTATGAGCCCGGGACCCGCCTGTGGCGCCAGCGCGAACAGGGCGAGGTGACAGAGGTCCCCGAGGACGTGTGCATCGCCATGTATCACCTGCTGGTCAAGCGCCTGCAAGAGGCTGGGTTTGAACACTATGAGATCTCCAATTTCTCCCTGCCTGGTTATCACTCGCGCCACAACTCCTCCTACTGGGACGGGACACCCTATTTGGGACTCGGGGCAGCGGCACACAGCTACGACCGAAACGTCAGGCGAAGCAACCCCCACGACCTGCATGCCTATATCGCCTGTATCGCTGCAGGCAAGACGGCCTGCATTGAGGAAGAGATGACCTTGTGGGAACGCTATGACGAGCGGGTGATGCTGTCGCTCAGGACGGCCGCGGGCATGGACGTGGAGTGCTTGCGGCAAGAATTTGGCGACGAGTTGGCGGGACATTTTCTCCACGAGGTGCAACGTCACATCGCTGCTGGCAACATCCGCCGCGAGAGTGATTCCCGATATGTGCTCACTACTGACGGCATCCTGCTGAGCGACAGCGTCATGCGCGACCTCATGTGGGACGCTTGAAACAAGTTTCTAAAGTAGCTTCGCCACTTTAAAAACTTGAGTATTCTCACCTTGTCCATCACGGCCGGTGCGGCCATCAAGTGGTTGGGTGTTTATCTTCATGTTATTGTAGTTCCTGAAACTCTTCCAGGACATCGTTGAGTAGGGCGGTGAGGGGGCCTTGTGCCTGAGCCGCTTCGGCCTCTACGATGGCTTGCAGTTGTGGCGTGGCCTTGATTCTGTCGCTTAGTAACAGATTGAGTAGCAGGCGGTAACCCGTATATTTGGCCAGCGGTTCATCTTGCGCGATGAGCTTGCGCACCAGGCCATCAGCCTCTGGCAGGTGGCGCAGCAGTTTGTGGCACAGGTTGTCGGCGACCTCTGTGGTCTCGACACTGTGGCACCAGTCCAGGGCGGTTGCTGCTGTCATGAGCTGAGCGGGGTAGAGCATGGGTGCGGCCAGGCGGCACTCGCGGGAGTTGGTGTCGTTCCACAGCTCTTGGGCCAGCGCTTGCAGCTGTGCCGTGTCGCTGAGGGCGTCGCGCGTGTTCCTCGTGATGGTCATCACATCGGCCAGCAGGCACCCCATGATGATGGAGTGCGGGTCTCCAGCGTGTCTCAGCTTGTCGGCCACAATACCGTTGCGGTAAGCAAAAAACTCCCGCCTGATCTCCCTCAATGTCTCTTGTATCTTAGTATCCATTATATAAAAATTTGCGCCTTAGTGCGAAGCAAAAGAGTGCGTAAGCCTCCCTAAACCCTAAACCCTAGACCCTAGACCGCTCGCGCAGCGAGCATTAAAGTTTTTCGGCCAGGAAACGTGCCGTGTAACTCTCTTTGCATTGTGCGACCTGTTCGGGCGTGCCTGTGACGACGACCTGTCCGCCATTCTCGCCCCCCTCGGGTCCCATGTCGATGATGTGGTCGGCACACTTGATCACGTCCAGGTTGTGCTCGATGATGACCACCGTGTGGCCGTTGCCTATCAGCTGGTCAAACGAACGCATCAGCGTGTTGATGTCATGCAGGTGCAGGCCCGTTGTGGGCTCGTCAAAGATGAACATCGTGTTGCCCTGCCGCTCGCCGCTCAGGTAGTAAGCGAGCTTCACGCGCTGGTTCTCACCGCCCGACAGCGTTGACGATGACTGCCCCAGCTTGATGTATCCCAGTCCCACGTCTTGCAGCGGCTTGAGGCGACGCACGATCTTGTGCTCGTTGTAGGTGTTTGACTCGTTGAAGAACTCGATGGCCTGGTTCACCGTCATGTCCAGGATGTCGCTGATGGTGTGGTCCCTGTAGGTCACGTCCAGCGCATTGCGCGAGAACCGCTTGCCGTGACAGGCCTCGCAGGTGAGGGTGATGTCGGCCATGAACTGCATCTCGATGGTGATGGTGCCCTCGCCCTTGCACTCCTCGCAGCGTCCGCCAGGCGAGTTGAACGAGAAGAAACTGCTGTTGTAGCCCATCTGCTTGGACAGCTGCTGCTGGGCAAACAGCTGGCGTATCTCGTCAAAGGCCTTCAGGTAGGTCGCGGGATTGCTGCGTGTGCTCTTGCCTATGGGCCCCTGGTCAATGAACTCGACGGCCGCCAGCCTGCTCAGGTCGCCAGTGATGGCATTGTGGCTGCCCGGCGCGTTGGCCGTTTGGTCATAGTTGCGGGCCAGGGCGGGGTAGAGGATCTTGCCCACGAGGGTGGACTTGCCTGAGCCGCTCACGCCCGTGACGACCGTCATCACGCCCAGCGGGAACTTGACGTCGATGTTCTTGAGGTTGTTGTGGGTCGCGCCTTTCACCTCGATGTATTGGCTCCACTGGCGGCGGTGCTGGGGCACAGGGATGGAGAGCTCGCCGCTCATGTAGCGGGCGGTGTAGCTCTCGGTAGCGTGTCCCAGGTCGGTGACTGGCCCCTGGAAGGTGATGCGGCCGCCGTTGCGCCCTGCCTCGGGTCCGACGTCGATGAGGTAGTCGGCGCTGCGTATGATGTCCTCGTCATGCTCGACGACGACCACCGTGTTGCCCAGCTGTTGCAGCATGCGCAATACGTGAATCAGGCGGTGGGTGTCGCGGGGATGCAGGCCGATGGACGGCTCGTCGAGGATATATACCGAGCCTACCAGCGAGCTGCCCAGGGCTGTGGCCAGGTTGATGCGCTGGCTCTCACCGCCCGACAGCGTGCTCGACAGGCGGTCAAGCGTCAGGTAGCCCACGCCCACGTCACACAGGTACTCGAGCCGTGAGTTGATCTCGACGAGCAGGCGCTTGGCGATTTGGGCATCGGTCTCGTCAAGGGTCAGTTGCATGAACCATTGTGACAGGTCCTTGACGGGCATGCGCACCAGCTCACTGATGGTCTTGCCACCCACCTTGACGTAGCCCGCTTGGGGCTTGAGGCGCGTGCCGTGACAGTCGGGGCACACGGTCTTGCCGCGGTAGCGGGCCTGCAGCACGCGGAACTGGATAGCGTAGGACTTGCTCTTGACCCACTCAAAGAAGCCGTCGATGCCTGGCCAGCGGCCGTCGCTGCTGCCATGCCACAGCAGGTCGAGCTGTTGCTCGTTGAGCTGGTGATAGGGCTTGTGGATGGGAAAGTCATAGCTCGAGGCCATGTGAATGAATTCACGTTTCCACTCGCCCATGACCTGGCCGCGCCAGCACATCACCGCGTCGTCATAGACCGAGCGGCTCCTGTCAGGAACCACGAGGCTCTCGTCCACACCGATCACGCTGCCAAATCCCTCACATGTGGGACATGCCCCCAGCGGGTTGTTGAAGTTGAACATCAGGTCGCTGGGCTCTTCAAAGGTCATCCCGTCAAGCTCAAACCGCTTGGAGAAACGGTGCTCGGCCAGCGTGCCGTCCTGTTGCCACACCACGACGATGCACTCGTCCTTACCTTCGTAAAAGGCCGTTTGCAGCGAGTCCAGCAGGCGCATCTCGTCGTCTCGGTCATGGGTCACTGCCATGCGGTCGATGAGCAGGCGGTATTGGCTGGCATCCAGCTCCCCATCGCTGTTGATGACCTGGGCAATGTCCACAAACTGGCCTTCACGCGTCATCAGGCGGGAATATCCTCCCTTGATGAGAATGTCGAGCTGTGTGCGCAGGTCACGCCCCTTGGGCACGATGATCTCGGTCAACAGGGCCAGGCGTGTGCCGTCGGGGTAGCTGTTGATGCAGTCGATGACGTCGTTGGCCGTGTGCTTCTTGACCATCTGGCCCGACACGGGGGAGAACGTCTTGCCCACACGGGCAAACAGTAGCCGCAGGTAGTCGTAGATCTCGGTGCTGGTGCCCACGGTGCTGCGCGAGTTGCGCGTGACGGTGCGCTGCTCTACTGCGATGGCGGGCGGCAGCCCGCGGATGAAGTCGCAGTCGGGCTTAGACATGCGGCCCATAAACTGGCGTGCATAGGACGAGAGGCTCTCGACATAGCGCCGCTGCCCCTCGGCATACAGCGTGTCAAAAGCCAGCGACGACTTGCCAGAACCTGACAAACCGGTAATCACGACAAACTTGCCGCGCGGTATAGTAACGTCAACATTCTTGAGGTTGTTGACTCGCGCTCCCTTGATGATGATGTCTCCTGTGGCCATTTATAGAAAAATTGAGCCCGCAAAGGTACAACTTTTTAACGAGAAAACCAAACACCTTAATCGTAGTTTCTAGTTGGCATCCGCGCTCTTGGGCTCACGCCTCTTGGGCACCACGCTAAGTCGCGAAGTTGTTTTTTAAATAATTCGTGTCTGGTAAAGAGCTCCGTTAGGGGCGAACAGATCATAGGCAGGGGCGCAACGAGGCGAAGCCGAGTGTAACCCCTGCAATAGTTGAGCATTCATTCAAGGCCCGTAGGGGCGGCACTATATCCATCACACATTCTGTCGCCCCGATGGGGCTATTATTCGTGGGGTGTCGCTAGTGCGCAGGGGTTCCGTTCGGCTTCGCCTCACTCCACCACCTGCCTATACCCTGGTCGCCCCTAATGGGGCTCTTTACGATAAAAATACTTAGCGCCTTAGCGGCTTGCGTGAGGTTTTGCGGCCTGGGTGAGGCTAGGGGCGCGGATGTCTTCGTTTAATTCGCCGACTAAAATAATTGTCGCCCGAAACTTAGTCGTGTGAGGGGCGAAAAGATGCGATTTTGACGTTGTCGCCATGGTTTTTTTCAAAATTATTTGCGGGAATAAAAAAGAAGGAGTAATTTTATTGCCCAAAATCAAGCAGTGTGCCCGATTCTGGCATGATTATTGCTTGTGTGTACATTACTAAGGACAGTATTAACTTTTAAATAATTGACAGATATGAAACCGATTAACATTGTTATGGCCGTTGTAGGTGGCGCTATCGCTGGTGCTGCTGTTGGTCTGCTTTTCGCTCCTGAGAAGGGTGACGACACCCGCAAACGTATTGCTGATGCCCTGCGCGAACAAGGCGTGAAGCTGAAAGGCTCCAAGCTTGACAACCTGGTGGATGACATTGCCGAGGTTGTGAAAGACAAGATTGATTAATAACCGTTTTAACACAAAATAAATTACAATGAGAGGATTAAGTTTATTATACGCATTCTTGGGTGGTGCGCTGGTTGGCGCATCGGCAGCCATTCTGTTTGCACCCGAGAAGGGCTCGGACCTGCGCAGCCGCATCAAGGAGATGTTGAAGAAGAACGGCATCGACTTCAGCGACGACGAGGTGGAGCAGCTGGTGAAGCAGATCAGCGCTCAGATCGAGGACTGACAAAATAACAGTCAGCTAGTGACAGGTGGCGTCAGCACATGACGCTACCCGCCACTGGTTGTGTAACCCGGTTGTTGATCATGAATGAGATAGATTATAAGAAACTGTTCACCGAGGCGCGCCGCTACTTCTCGCTGGAGTGGGACTACACCAAGCTCACCGCTGTCGAGAAGATGGCCGTGCTGTTGTCGGCAGTGGCCTTTGTGGCAGTGGTCATCATCATCGGCACGTTTGTGCTGCATCACCTGTTCACCGCACTCATCAGTGTGTTGGCATCCGCCCTGGGATGCACGTGGGGGGCGCACCTGATTGCCGCCGCCCTGCTGCTATTGCTGTTGCTGGTGGTGCTGGCGTTCAAGAAGCAGCTCATTGTCGATCCGGTGACCCGATTTGTGAGCAAACTGTTTTTAAAACCTGAGGATAATGAGTGACCCAACCATCAATAACGTGCCAGGCGACAACCTGCCACTGGCAACACAAGACGCTCCAGCCGACTGGCGCGGCATGACGCTTGAAGAGTTGCGGCGTGCACGCGGCAAGGCGCTGGTGCGCCGCGAGGTGGGACGTGCCACCATGCAGTATGACCTCGATGGACTGAAGACCAACTTTGAGGCCAATGGCGTTCGTGCCCTCATGTTCAGACCAGGAACAGTCAACCACCTGAAGAAGGCTGACTATCTGCTGCTGGGCATCAGACTCGCACGCTGGCTGATGAACATGCGCTCCTCGCGTCGGCACCGCCGATAACGGTAAAAAGTCAAAAAACGTATCCCGCAATCAATTTTTTTTGAAAAAAGGTTGTTGTTTTTTTGATTTTATCTATATTTGCAGCCCGAAATCTATGATTTCAAAGTGAGAGAAAATAAATTTTAATGATAATAAATAACTAAAATCAGACTGCCTATCGACAAACATTACGCTTATTGACCAATACAAGAAAGTAATGAAGATATTCAAGGACAAGAGCGATGATCAACTCATCACGCTGTATATCGATGGCAAGAACGAGGCCTTTGATGAGCTATTGGAGCGTCACAAGGACCGTGTTTTCATGTATATATATCACTCGGTAAAGAACGAGGAACTTGCCAATGACCTTTTTCAGGATACCTTTGTAAAGGCTATCACTACCATCAAGCAGGGCCGGTATGTCGAGAACGGGCATTTCTCGGCCTGGGTGACACGTATTGCCCACAACCTGATTATCGATTATTATCGCCAGGTGAAAAACGAGAACCTGCAATCGACTGATGACACCGATATCAACATCCTCAACCGCAAGGAGCTGTCAGACTGCACGATAGAGGACAATCTGGTGACCTCCCAGATCCATAGCGATGTGCGCCGCCTCATCCGCACGCTGCCCCCGAGCCAGCGCGAGGTGCTCGTGATGCGCTATTACAAGAACATGAGCTTTAAGGAGATAGCCGACTCGACAGGCGTGAGCATCAACACCGCACTGGGACGCATGCGCTATGCCATCCTGAACATGCGTCGCCTGGCCGAGGAGCACAATATAGCCTTGACCATGTGATGACAGCACCGCACATCCGGTAAGAAACAATACAATCTTAATGATAGTGCCCAGCTAACCGGCTTTACAAGCCGATAGGCTGGGCATAGCTGTTCAAAATATTACCAGTTGCCGCTCAACAGAAAATCGATCAGGGCAGTGACGTCGCCGATGTTGACGTCGCTGTCCTGATTGCAGTCGGCATTGTCGAGGTTGATGCCATCGGTGCTGCCGCTCAGCAGGTAGTCGATGAGGGCCGTGACGTCAGCAATGTTGACATCGCCGTCATCGTTGACGTCGCCGCGCAGGTTGCCGCCGCGCTTGGTCAGTTTCCACAGGGTGATGTGGCCACCGGGATAGTACTGATAAATCAGCACATTGCGGTTGTCGATGACCTCGGCATTGAGCCAGTTGGCCTGATAACCGTTGGCATTGGCAGCGGCGGTAGGCTGAATTGAGACGAGGGGTTCTGCGGCGTTCACCTCGGCCACGGCAAAGCCATCCAGATAGTTGGGTGCAGTGGGATAGACCATGAGTTCCTTGCCATCCCAGATGAGCGGGAAGGTTCCGTTACAATTGCCCTTATCAGGCACCGGGATGGTGGTTGCCGCGAAGTTGTCTCCGTCAACTGCCAGTTTCTTGAGCGCGCTGGAGCGGTTGACATAGAGGATGGCATCGTTGCCGTCAAGGTCGGTGTAGTAGTTGAGCACCGTTCCGCTGTTGGCCGCCACGCCGTCACAGTTGGCGAGGTAGCAGTTGTCGGTGTCCAGTTCTCCATCACCGATCTTGATGCGGCTGATGGCAGTGCCGCTATTGGCGCCCACGAGGTAGAGCTCGCCGTCCTCGAGCAGGTTGCCGCGGGCAAAGCCCATGTTGTCGCTGCGGCCAAAGTTGATGACGTCGGTCGGCAGGGTATAGGTGACCACGTCGCCCGTGGCAGGATTGATGACCTTGAGCACGGGTCGGCTGGTCCACGAGTTGGGGAATGCCGCATTGCTTACCACCAGGTTGCCCGCCTCGTCGCGGGAGAAGCCCACATTACTGCCGCCCTCAAACGTCTCGCCCGTCAGCCCGTTTCTGTCCACGACAAGGATTGTGCTTGTCGCCTTGTCGTTGATGTAGAACTTGCCGTTCATGCCGAAGCCCTGGCGGGTGTTGTCGGTTGTGAGGAAACCGAGGCTGTTGATTTCCCATACTTTTTCTATATTGTAAGAGGTGGGAGTGATGTCATCGTTCACGCCCAGACAGGTGGGCGCACTCTCGTTGCCGTAGCCGTCGATGACGCACACGGCATACCAGTAGCCGCTCAGGTAGGCGCTAGGGAGAGAATAGCTCGGCTTATAGGTCACGCCCAGCAGGTAGTCGCTCTTGAGGCCTTCAAAGGACGTACTTGTAGCCTCTTGAAGGGTGATGCCGCTAGGGATCGCATAGACTGAATACTTCACCAATGTACCCTCCTGGGCATTCCAGGTGAGGCTGTTGCCGTCCAGGGCGAGTCCCGTGGGCGCCTCGTGGGCCGGTGCCGCCTTCCAGGTCAGTGCCGGAATCAGGGCGGGGTGCTGGTAGGCATTGCTTAGCAGGTAATTGCCCAAGCCGCTGACGCCACCGTTGTTGCCGTTGATGTTCTTGGCGCTGTAAAGCACGGCGCCTGGGGCGTTGTCCTCGGTATATTGGCGGGAATAGTTGATCTGCTGGACGATTTCGGCCCAGTCGGTGGTCGTGTTGCTCTGTGATGCCAGGAACGAGATGCTGTGGCTGGCATAGTGGTGGCGGCCATAGTGCTTGGCGATGTAACTCCACCACTGGGTCAATGGGCCGAAAGGATTGGTCGAGTGGTTGGTCTTCCAGTATAATTGGGGTGAGATGTAGTCGATGGTGCCCTGCTCGAGCCAGGCCAGCGGGTCGCTGAAGATGCCGTTATACTGCCAGTCGCTGCCAGTGGGGCACGGAGTGACGCCATGCTGGGCTGCCGACGTGCTGCGTGTGCCTGCCACACCAGCCGGACTGATGCCGAAACGCACCTCGGGTTTGGTTTCCTGAATCATGTTATAGACGTCCCTGACCATCATGTTGACGTTGTTGCGCCGCCAGTCGGCAAAGGTCATGTCCACACCCGAATCGTTCCACAGGTTGTAGTCACCGGCACTGCTGTTGGTGGGGATGCCCTCGGGATAGAAATAATCGTCAAAGATGACGCCGTCCACGTCATAGTTGGAGATGATTTCCTTGATGACGTTGACGATGCGCTGGCGCGTCTCGGGCAAGCCGGGATTGAGGATGGTGGTCGTGGTGCTGCCGCTGGTGTGGGAGAGCAGCATGCCCGAGTTCTTGAGCTGCTTGTCCTGCTCGGTGTTCCAGTCGGTGCCGGTACTCCATCGGTAGGGGTTGATCCAGGCATGACACTGGATGCCGCGGGCATGGCACTGCTCGACGGCATAGGCCAGCGGGTCATATCCCGGATTCTTGCCGCGTGTGCCGGTCAGATAACTCGACCACGGCTCATAGCTGGATTGATAGAAGGCATCACACATCGTGCGCACCTGCAAGAAGATGGCATTGAAATTCTGTGCCTTGAGGTTGTCGAGATAGGCGTTGAGTTCGGCTTTCTGGGCCGAGGCATTGTTAACGCTGGTGGGCCAGTCGATGCGATAGACGGTAGCGACCCAAGCGGCGCGCATCTCGCGCTTGAGGGCCTCGCTGGCGTGCGTACCGATGCCTGCTGTCACGGCAATCGAGATGAGCAGTAATAATAATCGTTTCATCATAATTCAGTTGATTTTGAGCGGTCGGAAAATATTTATTTGGTTATTAGCCACAAAATTAAGGATTATTTCCAAAATTTTTTTCATCTTTGTGAAACTTTTTTGAGGGGTTGTTGCATCTAATGCATGAAAGCGGATTGCAACGCTGCTTAAATAACTAACAACAATAACGGATAAAATGATAAGACAATGAAAAAGACGATTCTAACACTCGCATTGATGCTGACTATGGCCCTTGCCGCTACAGCAGCGCCGGTCATCAAGGCTACGCCAGCCAGCAAGCCAAGCGTTGAGCTCAAGGGTGACACGATTACCGTCAGCGACGGTGACAAGTCGGTGACCCTGAGCGGACTGCCCGAGATGCAGAAGGTGCGCGACAAGATCAACCGAGCCCTTGACGATACCCTGAATGCCAGCAGTGGCACCACTGTGGAGATCGGTGACCACAAGGGTGAGCTCTCGCCTGAGGATGTCAAGGAGATCAGCAACCAGTGGGCCAGTGTTGTCAAGCAGATGACCATCAGCGGCTCATTCTGCCTGCTGGGACTGGTGGCCCTGGTACTGTTCTTCCGCTTCCTGAACCGCCGCAACAAGTACCGCGTCATCGAGAAGGCTATCGACAACAATTACCCGCTTAATGAACTCTCGCTCAACGACACCAAGCGCAGCGCCATCTATGTGCAGCAGCCCGTGGTCACCGCGCCTCGCATGGCGAATGCCGCTCCTGCCCCACAGCAGGCAGGACAAGTGCCCGTGGGGACCCCCATCAGCGGCCAGACTGCCGACAATCCCATCGTCATGACCGACATGGTCAACTGGCGCGCGCTGATGCCTGCTGTCAAGTGGGTCGGGTGGGGAACAGTGCTGGTACTCTTCAGCATAGCGATAGGAGATGCCGAGAATCCGTTCTGGCCCGTCGGTTTAGCTCTGATGGTTGTCGGACTGTGCAAGGGCTTTATCCTCTACAAGGAGCAGAAGGCGTTGCAGGAGGCCTGGAAGCGTGGCCAGCAGATGCCGCCCCGTGAGCCCATGCGTGAGGGCATCCCCGTGCCGCCGTCCTTTGACAACGACTATAAGGAGGACGACAACACTACCTATCAACCGTATTAATGATTTACAATCATCTTCGCGGCTTAGCGCCTTAGCGTGAGGCATGCAGGAGAGAAAGAAACAAAAAAATAATGCTTTCTAAGCTTGATGAAATAAGACTGCTGTCGCAATGCGCCCTGGCCGACAACCGGGACGCATTCGGCAGGCTCGTCGAGGCCTATCAGCCGCGCGTGCGCCGGTTCCTGCTGAACCTGACCACGGGCGATGAGATGCTGACCGACGACCTGGCGCAGGAGACGTTCATCAAGGCTTATGTGGGCATCCGCGGCTTTAAGGGGCTTTCGTCTTTTGGCACCTGGCTGTACCGCATTGCCTACAACGAGTTCTACAACCACACCCGTCGCCATCAGGAAGAGCATGTCGAGGACATCACACGCCTGGCCGGGGCGAGCACCGCTGCCGGCGATGCCGTTGACGCGTCGATGACGGTGAAGCGTGCGCTCGAGGCGTTGAACGACAACGAGCGCGTGGCTGTCACCCTATACTATATCGAGGACCAGCCCATCAAGCAGGTGTCCAAGATCATGCAGATGCCTGAAGGTTCGGTCAAGTCGCTCATCTACCGCGGCAGGGACAAGATGAAACAATTTATCGACAATTAAACCGTTATAATGATATGAATGCCAACGAAGAAGATAAGAAACTGGCGCAGATGCTCAAGCAGGGCGCGCATGACCCCGGGGACAATCCCTGGTTCACCCGCCGTGTGCTCAACAAACTGCCCGAGAAACAGCCGCGCGGGTCGTGGGCCACGACGGTGCTCTATGCCATCGCCCTGGTGGCCTGTGTCGTGTGTTGGCTGATGATGTGGCGCGGCCAGGACTGGGGCGCTGTCACCGTGCGCGACATCCTGTATAACATGATGATGGGGGCTGTGACCCTTACCGTCTTGTGGCAGACCGTCACCTCGCTGCTCCATGCCGCCGACGTGTAAGCCGCCCCTTGGACAACAGCACTCGCTAGACCTTTCTCTGTCTGCGAATTAAACGAATTGAACTCCTGACTTCGTCAACGGGACACCCAAATCAGTCGGCCGCTGGTATCAGCGGGGCGAGCAAGCGTTGCTCGGGAGTGGTGAGCAGGGTCTGAGAGGTCGTCGAGCCATTGGATAGTGAGAATGTGACAGTGGGGACGGTCTTGGCGATGTCCATGACCTTATCGACGCTTAGGCCGATGTCCAGTGTCTTGAGAAGCCTCTCCATCTCCTTATAGACTTTGTAGGCCATGAAGCAGATGCAGACATGCGCATCAATGCGCCGTTCCGAGAAGTGGAAAACGGGGCGCGTCTCCAAGTTGCCCTTGACCACCCTAAAGGCCCGCTCGACACCCCACAGTTCATGGTATTTCTCGATGACCTGATTTGGGTCAAGGTCGGTGTTGGTCACATAGCTTTTCAGCCCGTCCCATTGGCCGTCCTGGGCAATCCTGCCCTCGTCAATGCTGACGTGGACCTCGTTCTCCACGACCAGGAACTTGTTGTACCCTCGCTGGTTGATGTTCTTCTTCGTGATCTTTCCCGAAGCATAGGCGTCCCGCAGGCGCTTGATGCCCTTGGCTCGGTTGTGGGCGTCCTTGGCGGCGCGGGACTCGGAGTAGCTTACGATGATGCGCTCGTCCCCGTTGATCGCCGTCTCATGCAGCAGGCCGGGCACCTTGGGCAGAGACAGGACCCAGTCACGGACGGCCTCGCTCTCTTTCTTGATGCGGCCCGCCAGGATGAACTTGTAGCCCGCGGACTTGAGCATTGCGATGTTCTTGCGGGACAGCAGGCCCGAGTCGGCCACCACAATGAAGTCGGTCAGATTGAAACGGCTCACGAAGTCGTCAATGATTGGTATCATCGTCCGTCCCTCATACTGTGACCCGTTGAACACCGAGTAGGACAAGGGATAGCCCTGCCTGCTCACCAGCAGCCCGAGGACAATCTGGGACTCTGCCGTCTTGCCGTCCTTGGAAAAGCCCGGTTTGCGCAGCACATCCTCGCGGGCGGTCTCGAAGTAGAGTGTGGTCACGTCATAGAACACGATGCCGATTTGCCCGCCCAGCAGTTGGCGCGTATGCTCGACACTGATGCGCTGGACACGCTGGCGGAACGGCTCATCCATCTTGTCCATCATACGGTAGACAGCATTGATGTCAACCGCCGTCCCCTTGTAACGGCGCAGGTAATCCACTGTCGCCAGCTTGCTTCTTGGGCAGCACACACGTGATACGACCAAGTCCCGCAATAGGTCTTCACCCAATACCCCAAAGCCCACGCCGTCATAGATGCGGTCCAGGATCAGGTGCTGGCCGTTCATGGTCACCGATTGGACACTGCTCACCAGGTGACGGGTCTCTTCTGCAGCTGTGCGGGCATCAAAGTCAATCACACGCTGCCCGCCATAGGTGCGTATGAAGTCCCTCGCTGCGGCTTCGAGGCGCAAAAGCTCCTGCTCATCGGAAGAGGCGCCGAACGAGCGCACGACCACATAGCGACCACGTTCCTTCATCACGACCTGGACGCTGCTGGTGCCACTGGCGTTGCGTTTTCTGCGCACAAACATGCCGCAAAGTTAATAAATCTAAACGCGGGACACCCATTTTTACAACAAAATTTTTCTGATCGACTGAAAATCAGTAGTTTGAAAAATCAACGAAACAAATGTGACGAAGTCAGGAAACGAATTGAACTAATGGCGTCCGCATTTTTCTGTCAATTGACAGATTAAATGGCATGGTTTTTGCAAATTTCTGTTGAAGAACAACTTATAATATTCGTGGATTATGGATACAAAATTTGTAACGACTTTGCCTAACGTAGTGGGCTATGAAATTGTTGAATCAAAAGGCTTTATTTTTGGTGAGGCAATCTTTAACGGCGTCAAAGGCGCCATTAAAGAGTTAAAGAAAGAGGCTGAAAAACAGGGTTGTAACGCTGTTGTGAATGTAAGAATCGCAGGTGAGGCTGCTACCTATGCTGCTGCTTATGGTGATGGCGTGGTCGTAAGGCCTGTACCCGTCGAATTGCCCGAGGTGCCTGATTTCACTACCCCGGACAACTTATAATCCTTGATATAACGAATTAGGGACGCAAAATCGCGTCCCTAATTCGTTTATAGTCCGAGTAGTCGTTTGGCACGTTGCTGGATGGCAGGGTCCTTGATTTTCTTTAGTTCGTTGAGTGTCCACTCGGGGCTAATGTCCTTGAAGATCTTTTTCAGACCCTGGGTCAACTGGGCGTCGGGGTGGTCTAGACACCATTGCATCATGCCTTGGGTGTCGCTGTACAGGCGACCCATCACCAGCATGTGGAAGTCGCCCAGCAGCTGTGACGGTTCGGTGATATGTCCCTCTGCCTCGTCGAGTACGGCCTCCAGCCGGTCGCAGAAGGTGGTGTCGCTCAACGGCGTCCACGACAGCACTTCAAGCTGGCGTTTATAGCGCCAGTAATTGGTGAGCAGGGTGGTGTCGGCGCTATAGACGGTGCCGATTTTACCGATGGAGAATCGGCCGTCATTGCCGACGGTAACGGGCAGCTCGTTGTCGATAAACCACAGTGTCGAATCGGTCTCCATACCATCGTGCTGCTGGTTGTAGGAGATCCAGCGGCTCACGTTGATGGGCTTGCCCCACTTGTCGCGGGTGTGCTCGTCGATGTCGTCCCAGTAGGAGAGGTTCATGCCTCCACACTCGCCCAGCCGCATGAAGTCAATCATGCCGTCCTTGCCGTAGGTTGCCAGCCAGCAGGTGCGCGTGTCGCTGTAGCTGGTCTGTCCCATGAGCAGGGTGATGCCCTTGTCGGGATAATCAAGCACGTTCCACACACGCACGATGGTCGTGTTGGTGTCCACATGCATTACCCGGTCGAGCCCGATGGCCTGGCAGGTGGCCAGGTCGAGGATGCGGTGAGGCAGTTTCTCGCCGTCGTTGTCATAGCGGAATTCCTTGTCCCTGGACATGAGCGAGTCATCACAGATGCCGGCACTGCACAGGAAGTCGTGGCCATTGTTGATCTGGTCGCCGTGGCTCCACTTGCCCGTGCACGATACAATGGCCAGCGCCACCATCAACATTGCTATTGTTCTCATCATTTTCATATCAAGATTCTTTTACTTCCTAAAACCTAAAGCCTAAAATCTAAAGCCTAATCGCCAAGTTTGCGGTAGTGCACGCGTGTGGGTTCTTCCTTGCCCAGGCGTTTGAGCTTGTGCTCCTCATACTCGCTGTAGCTGCCCTCATAGAAGTACACGTTGCTGTTGCCCTCAAAGGCCAGGATGTGGGTGCAGATGCGGTCCAGGAACCAGCGGTCGTGGCTGATGACCACGGCGCAGCCGGCAAAGTCCTCGAGACCTTCCTCCAGGGCACGCAGGGTGTTCACGTCGATGTCGTTGGTGGGCTCATCGAGCAAGAGGACGTTGCCCTCCTCCTTCAACGCCAGCGCCAGCTGCAGGCGGTTGCGCTCACCGCCCGATAGCACGCCGCATTTCTTCTGCTGGTCCACGCCGCTGAAGTTGAAGCGTGACAGGTAGGCGCGGGCGTTGACGTCGCGGCCTCCCATGCGCAGCAGTTCCACACCGCCCGAGATGACCTCATAGACCGTCTTGTCAGGATCGATGCTCGTGTGCTGCTGATCGACATAGACGGCCTTGACGGTCTCGCCGACCTCAAAGGTGCCGCTGTCGGGCTTCTCCAGGCCCATGATCAGGCGGAACAGGGTCGTCTTGCCGGCGCCGTTGGGGCCGATGACGCCCACGATGCCGTTGGGAGGCAGCATGAAGTTCAGGTCGTCAAACAGCAGTTTGTCGCCAAAGGCTTTGGCCACATGCTGGGCCTCGATGACCTTGTTGCCCAAGCGGGGACCGTTGGGGATGAAGATTTCGAGTTTCTCCTCTTTCTCCTTGACGGTCTCGTTGAGCAGTTTGTCGTAACTGTTCAAGCGCGCCTTACCCTTGGCCTGGCGGGCCTTGGGAGCCATGCGCACCCATTCGAGCTCGCGTTGCAGGGTCTTCTGTCGCTTGCTCTCGGTCTTTTCCTCCTGGGCCAGTCGTTGGGTCTTCTGCTCGAGCCAACTGCTGTAGTTGCCCTTCCAGGGTATGCCCTCGCCGCGGTCGAGCTCCAGGATCCATCCTGCCACATTGTCCAGGAAGTAACGGTCGTGGGTCACGGCGATGACCGTGCCCTCGTATTGCTGCAAGTGCTGCTCCAGCCAGTCGATGGACTCGGCGTCGAGGTGGTTGGTGGGCTCGTCGAGCAGGAGGACGTCGGGCTTCTGCAACAGCAGGCGGCACAAGGCCACGCGGCGGCGCTCACCTCCGCTCAGGTGCTCGGTCAGCTGGTCGCCCTCGGGGCAGCGCAGGGCGTCCATCGCGCGCTCCAGGCGGTTGTCCAGGTTCCAGGCGTCGGTAGCGTCGATGATATCCTGCAACTCGGCCTGACGGGCAAACAGCTTGTCCATCTTCTCGGGGTCCTCGTAGTACTCGGGCATGCCGAACTTGAGGTTGATGTCCTCAAACTCCTTGAGTGTGTCCACCACGTGCTGCACACCTTCCTGCACCACCTCCTTGACCGTCTTGGTGGGGTCGAGTTGCGGATCCTGTGGCAGATAGCCCACCGAGTAGCCCGGTGCAAACACCACCTGGCCCTGGTATTGCGTCTCCAGGCCGGCGATGATCTTCATCAGTGTCGATTTACCCGCACCGTTCAGGCCGATGATGCCGATTTTGGCGCCATAGTAGAACGAGAGGTAGATGTTCTTGAGGATTTGTTTCTGGTTCTGCTGGATGGTTTTGCTCACGCCCACCATCGAGAAGATGATTTTCTTGTCGTCAACTGTTGCCATAAGATTTCTTGTCGATTTAGTTACTGCTTGCAAAGGTAGTGAATCTTTTCCACTTGTACAAGGCTTTGCCTTGCATTACTTGAACCATTAACCAGCATGGTCCCTGTTATGTAGGCCATTGGCCTGTACGGGACTGTCATGCTGCGGTAGTATCGTTGCTATTTCTTTGGCCAGCTCGTTGAGTTGTAGGCACTGGGTGCGGGTAATGGTTTTGCAATCACTGTGATAGGACCATGGGGCTACGAAAAGTGACTGTACTCGTGCACAGGCATCAAACTGCTTTCCTCCAGGCTTCCACATCGGTGAGAAACCATTCTCTAATAGCACGATTTCCTTTACTTCTGCATCAAATGCCGCTCTCATCACCGCTTTCTCACAAGGGCTGATGCAGGCAGATACCAGCATGGCTCCATCACGAGCCAGGGCAAGGTAGCGACTCACTTCACGTGCAATGGCCTCCTCGCTATTGATGCTGCGAGAGCACTGCACGGCCACCTTGATGGGATAATCCAGTAGAAAGCGGTTCCCAGCCACGGCCACACGAGTGTTCCCGATTCTTACCTCATGCTGCACAGTGAAAAACTCCGGGTGGTGACGCTTGAGCCACAACCGTCGAGGATTGTCATGCAGGTAACGCACCATCGTTACCAGTTGTCCCTCATGGGACAGGATGCGGTCATGGTAACCTTCTTCCCACAGGGTGATACCCGATAGCTCACGAGCTGCTGCATTACATCCGATCTTGAAACCATTCACCACTTGCCCCAGGTGATAAGGCACCTGCTCGGTGACAAAAAGGATGCCGTGAATATGGTCGGGCATTAACTGGATTTCCATCGCCTTCACCTTAGGATAATGTGTTGGGATTTCACGCCAGCATCGCAGTACCTGCTCACTCAGGGGAGTCGGCTTTATCCATGTCTCCACGTGGCTCTTGTCAGGACCACGAAGCTCGCCCAACACTGGCCGGCGCCCTTCCACGGCAAGCGTGATCATGTAGATGCAGCGGCTGCGGTAATCATGAAACCCGTTGCGCCGCTTCATCGACCGCCTTACTACTTGCTCGGCATGATGTCGTTGCCACCACCGTTTGCGTTGTTCACCGCGTTTATCCTCCATGCCACAAAGTTACCCAATTCTCGTCACTCCACCAACAAAACCCCAGAAGAGTGCAAGTCGCTACCTTGCATTGCCCCTACCGGCCCGGTTGAGGTAATGCCATCAACACTGCCCTCGGCGATATTTTGTTTTCCGCTGCGAGCGGCCTGCACCATCTGGTCAATCGTGCGGTCACCTTTAGGGAAATAGGTATTTGCGAAATAGTAGGTGACGGCATAGATGCATGTCGCCAGCTTATAAACCGCCAAGTTCTCATAATCCCCCGCTGTGGCAGGAAATTCTTATTAGAATCACACATGATGCATCAACGGTTGTTTCATATCGCAAACATACTGCAATAACTTTACTTGACAATGCTTTTTTCAAAAAACCTCGGAACGTCGAACGCTCCGAGGTCTCTGAGGATATGAAAAATCTTACTCATCCTATCATTCAGACAGGCAATTCTAGCATTTCAACTGCCAAGTATCTTATCGATTATGGCATTGATATCAGCGATATTCACCTCTCCGTCATGATTCACGTCGGCTTTGCTTGCATCAAGCGATGACCGACCCAGAATATAATCGATTACGGCATTGATATCAGCAATATTCACCTCACCGTCACCATTCACGTCAAACACGTTTTCTTTCCCGTAATCAATAGCCGGAATGCCATTGATATAGACTTCAGCAACAAACTCCTCTCCGTAATTGAAGTACTGTGAGTAGTTTTGGTTATAATAGACTTCAAAGTAAACCGGTTTGCCTGCAATGGCGTACGTGCTGCACTGCTGGTCTTGCATGAGCAGGCCGCCGCCGGTCATGTCGGTGCCGGTAAACATGGACCACCTGTAGCCGAATGGGTTGTCCCGTGGCCCATAATAGTGAATCTTGAACGTCACCTCATCGCCGCTTTTCAGCTTGTCATGTTCGAATCTAAAGTAATCGACATCGGTGATGTTGTACAAGCCAAAACGGATCTTGGAATAAACCTCATTGGCCGTGTCAAACGAATTGTTCGACTCTGACTCCTTCCTCTCTGATACCACGGTGATGTAGAGCCATTTGTTCGCACCATTGCTTGCCAGAATCCAGCCCGTAAACTTGATGGCATACGAACCCGGAATCAAGCCGGTGATGACGCCATGCTCATCGATACTGTACCCTGTCGGAGAGTCAACGACGTGCTGGAACGGCTCGAAATCGTAATGAACCCATGAACCGGAATAGGCTGCCGTAAACGCAAGGCTAGGGTTTGAACAACTGTATTGTAACTGATGAGGCTCTCCCACCACGACTTCCACTCTGTTATCAGGTTCCAGCCATTCAAAATCATAGATGAAATCCTGCGCAAAAGCACTTACTGGAAAAAGTGAGAATAGTACAATCAATAAATGTTTCATAATTCTATAAGACAAATTACTGCTTAATTGCCATTGGACAACAAGAAATCAATCAAGGTGGTCACGTCGGCGATACTGACATTGCCGCTTACGTCAACATCAGCGTTTCTCTTATTGATAGTGCTAGCTTCAGTGCCCAACAGATGGTCGATCAAGGCCGTCACGTCGGCTATACTGATTTTCCCATCGTCATTCACATCACCCAAGAAGCCATTTGCAAAGATGCGGATGTCTGCTAAGATATCATAATCAGCGGAAGGACTGGCTCCTGCAAACCCAGCATCACTATAGTTAAGGAATCCTGTGATGTTTTCTCCTTCAGCCCGCCACCAAGCTAAATAACGGAATTTGTCGGTTTTTGTATAAGGGAAACAGCAATAAAAAGCTTTCTGTCCTGGCTCTGTGTTCCTGATATCAATGATGATATTGTTGCCCTCATAGATAAAGGGCTTAGATAACTTGAAATAGATCCAGTTTTCAGCAGAGTAGCTATCGAGATGGACATTGCCATATACTGTGTCTTCATAGTTGACTTTAGCCAGTGATAAATCTCTTCGGTCTTCAACTCCCTGATGCAGTTCATCGAGTTCAGTATTGATGATTCTAACATTGAAATTGCCGCTGTATGCATGATTTAAAACACAATGATAAGCTAGAACCGAGATGGTATCACCTTTTTCAAGACCTAATTCATCTTTGAGATAGAGGTTTTCTGTTCCTTGATATGTGTCCATCCACCAGTTGGTAATGGGTCCACCTTCCCCTATTAAATCGTTATTGCCGAAATCTTTGATTTTAGGTTTATGTTCGTTGGGAATGTAGGTGATGCGGATGTTGGCACGGTTTCCTTCATCGGGGTTCGCTCCATAGAAACCTGAGTCATAATCGCCGTAAGGATCATAAGCCTCCACGAAGCCCGTGACGGCTTCATCGGCTGCGTTTCTCCAAGCGATGCTCATGCATTGGTCACAATCTGTCGAAGCAAAATATACCCAACCTTTTCTCGTGCAAGGCTCAGAGTTGCGGATGTCAATGATTATGTTTTCTCCAGTGTATTCAAACGGTGTGTCCAATTCAAATGTAATCCAGCAGTCTGCTGAATATGGATCCAAATGGACTCTCCCATAGATAGTGGACTCGTATGGGACTTGTAGGAGCCTGGTATCATCAGACGTGTTTTCAATGGGGTCTTCTATCATTCTATTTAATGTGGTATTGATGATACGCACATTATAATTGCCGCCATAAGCAGAATTGGAAATGCAGTGGTAGGACAATGATGTAATCTGATCGCCTGGCTGCATCCCGAGTTCCTCTTTCAAGTACAGTGTTTCGTTTCCCGTATAGGAACGCTGCCACCAGTTGTGAATAGGCAAGACTTCGTTATACACAGTTCCATTGCCGATTTCGACAGTCATGGTCTCTTGAGCAAAGGCTATCGAAGCCATTGACATGAGCACAAATGTTGTAAATAGGAGTAATTTTTTCATCGTTGTTGGTTTAATTTGAGTGAATAATTAGTTAATTCTCGGGGCAAAGTTACTGTGGATTTTGGGGTTCATTTCTGCTCATTTTGGTACAAATTGGGGTGGATTGTGAATAAAATGACGGATGAGTGAAAAATCAAAGATTTGTGTTTGGATTTGCGTGGTTTTTTGATATAACTTTGCCGAAAAAACAACAGTATGGGAATTACTGAAGATGACATCCGTTTGCAGTCTGCCTTATTGTCGCGGATAGAACAGTCGTGTCAGCGGAAAATGAATACACCGCGTGACTTTGAATGGCTAAGTGCCGAGTTAAGCACTTTGCCTGGCCTGAAAGTCAGCACAATGACACTAAAGCGCCTGTGGGGCTATCTGCCGGGCACCACACGTCCGCGGCAATACACATTGGACTGCCTGGCACGCTATCTGGGCTACCGTGATTATGGCCACTTTTGTGACCATGAGCAAGATAAGGAAGGAGAGGTGCCCAGCAATGTGGTCGTGAGCAAACGCCTTGACGTGGTGCGGGAGCTGGCTGTTCGTGACCGCGTAATGCTGTCATGGAAACCAGGACGGCAATGCACCGTCAGGTACTTGGGCGGCAGTCAGTTTGTCGTCGAGACTGCGGAGCGTACGAGACTCCAAGCCGGCAACACGTTCACATGCGGACTGATGATGGAAAATGAGCCGCTCTACCTTGATAATCTGATTCAGCAAGGACGGCCACCGGTGGGTTACGTGTGCGGCAACGATGGCGGTATTCATTTTGAGGTCTTCAAGGTAGAAAAAGGAACATATCTGACTGATGAAGACTGATCCTCAAGACACATCATCGGCATCGGGCTATCTGACTGACGGCTTTGAGGGGGTGAGCGAGCGGTTCACGCAGTTGACGACTGTCACCGTTCGCGACCACAACACGCTCACCAAGGGCAAACGCTATGGCCGCTGGTACCTGTTGAAATCGCTTAATGCCGAAGTGGCGGGTCAAGCCGTCTATCAGGAAATGCTCACCAAGGAGTTTGAACTCACCATGCGTGCCCAACACCCTGGTGTGGTGCAGGCCATCGGTATGGAACAAGTGCCGACGTTGGGAAGCTGCATCGTCATGGAGTGGGTCGAGGGACAGGACTTGAGTCAGTGGCTCGACGGTGGCACTACCCGTGACGAGCGTCTCCGTGTTGTCAACCAGTTGCTGGATACCATAGCCTACCTGCATGCCTTGGGAATAGCTCATCGTGACCTCAAGCCTAGCAATATCATGATTACCCATAATGGCAAGCAGGTCAAGGTGATTGACTTTGGACTTGCCGATACCGATACTCATGCCGTATTCAAGCAACCCGCCGGCACCAGACAATATATGGCCCCCGAACAAGCATCGAGCAATGTGCCTGATGTGCGCAACGACATCTATTCCCTGGGCGTGATCATTCGGAAGATGGATGTGGGCGGTATTTATGACCGTGCGTGCAAGCGCTGCCTGCGCCCCATAGACGAGCGGTACCAGAGCGTTGCTGACCTCCAAAATGACTTGCAGCGGATGAGCACCATCCTGAAGTGGGTTAAAAAAGGAGCTATAACAATACCTGTTATAGCGGGTCTCATCACCCTGTGGCTGCTATCCAAGCCGATTCCTGCCACCGACAATGGCCGACTTGTGGACTCGTTGCGTCACGAGTTGACGGTTAACAACGAGCGCCTCAAGGCTAACAATGATGCTCAGCAACAGATAGAAGCCTCAATGCGGGAACGGTTGACCACCCTTAAGGACAGCCTGTCAATGCTCGCCACCAGCCACCAGCAACTCCAGCAAGAAAAGGAAAACCGCGCTGCACGCCAGAGCAAGGTGGATGCCGCCATCGCCGAGGGCATTCGCCGCGTTGATGCCGCCAATGCACAAACACATCTCAAGGAACACCTTGACACGGTCTCAAGAATAGTCTATATGTGGGTGGACTGGCGCTCATTGAGCAGGCAAGGACGTGTGGCGGCAAACAACTACCTGCAAGACATTCACAACCAGTTTGACATTAAGGAAATGGCCGAAATCGAATATGCAGTCTATGAGCACTGCAACCGCTATGAAGCAGCGATGATAAAAAAGGTCACGGCCATCGGCGGTTCTCCTCCGCCTCCTTAACATGTACCCTAATTATTTGCCTTCACTTCCCGGAATTGGCGCAGGGCATCGAGCTCTTGTTGCAGTCGCTCGACAGTGCTTTTAGCAAGCTCGAGCTCTTGCTCGATGGTATTGATGCGCACATCCAGTGCATCAAGATGGTATTCCTCAGGGGTGGGCCATGTGGACTGGATATACTTGAATTCACACCATCCCGGTGCATTGCGGTAGATTTCTTCTGCCCCTGGTGGGACGACAATGATGGTGCCCTCGAGGTGGTAAGGCTCAAACACGTCAGTCAATTCGCCTCCATAGAAAGGGTGCTGGCCGATGACTGGTGGAACGGTGTCATTGATTTTGATCACGCTGAGTCTGGGACAATCCTTGAAAGCTCCCTTCATAAAACTGCAACCCTTTCCAATAGTCACGTCAGTGAGGCTGTACATGCTTCGCAAGGCATCGTGACCAATCTCAGCGATGGGATAATATCGGCCATTATGGTTTATGCCCTCTGGGATGACAAGATGCTCGACATTGCGGTCGATGCAACTGTCCAGGGTGACCCATGGAGAATCCCAGTTGCTGTAAAGAAACTGCCCCTCTACAAACTGTGCTGAGCGCTCTTCGCCCCAAAAACCAATAACGGCGAGAATCATCAATGCTATATGGTTGAGTAACATGGCCTCTTGGGATTGTTATTTAGTTGGTCTGGTGGTCGCGGGATTGGTATTGCTCGATGACGGGGTCGATGAGGTCGGCAGGAGTGCGCAGGGTTTCCTGTTGGTCGATGAAGTAGAAACGGCCCTCCTCGCTGATGCCGTAGTGGCTGTCCCACTCGACGCGCCACAGCTCGGTCAAGCGGTGGTCCTTGAGGTAGAGGCTGGTGAGGGTCATCACACGGTGAACGGTAAAGCGGTCATTGCCGTCGAAGCGCAACTCGGCGTCGGTGGTATAGTAGCGGTTGCCGCCAAAGCGTGGCTGGCCTTGATACTCGCAGGTGTGGAACTCGCCCAGGTCGAGAAAGTCCCAGAAATGAACGTCACGGCCCAGGTGTCCCTTGCTGACATCGGCGGCGTTGCCCACATGGGCCACCAGACAGACCTTGAACTGGTTGGGATTCTCGCCTGTGGGTATCTGGTAGGCGGCTATCGTGATTTCGTCATTGAAAGGGCGCATGCCGATCAGACGTGAACTGTCGGGCACGACGAGGCCTGTTTGTGCGGCGAGTTCACGGCATTGCGCGGCCGTGAGAACCGGGAATGAAGCGGCTTGTGCCGTGTCACGGCTCAGAATGCTGTGCCCCACTTGCAGGGTGTCGGGCAGGGTACTGATCTGGCTATTGGTGTGGATGTTGCTGCAGGCCATGATCAAGAGTGTGGCAGTGAGGGTTAGGATTGTTTTCATTTGCTTATAGGTGTTTGGTCAGAGGCTTGTCGTCCCAGGAGCCTACCAGCGCCGTGAGCCACTGGCGGGCGTCGGCATCGGCGATGCTGGCAATCTCACTGAGCATGGCGGGATGGTCCTTTTTCCTCAACTTGAAGTACTTCAACAGCCGGCAATTCCTGTTGGCAGGCATGGAGAGCCACGAGAGAAACCGCTGCGGGTTCATCCTGTAGAGCTCGTTCACGTCGAGCGGGAACGGGCTGTATTCATACTCAGGGTCATAGCTGCTCTCGACCACGTTGCAGTATTCATTCCAGGTGTCCATGATGGCGGGGTCATGGAGCGAGCACACCAGCATGTCCCAAGTCCTGAAATCCATGGCCGCATAGTTATCGACCTGTCCCTGCTGCTTGACCACTTGCTGTCCTTGCAGGACAAACTGCCCCTTGGCATCGATGACGTAAGTCTGCTCCCATTGTTGCTGCCACTGGGGATCACCCTTGAGGTCGTCTTCAAAGTCCATCATGCACATGCCCATGGTGCGGTGCAGTGTCATCTTGCCAGCAGCGTCAAAGGTCAGGAAACCGTCGAGCGTGAAAACGCTGTTGTCCTGGATATTGGAGGGGTCGCAGCGCCACAGCAGGTGCAGCTCGCGCGCATTGATGGCGTCGAGCGCGTGTCCCTGGCGGTCATAGGTGATCAGGTCCACGCTGTAACCCAGTCCGCTGCCGTCATAGTATGCCGCCAGCGTGATGCCGTCTCCCATGTCCCGCACTCCCAGCAGCCGCCAGTTGCCCATCTCGTCATGGAACACGTCGCCCGCGGGCACGATAAGGGCCAGGTACTGGTCGTGGTTTATGCGCTTGCCCTGGATGCTGGCATCCCGTTGTGAGGGGTCACTGCAATAGATGTCGGGTAGGGTGAGGGTGTCGCCCAGCAGCAAGTCCTTATCGATGGAGATGCCCACGCTGTCCATGAACCCGAACTGGCTGCCTGCTGCCTTGCCGCCACCCGAGCAGGCGGCGAGCAGGGTGGCGAGTATGATGGTGAAACTGATAAAGCAGGATTTCATAATACTAACTAAGGAAACGATTCTAAATTGGCGCAAATATAGGCAGAATAATTGATAAGGATGAAAAAAAAGACGTATTTTAGGGCAGATGGGCAGTTTTTTGTAATTTTAGATAAATTAGGCAGCGCTTCGGAAATGCTCAAAAATATTTGGCATTTCGCTCGGCTTGCACTAATTTTGCAGGATATATGGAGAAAAAACAAGAAACCGACATACAGCATCCCGAAGCATGGGAGCTGCTCGTCGCCATCGACGACCGGCGCGTGGATTACATCCTGTACACGCCAGCGGTGGCCGGATCGCTGCTCATGGGCCATGTCTCGAGGACCGACGACACGTTACGGGCCCTGGAAGACGCCTTCTATGACACGCCGCGGCTGCTGGCCGAGTACAAGCGGGTGAGGGTGGTGGTGCGCTCCCCCCACTTCGTGATCCTGCCCGGTGACACCCATGACGACGACTGCGCCCGCCTGTTGCTGGCGGCCTTTCCCCACGATGACGGGGACCCCGCAGTGTGCCAGCTGCCGCTTAACGGCGTCAAGATCGCTTACCTGATGCCGCGCGGGATGCAGGCCTTCTTGGGCCGCACGCTCAACTATCCCGAGCTGTATCATCACCTGCACCCCATGTGTGAGCACTTCAAGGGCCTGAACCGCAGCGATGACGTCTCGCGCATGTTCCTCAACCTGAAAGCCGAGAGCATGGACCTGGCCATCTATCGCCAGGGCGCCTTGCAGTGTGCCAACAGCTACCGGTTCACCAATGCCCAGGACGCCACCTACTATGCCCTGAACGCCTGGCGCTCCCACGGCCTGGATCAGCTCACCGACGAGCTGCAGCTCACCGGTGACGGCCCGATGCGTGCCGCCATGACGCCCATGCTGCGTGAATTTGTGAAATATGTGATGCCTGCCGTCTATCCCGCTGCCGCGATGCAGCTGGGCCGCAACGCGATGCAGGCTCCGCTAGAACTGATATTGCTTGCCCTATGAGAATCATCAGTGGAAAATATGGCCGTCGCCGCTTTGACGTGCCCACCAGCATCACCGCCCGTCCCACTACCGACATGGCGCGTGAGAACCTGTTCAATGTCCTGGCTGGCGTTATCGACTTGGAGGGTCTGACAGTGCTCGACCTGTTTGCCGGCACGGGAGCGATGAGTTTTGAATTCCTCTCGCGCGGGGCAGCCCATGTCACCGCTGTCGAGAAAGCCCGTGTACAGGCCGATTTCATCAAGCGAGTGCAAGGGCAGCTGGGCGACCCCAACCTGACGCTCGTGCGTGGCGACGTGTTCAAGTTTGTGTCCTCGTGCCGCCAGTCGTATGACGTGATCTTTGCCGACCCGCCCTACGACATGCCGCGCTTTGCCGACGTTCCCCGGCTGGTGCTCGACTCGCCACTGGTGCACGACGGCACGCTCTTCATCATGGAGCACCCGCGCGAGCACGACTTCAGCGCTTTGCCCCACTTCGCCCAGCAGCGCGTCTATGGCAAGGTCAATTTCTCGTTGTTTGAAATCAACAACTCCCGTGACGATAATGAATAGATTACAATCCTTGCGCATGGTCATGGCTGTGGCGTTGGCTGTTTTGGCGCAGTCCGTATCGGCCCAGCTAACAATTCCGGCCGATACGACATCTCGCTATGCTTCGCAAGATGTCGTCACTGCCGACCAGGTGAGCCAGCGTCAAGTGACAAATCCGCTGGAAGCCATTAACGGCCGTGTTGCCGGTGTGACAATCCAGAAAAGCAACAACGGCGCCGCTGCGATGAACGCGGTGCGTGTGCGCGGCACGACTTCAGTCACGGGCGGCAACGACCCGTTGATCATCATCGATGGCGTGTTTGGTGACCTGAGCACCCTGTCGTCGATATATCCGTCGGACATTGAGAGCTTCACCGTGTTGAAGGATGCCAGTGAGACTGCCCAATATGGCTCCCGTGGCGCCTCGGGCGTCATCGAGGTGACCACCAAGAAAGGGTCGGCCCACCGAACCACAGTCACCTATAACGGCAGCATCGGATTATCTCATGTGACTAAAAACCTGAAGATGTTAGATGCCAATGGCTACGTTGGCGCAGTGCGTGCCATGGGCCTTGTGCCTATCAATAAGGGCTACAGTACCAACTGGCAGGAGGCTATCGAGCAGACCGCATTTCTGCAGGACCATCACGTTGCCTTCATGGGTGGCGGCGACCGTTCGGGTTATCGAGTCTCTCTGGGTTACATGGATCATGCCGGCGTTATCCTGCACGACAAATTGAACAACCTGACCAGCAACATGAACATGCACCAACGGATGTTCGGTGACCTGCTGACCATCGAAGTGGGGATGTTTGGAAACGTGCAGAAGAACCAAACTGCCGTGTATGACGTGCAGAAGACTTTCTATTCGGCCCAAGCGTTCAATCCCACCTTCGGGACATCGCGCAACGCCAGCGGTGGCTGGGATGGTTTTACTGACGCCAACCAGATCAATCACCCGCTGGCCCTCATGGATAGCCGCACACACGACAAGACGACCCACCTGAGCACTCATGCCAAGCTCACGTTCCGCCTTTCTAAGGAGTGGACGTTGGCTTTGTTCGGCGCCTATAGCCACAACGAGGTGGAATCAGCCCAGTTCCTGCCTACCAGTATTTGGAGCGGAGGCAGGGGTTATCGCAGCAGCGACAAGACCGAGTCGTGGCTGGGAATGGCAACGACCACATGGGATAAAACCCTGGACAAACACCATCTCAACATGATGGGACTGGCCGAGGTTGAGCAAGACATCCATACCGGTTTTTATACCACCACAACAGGTTTTTCGACCAATGCTATCGGTATCGATGCCATCCAGTCGGGGGCGGTGACCCTGTGGGATGGCACGGGCAGTTACCGCAACGCCCCGTCACTGGCCTCGTTCATGGCCAGGATTACCTATGACTATGATAGCCGTTATTCGCTGACGGTGACGGCGCGAGCCGACGGCACGAGTAAATTCAGCAGCAATAATAAGTGGGGATTTTTCCCCTCGGTTTCAGCTTCATGGAACTTGGGCAACGAGGCCTTCCTGAACAGTTGCCAATGGTTGGATGACCTGAAGTGGAACATCGGCTACGGTTTAGCCGGCAACCTGGGCGGTGTGGACAGTTATATGACGCACAATCTGCTCTCTCCGGCAGGCATCGCGCCAGTGGGAGAGCGCCTCGTCGTCACTTTTGACGAGTTGCGCAACGCCAATCCCGATCTCAAGTGGGAAGTGAAACGCAGCTTCAATACGGGTGTGAGTGCCGCATTCCTGGGCAACCACATCATCGCTTCACTCGACTTCTACACGTCTAAGACGACCGACATGCTCTATCTGTATAATGTGGGCGTGCCGCCATTTGTTTACAACAAGTTGCTCGACAACTTGGGTTCGATGCGCAACAGTGGTGTCGAGCTGGCCTTGGGTGTGACGCCGTTGAACACGCGTGACATGGAACTGAACCTCAATGCCAATATTGCCTACCAGTACAATAAGTTGCTGTCGCTGAGCGGTTACTATAATGACTACTGGCTGGAAGCCCCAGGTGAGGTGGACATGGTCAACCTCAACGGAGCGGGATTTCACGGTGGAAATAACCACATCGTCTATCAGATTGTGGGACAGCCGTTGGGCGTATTCTATCTGCCGCATTGCACGGGCCTCAAGAGCGACGGGGCGGGAGCACAGGTGTATGAGATCGCCGATCTGGACGGCTCGGGCGACATAGATATCGCCAATGGCAAAGACCGTCGCATCTGCGGACAAGCGATGCCCAAGGTGCTGCTGGGCAGTAACATCAACTTTCGCTATAAGCAATGGGACGTGGCGCTGCAGGTCAATGGTGCCTTTGGCCATAAGATCTACAATGGCACCGCACTCACTTACATGAACATGAACAGTTTGCCGGGCTACAATGTCCTGGCCGATGCGCCCGAGCGTAATATCAAGGACCAGACGGCCACCGACTATTGGCTTGAGCGCGGTGATTACGTGCACTTCGACTACTTGACGTTAGGCTGGAATGTACCGTTGCGCCAAAAGGTGCAACGCGTCATCACAAGTTTGCGCTTGGCGCTTACCATCAACGATTTAGGTACAATTACAGGCTATTCAGGGTCAACACCCATGATCAACAGTTCATCGGCTGGCAGCACGCTGGGTGTCGATGACAAGAACGTCTATCCTGTTACCCGTTCCTATTATCTTGGAGTTACCGTCACGTTCTAATAAAAAACAGCTATGAAGCGAATTATCAAATATATCCTGCTGGTAACTACGATAGTGGCCCTTGGGTCGTGCAACAAGTTTCTTGAGGACGAGCCTACCGACCGCATTCCCGCCGATGAAGCCTACAAGACAGTCAATGAGTTGTGGCTCAATGCTCTGGGAAGTATCTACAACAATATTGGAGGCAGCACTGCCTCTCAAGGCTTGCAGGGCACCGCTCGTGGCGTGTGGGACTTGAACACCTTCTCGACCGACGAGGCCATCATCCCCACACGAGGAGCCGACTGGTATGACGGAGGCATCTGGCAGAACCTGTTCCTGCATCGGTTTGGCAACGTCGATTTCACGGGCGACACGTGGAATTATCTGTTCAAGCAGGTGCTTGCGTGCAATAGGGCCCTGGAACGCATCGACGCATTCGCGGCGAAGAATCCCGATGTGGATGTCGCTGCTATGCTAGCCGAGGCAAGGACACTGAGGGCGATGTTCCTTTTCTATGCCATGGACCTGTATGGGCGCGTGCCATTGTTCAAAAACACCAATCCCACGGCCCAGGAATTGAAACTTCAGGAACGCTCAACGGCATTCCGCCACATTGTGGACGAGTTGCAGGATGCGGAGTGGGAATTGCCCATTGCCCGCAGTCCGCGACTGGGTGAATACTATGGCCGCATGACGCGCCCTGTGGCGTGGTTCCTGCTGGCGAAACTTTTGCTGAATGCCGAAGTGTATGCCGATGACGATTGGACCGACAGTACCCACCCCGTCGGCTCGACCCTCACATGGACTGTTGATGGCTCCACGATGAACACATGGCAGGCCGTCATTGCCTATTGTGAGAAAATCAGTAGTTTCGGGTTTACTTTAGCGCCTGTTTTTATCGACAACTTCACCATCAACAATGAGGAGTCGCCCGAATTGATTTTTACGATTCCCATGGATATCTTCAACTACTCTAACCGTTTTACCCAACAGTTCCGTTCCCTGCATTACAATCATGCCTCGGCTTTGGGCCTGAACGGTGAGAATGGGCCATGTGCGACGGTCGAGGCCATGAAAGCGTTTGGATATGGCACCGACAATCCTGACAGTCGATTGCCGTGGACTTACTACTATGATGAGGTTCTGCATGACAAGACCGACGCAGTGGTCACGCTTGACGACGGGACGCCGCTGGTCTATTACCCGCAGGAGGTAAGGCTTGATGTGTCTAACACCGCTTATGAGAAGACCGCGGGCGCACGAATGCGCAAGTATGAGATCGATTTGGCGGCCATGAGCGATGGCCAGTTGCGCCGTAACGACATCGTGCTGTTCCGTTATGCCGACGTTCTGTTAATGCAGTGTGAGGCGCTCTTGCGTGATGGCAGGGCAGGTGCCGATGCCGACGGCCTGCTCAATGCGGTGCGTTCCCGTGTGGGAATGGGTGACCGCACGGCCACGCTTGATAATGTGCTGGAAGAGAGGATTCTTGAACTCGCATGGGAGGGATGGCGCCGCAATGACCTGATACGTTTTGGACAGTTCACACGCAGTTATACCGACCGTCCGCAGTTGAGTGCCGATGTGAATGGATATACCCTTGTGTTCCCCATTCCAGGCGAGACCTTGACTGCTAGTGGCAGTGCCCAAAATCCCGGATATTGATGAAAGACGAAACGAAATACATTGAACGGCTCGAAGCCCACGAGGTGAAGCCCACGGCGATGCGCATCCTGCTGTTGCGCACCATGATGGCCCATGACGACGCGTTCTCGCTCCAGAGCCTTGAGGACGAGTTGGACACGGTGGACAAATCGACAATCTACCGCACCATCACCCTGTTCCTGACCCATCATCTGGTTCATGCCATCGACGACGGTACGGGCATGTTCAAGTATGCCGTGTGCAGTCCCGACTGCCACTGCGGTGAGGATGACGGCGCTATCGACCACATGCATGCCCACTTCAACTGCGAGAAGTGCGGACGCACCTTCTGCCTGCAAACGACACAGGTGCCCCTCGTCGCCCTGCCCGGCAACTTCCAGGTCCACAGCATCAACTACGTCCTCAAGGGCCTCTGCCCCGACTGCAACATCCCTATCTAGCCTCCAAAACGCCAGGCATCAGGCATCAGAACGTAAGGCTTTAGAACGATAGGCCTTAGAACGCAAGGCATCAAGACGCAAGGTTTTAGGCTTTAGGACGCAAGGCAAAGGTAATCATACTTAAAACTTAAAACTAAAAACTAAAAACTAAAAAAAAACTCAATGAAGACTGTTAGCCGTTGGATACGCAACATATTGATATTCTTCTTCACCTCGACCATTCTGGCCGTGGTGATACTCAAGTATATCCCTGTCTATGTCACACCGTTGATGTTGATCCGCTGTGTCGAGGCCGTGATCGACGGCGAGACGCCCGCTATCAGCCACCGATGGGTGCCGCTCGATCACATCAGCCACAATCTGCCCCAGGCCGTCATGGCCAGCGAGGACAACCTGTTCCTCAAGCACAAGGGCTTTGACCTGGAGCAGATCCAGAAGGCCCAGATCGAGGCCCAGCAAGGCAAGCGGCAGCGGGGCGCCAGCACCATCAGTCAGCAGACGGCCCGCAACGTCTTCCTGTGGCAGCACCGCAGCTGGCTGCGCAAGGGCCTCGAGGCCTATTTCACCTTCCTGATAGAGGCCGTTTGGGGCAAGGAGCGCATCATGGAGGTCTATCTCAATTCCATCGAGATGGGGCAGGGCATCTATGGTGCCGACGCCGTGGCGCGCATCAACTTCGGCACCACCCCCGACAAATTGACCCGCGAACAGTGTGCCTACATCGCCGTCTCGCTCCCTAACCCCCGCGAGCGTGACAGCGCCCATCCCACGGCCCGCATGCGCAAAATGCACAAGACCATCCTCAAGCGCATGAAGCAAATCGACACCTTCCCCCGCGACGCCTGTGCGCAGTAAAGCTCGCGAAGCGAGCGGCTTAGGGCTTAGAGCTTAGAGCTTAGGGTTCGCTTCGCGTGGGGCTTAGGCCGGCTGTTACAAAACTCGACGCAGTTTTTTTTAAAAAAACGGCCGCAGCGCAATCCACTGATTGGTGGGCCAGGAAAAAATACCCGATTGGGTATTGCGGGGTTTTACACGATTGCCTATTTTTGTGCTCGAAATGCAATTTGATATTTAGCTGCATGAAACAGACAATGTTAACGTTAAGCGTATGCCGCTGTTGCAATAGACTACTCCTACTGATGTGGGTCCTGCTGCTACCTATGGCAATTACCGCTGCCCCGGTCGATCCTATTCGTGCCAAGGCGGCAGTGGACATGTTTGTCAGTGCTGATCAAGGCTCTAAGCTGTGCGCCGGCACGGTCACCTGGCAGCTCGCCCACACCGCGGCATCGCGTTACGACAGCCGCCTCGTTGATTACTATGTGTTCAATGCCAGCGATGCAAGTGCTTTTATCATCGTTGCTGGAGATGACCGCGATGGTGTCATCCTTGGGTGGGGAAATGGCGCTCTTGATCCCGGGAATGCCCCTGACGGCTTGCTGTGGTTGCTTGACCAGTATCGCCAGCAGTCAGAATACCTGCATACCCACCCCGACTATGTCCCTGCTCGCCGAACGGACCTGAAGGCGGATGGCAGCGCCGGTCCCCTGTTGTCGAGCAAGTGGGGTCAACGCACTCCCTATCGTGACCAGTGCCCTACCATTGACGGAAAGAATTGCGTTACCGGCTGTGTGGCAACAGCTATGGCTCAGGTCATGTATTACTGGAAATATCCACTGGATGTGCCAGAATTGCCTGCTTACAAGACAAATGGAACCCATATTCAGGTCCCTGCTTTGCCCAGCGCCACCCTGGACTGGGACAATATGCTTGACGAGTACCATGAGGGTCAGTATTCCGAGCAACAGGGTGCCGCTGTCGCCCGGCTCATGCGCTATTGCGGGCAGGCTACAAAAATGAATTACGGCATTGCCAGCAGCTCATCATGGGTGGGAAACGAGTTGGATGCCCTAAAACTGTTTGGCTACAGCGATGCCGATAGTGTGTATCACAGCGGTTACAACGACGAGGAATGGGAAACAATGATGCGCGATCAACTCTCCCTAGGGTGCCCCATCATCTATGACGGGTCGGGCAGCAACGGGAGCCATAACTTCGTTGTTGACGGATATGATGGAGACAAATACAGCATCAACTGGGGATGGGACGGATACAATAACGGCTATTTCAGGTTGGGCTCCTTCAGTGTCTATAATGATGCGCAGGTGATGATCATCGGTGTTCGTCCTGAAGTGGTTCAAGGCTTTGAATTCACGGTTGACGGTGTCCATTACAGTAAGGTTTCCTTCAGTACGGTGAAGGTGACACGAGCCTCGACTGGCGACAATGATTACCAGGGTGATATCACCATACCTGCCGCTATAGAATATATGGGCGTAAGATATGAGGTGGGAGAGATTGGCGCGATGGCCTTTGCAGGCAGCCCATTGCTGCGTGAGGTGGTGATTGAGCCAGGCGTGAAGAAGATCGGCTCAGGCGCCTTTGAGGGGTGCACAGGGTTACAGCGGGTCGTACTGCCCCAGAATGTGACTAACCTGGGTTCGCACCTTTTTAATGGCTGCTCGTCGCTGACCAGTGTTATCTTGCCTGATGGACTCACGCAGTTAAATTCGAGCATGTTCAAGGACTGCAGCTCGTTGACTGACTTGTCCTTACCGCTGTCACTCACCAGCATCGGTGCCAGTGCTTTTGCTGGCTGTACAGGCTTGTCCACCATTACACTCCCTGTAGGGGTGACAGCCATTGGAGAAGGCGCTTTTGCCGGCTGCACATCGTTAATGGGAATCTCGCTTCCCGAGGCCGTTACCAGCTTGGGGCCGAAAGCATTCATGGATTGTTCCGGCATGAGCCAGATCACGTTTCCCGGCAGCGCTATCGCGATTGGAGAGGATGCCTTCATGGGGTGCACATCTCTAGAGCGGGTTGATGCAGCTACACTGGCTGCATGGTGCGGCACCTATTTCGCTAACGGATGCGCCAATCCATTGAGCACGGCCGCTAGGCTCCACGTTGATGACACGCTGGTGACAGAACTTGTTATCCCTGAAGGGCTGACCACTATCAGCAGCTATGCTTTTTACGGCGGTTCGTCGTTTACTAGTGTGACGTTTCCCAAATCATTGACCAAAGTTGGCCAGTCGGCTTTTGCCGGCTGTGACAACTTGGCGCGCGTCAATGCTGCCGACGTGGGAAGCTGGTGCCGAATCCAGTTTGTCGATACACTTGCAAATCCCTTATGTATTGTTAAACACCTATGTGTTGGTGGTCAGGAAGTTACCGAACTGGAGATCCCAGAGGGAGTGACGTCCATTGGTGACTACGCCTTTAATCGGGCCACCTCGTTAATCAGTGTGAGCATTCCCTCGACAGCGCAGACGATAGGTAAGCGGGCGTTTTACGGGACGGCGATGGACGAAATATTCTGCTTGGCGTCCACGCCTCCAGAGATGAATGGATCTCAAGCCTTCAGCGCATCAGAATATCAGAACGCATTCCTGCGTGTGCCCGGCACATCTCGTGAGCGCTATCGCAGTGACGAGCGATGGGGACAGTTTGCAAACATTCTGCCCGTCAAGCCCGATTTTGAGGTGGATGGCTTCACCTATGCCCACCTTGAGGACAATTGTGTGGAGATCTCCTACGTGAAGCCAGCAATCCTTGACTCGCTGATGGTGATACCGGACACGATCACTTACAAGGATGTCCAATATACAGTCACCAGCATAGGCGCTGGTGTGTTCTACGGCCGCAATATGATTGTCGAGGTGGATATTCCCGCCACCATCCGCTCGATTGGAGAGGACGCCTTTAAAGAATGCACACACCTCCAGAGGGTCAACCTGCACGACATTGGCGCCTGGTGCAGCGTCGAGCTGGCTAACGAATACTCCAATCCCGTTACGGTGGCAAGCGACATGACTGTAGATGGTGTGAGAGTCACCTCCCTGATTATCCCCGACGGTGTAACGGCAGTAAACGACCGTGCCTTTGACCGCTGTAACCAGTTGCGTGATGTGTATTTGCCCGCATCGATGGCCAGCATAGGTAGCCGCGCCTTTGCCAATATCAGCCTGTATAACGTAATCTGCATATCAGCAGAACCGCCTGTAGTGAAAAACTCCAACGCTTTCACTAACTACTATAATGCCACCTTGTATGTGCTGGAGAGTGCTCTGGAGGCTTACCAAAACCATGACATCTGGAAACGGTTCAGAGTGAAGGAGACCATCGCTAACGACATTGAGCAGGATGGCATGTTTTACTCGTTGATAGACGACAGGCGGGTGTCTCTGTCGTATGTCGCTGCGACATCGACTGGCCGTGGTGTGGTTATCCCAGCAACAATTATCCGTGACGGCGTTCAATACACCGTCGCTGGTATCGGCCCACGAGCATTCAAGAACCGCAAAGACATTGTCAGCATCGATATACCATCGACAGTAAACACAATCGGTCAAGACGCTTTTTATGGTTGTGACAGCCTGCGACAGGTCAACATCCATGATGTGGTGGCATGGAGCCAGATGGACATCGCGGGGACTTCGGCCAGCCCCTTGTCGTGTTCCCATCACCTCTATCTTGATGGTAAGGAAGTGACCGAGGTCATCTTGCCCGATACCATCACTCGCGTCGGTAACTATGCGTTCTCCTCCTGTTATGGCCTCAAGACTGTCAGTCTGGGCAATGGGGTGAGGAATATCGGTGCAGGAGCCTTTGTGTCGTGCTTGTATATGGACAGCCTGAGTGTTGGCCGTGCTGTGCGCGAGATCGGGGGAAAAGCCTTCGGCGGGTGTCGCGGGTTGCGGCGAATCAATGTCGATGATCCAGCCATGTGGGCGCTGATCCGGTTTGCCGACTCTGGGGCCAACCCGTTCTGCGAGGGGCAAGCGCTGATGTACAGCCGTGGGGAGTGGGTATATATGTTGGAGATTCCCGACACGGTGTCGGCCATCAACGATTACGCCTTCTATGGCTGCTATGGCTTGTCCTATATCTCTATTCCTCCGTCGGTCAAGGCTATCGGCATCGATGCTTTTTATGGTTGTTATTATTTGCAACGCCTCTACATCAGTGATGTGGTAGCATGGTGCGGGATAGATTTCAAGGATTATGATTCTTATCCGTTCATGAGCTCCGCCCGCATGCTTTATCAATATGAAGGAACTAATTGCGATTTGTTTGTCAATGATAAGTTGGTGACCAATTTGGTCATTCCGTCGTCGTTACGTGAGATACCTAAATATGCATTTGCAGGCTTCACTGGTTTGAAGAGCGTGAAACTGGATAGCGGCGTGGAAAAGATTGGGGAACATGCATTCTACCAGTGTTATGGCCTTGAGACGGTGGACTTTGGCCATACGCTTAAGACCATAGGAGGCGCAGCCTTCCGCGAATGCTTTTCGCTGGATAATATCGTGATACCCAATTCGGTGACCGACCTACAGGAAGCGGCTTTCCTGTGGTGCAAGGGAATGAAGAGCGTGAAGCTGCCACATGATCTGAAACGGGTTAACGCCAGCACGTTTGGGTCCTGCGAGAGCTTGTGTGAGGTGGTTATCCCTGATCGGGTCAGTTACATCGGCCCTGGCTCATTCAATTATTGCTATAGCTTGAAGCGGGTGACTATCGGCAGCGGTGTTGATACCATTGCATCTGCCAACTTCCAGATTACTTTTGACCAGTGTAACAGTCTTGAAGAGGTCATCTGTCGAGCGGCGGTACCGCCTGTGCTGTACAGCAACGCCTTTAATCCTCGTGGGTATGTCCAGGCTACGCTCTATGTCCCCAATGGCTCGGTCGAAGCCTATAAGACAGCTAACGAGTGGAAACGTTTTGAGACCATTATTGGCATCGACATTGAGCCTGAGAACCCTGCCGATGTCAACGGCGACGGTGAGGTTAACATCGCCGACGTCAACGCCGTCATCGATGCCATACTCACGGGCAAGGAGAGCATAGCCCATGACATCAACGATGACGGCGAGGTCAACATTGCCGACGTGAACGCCATCATAGACGTGATTATGCTCGCTTCGCGAGGGGTCTAGGGCTTAGAGGGGCATCCGCATCCACGTTGTGCTTGGGGTGTTTCAGTTGCAGAAGTAAGTGACGAGGAAGGGGACGGAGAAGTCGACGAGGAAGCCGTGGAACAGGGAGAGGATGACGAAGTCCTGGCCGCTGGTGCGCGTGATGATGGGTAGGGTGGTGTCCATGGTGGTGGCTCCGCCTGCACTGATGGGCGCCAGGGGTCCGAAGAACCTGACCATGAGCGGCGCGCCCAGCAGGGTGAAGACCTCGCGGATGATATTGGCGAGCAGCGCAACGGTGCCCAGGTCGGGACCGCGGTACTGGGTGATGAGAATGCTCGACAGGGAGTAATAGCCGAATCCGGAGCCCACTGCAAGGCAGTCGGTCAACGAGCGGCCCGGCAGGCCAATGGAGGCGATGGCCGTGGCTGCCAGTGTGCCGGTGACGGTCATCAGCGGCAACAGCATCAGGCGCGGGTCCAGCTTTTTGAAGCTCTTCAGCAGTTCGGTGTTATTGCCCACGGTGACGCCCACGCAGAAGAGCAGGGCGCACAGCGTCACGAAGCTCACGTTGCCGTCGGGCTGGGGAACCCACCGCATGAGCCCGCAGACGATGCCCAGGACAAAGAAGGCGACAATGATGAGGCTGCCCTTCATCGGCGGCCTCCTTTCCTGTGACGGCTGACCCATCGCCACAACAGCCAGGAGCACAGCAGCGTGCCGGCCATCCCCGCGAGCGAGAGCCACAGCGCCTCGAGCCCTAGGGTGGTGATGCCGCCCACGACCTGCGGGTTGCTGCCCACCTCGGCACCCAGCAGGAACAGCAAGGCCCAGATGAGCGCCGTCACCAGGTGAGGCACCACCCGCAGCCGCCGTTTCCTGAGCAGGAAGCCGACAGCCATTCCGCTGAGCATGATGGCGACAATCTTGAGCATCTCGCCTGCAAAGATACGAATTAGTTTTCAGTTTTTGAGTATGATAATTACTCTATATGGCCGGGTGGATGAGAAAAGTGTTGTGTGATTGTAAAATATGGTGTATCTTTGCGGGTTTGGTAACTAAAAAAAGATATGAAAAGGAAAATCATCATGTTTATGCTGGTGGCATTTGCCCTGTGCGGATGTCATAATCAAGTGTCAAAGAGTGAAAAGACTGCCATCGAAACCGTTGAAAATCAAGTGTCTGACTCTAATGCTATAGTGAATCGGGTTCAGGAGATTTATCAGGCGGTGTTTAAAGAGTATAACCTGGAAGATTCGCTGCGCAATCTGGATAAGCTCGAAGGCGATGGTGCTCATGCCTATCGCTATGAGTTCAGCAAGAATTATTGCAGCACCGAGTGGGATAGCCTCTTGCACCAGATTGATGAGATCGACAGCCTGAATCATCAAGGTGAACTGGGCTTCTGGGACTTCGACTACTGGATTATGGGCCAGGACTGGCACAAGTTGTCGATCAGCGACGTGAAGTTTGTCGAGAGGATCGGCCCCTGGGCGGAAGTCGATTTGAAGCTGCACAATTTTGACAAGGTCACCCCGCTGTGCCTGACGATGAAGCTGGAAGACGGCACATGGCGCATCGACGATTTTGCGCTCCTTGAGACCGGTGCCGGCCTCAAAGAAGAAATGAAGGAGTATATCGCCAACGAGACCGCCGAAGCCAAGAAAAAATGAAAAGAATACTACTTGCGATAATCATAGCCGCCACTGCCTGCCTGATGGCGATGGCTGTACCTGCCAAGCCCGTACCGTTTACCCACGTGCAGAGCGACGGCACTACCGTGACGCTGGTCATGCAAGGTGGTGAGTTCAACCATTCGCTGATGACGCTCGATGGGTTGACGGTGGCCCAGGGCGCTGGCGGCGACTACTGCTACGTGGCCGGTGGCGCGATGAGCGATGTGGTGGCCCACGATCAGGACAGCCGCGGCATCGAGGAGCAGGCCTTTGTCATTGCCTATCGGGACCAGATGACCCTAGAGGCGGGTGTCCGCCACTTGCCGCGCCGTGCCGGTGAGAATGAACATCCGCAGGTGCCCACGATGGGCTCGCCGCGCATTCCCATCATCCTGGCCAACTATACCGATGTGCAATTCATCGACGAGGATCCCGTGGCCACGTTCCAGAACCAATTCAACGAGATGGACAAGAGCTGCCTGCATTATTTCGAGTCGCAGTCACACGGGCAGTTCTCCCCCCAGTTCGACATCCTGGGCCCCGTGCCGCTGCCTCACGACCGCACCTACTATGGCGGCAACAAGCGCGTCAATGGCCAGGAAGTGGACCAGCGCCTGGGAACGATGATCTATGATGCGTGCAGCGCGCTGCCCGACGTGGACTTCTCGCGCTATGACAACGACGGCGACGGCGTGGTCGATGTCGTGGTCGTGCTCTATGCCGGCGTAGGCGAGGCCCAGGCCTATCGCACCGTCCCCGAGAGCGTGTGGCCCTGCCAGTGGGACATGCAGGAGTCCTATGACTGGGGATGCAGCGTCACGGGCCCGTTTCAGCTCGATGGCGTGACCGTCAACAGGTATGCCGTGTTCAACGAGCTGGAGGGCAACAGCAACCTGAGCACCACGATCGACGGCATCGGCACCTTTTGCCACGAGTTTGGCCATTGCCTGGGATTGCCCGACTTCTATGCCACCAACGGGGCCTACAACTACGGCATGAGCAACTGGGACATCATGGACAACGGCTGCTACCTGGACGGTGGGCGCACGCCCGCGGGCTACTCATCCTATGAGCGTCACTTCATGGGGTGGATGGACCTCATCGACCCTGTCGGGAACACGCAGTATGAGCTCGCGCCGCTGAATAGCGACGGCGGCAATGCTGTCAAGGTGACCAACGACGCCAACCCCAACGAATATTACCTGCTCGAGTACCGCACCCGCAGCGGCTGGGACAGCTATCTGCCCGGCGAGGGCATCCTGGTGCTGCACGTCGATTACGACAAGGACATCTGGGACGCCAACACGCCCAACAACGTGAAGTCCCACCAGCGCATGACCATCATCCCCGCCGACGGCAAGCTCTCGACCGGAACCAACAACACCGACCCGTGGCCCCAGGGCGACAATGACGCGTTGACCAACTATTCCACACCCGCTGCCCAGGTCTATACCGGTGGATTCATGAACAAGCCCATTACCGGGATGCGTGTCGATGCCCAGCAGGGAATTGCGAGCCTCTGGTACATGCGCGAGCTGCGTGGCGACGTGAATGGCGACGGTGAGGTGAATATCGCCGACGTCAACGCCGTGATCGACGCCATCTTGACGGGAAACGTGGACGAGGAAGATGACGTAAACGGCGACGGCGAGGTGAATATTGCCGACGTCAATGCCGTGATAGACATGATTTTGCTCGCTTAGCGAGCGGGCTCGCTTCGCGAAAGGTCTAGGGTTTAGAGTTTAGAGCTCGCTTCGCGAGGGGTCTAGAGTCTAGGGTTTAGAGTTTAGGGCTTAGGGGTTTTTTCTCGGACGACACTGACAATCATTGTTGACGACGTTGACAAGTCGATGTGTTTTTGTCGGCGGATTTTTGGGATTATAGAGATGTTGATTGTCAATGATTGGAGATTTGGTAAATAATTAATAAATAGAATATAATGGAAAAGCGTTCAATCCTAGTATTGCTGCTGATGGCTCTCGTGGCCATCCATATTGCTGCGTCCCCCGTCGATGAGGGCGCTGCGCGGCTTGTGGCGTCCCGCCTGATGCAATCGTCAACGACCGCCAGAATGATGCGCGGCTCATCGTCGCCCGTGCTGCAACACACCCAGGCATCGCTGGCCGCTCCTGGCCATGCCGACTACTATGTGTTCAACACCAGTGACGGGTCCGCCTTTGTCATCGTTGCCGGTGACGACCGCGCCGAGGCCGTTCTGGGCTATGGCGAGGGTTCGCTGGACATGGCCGTATTGCCCTGCAACCTGCGCTGGCTGCTGGACAGCTACACCGAGCAGATGGAGTATCTTCACGCTCATCCCGACGTCCAGGTCGAGCTTTCGGCTCCTGCCGATAACGAGAATATCATCCCGATGATCACCAGCGACTGGGGCCAGCAAGCCCCCTTCTACAACCAGTGCCCGATGTACCAGGGTGAGCGCAGTGTCACGGGTTGTGTGGCTACGGCGATGGCCCAGGTGATGAACTACTGGCGTTATCCCGCCCGCCTGCCCGCCCTGGGCGGCTACAACACCCGCAGCCACCACATCTATGTCTCGCCCCTGCCAGGCACCGACGTGAACTGGGACAATATGCTCAACAACTACGGAGCAACCCCCTACAGCGACGCTCAGGCCAATGCCGTTGCCACGCTCATGCGCTATTGCGGCCAGGCCGTCAGGATGGACTACTCTCCCGAGGGCAGTGGCGCCTATGTTGACCAGCAGCTCAGCGCCATGAAGACCTTTGGCTACAACCCAGTCGCCACCGTCGTGGGCAAGGGAACGACCCCCTATGACGAGTGGCGCGAGATCCTGCTGGCAGAGCTGCGTGCGGGCCGTCCGCTGCTGTACTCGGCCAACGACCCGGCCGCTGGCGGCCACGCCTTTGTCGTGGATGGCTACTACGACGGCAAGTTCCACATCAACTGGGGCTGGAACGGCAACAATAACGGCTATTTTGCCCTGGGAGCTTTCAACGTGCGCAACTACAGCTTCTTGTCGTCCCAGCAGATTCTCGCCGACCTTTATCCCCGCGACAGCGAGCATGAGGTCAGGGACCTGCACGACTTTGTTGCCGATGGCATCTATTACCGCTACGGCGATGTGGATGGCGAGGTGACAGTCGCGCCGCGCGACTCGCGCTACGGCAGCTACAGCGGCCACGTTACCATCCCTGCCACCGTCACCCATGATGGCCGGGAACTGGCCGTGACCGCCGTCGGTGATCTGGCTTTCTACAGCTGCTACACGCTCACGGGTGTTGACCTGCCAGAAGGCGTGACCCGCATCGGCCAGCAGGCCTTTGGCGTGTGCCTGGAGCTCGATTCCATTGCCTTGCCCTCGACGCTGCGCCAGGTCGATGCCCGCGCCTTTGTCGAGTGTACGTCGCTGACGGCCGTGTACACGCCCAGCCAGGAGGCCTGGCTGTCGATACGTTTTGCCGACCGCAACGCCAACCCCGTGTCCCTGTCCCACCGTCTGCTGGTCGCAGGACAGGAGCTGGAACACCTCACGGTGCCCCAGGCGGTCACGTCGCTGTCGCCCTATGCCCTTGTCGATTGCACAACGTTGCGGTCGGTCGCTATGCACGACGGCGTGACGACCGTGGGTACCTCGGCCCTGGAGGGCTGCACGGCACTCACGACCGTGACGATGCCGGCGGCGATGTCGTCGCTGGGAGCGCGCGCCTTCTACGGCTGCACGGCACTCACCGGCCTGGCTGTGCCCAGCGGCATCGAGCGGCTCGAGAACGACCTGTTCAACGGCTGCGCGAGCCTGACGGGCGTCAGCCTGCCTGACGGACTCACAAGCATCGGCAACGCGGTGTTTAACGGTTGCTCGAGCCTCACCGCTATCGCGGTTCCCGAGGGCGTGACGACCATCGGAGCCAATGCCCTGAAGGGTTGCTCGCGTCTGGCCGCTGCCAGCTTGCCCACCACGCTTACCGCCATTGGAGAGGGCGCTTTCCACTCATGCAGCTCGCTTGCTGCCGTCACGATACCCGACGGGGTGCGCGCGATTGGGGGGCAGACCTTCTACCGCTGTAGCAGGTTGCGTGAGCTCACGCTGGGCAAGCAGCTCGAGACCATTGCTCTCAAGGCCTTTGACGGCTGTGCAGGCCTTGCCGCGATCACCTGCCGCGGCAACGTGCCGCCCGCTGTGGCCAATCCCGACTGCTTTGTGCGCAGCATCTACAGCACGGCCCGCCTGATGGTGCCTGCCAGCGCACTCGCCCTGTACAAGCGTACGGGTATCTGGCCCTGGTTCACTAACATGGTGGGCATCAACGTCGATTTCCCCTATGGCGACGTGAACGAGGACGGCGAGGTGAATATTGCCGACGTCAATGCCATCATCGACGCCATCCTGACTGGCGAGCGCGGCACTGCTCATGACGTAAATGGCGACGGCGAGGTGAACATTGCCGATGTCAATGCCGTCATAGACATGATTTTGCTCGCGTAGCGAGCGGGCTCGCTTCGCGAGGGGTCTAGAGTTTAGAGTTTAGGGGCTTGTGAGCTTTTTGGGCTCGCGTTAAGTCGCTAAGTTTTTTAAAATAATTCAAGTTTTTAGAGTGGCGGAGCTGCTTTAGAAACTTGAAATTATTTTTTACCGTAATCGTATTGAATGTACAAGGGTTGCAAGAAATCCAAACCGATGCAGGAAAACGGCCGATAGATGATGTGTGAAAAAAGTAGAGGTGACAGCTTTTTTGGGGGTGGTTTTTAAAAAATGCGGGTGAATGTTAGGGGGTGTCATGGAAAAAGTGGTAAATTTGCAAGTTCAATCCATTTGACTCAAGATAATTAGCATCATGCACAACGAGACAAGCAAACAATATGACGAGGTGATCGCCCGGTGCCGTGAGTTGTTCATCAACAAGATGAAGGACTACGGCCCGTCGTGGCGCATCCTGCGTCCCCGCTCGGTGACCGACCAGATCTTTATCAAGGCCAAGCGCATCCGCACGCTGGAGCTCAACGGCGAGACCAAGGTGGGCGAGGGCATCTGGCCCGAGTTTGTCGGCATCATCAACTACGGCATCATCGGGCTGATCCAGCTGCGCCTGGGTTACAGCGACACGGTGGATATCAGCGCCGAGGAGGCGCTGCGCCTGTATGACGAGCTGATCCAGGCGACCAAGGAGCTGATGATAGCCAAGAACACCGACTATGGCGAGGCGTGGCGCGACATGCGCATCTCGAGCTATACCGACTTGATATTGACCAAGATCCAGCGCACCAAGGAGATCGAGAACCATGGTGGCGCGACAATCGTGAGCGAGGGCATCGACGCCAACTATCAGGACATGATCAACTACAGCGTGTTTGCCCTGATCAAGCATAGCGAGGAGGGCGATAACCTTTAGCCTTCAGGTCGTTAGCCGATAGGCTTCAGGTCGTTAGGCGATAGTAATCTTACTTAAAACTTACAACTTAAAACTAAAAACTAACAACTCTAATAAATGACAATCAGAGCTGTCGTCAATGCTGTCAAGTACGAGAAATGGTGCCGCCTGTTGACGGTGCTCATGCGGCTCGTCGTGGGTGGCGTGTTCATCTTCTCGGGCTTTGTCAAGGGAGTTGACCCCTGGGGCACGCGCTACAAGATCACCGACTACCTCACTGCCATGGACCTGGGAGGGTGGACTGGTGCCGCGCTGCTGCTTGCCGTGGGCCTTGCCGCGCTGGAGTTCATGCTGGGCGTGGCCATCGCCGTGGGCGCCTATCGGCGCAGCGCGCCATGGTTGGCCCTGGTGGTGATGCTGGTGATGACGCCAGTCTCGCTGTGGCTTGCCGTGACAGGAGCCGTGCCTGACTGCGGCTGCTTTGGCGACGCGTTGCACCTGAGCAACTGGGCCACCTTCGGGAAGAACCTGCTACTGCTGCTGGGCGTGGGCTACCTGCTGCTGTTCAACACGTCGGTGCGCAGCATCTACGGTCCCGCCGTGCAATGGATGGTGATGGCGGCCTCGTTTGGGCTGATGATGGCTGTGGCCTATTACGGCTACTTCGTGCAGCCGCTCATCGACTACCGCCCTTACCCTGTGGGCACGCGCCTGGGGCCATCGTCACTGCTCGACGGCGGTCAGGGCGACAACAGCGGCGAGGACGACTTCATCTTTATCTACAGCAAGGACGGCCAGGAGCACGAGTTCACCATCGACAGCCTGCCCGACGAGGAGGACGGCTGGGAGTATGTGACCCGCTACCATGCCCGCCGGCCTCACGGCAAGGTCATCATGCAGAACGGCAACAGCGACCATAGCATCGCCATCATGGACGGCGACGGCAGTGACGTCACGACCGACGTGCTGACCGACAGCCGCCGCATGGTGCTGCTGCTCTTCCCCGACCTGCCCGATGTGGGCGTCGTCAACTCCTTTAACCTCAACGAGCTCAACGACGCGGCCCTCGTGGCAGATGCCCAAGTGGTGGGACTGACACCCGCATCCCCCCGCGAGGTCGAGCACTGGCAGGACGTGTCGATGGCCAGCTATCCCATCTACTATATGGACGACAGCGAGCTCAAGATGGTGGCACGGGGCAATCCTGCCGTGGTCTATCTAGAGGACGGTGTTATCCGCTGGAAACGTACCCTCTCGTCGCTCGACAGCGTGGAACAGCCCATCGAGCTGAGCGCCCTGAGCGACGACTATGACGCCGACGCGATCATGGGGCGGCTGATGCTTGCCTATCTGGCCGTGCTGGCCGTTATCCTGGCGGTTAACCGCACCCACCTGCTGCTCAGGTTCATCTTCTTCAAGAAGAGGCGGGCCAGTCGCTAATTGTCAGTCGCTAGTGGTGGCTAACAACTAAGAACAAAAGACGAGCGACAAAAAACAAAGAACAAAAAACAAAGAACTAAAAACTAAAAACTAAGAACTAAATATATGATACTCAAGGAAGGACAACCAGTGGGCAAGTGGCATGTGGTTTACCTGATCAAGGAAAACCCCTATGCCGAGAGCTATCGCGTTGAGGACGAGAGCGGCAACCCCTATTTCATGAAGGTTTACCGCCTCAAGAACACGCCCGAGAAGCTCATCAGCGACGGAGAGGTTGCCGAGATCGCCTATAGCCGCCAGTTGAACCACAAGAACATCGTCAGCTACGTCGAGGACGGCGTCTATAACGATGACGCCGGCGAATGCCACTATCTGGTGGCCACCTACTTCAGCGGCGAGCTGCTGAGCGAACTGCTGCAGCGCAAGCGCGGCAAGAAGCTCAACAAGACTGTAGCCACAAGGATCTTTATTGAGATGCTCGAGGGTCTGCAATACCTGCATGAGCTGCCCGGCGTGATGCTGCACAACGACATCAACCCCACCAACGTGATGCTGAGCCGCAAGACCGGCGGCACAGCCGAACTCATCGACATGGGGCATATGTCGCCGTGTTTCATGGGCAACGCGCCGTTTGACCTGGCCGACCTGGACCCGCGCTATGCCAGCGGGCAGTCGTTCCTGGGCAAATATGACGAGCGCAACGACATCTTTGCCGCCACGGGAGTATTTTACACTATGCTCACGGGCAAGGCCCCCTGGGGCGTGGAGTTCACCCCCGAGATGCCCCGCAAGGCGAAGATCAAGCTCGTGCAGAAGGCCCGCAGCGAGCAGGGCGAGATCAACGTCGATGACATCAACGACGCCAAGCTGAGGGACATCATCAGGACGGGACTGGCACTGGGCTACAACGACCGCTACGGCACCGTCGAGGAGTTGCTGGCCGACCTCGTGGAGGACGACGACAGCAGCATCGCCCGCGAGGTGCAGAGCAAGCTGGCCACGCGACACAAGAGAGCCGGTGAGGATGATGACGCCCTTGCCTCGATAGACAGCGACAGCTGGAACAGCGACAGCGGCAGCGACACCGCCAGCCGTCATGCCGTAGAGACCAGCGCCGACGTCGAGATCAAACGCGGCGGTGGCAACGGATTTGCCGACATTGCCGGTATGGACGACCTCAAGGAGATGCTGCACAAGCGAGTTATCCTCATCCTCAAGGACAAGGAACTGGCACAAAAGTACAAACTCACCCCGCCCAACGGCATGCTCCTGTATGGCCCGCCGGGATGTGGCAAGAGCTTCTTTGCCGAGAAGTTTGCCGAGGAAACGGGCTTCAACTTCATTCTGGTCAAAGCCAGCGACTTGGGGTCAATCTATGTTCACGGCTCGCAGGGCAAGATCGCCGACCTGTTCAAGAAGGCCGAGCAGAACGCCCCCACGGTGCTGTGCTTTGACGAGTTTGACGCCTTTGTGCCCAACCGGTCGAGTGACAACACCGGTAACCAGGCCGGCGAGGTGAACGAGTTCCTCTCGCAGCTCAACAACTGCTCCAAGCGCGGCATCTTTGTCATCGCCACGAGCAACCGCCCGGACAAGGTCGATCCCGCCGTGCTGCGCACCGGCCGCATCGACAAACAGGTGTATGTGCCCATGCCCGACCTGACGGCGCGTCGCCTGATGTTCGAGCTGTACTTGAAGGACCGTCCCTGTGAGGACATCGACAGCGAGGCCCTGGCGCGTCTTGCCGACGGCTATGTGGCCAGCGATATCGCCTATGTCGTCAACGAGGCCGCCACGATTGCCGCCTTCAATCGCGAGAACATCACCCAAGAGCTGATGGCCAGGACCATCGAGGGAATCAAGCCCAGCATCAGCAGCGACTTGTTGAAGGAATATGAGGAGATGCGCGACAAGATGGAAGGCATCAACCGCAGCAACGCCCTGCCCAAGGTGGGCTACGTTTAGTCACTGGTCGTTAGTCTCTTAAAACTTAAAACTTACAACTTACAACTTAAAACTTAAAACTAAAAACTTAAAACTAACAACTAAAGAATATATGGACTTGAACAAACTCATGATGGAATTCCTTGCCGAGGAAGAGTTCCGTCCACATGAAACAGAATTTGGCATCGCCTTCAAGAGCGAAGGCTTGAATTTCCTCTACTTCAAGGACGCTGACGACGAGCAGTACTTCAGGCTGATGATGCCTGCCATCTTTGTCGTTACCGAGGACAACGAGGAAACCATCATGCGCGTGATGAACGACGTGAACGGCAGCATCAAGGTCGTGAAACTGTACACGATGAACCTCGAGGACGAGCAGGGCAAGGAGGAGACCAGCGTGTGGGTCGCCTTTGAAATTCTGGCCGACACCACACCAGAGCTCAGCGACATCGTGCCGCGCGCCCTGGCGCTGCTGCGCAGTGCACGCGTCAGCTTCCTGGCACGGCTTGAAGAAGTCGCCGACCACTAGGCCGCCGTCACCACATCACATCCTATCATCGCCTTAACAACGAGGGCACGCCAGCGAGTTTGGCGTGCCCTCATCATTTAAGGATTGTCGGTTAAAATGTGAACGCTATCAATTGGCCCCTCCAAGCAGTTTGTCGATGAGCGTGGTCACGTCGGCGATGTTCACATTGCCGTCACCGTTGACGTCGGCACAGATCTCACAGCCATTGCCGCTGCCCAGGAGCATGTCGATGAGCGTTGTCACGTCGGCAATGTTGATGCTGTGGTCGTGGTTCACGTCACCGGCCTCATAGCCGTGGCCCTGCTCCTCGAGCAGCGTGACAGTCTCGACGTTGCTGGCGGCCTTGCTGCCGTCGATGTAGTTAGCCTCTACATAATAGGTGTAGGTTGCACCAGGAGTCAGATTCTCTACAACATAGTACTGGTCGGTGATGCCGGTGATGATGCGGCTGTTTTCGTCGCCAGTCTCGCTCACTGTCTTGGCTACGGCCTCGCCGCTGTAAACCTGCACACCATAGAGATAGATGCGCTTCTTGTTAGCGGTGCAAGACAGGGTGACATTCTGATTCTGGGCCTCGGTCACGCCAGTGAGGGTGACGGCATAGTCAGCAGCCTCGTCAGTCAGGGCCACGGTCTCGCTCACGTCACCGCAGGAGATGATGATCGAGCTGCCATCGCTGCCATAGCTCTTGGCATTGAACTTGACAGTCACGGTGCCACCACAACCGGTCAGGTCCAGGACGGGAGTGGTCAGGTAGCCGGTCTTGGCGCCTGCCCCCAGCTTCATGCCACCGCCACCAGCCAGATAGACGGCATATCCCGTCCAGCCAGCATTATCGCAGTTCTCGTCGAGCTCGCCACTGGCGCCCAGGTCGATATTGCTGTCGCTGGAGGGCACATTCTCGCTATAGAAGGTCTCGTTGAGCAACAGGCTGCCAGTAGCGGGCTGGTCCTGCTTGATGTTGACATACAGGGTGTAATCCTTTACATAACGCTCGGGAGTGATGTCGAGCCAGTCGGCACGGAAGGAGCTGCTGGTCACATACTGCTCGTCGGCAGGCTGCATCTCGGGAGCCAGCGTGTCCATGGTCGCGGTGCCGGTGACAGTCACGGTAGCGGCCTCGGCGCCCTCACTGGCCACGGTGATGGTGGCGTTGTGGGTACCTGTCGCGGTGGGAGCATAGGTCACCGTGACGGTAGCACCCTCCTGGGCATCGGCGATGCTCACGGTCGTGGGATTGATGCTGTAAACACCGTTCTCGTCATTCAGGGTGATGGTCACGTCGCCAGTGAGATCGGCAGCCAGCAAACCGAAGGTGGCTGTTACGGTCTCGCCCACTCCGGTACTCATCGTCAAGGTCTCGGGGTCAACGATTACCTCGGGCACAGGAGCGACGGTGCCGCCTAGGGTGACGGTCTGCACGTTGGACTGCTTCTTGCTGCCGTCGGTGTAATTGGCCTCGACATAGAACTTGTAGCTGCCGCCCTCGTTCAGGCCGTTCACGGTGTAGCTCTTGCTGGTAATGCCGGTAATCACGCGACGGTTAGCGTCGCCAGTCTCGGTAGCCTTGAGCAAGGCGCCGGCATCGCCGGTGGCAATCTCGATATTGTCGATGTAGAAGCGTTTACTCTTGGCCGTGCAGGCAAAGGTCACCGTCTGGCCCGCAGTCTCGTCGATGCCATTGAGGGTGACGGTATAGTCTGCGGCGCTACTAGTAAGGGTCACCGTCTGGCTGACGTTACCGCAAGATACCACGACAGAGCTATTGTCATTGTTATAATACTTAGCGTTGAACTTCACGGTGATGGTGCCGCCGCTGGTGCTCAGGTCAAGGGCCGGCGTGGTCAGTGAGCCGGCATTCTTGCTGCTGCCCAATTTCATGGTGCCACCGACGCCATGATAGACGTAGCTGCCCGTCCAGCCGGCATTGTCACAGTAATCATCGAGCGAATTGCCGATGTTGGCACTGCCGTCGTTGGTCACGGTCACTCCAGCAAAAGTTTCGCTCAGCAGCGTCTCGCTGTCGGCATTGTAGGCTTGAACATACAGGGTATAGTCCTGGACATTGCCAGTGGGTGTCTGGTCGGTCCACACAGCCCTGAACGAGGTGGTGCCCACGTTGCTGGCCTGGGCCATCACAGGAGCATAGGTCTCGAGCTGGCTACCCTCGGGATAAACGCCAATGATCATATCCTGATAGTAATTGAAGGTGTACCCGCTGCCCTTGAAGGCATCCAGGGCATAGTAGTTGTCGTCGTAGCCACTCCAGCCGAAGTTCACGTGATACTTGCTCGTGCTGGCGTTGTAGCCGTCAACGACAAAGGCGTGTCCGCCTGCAGAGTAGTCGTTGCCGCCGTACAGGATGGGACGGCCAGCCTCGAGTTCGGCCTGCATCATGGCGTTCCAGTTGGTGGCGCTGTGGTCGTCACGGTACTTGACCGTGGCATCCGAGTTATAGCCAAACAACACCATCGCGTCGCGCTCGTCCTCGGTGTAGGCACCACTGCCGTCGGGTGAATACATCATCTTCACGGCCTGTCCGCAGTAGCGCATCAGCCAAGCCACGGCGTTGGCCTGGGTGGTGTTGTAGTTCACGCTGCTGTAGTCGTCAAGCATGTTGGCCCAGTCCAGCGTGATGCCCGGTAGGGCGGGCACATTGAAGCGGGGTGACTCGGCCGTCGTGTAGGACGACAGGGCGGGCAGTTCGGCTGGATATTTCCAGTAGTACATCACCTGAGCCATTGCCGTGGCCACACAACCCGTCATGCAATACTGGCCGTTATACTTGGGGCACTGGTTGTAGTAGGGCGCTTCCTGGTCCCACGTGCTGCTCATCAGCATGGGCACCGTGGTGGCGGTGCGCATGGTGGACATGAACTGGGTAGTGGTCTCGACCTGCGCATCGGGATTGGCGATCAGCCATTCCATCTGCTGCTTGTACTGGTTCAGCCACCAGGCGACGTTCTCGGGCAGGTTGTTCACGTCCATGTTGCCGCTGCCGTAGCCCAGGATTTCCTCGGCACGGTCATCGCCGCTGACGATGACATAGCCACCGCCGTCGTAGTTGAACACGTAGTAGTCATTGGCCTTAACGCTGACGGCCGACGGCTCGGCATGCGACAGCTTCATGTTGGCGCTCGACGCCATCATCCTGGAGCCTGACAGGCTGTTCATGAACCGGATAGCGCGTGCTTGGGCATCACGGCTGTCCACATTGCCAGCGGTCATGCCCAGGGCGGTCAATGCCAGCATCAGCAACGCAGGCAATGCCCTCAGTTGAGTAGTTAACTTCATCATTGTGGTTAATGGTTAATAATTAATGGTTTATAAAGACGATTAAGCAATCATGTGATGGTAGTACCGTCGCCGCCTCACATCGCTGTGACACGGAATGGTGGCGCAAAGGTAGGACAAATTGCCCGTGCGCCAAGCGTTTTTATCTAAAAAATAAAAAAAGCCAGTGTCCCCGATGATGTGATGGCGCACTGGGTCTCACGTATAAGGCCTCACGCCGCCACGATTTTTAAAGGAACGATATAGCAGCTGACCCTGAAAAGTTTTTTTGAATGCTGATTTCGCAAGGAAATAGGGCTGATTGCACGAAAATCATTAAATATTTCGCATTCAATTGGTTTGATTTCGTGTGGTTGGCATTGGCCCCGCAGGGTTCGGGCCAGCATCTGGATCATGGCCATTCTTTTAAGAGCTTGAACGGTGACTGGGTGAAATAGCCAAGGCGACCCACGGCCTTGGCGGCTCGGCGTGGGGTGCTCGGTGGGTGGGGCGGTTGGATGGTTGCGGGTGGGTGCGGCGTTAAAGGGTGTGAAAGTATTAAAAAGGTGCTAAAAAGTACAAATAAAAACATAGGGCTTTCCGTTTTGACAAAAAATGCCTACCTTTGTGCTCCCATTGGGGTAATCAAGGCAAACAAATCAGCGCAAAATGAACTCAGACAGTTTAGTAATCATTCCCACCTATAACGAGAAGGAGAACATCCAGGCCATCATCACGGCGGTGATGGACATCGCCGCGCACCAGTTTGATGTGCTCATTGTTGACGACAACTCGCCCGACGGCACCGCCCGGCTGGTCGAGGAGATGATCGCCCGTCATCCCGGGCGTGTCAATATCCTGAAGCGTGCGGGCAAGCAGGGGCTGGGCACGGCCTATATCGCTGGCTTCAAGTGGGCGCTGGACCATGGCTATGAGTACATCATCGAGATGGATGCCGACTTCTCCCATCCTGTGGGCAAGCTGCCCGACCTGCAGGCCGCATGTGCCGCGGGCGGAGCCGACGTGAGTGTGGGTTCGCGCTATATCTCGGGGGTGAATGTGGTGAACTGGCCCATGGGCAGGATGCTGATGAGTTACTATGCGTCGGCCTACGTCCGCCTGGTCACGGGCATGCAGGTGCGTGACGCCACGGCGGGCTATGTGTGCTACCGGCGCGAGGTGCTGCAATCCATCAACCTGGACGCTATCCAGTTCAAGGGCTATGCCTTCCAGATCGAGATGAAGTTCACGGCCCACCGCATGGGCTTCAAGATCAAGGAGGTGCCCATCGTGTTTGTGAACCGTGTGCTGGGCACGAGCAAGATGAACAGCAGCATCTTCTTTGAGGCGTTGTGGGGCGTGATCAAGCTGCGTTGGGACTCGATCTTCAACAAGTCCCGGTTTGTGCGCCAGACCCTGCCGCCCAGGATTACCGCTTGAGGCTCACTGCCGCTGCTGTTGATTACAATTTTAATGCATTTATTGCCGCTGGGCGGGATTATGACCGCTTGGCATGGTTCTTGCGTTATCTGTACAGTGTTTTTTTAGAAAAAGAATGAAGAATGGCAAAACGACAGCATGACAGAGGATTGACCGCCGAGCAAGTGATTGCGAGCCGGCAATTGCATGGTGATAACGTGCTCACCACTCCCGAGCCTTCCCCCCTGTGGAAGCAATTTCTGGAAAAATTTGATGACCCGTTGATCAAGATACTGCTGGTGGCCCTTGTGCTGTCGGTGGGTCTGTCGGCCTATGAGTACTTTGGGCTGGATGCGGGCGCGAGTGTGCTGTTTGAGCCGTTGGGCATCTTTATCGCCGTCGTGCTGGCGACCCTGGTGGGCTTCCTTGTCGAGGTGAACGCCAACAAGAAATTCCGCTTGCTCAACCAGACCGACGACAACGTGGGCGTGAAGGTGGTGCGTGACGGTCACGTTACCCAGGTGCCGCGTTGCGACATCGTCGTGGGCGACATCGTCATCCTGGAGACAGGCGAGAAAGTGCCTGCCGACGGCACCATCCTCGAGAGCTTCAGCCTCAGGGTCGATGAGAGCTCGTTCACCGGCGAACCCTCGGCCTGGAAGACCCACGACGTGCAGGCTGCCGCCAGTGCCACCGAGGCCACTTATCCACCCACGCTGCTGCTGCGTGCCAGCTCGATCATCGAGGGCAATGCGGTGATGCGTGTCGAGCGCGTGGGAGACATGACCGAGTATGGCAAGGTCTATCACGATTCCCAGATTGACAATAACATCCAGACGCCGCTCACCCAGCAGCTTGACCGCCTGGGGCACACGATTGCCCGGGGCAGCTACATCATGGCAGGCCTGCTGGTGCTCGGGCGCGTCGTGGAATACCTGCTGGCAGGCAGCGAGGGCGTGCTGGCCGATGCCCAGTACTTTATCGAGACTATCATGCTGGCCGTCACGCTGATTGTCGTGTCGGTGCCCGAGGGGCTGCCCATGAGCGTGACGCTGTCGCTGGCACTGAGCATGCGCAAGATGTTGAAGCACAACAACCTGGTGCGCCGCATGCACGCCTGTGAGACCATGGGTGCCGCCACGGTCATCTGCACCGACAAGACCGGCACACTCACCCAGAACAAGATGCAGGTGCATGACGCCCGTTTCTACGGCCTTGAAGGCGACTCCCCGAAGGGCGATGACCCGATGAGCATCATCGTCACCGAGGGCATTGCCTGCAACAGCACCGCCTTTATCGACGAGAGCGACCCCGATCATGTCGTGGCCCTGGGCAACCCCACCGAGGGCGCCCTGCTGCTGTGGCTGCTTGACGCCGGTATCGACTACATGGCCGTGCGTGACAACAGCGAGCCGCTGGCACAGATGGCCTTCTCGACGATGACCAAGTATATGGCCACCGTCATCGACAGCGCCACGGGCGAGCGCCTGCTGCTGGTCAAGGGCGCTCCCGAGGTGGTCATGCGCATGAGCGACAGCATTGCGGGCGGCGTGAATGCCGATCAGGTCACCGCCGAACTGCTCGATTACCAGTCCAAGGCGATGCGCACCCTGGCGTTTGCCTACGCTGAACTCGACGCCAGCGAGAGTGCCGATGCCGTCCTGGCCCGCCTCAAGGCCGGGAACCAGCCGCCGTTGACCCTCGTGGGCATCGTTGCCATCAGCGACCCCGTGCGCCCCGATGTGCCCGCAGCCATCCAGGACTGCCACAATGCCGGCGTGACGGTGAAAATCGTCACTGGAGACACCAGCGCCACAGCGCGCGAGATAGGCAGGCAGGTGGGCTTGTGGACCGATGCCGACAACGACGAGGCCATCATCACCGGCCCGGACTTTGCCGCCCTTGACGACGGCGAGGCCGCCAAGCGAGCCGCCGGCATCAAGATCATGTCGCGTGCGCGTCCCGACGACAAGGCACGCCTGGTGAGGCTGCTGCAACAGCAGGGTGAAGTGGTCGCCGTCACGGGCGACGGCACCAACGACGCTCCCGCGCTCAATGCCGCTCAGGTAGGCTTGTCGATGGGCGACGGCACCGCCGTGGCCAAGGAGGCCAGCGACATCACCATCCTCGATAACTCTTTTGCCAGCATCAACAAGGCCGTGTTGTGGGGACGCTCGCTGTACAGCAACATTCAGCGCTTTATCCTCTTCCAGCTGGCGGTCAACGTGTGTGCCTGCCTGGTGGTTGCCGTGTGCTCGTTCTTCAGCAAGCAGCCGGCGCTCACCGTGACCCAGATGCTGTGGGTGAACTTGATCATGGACACCTTTGCAGCCCTGGCACTGGCCTCGCTGCCGCCCAACAGTGTGCTCATGCGTCAACGGCCACGCGACTCGCGGGCCAGCATCATCACGCCCACGATGAAGAAGTTCATCATGTGGAGCGGAGCCATCTTTGCGGTGCTGATGATAGGTCTGTACTATTATTTCGTGCGCGAGGCCAATGGCGGACCGGTGTTTGTCCGCGGCATCAATCCCAACATCAACCCGCACGAGATGGGCATCTTCTTCAGCGTATTTGTGTTCCTGCAGTTCTGGAATCTGTTGAACGCGAGGGCGTTCGCGACAGGCAAATGGGCATTTAACAATATGGAGGACAGCAAGGTCTTTTGGGCGGTAGCGGCTGTGATTTTTGTCGGGCAGATTGTCCTGGTCCAATTCTTCTCGCCATTCTTTAACAGTGCGCCGCTCGATGCCACCACTTGGCTGTACATCATCCTCGGCACCTCACCCGTATTCCTTTTGGGCCAAGTCGTCGCCAGGGTCAAGAACGAATAAACTCAATTCACATCATCAATTCAAAACCGCAGCATCAGTCCCATGAGACTCATGTTGCGGTCGCTTTTATGTCACAGCCCTCCTGGTATGATCATTTTGTTTGTAACAGATTGTCTTGAGTTCTTTCGTTGGAACGCAATTATTTATTACCTTTGTGACATCAACTAAGTATTGCGAGAATTATGATGAAAAAACTTGGATTGAAATTCCCTCACCTTCTTAGGCTGCTGGCAGTGGCGACGCTTGCTATGGGCGGCGGCATGGTGCTGGCAATGCCCTCGGCGCAAGCGCAAAGTGGAGCGGTGCAGGCCGCGACGGTGACGGGACAGGTGCTTGACGAGAACGGCGAGCCCATGATTGGGGCGACCGTCAGTGTCAAGGGCACTAGTGTGGGCACGGCCACCGATTTTGACGGCCGCTTCAGCATCAGTGCCGCCCAGGGGGCAACCCTGGCCGTGAGTTATGTGGGCTACGGCACCCGCAATGTGCGGGTAGATGGCACCAACCTGACGATTACGATGGAGCCGTCTGCTGCTTGTGACCTCAGTGAGGTCGTTGTCACGGCTCTCGGTATCAAGAAGGAGGCCAAGTCGCTGTCCTACAACGTGCAGCAGGTGTCGAGCGATGCCTTGATGACCGTGCAGGATGCCAACTTCGTCAATTCGCTCTCGGGCAAGGTGGCGGGTGTGACCATCAATGCCAGCGCGACGGGCGCGGGCGGCAGCAGTCGCGTGGTCATGCGCGGCGCCAAGAGTATCAACGGTAACAATAACGTGCTCTACGTTGTTGATGGCATTCCCATGCAGACCCTCGGTAGCGAGCAGCCTGAAGGCATCTTTGCCGGTGCGGGCCAGACGGGTGACGCCACGGCAAATATCAATCCCGATGACATCGAGAGCATCAGCGCCCTAACGGGCCCGACGGCAGCCGCCCTCTACGGCGCCAATGCCGCCAACGGTGTCATCCTCATCACGACCAAGCACGGCCGCGCGGGTAGGGTGGATGTGACCTACAACGGCAGTTTCCAGTTCTCGCGACCCTTTGTCCTGCCCCGATTCCAGAACCAGTACGGCCCTAGTGAGACGGGCAGTTACTTCAGCTGGGGTGAGAAACTGGCAACGCCCAGCGACTATCGTCCCGCCGACTTCTTCCAGACGGGCACCAATATCGCCAACTCGGTGAGCCTGAGCACTGGAACCGACAAGAACCAGACCTACCTGTCGCTCGGCGCCACCAACTCGCAGGGCATCATCCACAGCAATAACTATGACCGCTATAACGTGAGCGTGCGCAATACGACCAAGTTCCTCGACAACCGCATGACGCTCGACCTGGGCTATATGCTCAGTGCCGTCAAGGAGCAGAACATGATCAGCCAAGGCCAGTACCACAATCCGCTGGTGCCTGTCTATCTGTTTCCCGCAGGCGACAACTTCTCCAAGTTGGGCTACTACGAGCGCTACGACACGGGCCGCAACTTCCCCGTGCAATATTGGCCCTACAACTACGACATCTCGATGGAGAACCCCTATTGGGAGACCGAGCGCGAGCGCTTCATCAACCACAAGGAGCGTCACCAGGCGACCGTCTCGCTCAACTGGCGCATCACCCCGTGGCTCGACATCACGGGCCGCGTGAAATATGACAAGAGCAGCGACAAGTACGAGGAGAAATTCTTTGCCTCGACCAACACGCTCTATGCCTCCAAATACGGCCATTACGGACTGCGCAACGTGAGCAACCGCCAGCTGTATGCCGAGGCTTTTGCCAAGTTCGACAAGTACTTTGCCGATGACTACTTGAGTTTGAGTGGTGTGCTGGGCACGAGCTTTGACCAGCGCGACAACAGCATCGAGGGTTTCAGTGGCCACTTGAAGGGTACCGCCAACAAGTTCACCCTGGCCAACGTGGAGACGTCCAATTCGACTTTCAAGCCCGTGCAGAGCGGTTACCGTACCCAGTTGCAGAGCGTGTATGCCACTGCCCAAGTGGGTGCTAACAGTATGATCTACCTTGATTTTACAGCCCGCAACGACTGGTCGAGCAAACTCGAGAAGAGTTACTTCTACTGGTCGGTAGGCTCGAGCATCATCTGGACCGAAGTGTTGCGTGAACTAGGCATTAAAATTGGTTGGCTTGATTACTTCAAGATGCGCATAGGCTATTCCCAGGTGGGTAATGAGCCCAACGAGCCGTTCCTGACGCGTGAGACCTATGCCATCAACCCCTCGACGGGTCTGGCCGAGACCTCGACGCGTATGCTCACCGACCTCAAACCCGAGCGCACCAACTCGTGGGAGGCCGGTATCGACCTGGTCATGTTCCGCAACCGCCTGCGCGTGAATGCGACGCTCTACCAGTCGAGCACGCGCAACCAGTTCTTCTATCCCACGTTGCCCGCCTCGTCGGGCTACACGAGCGCTGTCGTCAATGGCGGCCGTGTGGATAACAAGGGCGTGGAACTTACCGCACGTTACACTCAGCCCTTGGGCGCCCTCACTTGGGAAACCTATCTGACCTGGACGCTTAACCGCAACAAGGTCAAGGAACTGCTCAAGGACTGGCGCAACCCCATCGACGGAGAGATTTACAACCTGGACGAACTCTATATGGGCGGCACGTCAGGTTACCAGATACGCCTGACCGAGGGCGGAACGCTGAGCGACGTGTATGTCTCGACACTCAAGACCGACGAGCACGGCGCCATCTACGTCAACCCCGAGCGCCAGAACGTGGAGGCAAACCCCAACAACAACGCCTACTACATCTATGCCGGACAGGCCGCACCACGCTACAACCTATCGTGGGGCAACTCGTTCAACTTCAAGGGCGTGACCCTATCGGCCCTGTTCACCTATCGCAACGGCGGCATCGTCGTGAGCGAGACGCAGGCCATCCTGGACTATTACGGTGCCTCCCAGGCCACTCAGGATGCCCGCAATGCGGGCGGTGTGCTCGTTAACGGCAAGATGGTCAATGCCCAGGGCTTCTACCAGACCGTGGGCAACCCCAACGGCACCGTCGATGCCCGCTACGTCTATAGCGCGACCAACCTGCGCCTGGCCGAGTTGAGCCTGGCCTATGATGTGCCGATTCACCGCTGGGTTAAGTGGATCAAGGGGCTGAATGTGGCCTTTGTGGCCCACAACCTGTGCATGCTCTACAACAAGGCCCCATACGATCCCGAGGCCACTTCCAACACGGGCACCTATTATCAGGGCATCGACTACTTCATGCAGCCCAGCCTGCGGTCGATGGGATTTAATGTGAAACTCAAATTCTGATACGGCAATGAAAACAAGAATTCTGATATACATGTGTGCCGCCATGCTATTTGCAGGATGCACCAAGTCGTTTGACGATATCAATACCAATCAGCATCAGCTCACCGACGAGGAGTTGCAGGCCGACTACCAGAACGTGGGCGCCTTCTTCTCCCAGATGGTCAACCGCGTGGTCCTGTTTGATGACGGGTCGGGCAACTGCCTGTCGTCGGACTACCAGGTGGCCCAGGGCCTGAGTGCCGATGCGTTCTCGGGTTATCTCGCGCTGACGGGAACCTGGCGCAACGGTGTGCACAATGGCTCCTACAGCTTTGTGAGCGGCTGGTATGACCAGCTGTTCACGCGCGCCTTCAGCGAGGTGATGCCCGCCTGGCAGCGCGTGACCACCGTAGCAGGCCAGATGGGGCAGCCCGCCGTTGCCGCCCTGGCCACTATCGTCAAGGTCGAGGCCCTGCACCGTGTGACCGACATGTACGGGCCGATACCCTACATCCACTTTGGCAGCGGAACGCTGGGAACGGCCTATGACCGCCAGCAGGAGGTATATAACCGTTTCTTTGCCGAGCTGGACAGCGCGATCGACGTGCTCACGCCGCTGGCCGAGTCGGGAGGAACGCTCTTGCCCGACTATGACAACGTGTATGAGGGTAATGTGGCCCGCTGGGTGAAGTTTGCCAACACGCTGCGCCTGCGTCTGGCCCTGCGTGTGGCGTATGCCGACCCCGCACTGGCACAGCGCGAGGCTGAGAAGTCGGCTGCCTGTTCGCTGGGCTTTATCGAGACCGCTGCCGAGCGTGCTCAGCTGCTTCACGGCCGCCTGACCTATTTCCACCCGAACTATGACATGGCCTACAACTTCAATGCGGGCGAGGTGCGCATGGGCGCCACGATGGACTGCTACATGAATGGTTACAGCGACCCGCGACTGGCCGCCTATTTTGTCCCCGCCAGCAGTGACAATAAGTATCATGGCGTGCGCCTGGGCGTCCACAACATGAATCCCACACGCTATGCCGGCGTGTATGTATCCAACCTGAACATCGACCGAGCCACCACGCCCATCGTGTGGATGACAGCGGCCGAAGGCTTCTTCCTGCGTGCCGAGGCAGCCCTGCGCGGCTGGAACATGGGCGGCACAGCCAGGGCATTCTATGAGGCTGGAATCCGCGCCTCGTTCAGTGAGAATGGTGTGGGTGGCGAGGACGCGTATATCGCTAATGCCAGTGCTGTGCCCTCGCGATATGTGGACCGTACCAATGGCGGTAACGGTACTACTGCTCCCAGCAGTATCACCATCGCATGGGACGACGATGCCGATTTCGAGACCAATCTGGAGCGCATCATTACCCAGAAGTGGATTGCCATGTATCCTGACGGCTGTGAGGGCTGGGCAGAGTTCCGCCGCACGGGCTATCCCCGCCTGCTGCCCGTCGTGAACAACGATAGCCAGGGGCTGATTGATACCCGGATTCAGGTGCGTCGTTGCCCCTTCCCGGTACAGGAATACAACACCAACGAGGCCGCTGTGCAGGCCGCCATCCAGCTGCTGGACGGCGAAGCGCTGGGCGGCGGTCAGGACAATGGAGGCACCCGATTGTGGTGGGACCGTAATGAGTTTTGAAGTTAGAAATTATGAAGTTTACAGTTATGAAATTCTCTAAATATATCCCTATGATGGCCTTGCTGGTTCTGGTGGCGTGTGACACCGAGCCCGAGGCGCTTGACCTGCAACCCTTGAAGGAGTACAGCGAGGAATATTATCAGGCGCTACGCGACTACAAAGCCAGCGAACATGAGATATGCTATGTCTATTATGCCGACTGGGCACCTATCGAGGGGGCCAGCGGCTACAAGGATCCCGCCTCCTGGGGTGAGCGCATCATCGGCTTGCCCGACAGCATCGACATTGTGAACCTGTGGATGGGCATTCCCACGCCCGAGGCGCATCCCGTTGCCTATCAGGATATGATCGAGACACGTGAAAAGAAAGGCACCCGCTTTGTCTTCCATGCCGACGCATCGAACTATTACCACAAGTTCACGGTAGGCAATACAGTGTATGACCTGTCTAGCGATCGCAGCGAGGAGGCCATCCGCGCCTATGCCCGCTGGGTGTGTGACACCGTTGTCAAGACGGGCCTCGATGGTGTGGATTTTGACTATGAGGGCTGGAATGGCCAGCACCTGACCTGGGCTATCGAGGAATGCGATAAAATCTTCGGTTCCAGTGGCTCTTACCCCGAGAAACTGGTGATCGTTGACTATTTCTCTGTTTCTCCGCCCGTGGCATGTGACCCCTATGTTGATTACTACGTCAAGCAGGCCTACAGCCAGCAAGGCGCAGGCGTGGGCGCGATGGGACATCGCGACGAGAAGACCATCTACTGTGAGTCGTTCGGTCAAAAGCCCACAGGAGGCGAAATCTTCAACTATGCCGCTTGGGAGCCCGCAACAGGCCACAAGGGAGGCTGTGGCGCGTTCTACGTGGAGCGCAACTACTACAACACGAGCGACGGCGTGCCCTATGGTGCCATTCGCCGCGCGATCCAGATGATGAATCCGGCCAAGGTTTTTTAAGAATTGAATGACGAGAATGGTAAAATATATTATTATTGTAGCACTGATGGCGCTGACTTTTGCCGCCTGTGACAGCGAGGGCGACAGATTTGATTACCAGAAGGTGGGGCTGCTCATCTCGGGTACCGAGCAGGTGCCGGTGCAGCGCTTCACCGTGGATGGACTGCCTGCGGCCTATGCCGTGACCGTCAAGGCCACGCGCCGCTGTCAGTCGCCTGTCACTGTGCGACTGGCCATCGACACGGCCCTGGTGAGGGCTTATAACGCCAAGCATGGCACGGCCTATTATCCCGTGCCTGCCTCCAGTGTCACGCTCGAGAACAGCGAGGTCACCATCCCGCAAGGGGAGGCTCTGTCCACCTCGGCCCTGGTCAAGGTCGTCAGCACCGACGACTTTATCGAGGGAGCGACATACGTTATCCCTGTGACCATCGAGCAGGTCACGGGGCAGGGTGGGGAAGTCATCGAGAGCAGCCGCACGATTTTCTTGCAGATCTCGCGCATCATCTCGTTCTACTCCCTGGAGAATAACCAGGCCGCCTCGTCCAACTACATCTTCCCTGATGACAAGATGGTCAACTTGACGAACTATACCATCGAGTTCAAGGTCTATTCCTATAAGTTTGGCAACGTGGGCAACATCAAGCGTGTGCTGGCCATCGAGGGCAAGAACGAGGAAGAGGCCAACATGTTCCGCTTCGGCGAGAACGGGTCGGCAGGCGGCGACATCCTGCAATGGGTGCTGCCCGGAGGACGCTGTTTCTCGAGCACCCACTTCAAGACCAACCGCTGGTATCTGGTATCGTGCACCTATGACGGACAGACCTTCAAGATGTATGTCGATGGCGTTGAGGATGCGCAAACGAGCGGCAGCGGCAAGTCAACGCCTTTCCAGCGCTTTGAGTTGGGCATGTCGTGGGGCAATTACCGCACGAGTCAGTTCTTCCAGGGGCGCCTGTGCGAGGTGCGCGTGTGGAACCGTGCCCTCACCGCCAGCGAGATTTCCACCGGCTTTGCGGGCGTGAACGCCCACAGCGACGGCCTGGTGGCCTACTGGAAGATGAACGAGGGCGAGGGACACATCTTCCACGACGCCACGGGCCACGGCTATGATATGGACTGGACCGACACGTGGCGTGACGACCGCGAGAACGGCGTGCTCGTCGCCCACGACTACAGCCAGTACATCCGCTGGATCAAGGACGACAACAACAAGGTGGCGCAATGAGGCTTAAGTTGTTTAGTTGTTAGTTGTAAGTTTTAAGTTTTAAGTTGTAAGTTTTAAGTATGATTACTATCGCCTGGTTCTTAACAACTGGGCAACTAAAAAACTTAAAAACTAAAAACTATTTACTACCTTTGTCGATTAATTTGATTTGATAATGGAGATTTATAAATTCAATAGCATATTCAAGCCCGTTTTGTGGGGCGGAGACCGGTTGGTGAAGTTCTTGGGGCAGCCTCCCATGGCTGAGCCTATCGGCGAAGTGTGGGAACTGTCAGGCATTCCGGGACATGAGTCGGTGGTAGCCGAGGGGGACGAACAGGGACTGACCCTCACCCAGCTCGTTCAACGTCACGGGGCCGATCTGGTGGGACAGGAAGTTTATCGCCGCTATGGCGACAAGTTTCCCCTGCTCATCAAGCTCATTGACGCGCAGCGCGACCTCTCGATACAAGTGCACCCCGATGATCAGATGGCTCGCCGTCGCCACGACAGCAGCGGAAAGAATGAGATGTGGTACATTCTCGAGGGTGACGAGGGAGCTGTTATCAGGACTGGATTCAACCGCAATCTCACTGTGCAGGAGTTTGACGACCTCTTGACAGGCGGAAAGATTCTTGACGTCATCAATGCTGTGCCCGCACGGACGGGACAAGTGTTTTACATTCCTGCCGGGCAGATTCACTGCATCGGTGCCGGCAATGTGCTCGTCGAGATTCAGCAGTCTAGCGATATTACCTACCGCGTGTGGGACTATAACCGCCGTGATGCCGAGGGCAACCTGCGCCAACTGCACATCGACGAGGCTCGCGAAGCGCTTTGTTTTAAAGCCGCCGATGGCCGTGTGACAGAGTTCACCCAAAAGGGGGATGGCGTTACAGGTCTGGTTCAGTGCCAGAATTTCGTCGTGGACCGCATCGATGTTGACGGCTGCTGCCATCTGGCATTACGAGGCCCGCACTCGTTTGTGGCTCTGGTATGTATCGACGGCAATGCCGCCGTACATGCCGATGGCCTGGCTCCGACAAGCATCCAACGGGGAGAGACTGCGCTGATTCCTGCCTCTGCTGGTGGAATCAAATTTACTGGAACGGCCCAATTACTGGCTGCTACAGTACCTAGTACAAGATAATAACTACATGAGAACATGAATATGACAGCAAAAAAGAAATGGATTATCGGCATCATTGCCGCAATAGTGGTTATCATGGTGGCCTGTGCCGCACCCTACGTGTTTACCGGTGCCCCGGCCGAGGGCTTGATCAAGATGCGCAAGGGTAGTACCATCGAGTCGATTACCGACAGTGTGCAGGCTATCGTAGAGGTGAACTACGGCAAGCGTGTGGGAACGATGCTCTCGCTCATGGGAGCCCAAGTGGAAAATCACGAAGGGGCGTTCCGCATCACCCGGGGCATGTCGCCCTTTACCGCAGCCCGTTACATCAAGAACGGTGCGCAGAGCGGAGTGCGCTTCACCTTCAATAACGTGCGCACCCTCGACGAGTGGACCCAGCGCTGGGGCGATACCTTCATGGATGGCCCCGACGGCATGCGCAAAGCGCTGAAGGATAGTGCCCTGTGTGCCAAGTATGGCAAGACGCCGCAGACCATCGCCTGCCTGCTGATGCCCGACACCTACGAGTTCTACTGGAACATCACACCCGAGAAGATGCTCGACCGCATGTTTGACTATTACAACGACTTCTGGACCAATGAGCGCAAGGCAAAGGCCCAGCGCCTGGGCCTCACTCCCGATGAGGTGGCTACCGTGGCCTCGATTGTCGAGGAAGAGACCAGCAAGGCCGACGAGCGCGGTAAGGTGGCCCGCCTGTACCTGAACCGTTATCAGCAGGGAATGCGCCTGCAGGCCGACCCCACGGTGAAGTTTGCCATCGGCGACTTCTCGATCAAGCGCATTACCGTGCCCATGACGCAGATCAACTCGCCTTACAACACCTATCGTGTTAACGGACTGCCCCCAGGCCCGATCCGTCTGCCCGAGAAATCGACCATCGATGCCGTTCTCAATGCCCCTCAGCACGATTACCTGTACATGTGTGCCCGCGCCGACTTCAGTGGCTATCACGACTTTACCCGTGACTATGCCAGCCACCTGGAGAATGCACACCGCTATCAGGCCGCCCTCAATTCCCGCGGCATCAAGTAAGTCAGTCTTTAGTACGTCAGGCATTAGAACGTCAGTCTTTATTACGTTAGGCATTATTACGTTAGGCGATAGTGAGTTAGGCATTATTACGTTAGGCGATAGTAATCTTACTTACAACTTAAAACTTACAACTTACAACTAAAAAAAACTTACAACTTAAAACTTACAACTTAAAACTAAAAAAATGAATAACGAAGAGAAACTGGCCGTAGTGGCCAAATACAGCAGCCCCGTTGATGCCAACATAGTCAAGGGCGCCCTTGAAGCCAGTGGCATCCCTGCTGGCGTGATCGTTGACAACACGGCAAACGCCGTGTGGATGTCGCCTGCACGGGTCGTGGTCTTTGAACGCGACTTGGAACTGGCGCGCAAGGTGATCAGCGAAACCGAGGAGGATCTTGGCAGCACAGGCGAGGAATGATTTATACTAAAGTGGACTTTTTTACGTTATATTATTGTTATAAAAAAAGTAAAGGAGAAATAACGACAATATGACAACTCACCTGCGTCACCTGATATTGCTGGCTGTCGCAGCAATGGCGATAACTGCCACTGCCGACGACGCCCCCAAAACCACTGCCTATAACTTCCTGAACGTGCCCTCGTCGAGCCACGTGTATGGATTGGGCGGCCACAACCTGACCATCATTGATGATGACATCAACCTGGTGGAGCAGAATCCTGCCCTGTTGGGTCCGGAATTTGACCATCAGGTGGGCATCAACTACATGCGCTACATCGGTGAGACCAACTTTGCCGGACTGCGTTACGGCCAGGGAGTGAGCGAACACGGCGCGATTGCCGCAGGCATCCAGTACTTTGGCTATGGCAATATCCAGGGCGCTGACATTGACGGCACCAAGACGGGCACCTTCAGCGCCAGCGACATGGCATTCAGCCTGACCTACAGTCATGACATCAGCGAGAGGTGGCGTGGCGGTATCACGCTCAAGTACCTGTACTCCAAATATGAGGACTACAGTGCAGGTGCCGTGGCCGCCGATCTGGGCATCAACTACTACGACCCCGATCATGAATTCTCGGTATCGCTGGTGGGCAAGAACCTGGGAGGTCAGGTCAAGAAGTTTAACGAGTACAAGGACAATCTGCCCTGGGACATCCAGGTGGGTATGAGCAAGATGCTTGGTCATGCGCCCATCAGGCTGCATGTGACGGCCTATGAGCTCACCCGCTGGAAATCACCTTATTATAAGATCGAGGACGTCAATAATCCTAACAGCGGCCTGATCGAGAAGGAGTCCTTCGGCAGCAACCTGTTGCGACACCTCGTGTTTGCCGCCGATATCCTGCCCACCAACAATCTGTATCTGGGCATCGGCTACAACTACCGCACCCGCACCGACATGGCTACCTACAAGCGCGACTTCATGTCTGGCCTCTCGGTGGGCGCGGGCTTGAAGGTGAGGGCCTTCGGCATCGGTGCCGCCTTTGCCCGTCCCCACACGGGCGCGTCAACCTTCATGTTCAACCTCACCACCTCGATAGGTGAGCTACTCAAGTAAAGAAATCACAGAGGCGCAATAACAACCATCCACAGTTGAAGCGTCTCTTCTTTTTACCGTAACCATATAAATAGACAGTTATGAAAAAACTATTACTCCTGTCATTGCTGGTGGCCATCGCGGTGGTTGCCCAAGCCCAGCGGATACAAGTCGTTGATACCGACGGACTTCCCATCGCTGCCGTGTGTGTGACCAACGAGAAAGGTGCCTTGGTGGGTTCGACCGATAACGACGGTTGGCTCAACGATGCCAAGGGCGTGAAGCACCTTTACTTCTCGCATGTGGCGTTCAAGCCCACTGATGTCAATATCGATACCATCCCCAGCCATTGTGTGGTGATGCAGGATGAGACTTTTCAATTGACCGAGCTGGAAGTCAAGCCCAAGGAGCTGCTCTATGTGCAGACGTATTATCGCCTGGTGTATGTGTGCGACGAGGGTCCCATCTACTATCGTGGCGGTGTGGTTGACAACACCTATGAGCTGGCTAAGCAGAAGATATCGGCCAAGACCCGTAGTGTGTCAAAAGGCGAAAACGGATTGATACGCTTCATCATCAGTACTCTTGTTGGCCACATCGTCGACAAGTGGGCCCGTATCGACACGATGACATACTACAAGAAAATCATGCAGAAGGTAGATAAGGGGGCCCTGTCCATCGCCCAGGATACATTAGGACGCTATGTGGTGAGCGACACCATCTCGGCTCTGGGATACATCGACGAGGATAAGCAAGCGGGCCAGCGCACTACCAGTTTCGACATCTGGGCCTATGACGATCACGTTGAGGCGACCAAAGCCGCAGCCAAGGCTGCAAAAACCGGCAAACAACCCAAAAAGAAAAAAGATGAGTACTCTATAAACCATAGCTACTATGAGGTGTATAACATCAATGATAATGGTCAATCACGTGTCGATGACCTGGTGATGAAACAGTTACTTGCGTCAGGCCACTTTGAGAGGACAGACCAGGACTACGTGATTCTGCTGGAGACCTACACCATCGGGCGCGACTACATCGACAAGAAAGAGTTCAAGCAGACCCGCAAGGAGAATGAGGTGGAGATGGACATCAACGAATTGCGGCGCTTGGAGCAGAACCACCATATCCCGCCCCTGGCACCCAACCTCAAGGCTGCCGTCGATGAACTGTTCAAGAAGGAGCTGAAAGACTAAACCCTTGCCCGAATATGGAAACGACAGCGACCTTCCTTAAACAAAACTACGACCTGATCATGCTGCTCGTGGGTGTGCTGGGCGTCATCATCAGCATCATGGCTGTGGCCGTTGAAATAAAAAAGAAAAAATCCACCAAGAATAGCAAGAAAAATAGCTGATTACTCATGCTGCGACTTAACAAGGTACATCACATTGCCATCATCTGCTCTGACTATCAGCGCAGTCTCGATTTCTATACCCGCCTGCTTGGCTTTACTGTGAAGGCCGAGAATTACCGCCCCGAGACCGAGTCCTACAAGACTGACCTGGCCTTGAACGGGGAGTATGTGATTGAACTCTTCTCTTTCAATAACCCTCCAGCACGTGTGACCAATCCCGAAGCCGCTGGTCTGCGTCACCTGGCCTTTGAGGTCGATGACATCCATGGCGCAGTGGCCCAACTCAAGTCGATGAACATCGCCCATGAGGCCATCCGCACCGATGCCACTACCGGCAAGCAATTCGTTTTCTTCTACGATCCCGACAACCAGCCGCTTGAGCTGTACGAGAAGTAAGGTTTATAGGTTACAGGTTTGTTGATATGCTGTTAAGTGTGTAACATTGAGCGAGTTATCTATTGTTGACATATGTAATCATTAGAATGCTTAATTATGGATGAAAAGATTGAAATGAGTCAGGCAATGAACGGTGAGCAGCATTTGCAGGAACTGCTACAGCGCATCACCGACAAGGCCGAGAAAATGACGAGAAGGGGATTTCCAACCTTATGGAAGCACCGTTGGATTGCCATTGCTGTTTTGGCCATTCTGGTCGCTGTTATTGTTGCTGCTGAAGTGTATAGCTACCGGAATAATGATCTTTGGGGATTTAACGCTTGGTTGGTTGTCGTCGGCGTCACTGGCTTTATTGTAGATCGCATCATGGTCATGATTATGCGGCGCTATTTCAAGAGAATGAAAAATGCCAGTTCTGCTCCACAACTTTATCGTGAAGTAAAGCAGTTAATAAGACTGCACAAATTGAGACAATGGATTCCAATTACCGTTGCGATCATTTGCGGGTTTTTAGTCAAGAAAGGAACAGATTTCCTGTCAGTACATCTTTTGAATGATAGCGCAGTGGTTCTGGGTGTGATTTTGGGTGCGGCGATGGGTAACTGGTTTCTTGATGAAGACTTTCGTGATGATGTTGACGAACTCAGAGATTTGGTAGAACAAGAAGTCGCAGAATGATATCTTGGCTGGATTAGTACAGCTTAACCCGAAATAGTTTTTAACAGCCTGTCAGTCGTACTGTTATGACACAGTGCTATTGAGTATGTGCTTTTTTCAGTAAAGCGCATAGTAAATTGCGGAAAATGGCGTAATTTTGTGCCCAAATTTGTTTAATTGTATTTTAGTGTTATGAAAATCAAATCTTTATTGTTCGCATTGGCTATCAGTGCATTCGTGTGTGTGCCTGCTCAGGCTCAGGATGAATTACGTCATGAAGTCAGCGTCAGCTATGGTGTTGTTCCCAACAGTCTTTGGTTGGATATCACAAGCGATGTTCTTTCATCAATGTTTGGGGCGACCTATGACAATTGTGATGCCGCTGGGCCCATTGGCTTGGAGTATCATTATCGTACCAGTCACTTGATTGCCGTAGGTGCCATCGCTACTTTCGCAAAGAATACCGAAGAGGAAAAGTTCCAAAACGATGTCGCTAGAACCTGTAAGAATACCTATTTCACCGTCATGCCGTCGGTGAAATTCAATTGGCTGAACCGTTCCAAATGGGGCTTGTATTCCAAGGTAGCTGCCGGTGTGTCGCTGCGTCACAGCAGTATAAAGGATAAAGAAGGCATCAATGCTAAAAAAGAGACTGATGATCTGGCGTTCTTCAACTTCCAGATTTCGGCTATCGGCGTTGAGGGCGGTTCCGAGAATGTTCGCGGTTTTGTAGAACTTGGTATGGGTGAACAGGGTGTTGCCTTGGCCGGAGTGCGTTTCAGGTTCTAGTAAATGCTCGCTGCGCGAGCAGCTCATAGGGGCATCGCGTTCTTTTCCTGACCTCACGTTTAGGCCACAAGCCCTAAGGCAAGAAGTCTCAAATCTTTTTTAAACAGCTTGAACATTGACCTGGTGAATCCGGCTCACCCGATAAAAGGTGGGGGCGGTGTGGTCGAAGGCCACAGCAAGGCCGCTGGCCTTGGCGAGGTCTTTCGACCTCATGCTTACCCCCGCTAATTTTCCGCTGAGCCGTGAATCCTCTTCTTTGATGATAAACCGGGATAATTAATTGGACACAAAGAGAGAGTCCCCGCGAACCAAATACATGGTTTGCGGGGACTCAAAAATTTGGAAGCGTGATCCTGTTGGGACTTTCGAACGGTACTTTAAGAATCGTTATGATACGTTAAAATATTGTGATTTTGTGATTTATGACTGACCGCCATCCCGTAATAATTGTCGAAAACCCCTGTTATACCACAAAAGGGGGGTACATTGTATCCCCCCAAAAAAATCCGCCGCTGTTTATCAAGCAAGATAGAAGTGACTTGAAAGAAATCATCGCCCGTCTCAACGAGCGATTGGACGAGCCCTTCGTCACGGTCAATACCGTGACCGGCGACAAGGGCATCAAGCAGGCGCAGGACGAGTACCAGCGCCTCATGAACAATAAATCACCGAAATCTAAAAGAAAATAGTGTGTTTAAGCGTAGTTTTCGCTACCTTTGCGGTTAGCAATAATAATATTGAATTATGGAAAATCTCAGATCACATCAATTCCTAGCTATCTCTTTAGTATTTTTTTGCTTGTTGTCTTCTTGTTCAGGGAAGGAACAAAAGGAAGTTAAAGATGTGGCTATTTCTCAAGCGGATAATGAAATGGTTATGAATGACTCACTGATTAATATCAGATACGGACAATTCAACATCATCTGGAACTGTCTTGATAATTGTTTCATACAGAATGATGATTACAAAGCCTTCAAGGATAGAAAAATAGATGGTAGAATATTGATGAATGTGGCCGAAAGTATTTCAGATACTACTGACTTGGCACAAAATATTTGTTCCAAAAAGGTAAATCTTAGAAAAGGAGATTTAGCTTTCATTCTTTTTTATGAGTCCGATTATATGGCACCTGCACGTGATTTAGGAATGCAGTTTGACGTTTTTGATGATGATTGCAAGTTCCCTTGTGGAATATTAGATTATCTTGAAGACAACAGGGAACTGGTTAAAAGTGTTATTATAAAGAAGTTACAAGCGAAATAATCGCTACCTTTGCCTTTAGTAAAGTGTACAAGTGTTATTCAAAGAAATATTCAAAAAATGGATTGGTGCATTGTTTAACAAAAACAACGACGTACTATCTCTGTTAATACTGGCAATAAACATGGAAAAGAAGATTGGTTATTTTGTTTGTGCATTTATCTTTTTGACAATTGTAAATGCATGTGGCAATCGAAGTGTTGCATCAATTAATCGAGACGATTTAGACTCGTTTAAATATGGTTGGGCTATGAGTCATCATTACTTTGTTGGGAATAACATTTATCCCAAAACAAGAGACTCAATTAGCGCAAATAAGATTCAATCGCAAAAAATTCTAACTATTTTTTTGATGAGTGATACCTTGGTGCTCATTGCTCATGATGATGTGTTTTATTCTAAGGAATTTCCTATAGATAGCACGTCTATAATCAAAAAATACGGAAGAAAGTTCACAGTTCTATTTGATGATGATATACCTTATTATGCATTTATTAGAAATGATAATGATACAATAGAGTTCTGTAAAGAAAACAATCTATTCTATCCTCAAGCGGGTCACATTAATTCTTACGATTTGTCCATTGCTGGTTTTCAAAAAGGTCAAGAAATAAGAGAAGTTTTATCATCGCTAAATATTGACTTGCCTAAGGAACTAAGTTATAATTATATTGCTATTGTGTCTTGTGAAGTAATCGAAGACATATGGTACAAAAAGTATTATGTCGATGATCAAAATAATAGCTTTGCTTCTGATTTCTGGTATTCAGTAGTGTTATTGCAAGTGATTGACCAAAAGATCAATAGTATTATTTTTGGCATGAATGGTACTGAAACCTTGATATCGATTGTTGATTTGCATCATTTTGTTTGATATGATTAGATGAAAGGCGCAGGACGAGTACCAGCACCTCATGAATAATAAATCACCGAAATCTAAAAGAAAATGAGTGTTTAGCAAAGAATTTTGCTACCTTTGCACATCATAATCAGAAAGATAAATCGGAATTTATGAGTTTCTTAACAGACTTTTTTAGAAAAGACGCCAATAATGTCAAGTTGATTATCCCTAAAGATGATCTCGTTATTGCTTCTAGCACACTTAACGGATTACCATCTGTTATAGTTCTAAATACTGCTCTTCGGAAATTCAAACATAAAAACATTTTTGGGTGGACATGCTCTCTATGGATGGAATTTAAAGAATTGGCTGATAATGAGATGCCTACTAGTGATGAAAGCCAATTGGTAATAGAGTATCTTGAAGGTATTTCCAAACAGATTATTGGTGACCCAGTTCATCCTAATGCATTATTCCTTGCTAGAGAAACAACTAATGGCCATTGCAGAATGATTTGGCAATTGTATGACCCTAAACCTGTTGACTCTTTACTGAAAAGCATCATTGAAGAAAAGTCATATCCAAGAGAATTTGAATACAAAATTGAATACGATACAAAATGGAAGGGTGTTTCTTGGTTCCTTAAAATCAAATAACATAGATTATCGAAAGTTGATTCCAATTTTTCGGCGCGTCTTTTCAAGGCTTAAGCGGTTGAGCAACTTTTCCAAAATTATAAAACTCTGGCGAGTACCAGCGCCTCATGAACAATAAATCACCGAAATCTAAAAGAAAATGAAGTGTTTAAGCGAAAATATCGCTACTTTTGCCGTACAAACTCTAATAGCTACTGATGATGAGAATGCAGTCTGTTTCACTAATAGTTCTTCTTTTGCTGTCTCTTTTTTCCTGCAAGCCTAAGCAAATAAAGCAACCAAAGTGCCCATTGATTACACCAGAAATCTATGAGCGCGATAAGCGTCAAGTTGCGGATTGCATCATGAGAAACATCGAATATATTCGGGTTAATTATGGCACGGATGTAATTCATAACATGGATGTAGCCTACTACTATAAGCCTTTTGCTGGAGTGTATTATCATAATAGTAAAAAGTTTTTACAAGCGCCTCTCCCTGTGAATGAATACATCAATGTGTCAACAGATACAATATTATATAATGAAGATGGCCTAAAGTGTTTTATTTTTGTTTGTATTGAGGAAAAAACGATAGAAAACAAAGAATATAAAACAGTTGATAAAGGTCGTAATTATGCAGCAAAAGCATTTGTGGGAGTGAGAGACAATCTTAATGATTCTATATCAATTTATCCTTTTGGAAAATTTCAGATATATGGGTACGATAGCTATCAGTCTGCGGTAAAAGATTTAAAGCATCTTTTTTATAATCACTTAAAAGATGATTATATCTCTGCAAGTGTCTATATGGAAAATAATAGAATCTTCGAGCGGAATGTTGGAGAGCAAGGTTTCTTTGAATCTGTCATTTATCAGAAATGTACTGATAGTACATATTATTATCAATATAACGGATATGATTTAATGCAATATCACTATATAAGATAAAGAAATAACGTCGTCTTTTCGAGGTATACGCGGTTGATTTACCTTTGCGGCAAATCAACCGCTACTCTTTATGATACTGACGATAAACGGAAAACAGGCCGCACTGAAGAAGGGGTCTTCGATAGAGTATGTATCGGAGAACCGCATCTTCACCGATGCCGACGACTACAGCATGGAAAATCTAAGAGAAAATGAAGTGTTTAGGCATGATTTTTGCTACCTTTGCAATCAAAACAATATGAAGGTAGAATGATGAGAGAATTATTTCGTTTTTTTTGTTCTTTATTCAAGCGGTCAGGAGAAAGCGATACCGAAGCTTATTACTCGTCAATATTGTGTATGGCGGTGATAAGATTGGCTTTGTTCTACCCTTTAGTAAGATTTTGTGCTGATCTACTCAATTGCAAACTAAACAAAGTCTCTATTATACTGTACCTAATAATCTGTCTTCTCTTTTCATATTTTAGGGCACCACAAAAACAAAGTCTCATCTCAAATAAAAAATATGATAATATATCAAAACTGACCCTGTATGTGATCGCTTTTTTAATTGTTTTTTTATCTGGGATTGGAGGCGCTGTTGCAAGTATATTAGTAGATAAATACTTTGTCGAGCCTTATGGTTTAGAAGGATGGTTACTTCGATTCTTTCAATGAAAAGATTCAGTAAATAAGAAAACCATTCGTCACGTCTTTTCACAGCATACGCGGTTGTTCTACCTTTGTGGTAAACAACCGCTATTTTTTATGATACTGACGATAAACGGAAAACAGGCAGCGCTGAAGAAGGGGTCTTCGATAGAATATGTATCGGAGAACCGCATCTTCACCGACGCCGATGACTACAGCATGGAGATTGAACTGCCACTGGCAGACTGTCCGCAGAACATCGCCATCTTCGGCATGATTACCCGAAAGGACGTGGACACGGGCGACATCTTCTTCGATGCGGTGCTGCAGGACACCAACTTCTTTAAGCGCGGTGCCGTCGTCATCACTGGCATCTCGCAGGAAGCCGTCAAGGTGCAGTTCCTGGAGAAGCGATCCTACCAGAACTTCTTCCCCCGCTTCGATGAAACCTACATCGACGAGCTCGACCTGGGCAAGTGGCCCAGCATCTATCCCGACAATTCGCCTACCGGCGGCGGGGCCCAACCTAGACCCGGGGAAGAAGTGTCCTACGCCTCTCCGGCGCAGCTCTGGGGCAGGACGGAGGACTACACCGCCTTGCCGTGGGTCAACAACTCCAGCGGCAACCTGCAGAACTGCGCCAAGTGGAACGCCTCAGCCAGCAAGTACGAGTGGAAGGTCAACCCCGACGACGATGAGGACACGGACTTCTCCCGTGGCCTCTCGTTCCAGCCGTACCTGCTGTGGCTGACAAAGAAGATCTGCGAAGCCCTGGGCTACGCCTATGACTTCTCGCTGTGGGAGCAGAGCGACTACCGCCACCTGCTGCTGATGAACACCACGCCATACGCCAACAGCAAC
>ONOU01000029.1 GCA_900319525.1 uncultured Prevotellaceae bacterium | reverse complement strand
GTTAAGCCTCACCACGCCGATGGTACTGCGAAAGTGGGAGAGTAGGTAACCGCCCCCTAAGAGGGAGTCATTCGACAAGAGTGGCTCCCTCGTTTTTTTTATTCCCACAATCTAGATTCTCTAGATATTCTAGATAGTCTAGATCAACTAGATAGCCTAGATGGGGGATATGGATGAGGACCATGGCAGGTGTCAAATGTTGGAGGTATGGATGATTTTTTGTAATTTAGCAATTCGAATTATTGACGTTAATGGCTAAATTGATGATATTATGCAGAATTTGAGATGTTTAGGATTTGTTTTGCTGTTGATTTCCATACTTGTTCCTGTGCAATCAATAGCTCGCGTCGAGACGGTTTATTCCCCGGATAAAGACTTGTGCGTCAATTTTGATGTGAAGGACGGTGTGCCGTTCTACAATGTCGTGTTCAAGGGTAAGCAAGTGATACGGGACAGCAAACTGGGCTTGGACCTTGCCAGCGCTAAGGGTAGTGGAAAAGGTTCCAATTTCAATAATAAGGTGTCGATTTCCGAGAATTCGATGTGTGACGGCTTTTCGCTCATGACCACCCGCTACTCTTCCTTTGATGAGACTTGGCAACCGGTATGGGGCGAGGAGAGCAGCATCCGCAATCATTATAACGAGATGGCTGTGACGCTCAATCAAGAAGAGTTGAGCAGGTATATCGTTGTGCGCTTCCGTGTCTATGATGATGGCGTGGGTTTCCGTTATGAGTTCCCACAGCAGGATAACCTGACCTATTTTGTCATCAAGGAAGAGAGGACACAGTTTGCCATGCCTGGTGACATCACGGCATGGTGGATTGGTGGTGACTATGACACGCAGGAGTATGAGTACACTCGCTCCAGGCTGAGCGAGATACGCACTATCTTCAATAGCCGCATTGCCTACAACGAGTCGCAACAGCAGTTTAGCCCGACGGGCGTCCAGACGTCGTTGTTGCTCAAGACCGATGATGGCGTTTACATGAATCTGCATGAGGCGCAGCTGGTTGACTATCCTTGCATGCACCTTAATCTTGATGACAAGAACATGATTTTTGAGTCGTGGCTCACCCCCGATGCCCAGGGTCTCAAGGGCTATATGCAAGCGCCTTGCCACACGCCCTGGCGTACCATCATGGTGGTGGATGATGCTCGTGATATGCTGGCTTCAAGACTGATTCTTAACCTGAATGAGCCTTGCAAGATTGAGGACACCTCATGGATCAAACCCGTGAAATACATGGGTGTGTGGTGGGAGCTCATCGCCGGCAAGAGCACGTGGCATTATACTGACGATGTGCCCTCGGTGAAGCTGGGCGAGACCGATTACAGCAAGCTCAGGCCCAATGGCAAGCATGGCGCCAACAACGAGAACGTGAAGCGTTATATTGACTTTGCGGCAGCCAACGGCTTTGACCAGTTGCTTGTCGAGGGATGGAACGAAGGCTGGGAAGATTGGTTCGGCAATAGCAAGGACTATGTTTTTGACTTTGTGACCCCTTATCCCGACTTTGACATCGAGATGCTCAACAATTACGCCCACAGCAAGGGAATCCGCCTGATGATGCACCACGAGACATCGGCCAGCACACGCAACTATGAACGCCACCTCGAGGAAGCCTACTCGCTCATGGAGAAATATGGATACAACTCGGTCAAGAGCGGTTATGTGGCCGACATCCTGCCGCGTGGCGAGAACCACTACAGCCAGTGGATCATCAATCACTATCAGTACTGCATCGAGCAGGCTGCCAAGCATCACATCATGGTCAATGCTCATGAGGCTGTGCGCCCAACCGGACTGTGTCGCACTTGGCCCAACTTGATAGGTAACGAGAGCGCACGCGGAACAGAGTACCAGGCTTTTGGCGGTACGACTCCAGGCCATACGGCCATATTGCCGTTTACCCGACTGCAAGGCGGCCCCATGGACTACACCCCGGGCATCTTTGAGATGGACCTCTCAAAATTCGCCCCTGACAATGAATCCAAGTGCCTGTCAACCATCTGTGGCCAGCTTGCGCTCTATGTGACGCTCTACAGCCCCCTGCAGATGGCTGCCGACCTGCCAGAGAATTATGCCCGCTTTATGGACGCCTTCCAGTTCATTAAGGACGTGCCCGTGGACTGGCAGCGCTCAGTCTATCTCGAGGCTTCGCCGATGGAATATATCACCATCGCCCGTAAAGACAAGAACAGCGAGGCATGGTACGTGGGCGGTGTGACCGATACCAAGCCCCATGACAGCGTCATCAAGTTGGATTTTCTGGACAAGGGGCGCCAGTATGAGGCTATCATCTATGCCGACGGCAAAACCGCCGATTACAAGGCAAATCCTCAGTCCTACACCATTACCAAGAAGAAGGTGAACAGCAAGACGACCCTGAAGCTGCACAGTGCTCCTGGCGGCGGCTTTGCCGTTTCGATAAAGCCACTGTGAGTTTTCGAGTCGCAGATGTCTGCGACTCGAGTCTAGGGTTTAGGAAGAGGCTGTTGCAAAACTTGTTTTTGTTTTCACGAGGCAGTTTTGCAACAGCCCATTCTTTTTATTTTTGGGTATAAAAAAGAATGGGCAAGCAGCCCGAAGGCATACTTACCCAAATCCTCTCTCCACTGCGGTGTGTACGTGACTCGAACACGCGACCCCCTGCGTGACAGGCAGGTATTCTAACCAACTGAACTAACACACCAACATGTGAGTGCCAATCGAAATTTCTTTCTCAAAGCGACTGCAAAGGTACAACGGATTTTTGAATTGGCAAAGGATTTTCTCGAAAATTTTCTAGAAAAATTTTTAACGACATAATAAATGTCTGAAAAACAATTGATTGCGCTACATCTTTTTTTTATTCCGTGTAGTTGATGAGTTCCAGACCATAGGGTGTGAAGAGGCGTTTCATCTCCTCGGGCTTGAGCATGTAGGGGTAGATGGGAGCGTCGATGGCGCCCTGAGCGTAGCTGGCAATCTCGTAAACCTGATATACGGCATGGAACACAAGATCCTCGAAGTAGAAATCGCGGGGTAATGGCAAGAGCCCGTTGTCAGGGAAGAACAGGTCATCCTTGTCGTATTGATAGGTTTGCTTGATGGCCTTCAGGATTGCTGTGCGCAGCAGGGTCGTGTCGGCAATGACGTCTTCAAACTTTACAGCCTTCTCGGTCTTGAGATCATAGGTGACGTAGTTGTTGGCATAGATGCCATGTGCAGCGCCGGCCATATAGGAGTAGGTGCCCAGGTGATAGGTGAGCAGACGGTCGTCCATGGTCTGCAAGTTCACGTTGATATCGCTCGTCGATAATTTGCCCTCATCTTGCTTGACGGCGTTGACGGGAATAAGCCTATCGGCATTCAGCTCCGTGTAGTTAGAAGGATCCAGCAGGAACTCGACGACCTTGTCCAGCTGATTGAACCCGGTGCTGTCGGTCATCGCACGCAGCAGGGCCAGCTGGAGCTCGTTACACGGCTTGCCATTGATGATCTGGGGCCAGAATGCCGAGAACGAGTTATTGAAATATAACGTGTCGCCCTCGTCATCGACATAGGCAAACTTCTTGTCGGTGTCGATGTTGTTGAACTGGCACAAAGTGCTGTCATTGATTGTGTCGCTATTGCTTGATGAAGTCTCACCATTACCCTTGGCGCACGACCAGGTGGTGAAAACGGTTGCGGTGATGAGCAGGAGCAGGATAATCTTTTTCATAGTCGTAATGATTAAATGTTACACCTGCAAAGGTAGGTATTATTGTTGATTCCTGCTATTTCCAAATACAAAAAAAATCCTCGACTCGCGTCGGGGATTGCATAACTAATTAACCTTCTAATACCATTAACATAAACCTTTAAACAATCTTTCTTTGTTTTTTCTGAAAATCAAACTGCCTCGCGACACCTTGATTCTCATAAACCTTAAAAACTAATACCATGAAAAACCGATGCAAAATTAGGTCAAAATATGTTTTATAACATAATTTTTCGGCACAAATTGACGATAAATTAACAATTATTCATAGAAAGCAAAGAAATTAAGACATTGTTTAATATCCGTTAACAAATTATTGCATCAGTGAGCATGATTGCCGCTATAGGTTCTATAGCGGCAACAACAGCCAAGTGGCGGTTAACAGGCTAGCGCTTGGTGAGCGTGGCAAAGTAGATCATGTCGATCTCCTCATAGGAGAAGTCGCCGCTGAAGAAATTGCCGGTCTTGAGCTTGAGGCAGTCCGACAGACGTTGTAACGCCTGCTCAAACATCTGCTGGTGGTCGAAGGCAAGATGTGGCAGCTTGTTGATGGGGAACCAGCGCGCCACACGTGCATCGTCGCCGCCCTTGACTTCCTGGACCCGCGTGAGCGTAAAGAAGGCGATGGAGATGACGCGTTCTCGTGGGTCGCGGTCGGGCGTGGCAAATGCGCCCAGCTGTTCAATATTGGCGGCAGCGAGTCCGGTTTCCTCCAGCAACTCGCGTCGTGCGCCATCGGGGGCATCCTCATCGATGTTGAGGAAACCTCCAGGAAAAGCCCAGCAGCCCTTGTAAGGCTCACCTCCCCGTTCGATGAGCAGTACGTTGAGATGCAGTCCGTCGTATCCAAACACAACACAATCGGTCGTTACGGCGGGATGCGGGTAACGGTAACAATAATTTCCTTCCATCGTTTATTTCTCAATAAAGAATACCTGCAGCTCCTGTGGTTCAATCGTGCGCTCGAGAGCGACTGCGGCAAAGGGGACAATCGTGTAGCTCGTCTTGAGGCCCGTGTTCACCTGATAATAGAAGATGACATTGCCAGGGCTTTGCTTCACATCCAGGGGCGTAACCATGGTGGGACGGTTGGTCTCGGGCAACATGATGGCGACGACATATTGCTTCTTCCAGTTGATGTCGGTGGGGAGGCTGCCCATGAGTGAGGCATGACCAAAGATAGCGTCAAAGTCCTTCTCGTTGTCCAGGACGATGCGGTATCGCTTGGTCGGCTTAACAGTATTGCGCACGAAGTAGTTCTCCAGCACCGTGTAGGGGGTGGATTTGGCTCCTTTCTTGGCCTGGGCATACTGTGACGTGGAACACTGGCAGCAAAACAGCGCCACCAGTGCCACCGTAAAGACGATCGCTAATTGTTTCATGACTTGGAATGTTTGTGAATGATCTTGTCGTAATAGAAGTTGAGCACATCACTGGCGGCGACAAACGACGTCTGCTTGCCGGCCAGCACGGTTTCCTCCTTGATAGTGAGCAAGCGCTCGATCTCGGGGTCAAAGTAAAAGCGGGCCAGCAACTGCTCGTTGATGGTCTCGCGCATCCAGTAGCGCTCCTGCTCGTGGCGCTTCTCGTCAAAGTAGCCGCTCTTCTTGACGTGTGCAAAGTAGCGGTCGATCATATCCCACACGCCGTCGATGTTCAGGTCGTAGTAGCCCGAGTAGGTGATGACCTCGGGCAGGAAACCGCTGGGAGGCAGGGGATAAAGGTGGAGGGCGTTGCGGAACTGCGCGGCGGCCAGGTTGGCACGCTCGATGTTGTCGCCGTCACACTTGTTGATAACGATGCCGTCGGCCATCTCCATGATGCCGCGCTTGATGCCCTGCAACTCGTCGCCCGTGCCGGCAAGCTGGATGAGCAGGAAGTAGTCCACCATCGAGTGAACGGCAGTCTCGCTCTGGCCCACACCGACGGTCTCGACAAAGATGGTGTCGTAGCCTGCCGCTTCACACAGCACGATGGTCTCGCGCGTCTTGCGTGCCACGCCACCCAACGAACCGGCCGAGGGGGAAGGGCGGATAAACACATCGGGTTCGATGGCCAGACGCTCCATGCGCGTCTTGTCGCCCAGGATGGACCCCTTGGAGCGCTCGCTGCTGGGGTCGATGGCCAGTACGGCCAGCTTGTGCCCCTGCTTGATGACGTGCATGCCGAAGGAGTCGATCGACGTGCTCTTGCCGGCCCCAGGAACGCCCGTGATGCCGATGCGTCTGGAGTTGCCCGTGTAGGGCAGGCACTTCTCGATGACTTCCTGGGCAATGATCTGGTGTTCGGCGTTGCGGCTCTCGACCAATGTCACGGCCTGACCGAGCACGGCGCGGTTGCCCTTGCGGATGCCCTCGACATACTCGGCGGGCGTCAGCTGGGGTTTGCGTTTGCGTTTCAGGTAGGGGTTGACGATGGGCGGCTGTTCCACGCCGCTGTTGACCTGCAGCCCGGCAAACTGGTCATCATTCTCGGGATGATTCATGCTGGGACATTCTTCGGTGTGCTGTATGATTCTTGTTTTGTCTGCCATATTATGTTGATGAATGTTGTTTTTCGTTATTCGATGATGCCCACCAGGCGGATGGTGAGACGGGGTGTCACGGGGTCATTGGTCATTACCGTCAACGGCACGTTGAGCAGGTCGCCCTGCTGGCGGGAGGTGTCGACCGTCACTGTGACGTTTGCCGACTTGCCCCGCTTGATTTCGGTGCGGTTGGCGGTTACGGTAATCCCTTCGCCGTCAGGAACCCATAGGCGCCTGATCATGAGCTCGTCTTTCCCTTTATTGGTGATGGTGAATGAACGTGTGACCGTTGTTGTGGCTTGAATGGTTTCAAAATCAAGTCTCTCGCCACAATCTATACTCGCCACGGGTGCATCGTGCCGTTGTCCCTCGGTCAGGTCCTCAAACGACTCGATGACCTGTGCCATGACCTGCACATCGGCCGTGCCCGCTGTGGCTGTCGATGGTTGGCGCAGTGGGCGGCAGGTTATCGTCAGTGTGTCGGTGTTCAGTCCCCACAGTGGGGCCTTGCCCGAGAGGTAATGTACCGTCAGAGCCGAGACCCGTGCCGGCGGTACGGTGTCGGGGACGAGGGCCGGCCTCAGGTGATCATTGCCGCCTGTCACACTCACGAGAATCGTGTCGGTCGAGGCATTGTAGGCACTCATGAACTCGGTCTTGTTCTTGCCGCGGATGATTTCACCCAGGGGGAGAGTCGGCTGACTGATGCGCAGTGAGCCCGCCGACAGGGGGTATTGCTTGTCGAGGGTCGCTGCGGTAGGGATAACGTTGCCCGAGGTTTCCAGAATCGTGCGCCGGGGAATCGTATTGGTGAAGATAAGGACCTGCTTGGTGAACTGGCCAGGCCGTCCTGACGGGTTATAGGTGATGCCCACAGCTACAGTGTCTCCAGGTTGGATGGGTGACTCGGGATAGGTGACGGCGGTGCAGCCGCAGCCAGCCTGAGCCTTGACGATGATGAGCGGCTTGGTTCCTGTGTTGGTCAGGCGCATGTGACACGTGACCTTGCCGTCCTGCTCCATCAGGGGGCCAAAGTCATGACTTCGCTCCAGCCAGGTAGCTTCGGGTTGGGCAACGGAGGCCAAGACCGACATCGCCAGCAACAACGCTATGTACAGTCCCCGTTTCACTTATTTCTTGGGAATGACGGTGCCTTCGATGCGCAGGGTGGTGGTGCGTTCCTTGCCGTTGGTCTTGATCTTGACCGTCTTCTTGAAGGCGCCAGGACGGCCGATGGGGCTGTAGGTCACCTTGATTTTGCCCTTCTTGCCCGGCTTGATGGGCTTGGTGGGATATTCGGGGCGTGTGCATCCGCACGAGGCCGTCGCGTCGATGATGAGCAGCGGCTTGTCGCCCGTGTTGGTGAACTCAAAGGTGCATGACACAGGGCCATTGGCCTCCTTGATGGTGCCGAAATCGTGGCTCTTCACTTCAAATGTGGCCTGAGCGTATTTGTCATCGGCCAATGCACTCAGAGTAACCAAACAAATGGCGAATAGCGCCATGAAAAACCGTTTAGTCATTGTCTTTATCCAAATATGATGATTAAGTCTAACCTGCAAAATTAGAAACATTTTTTTGTGGCGCAAAGTGAATGCGTGGAATTTAAATTATTTTATAATAATGTTTGGGAAAAGTGTACCGGAATTTGTTTTCTATGGTAATCTCATTTAACTTTGCAATAACAATCAACACTAATAAGTGTTATTAAAAACCTAATAAAAACTGACAATATGAAAAAAATAAGATTACTTACTACACTACTGGTGATGCTGCTTGCCGCCAGCGCTTATTCCCAGGACAGTTACCGCCAGGCCGTGAAGGACTTCATGGCAGCAACAGATCAAGTTGAACATGCCAAGTCGCTCATTTCAACGATAAGCATCGTGTATGATAGGAGTGGTGATGTGGACATTGACCAGTTGACAAAACGTTATATTGATGAATACCTTGAGGATGCCCTGCTGGACGTCACGGTGCCCTTGTGGAAGGCTAAAGGCATTACCGAGGCCGAAATGAGAGAAATGACTTCGCTGTATTCCTCGCCTGAGTACAAGGCTTATTCAAGCCACCAAAAAGATTGGATGTTGGAATTCGCTAATTATGTGATGGAACCGCTCTTTGAGGCGATGGAGATCGTGTCCGAGGGCAAATACAGGACCCCGAAATCGTTAGACCGTTTGCACTCCCAACTCCAGCCTAATGCCGAAATCGATACTGCCTATATCAACAAATTCAATCAAGTGATGATGGAGTCGGTTTTGGTGAAGTCCTTGAAGGATGCTATGTTCAAGAAGATGGATGAAAGGATGGAGCAAGCTAAGGGTAAAGTTGACATGGATGAGTCCAAAAGGAAAGAGTCGGGCGAAGATGCAAAAGAATGGATGGCCAAGAATCTTCCCGTAATATTGCTGAATAGCGCTTATGGCAAATTGTCTATCGAAGATCTTGACTATGCTGCGATGCTCTTTTCCAATGAGACATATAACAAACTCAATAGTTATACCGATGAGGAATCCATAGATAAGGTCAGCCAGAATCTGAATTACGGGGAGTGGATGAAGGAACATGGTGCAAAATACAGCGATGACCCTAATAGTGCGTTAGAGTTCTTCAAGTCGCTGCTGGGAGGTGATGACAAGGGCTTCGGCAAGTGATACTATTACATCCCGATAATCATCAGCCGCTGTTACCGATGACTCGAGCTGCGGCTGATGACGTGTTTATAGGGATGTTTTTTAGCGTTTTTCGGCCAAAACCGGGAGCTTGTAATCGCTTTTTTAGTAAATTTGCAGGATTAAACCCTACTAAGAATAAAAAATGATGAAGAAAATCTTGCTTTCCCTCGCCGCGGTGACGGCGATGACCGCGATGGCCGACACGCCGTTGTGGATGCGTTTTGCGAGCATTTCGCCTGACGGTAACAAGATCGCGTTCTGCTACAAGGGTGACATCTATGTCGTTCCTTCGACTGGCGGACAGGCTGTGCAGTTGACCTCACAGTCGAGTTATGAATCCATGCCCGTGTGGTCCCCCGACGGCACGACGCTCGCCTTTGCCAGCGACCGTAAGGGTAACAATGACATCTTTGTCATGCCTGCCGACGGCGGACAGCCCAAGCAGCTCACCCGCAACAGCGCCGCCGAGACGCCGTGGACCTTCAGCCCCGACGGCAAGTACATCTACTTCAGCGCTGCCATTCAGGACCCTGCCAGCAGCATGCTGTTCCCTAGTGGCCGCTTGACCGAGGTCTATAAGGTGCCGGTTGAGGGTGGCCGTGCTACCCGCGAGCTGGGCACTCCTGCCGAGTACATCTGCTGGAACAAGACAGGTGACTACTTCGTCTATCAGGACCGCAAGGGCGGTGAGGACGAGTACCGCAAGCACCACACCTCGTCGATTACCCGCGACATCTGGTGCTATGATGCCAAGACCGGCCATCACACCAACCTGACCGACATCGGTGGTGAGGACCGCAATCCCGTCCTCAGCCCCGACGGCAAGACCGTATATTTCCTGAGCGAGCGCAACGGAGGCTCGATGAACGTCTATTCAATGCCGCTGGACCGCCCCAACCAGTTGAAGCCTGTGACCAACTTTACGGTGAATCCCGTCCGTTTCCTGTCGATTGCCAACAACGGCACGCTGTGCTTCACCCAGGACGGTGAACTCTACACCATGCGTCAGGGTGGTCAGCCCAGCAAGGTGGACATCAGCCTGTGGCATGACGACAGCGACCAGATACAGCGCCTGTCGTTCTCCCGTGGTGCTACCGACGCTGCCGCCTCGCCCGACGGCAAGATGGTTGCCTTTGTGGTTCGCGGCGAGGTCTTTGTGACTTCGGTAGAGTACAATACTACCAAGCGTATCACCAGCACTCCCGAGGCCGAAAATTGGGTATCGTGGGGTGCCGACAACCGCACGCTGGCCTATGCCACCGAGCGCAATGGCAACTGGGAACTGGTACTTGCCACCATCGAGCGCAAGGATGACCCCAACTTCCCCAATGCCACCATTATCAAGGAAGAAATCCTGCTGCCCTCGACCACCGTCGAGCGCACACGTCCCTGCCTGAGCCCCGACGGCAAGAAACTGGCCTTTATCGAGGACCGCTTCTACCTCAAGGTGATGGACCTCAAGACCAAGCAGGTTACCCAGGTGACCGACGGCTCGACCTGGTATGAGACCAATGGTGAGTTCAACTACAGCTGGTCGCCCGACGGCAAGTGGTTTGCCCTCGAGTTCATCGGCAACCAGCGTGACCCCTATACCGACATCGGCATCGTTCCCGCCACTGGTGGCAAGATCACCAATATCACCGGTAGTGCCTATATCAGCGAAGATCCCCGCTGGGTGATGGAGGGCAACGCCATCATGTTCCGCAGCAACCGCTACGGTATGCGCAGCCATGCATCGTGGGGATCGCAGGACGACGTCTTCCTGGCCTTTGTCAACCAGGAGGCCCTGGATCGCTATAACCTCAACAAGGAGGATTATGAACTGCTGACCGAGGCCGAGAAGGAGGCCAAGAAGGCCGAGGAAAAGGCTGCCGAGGCCAGCAAGAACAGCAAGAAGAAAGGCAAAGCCGCTCCTGCCGCCAAGGCCGATGACAAGAGCCTGAAGGTGGAACTCGACGGCATCGAGGACCGCATTGTGCGCGTGACGCCCAACTCGAGCAACATCTCGGGTTGCATGATCACCCCCGACGGCGAGTCTCTCTACTACCTCTCGGCATTTGAGAGCGGTTATGACCTGTGGAAGATGGACCTGCGCAAGCACGAGACCAAACTGCTGAACAAGATGGGCGGCGGTGGTGCCGACATCCAGGCCAGCAAGGATGGCAAGACGCTGTTTGTGCTGGGTGGCAGCAAGATGCAGAAGCTCGCCGTAGCCAGTGACAAGCTCACCCCCATCACCTATACTGCCGACATGAAGATGGACCTGTTTGCAGAGCGCGAGTACATGTTCAACCACGTGGACAAGCAGATCACAAAGCGTTTCTACAACCTCAGCTACCACGGTTGTGACTGGAAATCCTATGTGGAAATCTACCGCAAGTTCTTGCCCCACATCAACAACAACCAGGATTTCGCCAACCTGTTGAGCGAACTGCTGGGAGAGTTGAACGCCTCCCACACTGGCGGCCGCTTCTATCCCACCAGCGGTGAGGCTACCTCCGACCTGGGCCTCATCTACGACTGGAGCTATACCGGCAACGGCCTCAAGATTGACGAGGTCATTGAGGGCGGTCCCCTGGCCAAGGCCAAGAGCAAAATCAAGGCCGGCGTTGTTCTTGAAAAAATCAACGGCACCTATATCAACCTGGAGAACGACTATACCGAACTGCTTAACGGCCAGGCAGGCAAGAAGACCCTGCTCTCGCTCTTCGACCCCAACACCGGCAAGCGCTGGGAAGAGGTGGTGAAGCCCATCAGCAAGGGCGCCTTGAGCGACTTGATGTACAAGCGCTGGGTAAAGCGCAACGCCCACGTTGTGGACAGCCTGTCGGGCGGTCGCCTGGGTTATGTGCACCTGGAGTCGATGAATGATGCCAGTTACCGCGATATCTACAGTGATATACTGGGTAAATACTACAAGCGTGATGGCATCGTGATCGACACCCGCTTCAACGGCGGCGGTCGCCTGCACGAGGACATTGAGGTGCTCTTCAGCGGTAAGAAGTACTTTACGCAGGTGATTCGCGGTCGCGAGGCCTGTGATATGCCCAGCCGCCGCTGGAACAAGCCCAGCATCATGTTGCAGTGCGAGGCCAACTACAGCAATGCTCACGGTACGCCCTGGGTTTACAGTCATGACAAGTTGGGCAAACTCGTGGGCATGCCAGTGCCTGGCACCATGAGCAGCGTGTCATGGGAGCGCCTGCAGGATTCGTCGCTTGTGTTCGGTATTCCCATCATCGGCTACCTGCTGCCCGAGGGTAACTACCTCGAAAACACGCAGCTCGAGCCCGATATCAAGATTGCCAATAATCCCGAGACCGTCATCAACGGTGAGGACCTGCAGCTCAAGGCAGCTGTCGAGGAACTCATGCGCGAGTGCGGACTGAAGTAAAAAATGACCATGAGTGTGGGGCCCCCAATCGGGTCCCACACTCATATTGCAATTTCAAGTTCCTAAAGTGCCTGAAGCACTTCAAGAACTTGAGCCTAAAGGATAAAGGTTAATGTTTGAAGATGGACTTTGAAACGCCTGATGATGACTTTTGCAAGAATCAGTTCAGTTTTTTTAAGAGACAATTCTTTAACCGTTAACCCTTAAACATTAAAACAGTGAGCAAGTTATCTGCTTGCGAAACTTAAGTGCATTGTATATAATTTAAACTGATAATTGATTATTATGCTGGAATTTATCTCTGCTCACTTGACCGACATTATCGGCTACGCCGGGTCTATCTGCCTGGTGCTGGGCTACATGCCCCAAGCGGTTTATACCATCCGCACCCATGATACCGATGGAATTGCCCTTCCCACCTTCCTGATGACAGGACTGGGTGGCATTTTCTTTGCCATCCAGGGATTGATGCTCGCTAACTGGCCCTTGTTCATCACCAATGTCATTACTACCGTGGCCAGTGCTATTGTGTTCGGTATCAAAATCTATAACGATTACTTCAAGAAAGACCGCAAACATTAATCATCTCTGAGCTCACGATGACTGACTTGGATTAGTAGGAGATGAAAAGTGTGAAAAAGCGTTTTTTCCTTTGATACGTCAGAAAAAGAATGTACTTTTGACAAATTTTATCTGATTGTGTAAAACCCCTTTTGGACTTTCAGTTAAATTAACTAAAAAAGTATCATACTGGCAAACTGGCTAAGTAGAGGACTAATAACTGTTATATATATTTATTTTTTATGAGACTTAAACTGTTTTTGTTTTTAGCACTCTTTGCAACCCTGCCGCTGCTGGCTCAGCAAACAGGTGTGCAGGGTATGGTCGTTGATGCAAAAAGCGGCCTGCCCGTTGTGGGTGCTACCGTCATGCTTGACAATCAGGGCAATGCAGCAACAACCGATGCATTGGGCAAGTTCCTGATTGACGATGCCCGGCAGGGCGCTGACGAGCTTCTGGTCTTGTGCTACGGGTACAAGGACTGGAGCCAGTCGGTGACCATTATCGACAATGAGATTGAGAACCTGGGCACGATTCAAGTCGAGCCCGTCTCATTTGAGAGCGCCGAGGTGCTTGAGTACCGCAATGCTGTCGCCGACATGGCATTGTCCGAATCTCAGCTCGAAGACGAGGAAGGTAACACACAGGAGGTAGCGCTGCTCAGCGGCGCGACCGACAACCCCTTCTATCAGGCGTCGAGCTACACCTTCAGCACGGCTCGTTTCCGCATTCGCGGTTACGAGAATCAGAAGACCGAGACCTACATCAACGCTATCCCCTTTAACGATGGTGTGCGCTTCTCGTTCAACTACTCGATGACAGGTGGCTTGAACCAGGCATTCAGGAACAAGACCATCGGCATGGGACTTGAAGACAATGCTTATGGATTTGGTGGCATTGGCGGTGCCAACAACATCAAGACATTTGCTGCCGACTATGCTCCTGGCACACGTTTGAGTCTCGCCTACACCAACGGCAATTACCGCTGGCGTGGCATGGTCACACACGCCACGGGCTTGAACAAGCATGGATGGGCAATGACCGTTTCGGCTGTCGCCCGCTATGCCGACGAGGGCGTCTATCCCGGATCGTTCTACAACAGCTGGGGTTACTTCCTCTCGTTGCAGAAGGTCTTCAACCCCCAGCACTCGCTCACGCTGACCACCTTTGGCGCTCCTACCAAGCGTGCCGCCAATTCGGCTGTGTTTGTCGAGGCTTGCCAGCTCGTGGGCAGCAACATGTACAGCCCCGACTGGGGCTGGCAGGAGGGCAAAAAGCGCAACTCCAAGGTGGTTGAATCGTTTGACCCCACCGCCATCCTGAACTGGCTGTGGAAGCCCAACGAGAACACCTCGCTCAACACGGGTTTTGCCTACCACAAGTCCTTCTACAGCAAGGCCGCGCTCAACTGGCATGATGCTGCCGACCCGCGTCCTGACTATTACCGCTATCTGCCGTCCTATTACACCAGTCCTGAGGTTATCGACGAGTACACCGAGCGCTGGACCAGCGAGAGTGATTACACTCAAATCCGTTGGGACAACCTGTACAACGTCAACTACATGAACAATTATCTGGCTGATCAGACGGGTGTGGAAACCGGATCGACCTACATGCTCGAGAAACGCCACAGCAATCAGTCGAGCTTCACGCTGTCATCGGTGCTGAACAAGCGTTTCTCCAATCAGCTGACGATGCAGACCGGTGCTAATGCCAATTACACCGTGTCGTCCTACTACAAGACCGTCAAGGACCTGCTGGGTGGCCGCTACTGGCTCGATGTGGACCAGTACAGCGAGCGTGATTTCCCCGACAATCCCTCAATGGCCCAGAACGATATGGACAACCCCAACCGCAAGATTCTGGAAGGTGACCGTTTCGGTTATGACTACGATATTCTCACGCTCAAGGCACAGCTGTGGCACCAGTGGGTGCTCAACCTGGCCAAGTGGGAGATGTTTGCCAGTGTAAAGGGTGACTACTTCCAGTTCCAGCGCGACGGTCACATGCGCAACGGCCGTGCCCCCGAGAATTCCTACGGCAAGGGCGATGCTCATCGTTTCTTGACCTATGGCGCCAAGGCTGGTATCACCTTTAAGCTTGATGGCCGCAACAGCTTCACGGGCCATGCATTCTATGGCACCGAGGCTCCTCGCCCCTATGATGCATACATCTCGTCCCGCACCAAGGACGACGTCATTGACCTCAAGGTGGAGAAAATCTTCTCGGCCGACCTGAGCTATGCGATGAACTTCCGCAACTTCAAGGGTATCGTCACCGCATTCTTTACCGATCAGCGTGACAATACCGAGCGCACCGCATTCTATGACGATGTTCACAGCACGTTCATGAACTTTGCGCTCACCGGTGTAAACAAGCAGTACAAGGGCGTTGAGGTGGGACTCAGCTACAAGCTCTCTCCCTCGTTGACCGTTAATGCCGCTGCCAACATTGCCCGTTATCAGTACAAGAACCGTCCCGTTGGTACCCGCAGCTACGAGAACGGTGCTGAGGAGGATGTGACCAGTCTTGTTTACCTCAAGAACTTCTATGTGGCAGGAACACCCCAGGAGTGCTACTCGCTGGCATTCAACTGGGCTGGCCCCAAAAATTGGTTTGTTGAATTGAACGGCGCGTGGATGAACCGTTCCTATGTGAGCATCTCACCCACACGTCACGAGACGATAAACGATCTGTATCTCAAAGCCGAGAGTGAGGAACACTTGAAGCAGATCATCAAGGACCTCAGTGTACAGGAGAAACTCAACGAGGCCCTGATCATCAATGCCAGCATCGGTCATGTGATCTACATCAACCGCACGGCATCGTTTAACATCAACTTGAACTTGAACAACATTCTCGACAACAGGAACATCCAAACGGGTGGTTATCAGCAGGGTCGTACCGACACCAAGGATATTACCAACACCGCCAACAAATTCCCCAACAAGTACTACTATGCACAGGGATTTAAGATGTTCTTGAACTTGGGTCTGCGTTTCTAATCAAGCATTCAATTACAACAATCAATCAAGATAACAATAAAACAAACAATACAATCGACATTATGAAACGTTTTAATTATTATCTCAGCCTGATGCTCCTGTTGGTGTTCACCGCTGCCTGCAACGATGAGTTTGACCAACCGCCCATGGTGATTCCCACCGCCGAGCACACGCCCAACATGACCATCGCTGAATTCAAAGCCAAACACTGGCAAGATGACAGGAACTACATCGATACCGTAACCGAGGATGAGGTCATTCACGGTTGGGTGACAAGTAGCGACGAGAGTGGCAACATCTACAAGTGCCTCTATATCATGGACGAGTCGGGTGCTGGATTGGCAATCTCCATCAATCAGAGCAGCCTGTACAACAACTATCGACTCGGTCAGGAAATCGTCCTGCCCATGAAGGGGCTCTTTGTGGGTAAGTACAACGGGCAGCAGCAGCTGGGTTACCCCGAATGGTATGCTGCAGGTAACGCCTGGGAAGCTACTTTCCTGCCCCAGGCCATGTGGGAGTCGGTAGCCGAGCTCAATGGTCTGCCTGATGTCTCCAAAATCGACACGCTCGAGATCACCATCAGTGATTTGAAGACCGATGCCGAGAGCATGCTCAAGTATCAGGGACGTCTGGTTCGCATCAATGGTGTGACATTTGATGATGCTGGTGAACCGTTTGCTGTAACGCCGGTTCCCGGAAACTCCAGTACCAACAACACCAACCGCAACATCACCGACGAGAACGGCAATTCGCTCATCATCCGCAACAGCGGTTATGCCGATTTCCGTGCCGACATCCTGCCCGAGAGTGAAGTTGATGTCGTTGGTTTGGTTGGATGCTATGGCACAACCTGGCAGATGTATCTGCGCAGTGCTAGCGATGTCATCACTGGCAACACTAGCGGTACCAAGCGTAACCCCTTTAACGTAGCTGAGGCTCTCCAGAGGCAAAACTCCGGCTCTAGGGGTTGGGTAGCTGGTTATGTAGTGGGTGCTGTAGCACCCGAGGTCACTGCCGTCAAGAGCAATGCCGATATCGAGTGGAGCGCTCCCACGGTGCTGGATAACACCCTCGTGATTGCCGATGATCCCGAATGCAAGGACTACACCAAGTGTGTGATCGTTCCCCTGCCTCAAGGCTCGTACTTCCGTGAAGAGGCCAACCTGAGGGCTCATTCCAAACTGCTCAAGAAACTGATCAAGGTGAAGGGTTCATTGGAATCCTACATGGGCGCTGCCGGTGTCATTGTAAATACTGGTGCCAAGGGAGAATATGAGCTGCCTGTATTGCCTCCCGAAACTGGTGTGTCACAACTCAAGGAGACCTTTGACTCCCAGATTCCTGCCGACTGGTCGATCGTTACCATATCTGGCGACAAGCCTTGGTTCTGGTATTCCTATCCCAGCAACAACCCGACCGACTTCTTCGTTCAGGTATCTGGTTATAATGGCAATAAGCCTCCCTATGACAATTGGCTGATCACCCCTGCATTGGACATCAAGAATGCCAAGAGCAAGACCTTGTCATTTGACGTCAATACCAATCCTTACAATGCCACTGCCGACAAGTTTGAGGTTTATATCCTTGACTTGGCCGATCCCAATCAGGCAACCGTTAAGGAAAAACTTAATCCCAAGCTCCCGACGCCTCCCGCAAGCACATGGAGCGAGTGGACAACCGTCGAGGACATTGACTTGAGCGCATGGGCTGACGGCATCTACTACATCGCTTTCCGCTACTATGCTGAAGGCAACTCGGGCAATAACTATATGACCTGGCGCATTGACAATGTTTCCTTCGGTTATGGTGACATGATTCCCGCAACACGTGCCGACTTTGAGACGATGGGCACACCTCAGGGCAGCAAGTATGACACTTTCACCTCGACCAAGGGTTGGGTGGCCAGCAACAGTCTCTTGTTCCAGGGTGGTGTATCCGATGCTCCTCCCGTTTATCAGTTCATCAGCTACATGACAGGCAGCGAAACCAAGTTTGCGATGGCTCCGACGCTGAATGGTAAGACCACTGCCGTGGGAACGATCAAATCGCCGACCCTGTCAGGTGGCATGAAGAAGCTCTCGTTCAACTATGGCGCAGCCTTCTCTGACAAGAGCCTCGCCTTCCGTATTGACGTGAAGCAGAATGGCAATGTGGTCAAGTCGTGGACCGTCAACAGGACTGATATTACCTCCAAGACGGCTTACACCTTTGAGCAGACTTGCGACATCAACGGTGACTTCACCATCGAGATCACTAACCTGTGTCCCTCGGCATCGACGGGCAACAAGGACCGTGTTTCGATCTGGAACCTTGTATGGGAACAGTAATCAATGCTGACTAATTAAAGCATAATCGTTATGATGAAGAAAGCATTATGGATGGCTCTGGCGCTGGTGGCATTGCTGCCGGCGCTGGCCCAGGGCCAGGATCAAGAGCAGCAAGTGGAGCAGGAACGCCGTTACCTGATGTATGGCGTGATGTTCTACAACCTGGAGAACCTGTTTGACACGATCAACAACAATGGTGTCTATGACAAGGAATTCTCGCCCGAGGGTGCCCGCCAGTGGAACGGCACAAAGTACTGGCAGAAGCAGCACAACATGGCCTATGCCATCAGCCAGATGGAGGTGAAAGGTTCGCCTGCCGACGGTCCCGTCATCATCGGCGTGAGTGAGATCGAGAACATCACCGTGCTTCAGGACCTCGTGCGCCAGCCCGAAATCAAGGACCGCCGCTACCAGATTGTGCACCACGACAGCCCCGACCGTCGTGGCGTGGATGTGGGCTTGCTCTACAACCCCCGCTTCTTTAAGGTGCTGAACGTGACCAACCAGAACATCGGCAAGTACTTGCCCGACTATCCTGAGTTCCGCACCCGTGACCAGCTCTGCGTCACTGGACTGCTGGCTGGCGAGAAGGTGTCGATCATGGTCAATCACTGGCCGTCGCGACTGGGTGGCGAAGAACAGTCGAGCTACCTGCGCGAGGCTGCCGGACGCATGGCTCGCGAGACGATGGACTCGCTGCTGCGTGACGACCCCAACCAGGGCATCATCTTCATGGGTGACTTGAACGATGACCCGCAGAACAAGTCCTGTTGCGAGGCTCTCGGTGCCAAGAAGGAGATCAAGGACTGCACCGAGCCGGGATCGTGCTTCAATCCGTGGTGGAACATCCTGGGACGTGGCATTGGCACCTTGGGTTACAAGGGCAACTGGAACCTGTTTGATCAGATTATCTTTACCGACTATTTCTTGAAGAACTACGACAGTAAGGACAAGCCCACCTTGACTTTCTCGCGTGCCGAGGTACTCAACCGCAAGTTCTTGCGCTCGAGCGAGGGCGACCGTCAGGGCTATCCCCTGCGCACCTTCTCGTCCGGTATCTTCCTGAACGGTTACAGCGACCACTTCCCCACGATGATCTATCTGGTAAAGGAAATCAAGTAACCCCAAGGACACATCTGATTACTACATCACACAAGGGACAGGCACTTCATGTTGCCCGTCCCTTGTGTGATAATCAACCTGTTTCCTTTTATATCAGCCCTAGGTTAGTCGCTACCGTGAGGGCTTCGGTAATGCTGCGCACCCCCAGCCGCTCAAACATTGCCCGCTTGTAGGTTTTGACAGTATCTATCGCACGGCACAACTTGTCTGCAATCTGCGGTACGGTATAGCCCTGGGCCGACAGGATGAGCACCTGCTTCTCCTGCTGTCTCAGGGTAATGCTCTGTCGCTCCTGCCAGCGATGGCCGTCCAGATTATACTCCCAATAGACTTGCTGCCCTTTTTTGCGGAATTCCACATGGCCTGGCGTGGTGTGATGCGACAGTGACACGACACACATTGCCAGCCAGGCGCGACCGTCGGGCGCCAGGGCAAACGGCGTGATCTTGTGGTTCACTAGATAGCAATCCTCACCGTTCTCGATATGGAAGTCGTAGCTCATGAAGCAACGGCTGCGTTCATCTATGGGCTCCTCGTTGAAACGCTTGAAGCCCACTTCGTTTATCTCGGTGAGCATGGGTTGCTCGTCGGCGGGAACATGGTCGATGTAGAGGCGGTAGCCCATTTGTTTGACTTCTTGGGCCGTGTGTCCGCACAGGAAGAGCGGATTGCTGGCCACATGCAGGAAACCTTGCCTGAGGTAGTCGATGACATATATGCTCTGGTAGGTCGCATTGGCCATCGCGTCGATGGCGCGTATCATGGGGTCGAGATGCCGGTACTGCTCGTCATCCACGCCCTCGACACTGTTGGTCAACGTAAAAAAGTCTTCAACTTTAGCCATATCGGTTTTCAGGTTTATGGTAGCGCAAATATACCCCAAATGCTCTATCCCTGCAAACGATGATACTTAAAAAGCCTTATCATTAAGAAATCGTAATGCGCGACAAGGCATTTTAACACCCTAAAGTGTGAAAATGCGGTTTCGTCGCTCCACAATTGCAACTTTTCACCCTTTAGTGCGTGTCTTTATTGAGGTTGATGTCGATAATTTTGCCATCGAACAACCAAGATAGAGAAACTATGATTCAGAGATTGATTACCGTTATTCTGACGATTATTGTGGTACTCGCCGCTGTTGCCGATACTATTACAGGCCGCGTGGTGGACGAGAACCAAGTGCCGATGCTTTGTGCAGGGCACCACAACGAGCGAGGACGGCACATTTGCCCTCACGACCGATTGCAACGACTGCCTGTTGAAGATTTCCAGTGTGGGCTATGCCACCCGCTGGGTGGAAACGAATGGCGCAAGTGCTGGCGACATCGTGATGCAGCCCGATGCCGCGTTGCTGGGCGAGGTGGTAGTGGAGGGGGAGCGCCCCGTCCACAAATTGGGTAGCGAGGGGGTACTCACGAGTGTTGAGGGCACCATTCTGAGCAAGCTGGGCACCGCCGAGGATGTGCTGCGCAACATCCCGGGCGTGCTGAAGAAGGACGGTGGCAAGCTGGAAGTCTTCGGCAAGGGCACACCGCTCATCTACATCAACAACCGCCTCATGCGTGATGCCAGCGAACTGAACGAACTGAAATCACAAGACATCGTCAGCGTTGAGGTAATTACCAACCCTGGCGCAAAATATGATGCATCGGTGCAGAGTGTCATCCGCATCAAGACGCGCAAGGTGCAGGGCGAGGGATGGGGCGGACACCTGCGCAGCAGTTTCTATCAGGGCGAAATGTCGCGCACTTACAATGCCTTTCTCTGGAACTACCGCCACCATGGACTAGACATCTTTGGTACGGTCAGCGACTTTGAGAACGGCTGGTTGCAGAAGTACCGCATTACCCAGGACGTTGCAGCCGACACCATCTGGCATCAGGACAATCACGGCCGCAGCCAGGGTAATTACAACATCTTGCGTTTGGTTTTGGGAACCAATTACCAGTTCAATGACAAGCACTCGGTGGGCTTCCAATACACCAGCAGCATCAGGATCTATGATAAGAGTACAGGCTGCTTTGTGGCTGACGTGATGGCCGATGGCAACTTCTATGACCATCTCGAAACCAACAATGTGGAAGAAACCTCCCACAACATGCCGCACTCGCTCAACATTTATTATAACGGCGAGTTGGGCAAGACCAACATCGATTTTAATGCCGATTACTACTTTACCAAGACACATGCGCGCAATCGGGATGTTGAGGAAAGCCAGGAGTGGGATGACCGCTCGCTCCACAGCGAGAACAACGTGAGAAATGAACTCTTTGCTGGCAAACTCGTCCTCTCTTGGCCTCTGTGGGGTGGCACGATGATGGTAGGTGGCGAGGCCAACTACACTCACCGCAACGATGACTATTTCAACTCCTTCCACCTTGTGCCCAGCAGCGAAGCAGAGGTCAAGGAGCAGAATTACAGCGCTTTTGTCGAGTATAGCCGCATGACCCCCATTGGACAAGTTCGGGGAGGCCTGCGCGACGAGTATGTCAATACCGGCTACTATAGCCAGGGCATCCGCATCGACGGCCAGAGCCGTCACTTCAACCACCTGTTTCCCAGCCTGTCGTTCTCGACCCAAGTGGGTAACGTCAAGGGGTTGTTGAGTTATGCGATGAAGATACGCCGCCCCACCTACTTTGAGTTGAGCAACATGACCTACTATTCCAATCGATTTACCTGGCAATCGGGTAACCCTTATCTCAAGCCCACTATCATCAACAGCGTGTCGATCGACGCGACATGGAAATTCCTCTCGCTCAACGTGAGTTATTCCCATCTGAGTGACGTGGTTGCGCAGTTGGGCCATCAGGTCGAGGGGCACGAAGCCACCACGCTCATCTATCAAGACAATATCGATAAGAAGGATATCTTGAGTGCCAGCCTGACCGCTGCGCCTCAGTTGGGATTATGGCATCCGCAATTAACCCTCTCGGTCATGAAGGAATGGATGAAGATTCCTATGCCCGATGGCTATTATAGCCCTAAGAGCCCCGTCTTGAGTGCCCAGTGGAGCAACACCTTCAAGTTCTCGCCATCGTGGACAGGGTCGCTCTCCCTCGATTGGCAAGGAAAGGGTGACAGTGAGAACATCAGCGTCCGCAGTCATCAATTTGACCTATATATCGGCTTGACAAAGACGTTCTTTGACGACCGCCTGTCGGTTAAAGTTGCGGGGCATGACTTGTTTCATCGCAATGGCCAAGACGTGCTGGTGCACTTCGGCGAGTTGACACTGTGGCAGCACCGCACCAATGAGACCCGCTATGCCGAGGTGACCGTGCGTTACCACTTTAACTGGACGCGCAACAAGTACAAGGGCACAGGTGCCGGTAATCAAGAGAAAAACAGGCTATGAAACAGGAATTAAGATATATCGATTTGTCTTGGGCCGTTGTGGCCTTGCATGAGAAGGAAGGATTCACGTGGCAGAGTCTCGTGCGTGACGGTAACCCTGTGGATAGGGTAGAGCAATATGTGTTGGGCTACATGTCCTTCTGGCATATTGCGTTCATTGAGAGGGATGCGCTCGTCCCATGTGAGGATGAGCAGTTGCGGCACGCCGCCCGCCTCAAGATTGAGCGCTACATTAAGCAGCATCCGCCAGTGCAAACCCTGCCGCGTTTCTATATCGTGCTGCTCGGACAACCCTTTGCCCCCCTTGAGCCCGATGGCATGACCTGCGTTTATCAAATGTAGATAGTGATGTTTTAATGATACAATAGTTTCTTTTTACTGCTCCGTAACGGCAAAAAAACAGGGTTACGGAGCACTATTTTTCATTTTTTCTCCTCCGTAACTCGATTTTTTCCGGAATCTTTTTCTGTCATACTTGGATAGAGTGTAATACTCTACTTTTTATTTTACCGAAACTTTTGCAAAATTACGGTCTTATATATGAGTACTTATAGTAAGGGTGTCATGTAAAGAGGAAGATAGGTGACACCGTTCTCTACTTTATAGTCGGCTGCATGAATCAAAGTAGGAGTAGCTAGGTATTCGTCAAACTTGTTCATGCACTTCGTTAGGGAAGATAACGTATAGTTCTTGCCGCTTTTGACTTCTATCGGACGGATATTGTGGCGGCTGGTCACTTTGTCCTTTTGGAGCAAGAAGTCAATTTCCATGCGTTCTTCGGCTTTCTCTGATGACTTACTATAGAAAAAGAGTTTGTTGCCGCTGGCGGTTAGCATTTGAGCCACGATGTTCTCAATGAGCATTCCCTCGTTCACCTCCAGTTTGCCAAAGAGCAGTTTCTGGTAAATTTCAGACGAAACAATGCCCTTCTCATCGAACGCATGACTGATTAACAAGCCCGTGTCGTTCATATAACACTTCAATGTCGTGCGGTCTTCGTTCATCTTCAGTCCTATGTTTGGCTCTGTCGAATTGTAGCAGATGTTGACAACTCTTGCGTCCTTCAGCCAGAAGAAAGCATCGTCCCAATCACGGTATTTCGCATCGGGCTTTAAGGCTGACAACCGGAACTTCTTTTCATGCTTGGAGAGTTGAGGAGGAATCTGGTCGAAGATTGACACTACCTTGTCGGCTATCTCACCAGCGTAGTTAAAGATGTCATTACGATAGATAGTCAACACATCGCGCTTTGCAGCATCTACGGCATCAAAGTCCTTGGTCTCAACATACTTCTTGACGGCTTGAGGCATCCCCCCCACTATCATATAGAGGCGGAAAACATCCATCGCCCGACGATGGAAAGCCTGCCCCATTGGCTTACGTTCTGCATACATCTTCCGTATTAAGTCCATCAGCATGTCATTACCTGTAGCCCAGAGGAACTCTTCAAAGTCCATCGGGTACATCTGTATTGGACGTTCTTCTGATGGAATCACGATGCCCTGTGTGTTTTTCTTGATGCTCACCAACGAGCCGGTCTCAATATAGTCATATCGGCCATCAGCCACCAGAAATTTGATGGCAGATCTTGCCCTGGGACACAACTGAACTTCATCAAGGATGATTAGTGACTTGCGCTCATGCAGTCTCACCTTGTAGTGCTGACTCAGATAGAGGAAAAGCGTATCAAGGTCTTCCAGATAGAGGTCAAACCAGTCTCTGACCATCTGGGGAGCCTTATTGAAGTCGATGAGAATGTATGACTCGTACTCATTCTTGCCGAACTCCTCTACAATATAACTCTTCCCGATGCGGCGCGCCCCCTCCACGAGTAGTGCTACCTCACCGTTTCTTTTCTCCTTCCAATCAATGAGTTGCTGATATATTTTACGCTTCATAACGATGCCGTCTGCACCTTTTTGAGATTTTTTATTCATTATGTATTACACCTTTTTGAGATTTTATGACGATGCAAATTTACACCTTTTTGAGATTTCTAACAACATTACGGGGTTAACTTTTCAGAAAAAACATCCGTAATTCCTTAAAAAACGGGTTACGGAGCACTATTTTTTGATTTTACTGCTCCGTAACTCTTAGAAAAATCGAGTTGCGGAGCGGCCTTTTTAACACCCTAAAGTGTGAAAGTGGGGCGTTGGGGGTGGAGGGTTGCAACCTTTCACCCTATCGTGTGCGTCTATAGGGTAAAAAGCGGGATATTTTCGCTGCCGTAATCACGATAACTCAAATAAAACCTATATGACAATGAAACGAAACTTTTTCACACTGATGATGGCAATACTGGTCACAATAACGGCCGTTGCCCAGACGTTTACTGGTCGCGTGGTCGATGAGACTCAAGCTGCAATCCCCTTCGCTAATGTGGTACTGCTTAACGCCAGTGACAGTGCCTTTGTGGCAGGAACAACGACAGGCACCGATGGCCGATTCTCCCTCGCGTGCAATGCACGGTGTCCAATCTTGAAGATTACTTATCTGGGTTACAAGACCCAAGTGCTGGAGGCCGTGGGCACCGACCTGGGCACCATCGTGCTGGAGCCTGAGGCAACCGAGTTGGGCGAGGTGGTGGTCAAGGCACAGCGTCCTGCCTTCAAGTTGACGACCGAGGGCCTCAAGACCGAGGTGGAGAATACCCTGTTGAGCAAGGTGGGCACCGCCAAGGCTGTGCTCGAGAATCTGCCGGGTGTGCAGCGCAAGAAGGACGGTCTGGAGGTCTTCGGCAAGGGCTCGCCGCTCATCTACATCAATGGGCGCAAACTCCAAAACCAGACCGAACTGGACCAGATCAGCAGCGAGGACATCCAGAGCGTGGAACTGATTACCAGTCCCGGCGCGAAGTATGACGCGACGGTCGAGTCGGTCATCCTCATCAAGACCAAGCGCCCCCAGGGCGAGGGCTTCAGCTTCAACACCCAAGCCAGTTACTACGTGGGCGAGGGCCCCGACCTGGCGCTGGGTTTGAACTGGAACTACCGCCACAAGGGACTCGATGTGTTCGGCAGCGTGTGGTACAACGATAACCGGAACATCGAGAACGACGACTTTGTCTTTGACGTGCTGGCCGACACCGTGTGGCGCATGAATGAGCATTCTGGCATCAAGTACCACAGCAACTCGATTTACACCTCTGCGGGCGTGAACTACATTATCAACGACAACCACTCGGCAGGCTTCAAGTATGATACCAAGGCCTATTTCTTGAACCGTACCCGTGGCACTTTCACCGCCGATGTGATGGCCGATGGTGACTTCTATGACCACCTGGAGAACGGCATCTACATGAGCACCAAGTCCAATATGCCTCACACGCTCAATGTGTATTACAACGGCAAGCTGGGCAGCACCTCAATTGACTTTAACACCGACTATGTGTTCTACAAGAATCGCAAATCGCAGTTCAACGACGAGGTGAGCCAGCAGTGGGAAAGCCGCACGGTGACCAGCACCAATGTGGTGCGCAACCAGTTGTGGGCATCCAAACTCGTCCTGTCATGGCCGCTGTGGGGCGGCAATCTGCAAGTGGGCAGCGAGTATGACCACACGCGCCGCAACGACGACTATCTCAACCCCGAGCAGGTCGTCCCCACCTCCTATAGTGAGCAGCGTGAGCGCAACTACATTTTCTTTGCCGAGTATGCACATCCATTGCCCTTCGGCCAGATGAAGGTGGGATTGCGCAACGAGAACGTCACCAGCGACTACTATGACCAGGGCGTCCGCATGGCCGACCAGAGCCGCAAGTATCATCACCTGTTCCCCAGCGTGGGGCTGACGGCTCGCGCCGGGCAAGTGCAACTCATGCTCAACTATGCCATGAAGATCAAGCGTCCCTATTACTGGGAATTGCGCAATAGCGTCACCTATGCCAACCGCTTCACTTGGGACGCTGGTAACCCCTACCTCAAGCCTACCATCAACAACGAGGTGTCGCTCATGGCCATATACAAGTGGGTAAACCTGATGTTAGGTTACAAGCACGACCGTGACGTGAGTGTGAATGTCGCCCACGAGGTGCCAGGCAGCGAGGCCACAACCCTGTTGTCCAAAGATAATGTGGATCACGAGGATGCCATGCGTGTGATGATTACCTTTTCGCCCCGATGGGACTTCTACCAGCCGTCGTTGACACTAGGCATGATCAAGGAGTGGATCAAGATACCGTCTCCCGTGGGTTTCATTAGCCCCAACGATCCCATCTGGCTTGTCCAGTTCAACAACAACTTCCAGATCATGCCCTCGCTGACCGCTAATGTCAACTTCAATTTCACAAGCAGTGGCGACATGCAGAATGTCACCATCACCAAGCCTTCCTATGTACTCAACATCGGCGCAACCAAGACATTCCTCAACGACCGCCTGTCCATCCAAGTAACTGGCCACAACCTGCTCAATGCCCAGGAAAACGATAAGTTACGGTACGGCTTGCGCACCATGTGCCAAAGCCAGCGCCGAGACACTCGCGAGGTCGAGTTCACCGTGCGCTACAAGTTCAATGCCACCCAGAGCAAGTATAAGGGCACCGGAGCTGGTGACAGCGAGAAACAACGCTTCTAGAAAAAGACACGCACCTGTTTCATTTTTCACGCTCGCGTCATGCACAAGCCGTCAGGTGGGTTGCATGGCGTGAGTCTTTTCTATAGGCCCGTGATGCGCACGACAGGGCCAAAGGGCTTGAGGTTGTCCTCGTTGCCGCCATTGGTCGTGAGAATCCAGGCCAGAGGCTTGTGGCGCTTGTTGTCGGGGACTACGGGCTTGGCGGCATAGCCGTCGGTGAGGAAGACCAGACCGTCATATTCCTCGTGCTCATAGTAGAAGTCGATGGCGGGTTGGAAGTTGGTGCCGCCACGGCCTGTGACGTGGATCGATTTGGTGGCCTGTTTGAGCAGGATGGGCTTTTCGGTAGTGATTTTGCTGTCAAACTCGATGACCTCAATGCGCTCGATACCCTGCTTGAAAAAGCGGTTGATCACGGCCAGGAACTTGCGGATGTCCTCGTCGGGCACGCTGCCGCTCACATCGACGGCGACCAGCAGCCGTGTGCTGTAAGCATATTGGCTACCCATGGCGTCAAAGCCGTAGCGGCGGTTGGGACGCATGCGCGTCAGGTGGCGTTTGGTGCTCAAGATGCTGGCGCGGAACTGGCTCAAGATGGCGCGGAAGTTCTGTTTGCTCACCAGGGTGCTCTCGATGAGCGCCTTGAGGTCGCCACCCAGCGAACCCCACTGGTTGGTGCGCTGTGCCGTCTCGATCTCGTGGTTGACCTTCTCGCTCATGAGCTCATCTTCCTCCCATAGCGAGGCTCCTGCGTCGGCCTCCAGCATACTCTTGGTGATGTCGCCCTCGCTGCCGTCACCCTGTCCGTTGCTGGGCAGGTCCATGTCGATGGGTATGCCATCGGCGTCGGCATTCTGTTCGAGTTGCAGCACTTGCCCTGCCATGAGCGAGTAGTACTGCTCGAATGCCTGGTCGCGCTCGATGTCAAAGATGCTGGGCGGCTCCAGCCCGATGGTGTCCATGCCGTCAAGGTTGTCACACAGCGTCAGGTCGCTCGACAGACGCATCACGTCACGACGGGGATTATAGGGCTGACGTTGGTAAGGGTGCTTGAGGATGATGCGCACGACCTCGGCCTTGAGGCGCAGGGCCAGCTGATTGTCATCAAAGTGTTCCAGCCGCTCGGGGTTGTACTCGATGATGCCCTTGCCGCAACGCATGTCGCACCCCATGTTGTCGTTACGCTTAATGGCGTGGGTACACAACACGGCAAACAGGAGCGGCTCGGTGAGGAACCAGTCCTGTGAGAGCGTCTTGATGCGGTCACCTACGGTCATCATAGGTCGTTGATCATCTGGTTAATCAACGTCAATGCCTCGCGGCAATCCATCATGATGTAGGCATTGGCATTAGGATAGGTCGCATGCTCAAAGAATGAGGCGAAGTGGGCGATGGCCTCCTGGCGTCCGCCAGTCAGCATCCAGCGGATGTAACGCACCAGGTTGCGCCCGATGGTCTCGCTCTCGTCGCGCTTTACCCCCAGTTCCAGTGTCTGGAAGATGCCCTCGTTGATGACGGCGATCTGGGGCATCGTGTAGGTGGCCAGCTCCTGCTGGCAGGCGGCAAAGTCGGCTAGCACTTCACGGGCGGTAATCATGCGTGACTGGTTGAGTGACTGAATGAACATCGAGGCCGAGCGGGCACCGATGACACCGGTGATCATCTTGGCCAAGCGATTCATGTCACTGATGGCACCCACCGATTGCAGCAGTCCCGACACACGCACCCACGCGCGGCGGTCGGGCGTCTTGTCAAAGGTGCCCTTGTTGATGTCCACGTTCTTCTCCAGTTCGTCGGGGTGCTCCTCGATAAAGGAAATCACGCGCTGGTCAATGCCGTGCTGCTTGGCCCAGAAGAGCCACTCGCCCACAGTGGGAGAGAAGAAATAGACGTTGAAACGCGACACCAGAGCGGGGTCGAGGTCGGTCAACTGGTACTCCTCGCCATCGTTGACGGCGGCAATGACGCGGCTGCCTGCTGGCAGCGAGCGGCCAGCCAGCTTGCGGTTGAGCGACAGATCCATGACCGATTGCAGGATCTCGGGTCTTGCGCGGTTCATCTCGTCGAGGAACAGCACCACGGGCTTGTCGTCCATGGGGAACCAGTAGGGCGGCATGAACTCGGTCTTGCCGGTCTTCTCGTCCTTATTGGGCAGGCCGATGAGGTCGCCAGGGTCGCTCATCTGTCCCAAGAACAGTGCGATGACGGGAATACCCTTGTCCTCGAAGTGGCGGGTGATGATTTCGCTCTTGCCGATGCCGTGCTTACCCACGAGCAGGATGTTCTGTGTTGATGGCGTGGTCTCGAGAATGGTCTTGAGGTCGCCGGTGTTGATTGTGATAGCCATTATATTGTTTTAGATGATTGTCTTGTGATTTCTTGTCTTTACACGCTACTTGGCAGGCTCATGTCCGCTCTTGGCAGTTATCCACTCGGCCTTCTTGCGGGGGCCTGTCAAGCGGTATGGGAACAGGCGGCCCAGCTCCAGCAGCTGGGGGATGTAGTCGCTGTCATGGGTGATGCGGGCCTTCAAGTCGCCACCCTGATTCAGGTCGATAATCATCGACAAGCCCTTGTTGAGGCGGATGTGGAGTTCACGGCGTCCCTCCTCATCGTCCTCGGTGAGGTGATATTGCCATTTCTTGTCCCTCATGCACTCGTCAACCAGTTGTTGCAGGGCTGTTGGGGCCGGCTTGTCATCTTTCTCGGGGCTTCCATTCAGCAGGCGCTGCAGCCAGCCCTTGATGCCACTGGGACGCGGAGGCTCCTCGACAGGAGTTTCAACTTGTTGCTGTGGAGCGTGTTGCCAGTCGTCGCGCACCTCGCCACGCACGGTAAAACGTCCGTCGCGGGCCATATAGGCAAACGCTACCATGTGGGGTTTGACCAAATCCAGATGGTTGATGAAGTTGTCGTGGGGAATGGGCAGGTCCAGCGTCTTGTAGGCGTTCATGCGCACGAGCAGACGTCCCTTGTGGCCGTCGGCATGCCGCTTGTCAAAGTAGTAGGTGATGCCTGTGCCGTCAAAGTAGCGCTCGAGATAGGCGTCCATGTTATTCATGGCCATGTTGCGCATTTTCACCCCCTTGCTGTCGTTCTTGAAGGCCGAGGCGATCTGTTCGCGCCATTGCGGGGCATGTTCAAGAAACAGCTGCGATGTCTCGACGATGCGGCTCCGGTCGATGACCTCCATCGGCGTTGCGCTCCACTGCTGGTGGTAGTGCATCTCCTCGATGTCGAGTTTTGCGGTCACGGCATTGCCTTGTACTGCATGACATAATGTCAGTCCACAAGGCGACTTCACGCTCAGGCCCACGCCATAATTGCCCATCTCCACAAGTTCCACTGTAGCGGCGGTGATGGTATCCTGCAGCTGGCGGTGTGCCGCCTCATATTCCTGTAACATCCTTGCGCTGAGTCTGGGACCGGTTCCCTGTCGGCCGTTGGCACTGGGCCGGTCTCCAAACGCTGGCTTCATCACATGGTCAATCTCGCCAGCCACGCACTGTGACTCGCTTCCTTCAACTTCGGTATAGGTGTAGATAAACATCACTATGCTAAAAAGCAAAAACCGTGCCTACCGGCCTGCCCTCAAAAATCTAACACCAAAAAACTAACAACTGACGACTAACAACTAACAACTATTTACTACCTTTGCCACCGAGTTATGCAATTCGACACCTATACATACGCGTTGTTCTTGCCCCTGGTCTTTTTTATCTACTGGGGACTGCGCCGCCACCTCAAGTGGCAGAACCTCTTCCTGCTCATTGCCAGTTACGTGTTCTACGGCTGGTGGGACTGGAAGATGCTGGGTTTGATTGTCATCACGTCGTTGGCCACCTATAGCACGGCCCTCTTCATGCGTGGTGACCGTTCCAGCCATGACAAGACTTGGGCTGCTGCCAACATTGTGCTCAATCTGGGCATCCTGGCCGTATTCAAGTACCTGAACTTCTTGCGCGACAGCTTTGTCCATCTGCTGGGACTGTTCGGCCTCAATCCCGACTGGCCCACGCTGAACATTCTACTGCCCGTGGGCATCTCGTTCTACACGTTCCAGGCCATCAGCTATACCATCGATGTCTATCGCGGCGATGTCAAGCCCACGCGTGATGTGGTGGCCTTCGGTGTGTTTATCGCCTTCTTCCCGCAGCTGGTTGCCGGCCCCATTGAGCGTGCGACCAACCTGTTGCCCCAGTTCTTGAGGAAGAAGGAGTTTGACTATGACACGGCGGTCATCGGCATGCGCCAGATACTGTGGGGTCTCGCCAAGAAAGTCATCATTGCCGACAGTGTGGGCTACTATGTTGACCAGCTGTTGTACAATCCCTATTACTATGCTGCCCCGAGCATGATTTGGGCCGGCATCCTGTTTGCCGTGCAGATCTATGCCGATTTCTCGGGATACAGCGACATCGCCATCGGCTCGGCACGGTTGCTCAACATCAGGTTGCAGCCCAACTTCCGTTACCCGTTCTTCTCCCGCAACATGAAGGAATTGTGGCAGCGGTGGCACATCTCGTTGATGACCTGGTTCCGCCACTACGTCTATTTCCCGCTGGGCGGTTCCAGGCGTGGCAAGTGGCGCACGGCACTCAACATCATGATTGTATTCTCGCTTTCGGGACTGTGGCATGGTGCCGACTGGACATTCGTCATCTGGGGTACGGTCAACGGCCTGCTGCTGTTGCCCTTTGTGTTCATGCCCCGCAAGCGCCTCAGCGAGCATGCCACATGGCGCGAATTGCCGCAATGCCTGTTGACGTTCTTCCTGTTTGCGATGGTGTTTATCGCCTTCCGCGCTAATGGCATCACCCACCTGGGTGAGATATGTGACGTGATTGTGAATGGCTCTTGGAGCCAGCGCCCCGTCTTTGGCCAACCTGTTTTCTACATTGTGCCCTTCTTCATCATCGAGTGGCTGGGACGCCGTCAGGAATTCCCGTTAGAGCGGCTCCCGTTCCCCACGGTGGTGCGTTGGATCATCTATTGGGGTCTACTGGCCGGTATCTCCATTGCGAGCCTGGACCGCAACATGCAGTTCATCTATTTCCAGTTCTAGCGGTATGGGTAGGCAATCAGGTTTTGGCAAGTTTGTAAAGCGCTCATTGGTGGCACTGTTGCCCGTGGCGGCATTTGTCGCATTGTATGTGGCGGTGGACCCGTTCAAGGTGGTGCACCCCTATGACGGCGTCTCGATAGCGCCGGGCGAGACACTGGAGCGCATGCCCAACAAGCGCTATGTCGCCGTCGAGGGGCTGAAGTATTATAACCCCACGCGGCATTACGATTCCTTCATCTTTGGGTCATCGATTTCGTCCAACTTTACAGCTGCCGCCTGGTCACGGCACCTGCCCGACAGCGCCAGCATCTATCACTTCACCGCCGGAGCCGAGACCTTGTCGGGCATCCGCGACGAGCTGCGTTACCTCATTGACCACGGCTACCCGGTGCGTCATGCCTTGATGATCATGGAGGAGGAGATATTCCGCCGCCCCGAGCGCTATGGCGAGATGCCGTTTGTGCCCCACTATGATGTGTCGCCGGCGATCACTCGCCTGCATTTCCACCAGCTGCACTTCAACGCCTTTCGTGACCCGTTTGTGTTCTTGTACAAGCTGTGGCCTACCGAGCGCCTGGCCAGGAAACTCATCGAGGACGGCAAGATGTCGGCAATTCCCAGCGGCCGTGACGAGTTGATCAACGAGGACTCCAGCCGTGGCCTGGACAGCGTTATTCTTAAGGATCCCGACACCTATTATGGCGACCGGCAATGGCTTGCCGACATGCGCCCCCTGCCCAACCCCCGTCCGCTGAGTATCGACGAGAAGGCGGCGGCAATACTTCGCGAGATTGCCTCGATGATCGACAGTCAACACATCGACTGCGTGGTGATTGTGCCGCCGCAATTCCGCAGCCCCGCCCTTTCGCCCATCGATCACGCGGTGTTGTGCGAGATCATGGGCCGCGACAGGGTGCATGACTTCAGCGGCGACAGCGTGATCATGAACGACCTGCACAGTTTCTATGACGGAGTGCACATCCTCACCTGGCGCTGCTCCCAGCTCATCGACCGCTGCTATGAATAGCAAAACAGCTTCTCGCAATAAACAACGGCCTCTTGGCGTTATTTTGATAGAATGAGATTTCAGGCTTTTCTCATATTAATTGCAGCGATATTCTTGGTCACGGGCTGTGGCGGGCGTGCGCGCTATGACGGGCGGCTCGTGCAGGCCGACAGCCTGATGTGGAGCACCCCCGACAGTGCACTGGCCGTACTGAGCGCCCTCGACACCGTGCGCGGGGCGGCCGACAGTGCCTACCGTGACCTGCTGCTCACCCAGGCCCGCTACAAGACCTACCAGCCCATCACCGCCCGCGACGACAGTACCATCACCCGCGCCCTGCACTGGTACCGCGCCCACAACGGCGAGCGCGAGAAACTGACCCGCGCCAACCTCTACAAGGGTGCCGTCATGGAAGAACTCGACCACATCGACAGCGCCATGATCTACTACAAGACCGCCGAAGCCGCCGCCGACTCCACCGACTACGCCAACCTGGGACAGATCAACACCCGCATCGCCGACCTGTACCGCCGCTATCATGGAGACATGCAGGCATGTTACGAAAAAAGCAAACAAGCCCTACGGTTTTATCGATTGATTAATGACAAGCAGCAGCAGTTGGCATGCCTGATCATGGTGGCAAGCAGCAACGGGGTCGTTCATAAGGAAAACTCCGAGCGATTGTTGCATGAGGCATCGCGGCTTGCTACCGAACTTAACGACAGCGCCAGCTACTTTATGTGCCAGGAGCTCATGTGCCGCCAATTGTTGCAAGTCGGCAAATCATACATCAAGGCCAAGCGCATTGCCCTCGATTGCTATCAGCACTATGGGAAATACGTGAATCAGCACCTTCTTCTTGACCTGGCAGATATTTATGCGCGTACCGGTGTGGCCGATTCGGCCAGATATTACATCGACAAATTAAATCAGCTGGCTCATAGCACAAGAAGTGGTCAGTCCACCGCGAGGTATAACTTTATACTGTCGAGAATCTCGCGCCTAGAGGGGGATTCCATCCAGAGCGCGCTTTATGACATGCAGGGACATGAGGTGTCAGACTCCATCCAGAACAACAAGGTAAAACACATTATCCATCAAGTAGAAAGCGACTTTAACGCCGAGCAGGATGAACAGAATCAATTAAAACTCAAGCTACTGCATTGGACTATCATAGCATTGATAGTCGTGGGGCTTGCAATCATCGTATCCATTATTTACACCGCACTGCGCAAACAGTATGTGGCACATGCGATAATACGAGACCTGAAGAAGGCCCAAATCCAAGATCACGACGACTTGCTCAATCAGCTGGATACCAAGAGTGCTGTCATTGAGCGACTGGTCAGCAACCTGGTACCACTGTTGAAATATTGTTCTGGCAATGAAGCGTTAAACTCCACACCAGAGATCGCTAAACAAATCAAAGAAACCGTCGTCGAGGTGGCTGATGAAGATTTCTGGCGCGAGTTGAGAACATTTCTAGACAAGAAACATAATGGAATCATTTCCTCGTTTGCAAGCTATCCCCGAATCACCAACAAGGATCTCAAGTTCATAGAACTGTCATGCTGCGGGTTCTCATACATTGAAATGGCTATGATTCTCAATTATTCTCCCAGATACGTCATCAATAAGCGCAAAATCATTGCCCAGAAACTGAACCTTGGTATCCCCTTGCAGGATTATTTGGAACAATTACTGGAAGGCGACGGCTGAATATCAGACTACCGGAAATAATAGTTTCTCCGTTCACATTTCCAATTTTTCACCTATGAAGCACTCCTAAAGATAAATATAAATACCTCTTTATTGCATATCTTTTCACCAAGATTTAATGTCTCAAGCAGCTACAAGGCTCAATTATTCACGTAATCACTTTATTGTCTGTGATATAACAAAATGTGAACGCTGCAAATATATTTTTCACGATTCATAGGATGACACAATGAAATATACATTTTAAATTTGCAGTGAAAATAATCATTAAACAAATGCTTATGAAGAACTTTCTTGTGTTATTACTGGCATCAGTGTCATTGATCTCTTATGCCGATCCCGATGAAATTGTTATTATTCAAGACGATCCTATAAAGAATCGTTCGGGTGTAATCATGCCACTTGATCAGCCATGTGTTTATTATGATGATGAAACTCAGACGATCATCATCGATGGCGGCGGAGTAGTGAGTTACTACGACGTGGAGATCAGCTCGGTCACGACGGGGGCGGTGGAAATGACCACGACCGTCAGCGGCACCTACGACACGTTCAACATCTCCTCACTGAGCGCCGGCACCCACGTCATCACCATCGACTCCCCCTCAGGCAACTCCTACGAGGGAACGTTAACCACCTATTAAAAGGTGCCTCCTCACACGCCATTCCATCGGAAAAATTCCCGTTGAAATGGCGGTTTTTTAAAAGAAACCTATTAACAATTCACTTAACTAACCTAAAAATTAACACAATGAAAAAAATTTTTTTCTTGGCAGTATTCTGCCTGCTGGCAAGTGCCAGCCCCGTGAGCGCACAGCTCATCATCCGCAACAGCGGACACGCCGAGATCGGTACTAACCCCATTGCCAACGACACTGACTTGGCGACAGTTTTGAAAATCTTCGGTGACGAGACCGCCAACGGCGCGGGCGGACACATCACCTTTGGCGACAGCGCCTATGTCGCCATCGGTGAGAAAGGGGCCACTTTTGCTGTTTATCCATCATGTTTCTAAAAGTATGCTTTGTTATTGTGAGTATATGATATAATTTTGCAGAAAAAGTTTAACAGCTTAGTCAATATTGGATACAATGAAAAAGGAATTTATTTTTACATTGATGGCGCTATTGGGCAGTTACCCAGCGGTGGCGCAATGGGACAGTACAGATTACCTTCCTATTGTTCGCGAGGGAGTCAAGTGGGTAAATGAGAAAGTCATCATCAACCACGGTGACACGACACGCTACTATTACTGCTACGAATTCAGTGGCATCGACAGTACAGAATACTATACTGAAGATATCATTCATGCCTGCTATTACTATACAGACGGTACACTGGATGTAGATTCTGATAGTTTGATTGCCGGATTGATTGATAGAGGTGCGGTTTCATTCTATAGGAACAATGCTTATGAAAGAGTTCACACTGAAGGAAGAACTTTATTCCGTTTAGCATCGATAATGGAGCCTATGGAAAGTAGAACAGTCCTTTACTGGTTTTCTGATGGGCACAGCCCCATCGATTATTATCTCACTTGTCAAGAGTGGGACGAAGTTGAACCACCTGTTATAACTAGGGAGAATTTCACCGAGGTTGAGCCGATAGAGGTTGAGGGTACTACTTGTCGCCGATATGCCTATGTGAAGGAGAATGGTGACACGATGTGCTATGTGGTCGAGGGCATCGGATTTGACAGCCGCAACATGGGCGACCTGTTGACGCCTTTCACCCGCGAGCCCGACCCTGATGCCGACTATCAGGAGTACTGCGGCCTGTGCCACGTGGTCAAGGACGGCCAGATCATCTACAAGGGCATGCGCTACACCCCCGACAACATGACGGGTGTTGACGAGGTTGTGGCCGAGCAGCGTCCGCGCCAGCATGACGACAACTATTACAACCTGATGGGCCAGCCTGTGGGCAAGACGTTGCCGACCACGCCCGGCATCTACATCCACCAGGGCAAAAAGATTGTCATTCGGTGAGCGGACCTTTGGCCCGCGGCTTAGAGCTTAATGCTCGCTGCGCGAGCGGGTTTGGGCTTAGGGGGGGCATCCGCGCTCCGCTTTAGCCTCACCCTCATGAACTCGCGCTAAGGCGCAAAGACGCTAAGTTTTTAGGTTTGAAGACAAAAAGGACAAGAAAGACAACGTATTGGTTAGCAATAAAATATAATTGTCTTTCTTGTCTTTTTTGTCTTCACATTTTGTGTGCTCTCTGTTACAGGGGTTGCACTCGGCTACGCCTCGTTACACCCCTGCCTATACCCTGGCCGCTCCTAACGGAGCTCAGAGCGGATGCCCCTCTAAGCCCTAAACTCTAAGCCCTAAACCGCGAGCAACGCGAGCCCTTTAAACTCTAAACCCTAGACTCTAGACCTCTCGCACAGCGAGCATTATTTTTTATCCGTAACATGAGGCAAGAGCGCATCCCCAACGGCTGGAGATGCGCTCTTGTGGTAAAGAGGGATAGATGCCGTATTATTCTGTCACGGGCGCGGGCCACTCTCCTGAGAGGAGGTAGTCGATGAGTGCTGTGACGTCGGCGATATTGATTCTGCCATCAATCTTGCACTCGGCAGCCTGGAGATCGATGCGGCTATCGTCGCCCGAGAGCAGGTAGTCGATCAGTGCGGTAACGTCGGCGATATTGATTTTGCCATCCTTCTTGACATCACCGCGCAGGCTTTCGGATCCACCGGCGCCCTCGTCGAGGACGATCTGGAACTGAGTGGCATTGCTGGCGCGGACGTTGTCGGCATAGGCCTCAAATGCGTTGACGTGACCGGCGGACTGCTTAACGAAGTGACTACCGGCGGCATTGAGCAGATAGACATCCTCGACATCCTGGTGGATGTAGTCGCCGACGATCATGTGGTAGGTGCCACTGGTGATAGACGAGGGATTGGGCTTGACGAGCACGTCGTTGGCGCTGAATACAAAGGTCTTGTCAACCATGTTGGTGCCATTGGTGCCGTCATGAGGGGCAACAAAGTAGGGAACGTTGGCTTCGAGTGTGGAGCCTACATAGTCGGCGAGCAGTCTAGCCTCGTCGGCACTATCCTCTTCCTTGTCAAAGTTGCAGATCCACAAGCCCTGGGCGTCGTCCTTGCTGTGCATCCAGTCGATGGCTTCTCCATCGGCGGTCACTGCGGTGGCTGCAAACGGCAGTACCATGGTACTCCATCCGCCATCCTGACCGGCATGGCGTCCTTGAGTGAAGGTGCGCTCATAGCTGATGTTGTCGGCCCTGAAGCGGTAGGGGGCAAAGAAGTCGTAGCCGTGTTGCAGCACGATGTCGTTCTGTGCCACATGGTTCTGGATGACGTTCCTGCTCTCAAGTCCTGCGGGAATGTACCTCACGGTGTTGCCGATGTAGTACAGCGCGTTGGGGTTGTCATTGGGAATCAGTGACGTCAGGTTCAGGCCCTCGAGGCTGACGGCGGCTGCGTTCTCGGGAACACGGATGCCGTTATAGGGCTTGAGGCCTGAGCGGTTGCCCTTGCCGTCCCACACGACCATACCGTGGTTGATGGTATAAATCTTGGATTCACCCGGTTTCACAAGATTCTTGGTGGAATCGTTCTCGTTGCGGCCGTAGATGTTGAGGGCATAACGGGAACCGAAGGCCAGGTTGTCAAACTCAAAGTAGAACGTCTGGGTCTCGCCGGCGGGGATGACCACGTTGCGGCTCAGGTAGGTCACCATCGTGCCCTTGCCGTTCTCGTCAACATAGAACAGGGGAGCAAGAATGTAGCGGTTGTACTCGCCCTCGGTGTTGTTGTTGGTCACATCGACCTTGAACTTGATGTAGCTGTCATAGATGTTCATGTCCTCACTGGCCCCCAAGGCATTGATGTCAACGCTCAGGTTCATGGGATAGGTTGTTGATCCGGCGATGTTTACCGACCCGGTGCCGGGAATGCTAGCGCTCCAGGTGTTGTCGTAGGTGGACAGATGAGCGCTCTTGGTGCCGGCATTCTTCGGGGTGAAGTTGAAATAGACCACCTTGGTGCCGCCGGCGGGAATTTCGGCCTCAACGACAGTGGTGTACTCGCCATACTCGTCGATTGGCTCATTGTCAACATAGAGGAACAACCTGCCGCTGAAGCGGTCGGCACTGTTGTTCTTGACGGTCACGTGGCACTGCTCGGCAAGTCCCACCTTCTCACCTCCGGTGAACTCAAAGTTGGTGGCCTCGAGGCTGACAACGGGATGGTCGGCAAGAGTGATCGAGTTGCCATTGATTGTAGCCTGGATGTAGTAACGGTCGCTCTCAATCATGGGGCGCCACTCGTTGCTGCCGGCAACGCTGCTCACAGGAACAATCTTGTAAGTGCCGCTGGTGATGTTTTTGCCAAACGGGTAGGTCACCGAACTCTGGTTCTCGGGCCAGCTGTCGGTTATAGAAATGAAGTCAGAGCCATAGTAGGTCTGGGCGATGAGTTCAACAAAGTTGTCCTCGTTGTCATAAAGGGCGATGCCGCGCAGATACTTGGTGCCGTCATCGATGTGGTCCTCGGCGGTCACCTTGATGTAGCGGCGCTTGGTCAGCTTGAAAGAGCCGTCATCGCTGCGCTCAAAGGTGCGCGCTCCGGTGTAGTACATGTTCCAGACGGTAAGGCGGTGATCTACCTCATCGGGCTGGCCGCTATAGCCTGGCTGGATGCCGATGATAGCAGTCTGGTCGATATTGTAGCCTTCCAGGCTGGTGGTGGAACCGATACCACCGGCATAGGGATTGAGTACCGACAGCACGAAGTAGCCGTCGCCCAGGCCTCCCCAGCCCCAGTTGATGTGGAACAGGTCTCCGTAGGCATAGCCGTCGCACACAAATGAGTGTCCGCCGCCCGTGCCTGCACGGCCGTTATAGATCATGGGACGGCCCTCGGCCAGCTCTTGGTAAATCATGTCTTCCCAGTCGGTCTGCTCATAGTCGCTGCGGTAAACGAGCTTGGCGTCATAGTTGAAGTACTCGTTCAAGGCTGTGGGAATATAGGGATCGCTGGTGCTTGAAGCATTCAGGCCATACTGCATGTGGGCAGCACAGCCGGCATAGAGCATGAGCCATGCCACGGCATCCTTCTCGGCCTGAGTTTCGGCGCCGGTGTAGTTGTCGCGCATGTTATCCCAGTCAAACATCATGGGATGCAGCGGATCGGTATCAAAGGCTCCATACTCCTCTTTCCAGTAGAAGGTAACGACATAGGAAGGAATTTCCTGGCTGCAATATAGCGGGTGCTTATAGTAGTTCATGACCTGAGCCATGGACGTGGCCACACAGCCGGTGTAGGCCAGCTCGCCAACGGTGTCACCATCCTCGGTGATGTCCATGAACTCGGGGCATTTCTCCCAGTAGGGAGCGCCCTGGTCCCAGTGGCTGGTAATCAATGGAGAGATGCTGTTGCGTGTGGGGCGGGGTACGGTGAACCCTTCGCCGGTGATGCCCAGCATGTCGAGCGAGGAAATCTGCTCAGCATAGCTGTCGAGCCACGATTGCATGTTTGCAGGCACTTTATTGGGGTCGAAGCTGCCGTTGTCGATATAACCCAGAATGGGGGTCGTGCGGTCGTCTCCCGAGACGATGACGTAGCCCTGCTGACCTACTGTATTAAAGATGTAGTAGCTTGACTGTGCCGTTGATGTCTGTCCTCCAGACAGCTTCTTCGGGGCACGGATTGCTGGGGTGGTTTGAACTTTGACACTGGCACGGTGCTGTTGCATGAATTGCGTCGCCTGTTGAAGGGCCCTCTCGGGTGTCACTGGTGCTGCCGCAACGGTCATAGCTAGCAATAATGACATTAAAAAAGTGAATCTTCTCATTTGTTAAAATTTAGTGTTAATGGTTGATAGTAGTCTCGCAAAAAAACGCTTTTCGATACCCATGTCGTGGAGAAAAGCGTGCAAAAATATGATTTTTTTGGAAAATATACAATTTTGAGCACGAAAATCGCTCTTCGTGCTCAAAAAAATTGTTTTTTGTTATCAAAAAGGACTTTTGGCCTTAAAATCTTCCATTTGGGTTATTGATTGTCACTTGGGGGCAAATTGGGCGTATCGCCAGTGACGGCTTTCTTCTTGCTGGAGTGGACGCGCACCTTCAACTCGTCAAAGCCAAAGCCGTACACTGCGTTGCAGTTGCTCTGGGTGATGATGGCCTCGCGGTCGGTCTCCTTGATGATGCGGAAGATGTTGACACTCTCGTGCTTGCGGCACATCACCATGATAATCTTGACAGACTCCTTGGTGTACCAGCCTGTTCCGTCCAGGATAGTGCAGCCGCGGTGGGCGGCGGTGTTGATCGCATCGGCAATCTGCTGCCACTTCTTGCTGATGATGAGGAACTGCACGCTCTGGCGCGTGTTGTTAATCACGCGGTCGGCAGCCACCGAGTAGATGACCATGAAGATGAGACCGTATACAATCTTGTCAATCGAGTGGAACAGCAGGTAGGACGAGCAGATGATGAGCACATCGCAGTACATCATGGTACGGCCAAAGGAGATGGTGCTGTGTTTGGCCACCATGGCGGCAATGATGTCGGTGCCACCGGTGCTGCCGTTGTGGGTGAACACCACGCCCAGGCCCAAACCGCACAACACGGCACCCAGGATGACGTTCATGAATGTCTGCTGCTCGATGATTGGGGTGGGGAACATGGGCTGCAACACGCCAATGAAGAGTGTGCTGATGCTGGCACCGATGATGGTGCGCAACACAAACTGCTTGCCCACGCTGCGAAAGGCGATGCACAGCAAGATGATGTTGATGGCATAGTAGGTGAGTGCCACGTTCCAGCCTACCCAGTAGTGGATCAATGAGGACAAACCGGTCACGCTGCCAATCACGATTTTCTCGGGCAAGATAAATGCGGTGAATCCAAACGCATAAGTGAAAAGGCCCAAGGTAATCATCACATAGTCTTGGGCAATCTTGAGGGCTTTTTTTGTCTTGTCGGTCATAATGGTTCTTTAAATTGGGCACAAAATTACTGAAAAATTCAGTATCAGACTGGAATTTTGGACGTTTATTAGAAAAATATTGTACCTTTAGCGGGTCAAAATGACTGTGGGCATGGTACGCCATCCCACCGGTGATCATGGAATATCATTATATAATAAGGAGGAATAACATTATGGTAACTAGACTTATTATTTCGTCGCTGGCTGTGCTCATCACTTCGCTCACTCTCGATGGCGTGAACGTGGATCCCTGGTGGTGGGCAGTGATTATTGCCATTGTGCTGGGCTTTATCAACTCATGGATACGCCCGCTGGTCAAGCTGCTGGCCTTGCCCATCAATCTGTTGACGCTCGGCCTGTTCACCTTTGTCGTCAACGCGTTGATGGTGATGCTGTGTTCATGGCTCATCGGGCCACACTTCGAGGTGGACAGTTTCTGGTGGGCAATGGGATTCAGCATCGTGCTCACCCTGGTGAGCTGGATGCTGCACTTGTTCTTCCCGTCAAAAAACTAAGTCTGTCTTCAGGTTACAGAAATCTGGCTACTGTAGCCTGTATCATGCTACTCTTCTTCAAACTTGATGGCGCCGCGGCTGTAGCTCTCGATGCGGCGGTTGCGCCAGCACCGGCGGCACAGTGACACGTACTTGTCGTCGCCGCCGATCTCGACCTGATTGCCGTCGGTGACAATGTTGCCGCTGCTGTCGATGCGTGCGTTAATGATCGTCTTGCGGCCACATGAGCAGGTGGACTTGATCTCCTCGATGGTGTCGGCGAGTTCAAACAGGCGCCTTGAACCCTCAAACATGTGGGACTGGAAGTCGGTCCTCAGGCCGTAGCACACCACGTTCACGCCAAAGTCATCGACGAGGCGGGCCAGCTGGTCGATCTGCTGGGATGACAGGAACTGGGCTTCATCGATGAGAATCCAGTCCTTGACCACTTGTGTCGTGTCAAACATCTCCTTCAGCATCTTGTACAAATCGCTCTCGGGGTATATCCATGAGCACTTGCGCTCGATGCCTATGCGTGAGCGGATGACGTTATCCTTCTCGCGGTCATCTATGATGGGCTTCATGCACAGGTACTGCATGCCGCGCTCCTCAAAGTTGTAGGCTTGGGTGAGCAACATGGCCGTCTTGGCCGACCCCATTGTGCCGTACTTGAAATATAATTTTCCAATTCTGTTCATCTCGATATCGGTAATGTGCTAATTGACAGATTTATGTGGCCTTTCCACCTGTTGCGGCAAGGCCGACAACAAAGTTACAGTTTTCCTGCCACTCGGCCACACACTTTCTTGAGAAAAAGTTATTAACACAACTGTTGTGTGTCCACAATCGTCTCAGACAGAATAAACACAATTTAAGGATATTTCATGCGGCGATGTCGGGTAAATAGAGTATCTTTGCGGGACTGTTTAGGCCAGGCGGTCCAGTAAGGCCTGGCTTGCGGCAAAGTCACATTTTTAAGAATGATGGATTTCCTATCGACATATCACCTGCAAGGCCTGGTACTGGGCCTGTGCTCGTTTTTGATTATTGGCCTATTTCACCCTATTGTGATAAAGGGCGAGTACCACTATGGACAGCGGTTCAAGTGGTTCTTTGTGTTGCTTGGGTTGCTGTTGTGCGTGGGATCACTGCTTGCCAGCGGTGTGATGCTCTCATCATTGATGGGGGTGGGCGCTTTTTCCAGCTTCTGGGGAATTAAGGAGATGGGAGAACAGCAGGAACGCGTCCGCAAGGGCTGGTTTCCCCGCAATCCCAAGCGCACCTATCCCTGGGATGACAAAAAGGAGGAACGAGAAATCAATAATAAGGAATTAAAAGCCTGATTCTTAACAACTATATATTAACAACTGACACCTGCAATCATGAGAATAGATATATTGACCGTAATGCCCGATGCACTGGAATCGCCGTTGCACACGTCGATCCTTCAGCGGGCCCAAGACAAGGGCCTGGTGGAGATCCATGTGCACAACCTGCGTGATTGGAGCCTGCGCAAGCACCGTAAGGTGGATGACTACCCCTTTGGCGGAGAGGCGGGCATGGTGATGCAGATCGAGCCCGTGTGGCGTTGCATGCAGGAGTTGAAGAGTCAGCGGGAATATGACGAGATCATTTTCACCTCGCCCGATGGCGAGCAACTTGACCAGCCCATGGCCAATGCGCTGTCACTCAAGGAGAACCTGATGATACTGTGCGGCCACTACAAGGGCGTGGACTATCGAATCCGCGAGCACCTCATCACCAAGGAAATCACCATCGGCGACTATGTGCTCACTGGCGGTGAACTCCCCGCTGCGGTCATTGCCGACGCGGTAGTGAGACTCCTGCCCGGAGCCATCGGCGACGAGCAGAGTGCCCTGAGCGACTCCTTTCAAGATGGACTCATCGAGGCTCCGGTCTATACGCGTCCCGAGGTGTTCAACGGCTGGCACGTGCCCGAGATATTGCTCAGCGGTCATGCGGCCAAGATTGCCGAGTGGAAGATGCAGCAGTCGCTGGAACGCACCCGCCGCCTGCGTCCTAATCTCCTAAAAGACAACTAAGGACAAACAACAAAGGACTAACAACTTACAACTTAAAACTAACAACTTAAAACTAACAACTAACAACTACACCATATGTCACCCTTTAATTTTCAACGTCCCAAGTGGATACCACGATGGCTCAACATCCCGTTGCTCATCTTTCTGGCCTTTGTGGTTTTGCTGTTGTTCTTTGGCGACAACAACTACATGCGCATCAGCAAGTATCGCTCCCAGATCAACGACCTCAAGAGCCAGATCAAGAACAATGAGGACTCCGCGGCCATGTATGATGCCAAGGTCCAGGAACTCAATACCGACAACGAGACGCTGGAGCGCCTCGTGCGTGAAAAGTATGGCATGAAACGTGTCAATGAGGAAGTGTATATGACCGACATACCCTGAGATGACGATGGCAACGCATGACAATAACAACCTCAAGGGCAATGGTGGCTACCCGGATGTTCTGGTAATCATCGGGCTGCTCATTATGGCAGTGATGGCACTGTTGCCACTGCTCAACATCAATCAGGAATGGATGCGCTGGGCATTTGCTGCCGGCGCGGTTATCGTGCTCGTGGCACGCATCCTGGGTCTGTACCGTGGGCCCTCATTGCGCATCAAGCGCCTGCACCGCATTCTCATTTCCAGCGGCATCCTGTACTGTGCCAGTGCGCTGATGATGTTTATTTCACAAGGCACCAATGACTGGATCGCCTTTCTGCTGGCCGGCCTGATAATGCAGATTTATGCCAGCTGGATGATTGACCGAGAACTCAATAAAACAGAAAGATAGCTTAACCGGCCAGATAATTTTTGCAGTTACCAATAGTTTATGTAATTTTGCAGGTTAATGAAAGGAAATCTCACAATAGATCAAGGAAACACCTCGGTTAAGGTGGCTTTTTACATCGGTACGCAGGTCGTTGCGACCAACCGTTTTATGCGTCGTGATGTGCGTCTGTTGGACCGCTTCATCAGTACTTACAAGCCCGAAACTGCCATCGTGTGCAGTACGGCATCTGGCACGGCGAGCCAGCGCATCGAACAGCTGGCCGAGCAGCGTTGCCGCCGTGTGGTGCGTCTCACTCACGAGACACCCATGCCCATCAGGCTGGGTTACCGCACGCCACAGACGCTGGGGCGGGACCGCATAGCCACTGCCGTGGGCGCCTGGATGACGGCACAGCGCCTGGACAACGTGTGCGACGTGCTGGTCATTGATGCAGGAACGGCCATCACATTTGACCTGATAAAGAGCGACGGCTGCTTTGTCGGCGGCAACATCGCCCCGGGACTGGCACTGCGCTTCAAGTCGCTGCATGAGCACACGGGAATGCTGCCCCTGGTTGAGGCCGAGGGTGAAACGCCGGTGGTGGGTTATGACACCGAGACCGCCATTCGCAGTGGCGTGATGCTGGGATTGATCGGTGAGGTCAAGAGCTACATCGCCGACCTGAAGCTTTCTCATCCCAACCTGATGGTCTTCATCACTGGAGGTGACGGCAAGTTATTGCACAACCGCTTGAATGATCCCGACATCATTTATTACGAACATCTGGCGGCTGAGGGTCTCAACCGCATCTACCTATACAATCAAGCTAATGAAAATAAATAAGAAGATATTTTTGTCCTTTATCGTCATGGCCCTGGGCTGTGGCGCCTCGCTGGCTCAAATTGTGACCACGCCCTATTCCAAGATGGGCTATGGCCTGCTCAGCGACAACGTGTCGAGCATACAGCGCTCGATGGGTGGAGTGGGATACGCCATGAGGGGCGGACGCATCGTCAATGTGATGAATCCGGCTTCCTATGCCCACGTTGACTCGCTCACCTTCCTGTGGGACGTGGGCATTGACTTGACCAACCTGTGGAGCAAAGAGAACGACAACAAGGGCTACAACTTTGGCGGCGGGCTGGACTACCTGACCGGTCACTTCAAGGTCGCTAAGGGCCTGGGCGCGGCATTCGGCCTGTTGCCCTATTCGTCGGTTGGCTATTCCTACGGTGGCACGATCGACGGCGGCAGTGAGGCGCGTTCTGGCAACGGTGGCTTCAACCAGCTGTTCGTCGGTGTAGGTTATGAACCGCTCAAGAACCTGTCTGTGGGCCTGAATTTTGCCTACCTCTTTGGCACAACGACCAACACGACCATGATTACCTCTACATCGTCCAGCTACTTCACCCGTAGCATGAAGATAAGGGACTGGAACGCGCAGGTGGGTGTGCAGTATAGCTTGCCGCTGGCCAACGGCCGTGACATGGTCACAGTGGGCGCTACTTTCCAGCCCAAGAAGTCCTTCCATGGTGACACGTGGGGAACTTCCTATGATACACAGGACAGCAAGGTGGACACCGTCGGCATGACGTCGATGAGTGGCAACTATGAGCAGCCTGCATCTATCGGCGTGGGATTGAGCTATAATGTGAACCGCAAACTCACGATCGAGGCCGATTACACGTTCCAGAAGTGGAGCACCGCCAAGTATCAGCCCATCAGTGGATTTGAGCCCCAGGCGATGCGCTTTGATGACCGATGGAAGATCGCTGCGGGCCTGCAGTACACGCCCAACAAGCGCGGCAGCTACGTGGGCGCCATGTCATTCCGCGCAGGTGCGTTCTACAATCACGATTATTTGAACTATAGCGGCAACAATATCCGTGATTACGGTGCCAGCATCGGTGTGGGCCTCCCTGCCCCCAATGGCAAGACAACGGTCAACCTGGGCTTGGAGTGGCGGCACCGTGAGAGCAGTCCCACGCAGCTGATTAGCGAGAATTACCTCAATATCACGCTGGGCGTGAATTTCAATGAGCTGTGGTTCTGGAAGAGCCGCATTCGCTAACCGGTGAGACACTTGCTCGACATAGTGCTGGTGGCGGTTCTCGTGCTGGGGGTGGTCTCTTGCAAGGAGGGCACGACGCCGGTGGTGGACCATGCCACCGACCCCGAGGTGATTCCCACGATGAGGACGGTGGACGTGCAGACGGTCATCAGCGATTCGGGGCACACGCGCTACCGCATTGTGGCCAAGCTGTGGAACATGTTTGAGGAAGCTAAGCGGCCTCACTGGACCTTCCCGCAAGGGGTGACCTGCGAGGAGCTGGATGATCATTTCCAACCCGTATCCTCCATCAAGTGTGACTCGGCCTACTTCGACAAGAATGAGTCGTTGTGGACCCTGACCGGCCATGTGCGCATGACCAATGCCACGGGCGATGTCGTCCTCACCGATGAGTTGATGTGGGACCAGCATGCGCATCGTCTGTACAGCGACGCCTTTATCCATATCGAGAAGCAGGGACGCATCATTGAGGGCTACGGCTACGAGTCCAATGAGCGGCTCACCACCTACGAGCTGCGGCAGGTCGAGGCCATCTTCCCCATCGATGAGAGCCGCATGCCTCATCCCGGCAGTGGCAATGCGGCCCCCAGGGCAATACAACGATGACGGGCTTGTTCATGATAGTTATAGAGATAGTAAGCATCACATTATAGATATATTTTGGATCCTAATTATTCAACACCGCTGATTGTTGCGCTCATCGCGCTGCTGTGCTCGGCATTTTTCTCGGGCATGGAAATCGCGTTTGTCTCGTCCAATAAGGTGAGGGCCGAGATCGAAATGGCCCGCGGAGGTATCATCAACCGCATCCTCAACGTTTATTACCGCAATCGCGAGATGTTTATCTCCACCTTGCTCATTGGCAATAACATTGCCAATATCGTTTACTCGATGGCCATGGCACGGCTGTTGACGATTCCGCTGCAGCAATGGGTGAGCAACGAGGCTGTACTGCTGCTGGTGCAGACGATTATCGCGACGTTGATTATTCTCATCTTTGGGGAGTTTGTTCCCAAGACGATTTTCCGCATCAACCCCAACGCATCGTTGCGCACGGCATCCATTCCCTTGTTCATGGTGTACTGTGTGCTCTATCCCATATCGCGTTTCACCGAGTGGCTCTCAGCTTTGCTGATGAAGTTGTTCGGCATCAAGATTAACACGACCAGGATGCGCCTGCTCACGGTTGATGAACTGGATGCCTACTTGCAGGAGAACATCGACAAGCGCGAGGACGAGAACAAGACCGTTGAGCGCGAGGTGAAGATATTTGAGAATGCGCTCGACTTCAGCGACACCCGGTTGAGGGACTGCATGGTGCCCCGCAACGAGATTGTTGCAGTCGATGTCGAGGACACCACGCGTGACGATCTCGTCAAGTTGTTCACTCGCTCCGGGTTGTCCAAGATTGTTGTCTATAAGGGCAGCATCGATGATGTCATCGGTTTCATCCAGGTGAGTGAGCTGTTTATCACCACGGTGGACTGGAAAACTAGGCTCAAACCTGTCGTGTTTGCCCCCGAGGCGCTGCTGGCGCGCAAGATGATGCAGCAGCTCATGGGCGAGAAGCGCTCGATGGCCATCGTCATCGATGAGTTTGGCGGAACGAGTGGTATGGTCACACTCGAGGATCTGGTAGAGGAAATCTTCGGTGAGATCGAGGATGAGCACGACCGCAACCGCCTTGTCGCCCGACAGCTCGACGACAAGACCTACGAGTTCTCGGGACGTATGGAGATCGAAGAGATCAACGAGCAGTTTCACCTCGATATCCCCGAGAGCGACGATTACCAGACATTGGCCGGTTATCTCCTGGCCGAGGAGGAGGCTATCCCCAACGTGGGTGACGTTATCGACCTGGAGCCTTACCGCTTTATCATTGAGCGGAAAACCGCTGCCCGCATCGAGCTCATCAAGGTCGAGATAGTGGGTGGCGATGACAAGAATTAGGCAATAAAGGCGCAAAATTGATAAAAATCGGTGTGGATAGTCAAAAAAATGTCAAAAAATTTGTTCGATTAAAAACTTTTATACTATCTTTGCACCGCATTTCGCCAGAAGTGTAACCAGGTGTGTTAGTTCAGTTGGTTAGAATACCTGCCTGTCACGCAGGGGGTCGCGTGTTCGAGTCACGTACACACCGCCTAGAGGGGGAGATATCCGCGAGGTTATCTCTCTCTTTTTTTATACTGTCGAGCCTGCGATTTCTCCTACCGCTTGCGGAGTCTTGAAAAAAAAGTCATTTTTATTTGTGATTTTTAACCAAAATGGTGTAATTTTGTCGATGGCTTAATAACATTGTGCCATCAATTTACGAATTATCATTTCAACTTTAATAACCGTATAAACTGATTTGTTTTATGAAAAAGACTGTATTACTCATGTTGGCAGCCCTGATGCTGCCGTTAACACTGGGCGCATTGACGCTCCAACCCAATCAACGTATTATGGGTCACTATACGACCGATGACCTGGCCGAAGAGGGCTGGGGAAAGGCTATGTTAAATGGTGAAAACACCATAGCTACCGACATCACTGCCGATGAGCTGGCGATGTTCATTGGCTCAAAGATTGTTGCCTTCAGGGTTGGACTGGCCGAGTCCACACCTGTAACTCGTGTATTTGTCATTCCGGTTGACGCGAATGGAAAAGTTACCGACCAGATTACTGAGTGGCCGTGTGAGGTCTCGCAACAGGGATGGAATATGATAGAACTGCAGACCCCTTATCTCATTGACCTGCCCGAGGGATACAGCCTCAGGATCGGATTCGATTACGAGCAGCAGGGTAGAACTGCAACGCCTCTCTCGGTGGTTCAACAGGGTGATGCCATTTATCCTAGCCTCCATTTCAGGAATAACAGATGGACTAACTACGGAGTGAATGTGAGCGGTAACTTGAGCTTGCAATGCATTGCCGAGAATGACAACTTCCCCGAGTATATCGTCAAGTTCACTAACCTCATGTGCTTGAAGGGTAATGTCAAGGTTGGTTCGCCTATTCCCTTCTCGTTCATGTTGCGCAACCTGGGTGCTGGTGCTGTTAATGCTGGCGATTTGACCTTTGACGTGGCCATCGATGGCAATCACATCACCACGATCACTAACACTAATGACCTGACCTTTAAGGATACTTCATCGACAGGCGAGGTCAGCACCGACGGTTTATCGGCAGGTGTGCACACGCTCTCGGTTACCATGACAACCCTTAAGGGAGAACCTGTCGCTAACCCCGTGACGTTGACGGCTACGTTCAAAGTGTTTGAGCATGGCTTCACGCGTCAGATGCGTCTGGTAGAGCAGTTCACCTCGACCACTTGCACCTATTGCCCGGGAGGTACAGCCAATATCTATAACTTGACTCAGATGCGTGATGATATCGCATGGGTGGCTATTCACAATGTTCAGAATCCCAACAATCCCGATCCCTTCCGCACAGCTCAGGCCGATTCTATCATGGAGTATCAGGGACTTACTGGCTGGCCCGAGGGCTCGTTTGACCGCAGCACCGGCATCGAGAGTGCCAACACTGTTTTGGGAGGAATCTATGGTATTTCGGCCGCAAAAATGAATGAGTTCTTGAATTATGTAGAAGGTCTAGCTCCCTCATGGGCAACAGTGAACGTGAACAGTACTTTTGATCCCGAAACCCGTAAGGCTGTCATCACCATCGATGGTGAGACTGTGCCCAACTATGAGGACTTTATGGGCAGTGACAGCAAGCTCACCGTCTATATTACCGAGGACGGTCTGGTATATCCTCAGACTAGTGGTGGTAGCGATTACGTCCACAACAACGTGTTGCGACTGGCCCTTGGCACTGTTAAGGGTGTAGCCCTCAACAAGACGGGTGACAGCTACAAGAATGAGTTCACTGTTGACATCCCCAATGAGTGGATCGCCGACAACCTTAATGTCGTTGCATTCATCAGCCGTCCCTTGGGCAATGCCTTGACCGACATCTATGTTACCAATGCCAACAAGCGCAAACTCGGCGAGTTTGACGAGGCTACCGATGTGCGTGGCGATGCCGATGGTGACGGCGAGGTGACCATCAGCGACGTGACAACCCTCATCGACTGTTTGCTCGCTGGGCAGGATGCTCCCAGTGCTGGAGGCGACGCCAATATGGATGGCATGCTCTCGATCGATGATGTGACCACGCTCATCGATTACCTGCTGACTGGTAATTGGATTGACTAACCTCATCTGACCACTAGCCGAACCGCTAGAATCAAAACAGGAGCAAGTCCCCACATTGAGGGACTTGCTCCTGTTAATTTACGAATGGCGCACATGTGCGCCATTCCCTTATCGTCGGGGTACCTGGATTCGAACCAGGGACCTCCTGCTCCCAAAGCAGGCGCGCTAACCGGACTGCGCTACACCCCGTTGCTCTTCTAAAAAGCGGTGCAAAGGTAGTGCAAGTCGAGCGAAGTGCCAAACAAAAAATCAATTTTTTTGTTTGCAATTCCGAGACGCCGCCTACTTTCGCCGTCAGGCAGCGGTAGTGCAAGTCGAGCGAAGTGCCAAACAAAAAATCATTTTTTTTGTTTGCAGTTCCGAGACGCCGCCTACTTTCGCCGCCAGGCAGCGGTAGAGAAAATATTATTGATAAGGCAAGTAAAAGGGTGCGAAATTCATTTTTTTGGCTCGATAGGTCCGATTTGTGGCAGGAATGTAGTAACTTTGTGTGTTTAAAACGACAACAACGACAAAACAATAATTTCAACACTACATCAATACAATGTACAGAACCAAGACAAATGGCGAACTTCGCTTGGCTAATGTGGGCGAAGTCGTGACTCTGGCAGGATGGGTGCAGCGCACCCGCAAGATGGGTGGCATGACCTTTGTGGACCTGCGTGACCGCTATGGCATCACCCAAATCGTGTTTAACAATGAGGTGAATGCCGAACTGTGTGAGCAAGCCAATCACCTGGGACGTGAATACGTCATCCAGGTTGTGGGCACCGTGGCCGAGCGTTCCAGCAAGAACGCAAACATCCCCACAGGCGAGATCGAGATCATTGCCGACAAGCTCAACATCTTGAGCGAGAGCATCACTCCGCCTTTCACCATCGAGGACAATACCGACGGTGGCGATGACCTGAGGATGAAATACCGCTATCTGGACCTGCGCCGCAATGCTGTGCGCCGCAATCTGGAACTGCGCCACGATATGGCCATCCTCATTCGCAACTACCTCGATGATAAGGGATTCCTGGAGGTGGAGACGCCTATCCTGATTGGCTCTACACCCGAGGGCGCCCGCGACTTTATCGTTCCCTCGCGCATGAATCCCGGTCAGTTCTATGCTTTGCCCCAGAGCCCCCAGACGCTCAAGCAGCTGCTCATGGTGGCAGGATTTGACCGCTATTTCCAGATTGCCAAGTGCTTCCGTGACGAGGACCTGCGTGCCGACCGTCAGCCCGAGTTCACCCAGATTGACTGCGAGATGAGCTTTGTCGATCAGGAGGATGTTATCGACATCTTTGAGGGACTGGCTCGCCATCTGTTCAAGAAGGTGCGCGGTGTTGATCTGCCCGAGAAGCTGGAGCAGATGACCTGGCACGATGCGATGCGCCTTTACGGTAGCGACAAGCCCGACCGCCGTTTCGGCATGACCTTTGTCGAGGTCGATGACGTGCTCAAGGGTACTGGCACATTCCCCGTGTTCAACGAGGCCAACTATATCGGTGCCATCTGTGCACCCGGCTGTGCCGACTATACCCGCAAGCAGCTCGACGGCCTGGTGGACTTCGTTAAGCGTCCGCAGGTGGGTGCCAAGGGACTGGTCTATGTCAAGTTCAATGCCGACGGCACTGTCAAGAGCAGCATCGACAAGTTCTATGAGCCCGCTGTGTGGCAGCAGCTCAAGGAGAAGATGGGGGCTAACGATGGCGACCTCGTGCTCATCATGAGCGGCGACAATGCCAACAAGACGCGCGTGCAGTTGTGCACCCTGCGCCTGGAGATGGGCGACCGCTTGGGCTTGAGGGACAAGAACAAGTTTGAGTGCCTGTGGATTATCGACTTCCCGCTGTTTGAGTGGAGTGATGAGGAGCAGCGCCTGATGGCGACACATCATCCCTTCACCATGCCCAATCCCGATGATATCCCCTTGCTGGATACACATCCCGAGCAGGTGCGCGCCAAGGCCTATGACTTTGTCTGCAACGGCATCGAGGTGGGCGGCGGCAGTCTGCGTATCCATGACGGGAAATTGCAGGCTAAGATGTTTGACATCCTGGGCTTTACACCCGAACGCGCCATGGCTCAGTTCGGCTTCCTGATCAACGCATTCAAGTACGGTGCACCTCCCCATGCTGGTCTGGCATTCGGTTTCGACCGCTTCGTCTCCATCATGGCTGGTCTGGACAGCATCCGTGACTGCATCGCCTTCCCCAAGAACAACAGTGGACGCGACGTGATGCTCGATGCTCCCAGCCCCGTTGACCAGGCGCAGCTCGACGAGCTCTACATCGACGTGGACCGTGAGCGTCTCAAGGCCGAGAACAAAATATGATTTTTTAGTTTTTAGTTTTAAGTAATATTGCCATTGCCCTGCATTTTCAGGCGGCGGTAATAGCACTAACAACTAAAAACAAACAACTGCCACCATGCGAATTAGAGAAATCACCGATGCCATTGAGCAGTATGCTCCCTTGAGGCTCCAGGAAGAGTGGGACAATGCGGGCATTCAAGTGGGTGACCCCGAGGCCGACATCTCGGGTATCCTCCTGTGTACCGACGCTACCGAGGTGGTCGTGGCCGAGGCTATCGAGCGAGGCTGCAATCTGGTCATCTCGCACCATCCCCTCATCTTTCGCGGTTTGAAAAAAATCATGGGACGGACTCCCGTTGAGCGCACCGTCGCAATGGCTATCAAGCACGACATCACCATCTATTGCGCCCACACCAACATGGATAGCGCATGGCATGGCGTCTCGTTCCGAATGGCCGACAAGATAGGCATGACCAACGTCACCTTCCTTGATGACAACCGGGTTGACCCCTACGGCGAGCATGCATGTGCCTCGGCTGGATGTGGGGTCGTTGGTGACATCGAGCCGATGCCTGCACGCGAGGTGCTCCAGCGGGTTAAAGCGGCTTTTGAAGTGGGAGCTGTGCGTTATTGTGGCGACGGTAACCGCATGGTTTCGCGCGTGGCCTTGTGCGGCGGCGCGGGTGGATTCCTGATTGACAAGGCCGTTGAGGCAGGTGCCCAACTGTATGTCACTGCCGACATGCGCTACCACGACTTCCTTGACAATGGGCAGCGGATTGTCGTGGCCGACATCGGTCACTATGAGAGCGAACACTTCACAAAAGAGATTTTTTTAGAGATTATTCGGAAAAAAAATCCTACCTTTGCAGTCGCTTTTGCAAAAAATGAAACAAACCAAGTAAATTATTTATAAATCAAAAGGTTATGGCAACACAGAAGAAAGAACTCACCGTTGAAGAGAAACTCAAAGCGCTCTTCGACTTGCAGCAGAAACTCTCAGAGATTGACGCCATCAAGACCCTGAGGGGCGAGCTTCCCCAGGAAGTTCAGGACCTGGAAGACGAGATCGCAGGTCTGCATACACGTGTGTCAAAGTTTGAAGACGAGATCACTGTGCAGAACGAAGAGTTGGCACGCAACCGTGAAATCAAGGCTAAGGCCGAGGAACTTATCGACAAATACACTGCCGACCAGGACAACGTGCGCAACAACCGTGAGTATGACTACCTGACCAAGGAGATTGAATACCAGACGCTTAACATCGAGTTGGCCGAGAAGAAGATGAACGAGGCCACACGTCGTGCCGAGGCGCTCAAGGCCGAGATCGAGAAAGCCAAGGAGCAGTGCACCGACCGTGAGCACGCACTCGAGGAGAAGAAAAGCGAGTTGAATGAGATCGTCTCCGAGAACAAGCAGAAGGAGGAGACCCTGCGTGAGAAGGCCAAGAAGCAGGAGAACAAAATCGAGGAACGCCTGCTGACCGCTTTCAAGCGCATCCGCAAGAACACCCGCAACGGTCTCGGTATCGTGGCCGTTCAGCGTAACGCTTGTGGCGGATGCTTCAACCGCATTCCTGCACAGCGCCAGATGGAGATCAAGATGCACAAGAAGGTCATCGTCTGTGAGTACTGTGGACGCATCCTCATCGATCCCGAACTGGTAGGTATCGCCCCCGAGGTCTCCACGACCAAGGCCAAATAAGAATCAGGCACCGTCAGTGACCTGAAGACCAGTTGGCAAGGCCCGAAAGCGCCATTAGCGCTTTAGTACGGAGCACTTGTCCGCTGCAAGAAACCGCAATGGCAACGCGCCCTCATGTGGCACGTTGCCATTGTCGTTGCAGCCCTTCTATTGCAATTATACTAGGGTGCCTGGGGAAAGTCTGGCAACAGCATCAAGGCAGGCGGTTACCAGCTGCCACCGCCGCCACCGCCGCCAAAGGAGCCGCCGCCGAAGCCTCCCCAGCCACCGCCACCGCCGCTCCAGCCACCGCCGCCGCTCCATGACGAGCCGCCGCGGCCCCAGTCGTTGCCGCTGGTGAAGATGATGGGTCCACCCCAGGTGCCGGTGTCTCCGTTGTTGCGGTTTCCGTTATTGCCCTGGTTGCTCTTGTGGGCCATGTACATGAACAAGGCAAAGATGAGGATGAACATGATCAAGCCGAACAATGCCTCGCTATCGTCCTCCTGGGCGTAGTCTTTCTCATTATACTCGCCCGTTGCCAGGTCGCGCACGACCTGTACTCCGGCCCACACGCCGCCCAGGTAGTCGTTATCCTTGAAGTGCGGAATCATCTCTTTCTCGACAATACGGTTGCTTGAGACGTCAGTAATAGCACCTTCAAGCCCAAAGCCAGGAGCAATAAATGCCTCGCCTGGGCTCTCTTCTGTTTTGGGTTTGATGAGGATAACCACACCATTGTCCTTGTCTTTTTTGCCCACGCCCCATCTCTCGCCAATGGTGTATGCCATTTCGGCTTTGTGATAGCCGCCAAAGTCGTTCATGGTGACCACACAGATCTGATTGCTGGTCTCCATGGCAATGCGCTCCAGCGAGTCTTCCAGCCATTGACAGTCGCCCAAGATGCCGGCAAAGTCGTTGACCAGCCGTGGCGGATTGGGACGCTCTGGCACCTGGGCCACCGCTGGCAGTACGGTAATGCACAGCAACAGCCCGATGGTCATGAGCCGCCTGGCCTTATTCCATATTGCCATAATCATCGTTGCGATCTTCATCTTCGTCATCACCGTTGTCAAAGGTGACCTCGTTACTCAATTCGTTCTCGTCGTCGCGCTCGCCAGGGAAGTAATAGGACAGACGCTCGCCCATGCGGGCAATGATGGCACACAGCCCGTCCACGGGCCTGCCTGCCTTCAGGTAGCGTGTCAGCTCTTCCACTTCGCCGTCCCAGAACCCCTCGGGCACTGCATCGTTAATACCCGTGTCGCCCAGGATGGCCAGCTTGCGGTCCTCATAGGCGATGAAAATCAGTACCGCGTTGCGGCGCTTGGTGGTGTACAGGTGCAGCCTGTTAAAGGTCTTGACGGCACGCTTCATCACGTTGTAGCGACACCGTGGCGTCACATGGACGCAGATTTCTCCGGTCGTGTGACGCTCGGCATCGGTGATGGCGTCAGCAATGCGCCGTTGCCCCTCGGGAGGGATGAAATCGGCCAGTGCCATCGGTTACTTGCCCTCGCTGGTTCCAAAGTCCACCTTGGGAGCCTTATCGGCACCCTCTTGAGCCTGGAAGTAAGGCTTCTCGCCAAAGTTGAACACGCTGGCGATGATGTTGGTGGGGAAGGTGCGGCGCTTCGTGTTGTACTCGCGGGCTACCTCGTTGAAATCATTACGAGCTTTGTTGATACGATTTTCAGTTCCTTCTAACTGCGTTTGTAAATCCTTGAAATTCTCGTTGGCCTTCAAATCAGGATAACTCTCGCTAACGGCGATGAGTCGGCTCAGTGCGTTGGTCACATCGCCCTGGGCAGCCTGGTACTTCTGCAGGTCCTCAGGAGTCATTTTGGTGGGGTCGATGGTCACCTTGGTGGCGTTGGCGCGGGCCTCAATCACGCCTTCCAGGGTCTCCTGCTCGTGCTTGGCATAGCCCTTGACCGTCTCTACCAGGTTGGGAATCAGGTCGGCACGGCGCTGATATTGACTTTCAACATTAGCCCATGCGGTCTCAACACTCTCCTGGTCGGTAACGAGTCCGTTATAGCCGTTTTTTACCCATCCAAACAGTGCAAGGGCAATCACGCCCAGGACAACTAGTCCGATACATCCTTTTTTCATTGTCTTATTAATTGATTAAGTTAATAATGTTTTATACAATTGGCAAATTTACGAAATACTTGCTAATCTAATGCAATAGTTGTGCCATTTTTTTGCAAAAGATGATATATTTGCACTGCAATGCTTTTCATGCCTAAATGGTCCAGCGTGAGTCCAATAGGGGGGGTAAACTCATTTTGTGGCAACCTTGTGAAGCTTTTTGGCTGGCTGATGCGTCTAATGGATGTAGAAAGAAACTAACAACATAAATACATGGCACATTTTATAAAAACTATCGGTAGATTCTTGGTGACAGCATGCCTGGCACTGGTGGCAGCTGGCACGTCGGCCCAAACAGCCACCGAAGCGGCCGATACTCCTTACACCTGGACGTTGCAGGAATGCATCGACTGGGCAAAGAAACAGAATATCACCGTCCAGCGCAACAAGGTGAACGTGCGCTCGTCACAAGTCGCATTACAGGACGCCAAGGCTAACCGGTTACCCACCGTTAACTTCTCGACAAGCCAGTATGTGAGCAACCGTCCGTTCCAGGAGAGCTATAGCGGTGTAATCGGTACCGAGGTGGTTGCGTTCAGCAACAAGAACAGCTACAGTGGCAACTACAGCGTGGATGCGTCCATGAACCTCTATAATGGAGGACAGACCAAGAATAACATCCGCCTGGCCGAGATCAATTCGCAGATTGCCGAGCTGCAGGTGCTGGCGAGCGAGCTGAACATCGAGGAGCAGATTACGCAGCTTTATGTGCAGATCCTCTATTCGCAGGACGCCGTGGAACATGACGATGAACTCATTGCCCTCGCTCAGTCGCAACTCGAGCAGGCGCGCGCCCGCAAGCAGGCTGGGCTGCTCAACAAGGCCGATGTGTCGCAGTTCGAGTCGCAACTGGCTCAGAACAAGTACCAGAAGGTGGCCGACGAGACCACCCTCGACAGCTATCGCCTGCAGCTCAAGCAGCTCATGGAACTGGACGGGGACGAGAACCTGCAACTGGCCGACCCGCAGTTGACTGGCAACGTGCTGGCCGACCTGCCCGACAAGCAGACGGTATTCCAGAATGCCGTTGCCTCGCGCCCTGAACTCAAGGCACATCAGCTGGCAATGGACAGGACCTATATCGACGAGGAGATCGCCAAGGCAGGCAAGAAGCCCGTGATCAACGCCAGCGCAGGCATCAGCACCACCAACTCCACGGGCAACGGCAACATGTTCACCCAGTTAAAGAATCAGTGGAACAACGGCATCGGTGTGTCGATGATCATTCCCATCTGGGACCATGGCAAGACCAAGAATGCCGTGGCGCGCGCCCGACTGGAGCGGGAAAGCGCCTATCTGGACATGGTCGAGACCCAGAAGAACCTGTGGAAGACCATCGAGAACTACTGGCTGCAGGCCCGCAACAACCAGCAGCGATACGTCGCTGCCAAGGAAAAGGCCGACTATTGCCGCGAGAGCTATGACTTGACCAGCGAGCAGTTCCGCCTGGGACTGAAGAATATTGTCGAGCTGACGCAGGACGAGACCAACCTGAGCACTGCTATCCAGCAGATGCTGCAAGCCAAGTATGAAGCCCTGCTCAATATCGCCCTGCTCAAGTACTACAACGGCGAGGGTATCAATTTCTAGAATCTGACAACAAAACGATACATGATCATGAAGAAGAGAACAAAAATCATCCTGGCCCTGCTTGCCCTGCTCGTTATTGCAGGCATCATCGCAATGATTGCCAATAAGGGCAAGAACGAGGTCATCAACTTCCAGACTACCCAAGTCGAGCCTGGAGACATCTCCACGACCATCACGGCCACGGGTACCATCGAGCCTGTCAAGACCGTTGACGTGGGTACACAGGTGTCGGGTATTGTCAAGCGCCTGTATGTGGACTATAACAGCGTCGTCAGGCGTGGACAGGTCATTGCCGAGCTGGACCGCACCAATCTGTTGAGTGACCTCTCGTCGATGCAGGCTCACTTGCGCTCGGCACAGATCGAGCTGGATTATCAAAAGAAGAATTATGCCCGCTATGCCGAACTCAAGCAAAAGGACCTCGTGAGCACGTCAGAATATGATGTGGCGCTGGAAAACTACCGCAAGGCACAGGAGAGTGTCAGGATTGCCCAGCAGGATGTCGCACGGGCAAAAACCAACTTGAGCTATGCCACGGTCTATTCGCCCATCGACGGCGTGGTTATCGGCAAGTCGGTCGAGGAAGGCCAGACCGTTGCATCGTCGTTCAGCACCCCTTCCATCTGCCGCATCGCTAAGGACCTGACCGACATGCAGTGTATCGCCAAGGTCGATGAGGCCGACATCGGCGAGGTGCGTGAGGGACAGCGTGTGACGTTTACCGTCGATGCCTACCCCGATGACGTGTTCTCGGGCAGCGTCAAGCAGGTGCGCCAGAACCCTGTCACGACAAACAATGTGGTGACCTATGAGGTGGTGATCAGCGCACCCAATGCCGACCTCAAGCTCAAACCGGGCCTTACCGCCAACATCACCATCTACACCATGGAGCGCAGTGGCGTCATGAGTGTTCCTGCTGCGGCTTTGCGCTTCACGCCCGAGCCCGACATTTTCGGCAACAAGTATGTGATCAAGGACACGACTGCCGACCATAAACTGTGGACCCTCGAGGGCAATGTGCTCACGGCCCACAAGGTGGAAATCGGTGTGACCGACGGCACTCGCACCGAGGTCATCAGCGGCCTTGGCGAGGGCACAACAGTTATTCAGACTTTTGAGATTGGTGTTGCCGCACCGAATGGCAAAAAAGACACTTCCAAGCAGGATAAAGCAAAAAAGAAGTAAACGATGGCACAAAAACCAGTCATAGAACTAGAGGGCATCCGTCGTGACTTTGTGGTGGGTGAGGAGACGGTGCACGCCTTGCGTGGTGTCTCGTTCACCATCCACGAGGGCGAGTTTGTCACCATCATGGGCACTTCGGGTTCGGGAAAATCGACGCTGCTCAACATCCTGGGCTGCCTGGACACGCCCACGAGCGGCGAGTACCGACTGGACGGCACCCCGGTGCGCTCCATGAGCAAGAACCAGCGTGCCGTGCTGCGCAACCGCAAGATCGGGTTCGTGTTCCAGAGCTACAACCTGCTGGCCAAGACCACAGCGGTCGAGAACGTGGAGTTGCCGTTGATGTACAACAGTGCCATCGGTGCCCGGGAGCGTCGTCAGCGTGCCGTTACCGCCCTGCAGCGTGTGGGACTGGGCGACCGCATGAACCACAAGAGCAACCAGATGTCGGGCGGGCAGATGCAACGCGTGGCCATCGCCCGTGCCCTGGTCAACGACCCCGCCGTTATCCTTGCCGACGAGGCGACGGGTAACTTGGATACCCGCACGTCGTTTGAAATCCTGGTGCTGTTCCAGAAACTCCATGCCGAGGGGCGCACCATCATCTTCGTGACCCACAATCCCGAAATCGCGCAATACTCCACCCGCACCATCACCTTGAGTGATGGCAAGTTGCGCGACGACCGTGTGAACGACAATATCCTGGATGCAGCCAGCAAACTGGCCTCCCTCCCCGTCGAGGAGGAAGAGTAGCCCGTAGAGACGCATAATCATGCGTCTCCCGTAAATGACACACTCTCTACAAAGCAAGATAGAAAAAATGAACATCCTCAGTTTATTTAGAATAGCTCTCAAGGCCATCGGTGCCAACAAGATGCGCAGTTTCCTCACCATGCTGGGCATCATCATCGGCGTGTCGTCGGTCATCATCATGCTGGCTCTGGGTACAGGTTCCAAGGCGACCATCATGCAGGAAATCGCTGATGTGGACCCGGGCACATTCATGATTATCCCGGGGCCGGAATATGAAGAAGTGGGTGGTAACTGGCTGCCTGAGTACAACCAAGCCATCACCCAGGCCGACTATCAGAGCATCCTCGAGAAAAACAAGTTCCTGAAGGCCGTATGCCCCATGGTTTACTCATCGGGCCAGTACATCAACGGTAAGAATAACCATAGTTGCACCTTGCAGGGCGTGAACAATGAATTCCTGGTCATCAACGGGCTCTCGATTACTGAGGGGGACATGTTCACCGATGCCGAAATCAAGGGCTCGGCTAAAGTCTGCATCCTGGGAAAGACGGTCGTGGACAAGCTGTTCGCCAAGGATGCCGACCCCATCGGGACCGTCATCCGCGTCAACACTATCCCCGTGAGGGTCGTGGGGGTGCTCAAGAGTAAGGGACGCACAGCCTTTGGCCAGGACCAGGACGATATTGTGCTCATGCCTTATACCACTGTGATGAAGCGCATGACGTCACAGAGTTATTTCGACATGATCTATGCAGCGGCCACCAGCAAAGCCATGACACAGCTGGCCGTGGACGATGTGACCGAAATCCTGCGCACCAACCACAAACTCAGAGACACCGATATCCAGGACTTCAGGATCAATTCACTCGAGGAAGCCACCTCGATGGTCGATACGGTCATGAATATCCTCACCATGCTGCTCTCTTGCATCGCCGGCATCTCACTGCTGGTGGGCGGCATCGGCATCATGAACATCATGTATGTGAGCGTGACCGAGCGCACCCGCGAGATCGGCTTGCGCATGAGCGTGGGCGCCCGCACCGTTGACATCATGAGCCAGTTCCTCATCGAGGCCATCATGATCAGTGTCACTGGTGGCCTTATCGGTGTGTTCATCGGGGGCGGCATTGCTTATCTGGCCAGGTTTATCTTGATGAACTATACCGAGTATCATATCCTCATCTCGGTAGAGCCGTGGACAGTGCTCCTGGCCTTCATGGTGTGCACTGTCACGGGAATCTTTTTCGGCTGGTATCCTGCCAAGAAGGCGGCCAACCTCGACCCGATCGAGGCCCTGCGATACGAGTGATTTTTGTCGAGGGTAATAGTGTTTTTGTCGATATTATTTGTTGATGCGTGAAGAGTTGATTATCTTTGCGATACATAAACAAAAAATATCTTTGCTATGACTAATGAACTCGATAAATCCAAACCTAAATACCGGTACTTGATTCTGCATCTGTTGTGCTGGGCGGTACTCATTATCGTGCCGTTGTTTTTTCACAGTTCCAATGACGACTGGGTCGTGGTCAGGAACCGCTACTTGAGATGGTTGGGCAGTCCATTGGCCTACATGTTGGTGTTCTACATCAATTACTTGTGGCTGGTGCCGCGTTTACTGCTCAAGAAGCATGATTGGAAACTGTTCATCTTTTCCAATCTGCTGGTCATCGTGGCGGGGATTGGCCTCATGGATACTTGGCACTGGTGCGCCTATCAGATTTTGCCTGAGATGAGCAATAATGGGCCAAGGAGGCCGTTTATCAGGTTCCCCCGATACTTTTGGGCTATTATGGCCGATATTCTCATCATCAGCTTGGCTGTGGCTGTGCGCATGTACCAGCGCTGGCAGCACATCGAGAACGCTCGCAAGGAGGCCGAGGCCGCTCGCGCCGAGGCCGAGTTAAGCAACCTGCGCAACCAGCTGAATCCCCATTTCCTGTTGAACACGTTAAACAATATCTATGCCCTCATCGCCTTTGACCAGGACAAGGCCCAAATGGCGGTGGCCGAGTTGAGCAAGCTGCTGCGTCATGTGCTCTACGAGAACCAGCAGGACTTTGTGCCCCTGTGCAAGGAGGCCGACTTCATGCGCAACTACATCGAGCTGATGAAGATCAGGGTTACCGACAACGTCAAGATCAATACCAACATCAACGTGGCCCCCAACGACTCCACGCCAGTGGCGCCGCTCATCTTCATCTCGCTCATCGAGAACGCCTTCAAGCACGGCATCTCGCCGCAGGGCAAGGGCGAAATCTCCATCGACCTCAATCAGGCGAACGGTGACATCACCTGTGAGATTCGCAACACGTGCTATCCCAAGCGCGAGAACGACAAGAGCGGGTCTGGCATCGGCCTGGATCAGGTGAGCCGCCGGTTGGAACTCATGTATCCCGACCGCTACACCTGGGACAAGGGTACGAGCGACGACGGGAAGCATTATTTTTCTATTATCACCATTAAGAAAGAGCAATCATGATCATCAAGTGTGCAATCGTTGACGACGAGCCGCTGGCGGTGGAGCTGCTGGCGAGCTATGTGAGCAAGATTCCGTTTCTGGAATTGTGTGGCAAGTATAATAATGCTACCGACGCCCTGCATGGCATCGGTGAGCAGCCTGTGGATTTGCTCTTCCTCGATATCCAGATGCCTGAGCTCAATGGATTGGAATTGAGTAAGATGATTCCCGAGGGCACCCGCATCGTCTTCACCACGGCTTTTAACCAGTATGCCGTGGATGGCTTCCGCGTCAATGCGCTCGACTACCTGTTGAAGCCCATCAGCTATGCCGACTTCCTCGAGGCCAGTAACAAGGCCCTGCAATGGTTCCAGCTCGTGCAGCAGAGCGAGCAGCCCGCCCCTGCCACAGCACCAGCTGGCGAGGAACCGCGCAGCATCTTCGTCAAGAGCGAGTACAAGCTGCTGCAGATCAACCTCGACGACATCCGCTACATCGAGGGACTCAAGGACTACGTCAAGATTTATACCGAGCAGTCGCCGCATCCCATCCTCTCGCTCATGAACATGAAGGCTATCGAGCAGATGCTCCCTGCGTCGCGTTTCATCAGGGTACACCGTTCCTTTATCGTCCAGAAGGGCAAGATACGCGAGATCGAGCGCAACCGCATCGTCTTTGGCGACGTCTATATCCCCATCGGCGACAGCTACAAGCAAGCCTTCCAGGACTTCATCAACAACAAGTGTCAGTAGGGGACAATGTGACGGCAGCTTGGCACGGTTTTTGTACCCAAACTAACAACTAAAAACTTAAAACTAAAAACTAACAACTATAATGGAATTTCACCTGATTAAAAACGGAAAACAGGAAGGTCCGTTTTCCATCGAAGAGTTGTCGCAGCAAGGGATCAACCCCGAGAGCGAAGTGTGGGCTCCTGGTATGGCCGACTGGATGCAGGCCGGAGACGTGCCCGAACTGACCGCCGTCTTGCAGCGTGCCGAGTTTGAAGCCTCGCAGCAAGCCGCCCGTGCCGCCGAGAACCAGGCGACCATGGGTCAGCCCTATGACCCCGTGGTGCCTCCCACCCAGGCCCCGCCTCAAGTTCCTCCCCGCTGGCCGGTGGAGGACGACACCAAGAAGAAAAGCGGCTGCACGCCGTGGCTCATCGCCGCCCTGGTGCTGGCCATCCTGTTTGCCACGATGGTGTTCACCTGTCCTGAACGTCAAGACCATGAGGCCGCCATTCAAGAGGTCACCAAGGCTTGGGTGGACAATAAGGTGGACGAGAACCTGGGCAGTATTACTGGCATTGGAGGCGTGTTTGGCGACCTGATTAACAAGGCGCTCAAGCAGTTGACAGGTGCGGGCACCGACAAGGTGATTAACAAATTCCTTGACGTCCAGAACTATGTCGTGTGCTCGGTGGGCCGCATCAGCATCGGCAATAACGAGCAGAAGATGGTTTCGCTCGGTGTCTTTGGCCATGTGTTCACATTCGGCGAGGATGACATCGAGAAGGCTTGGACCCGCGCGATGGACGACTACGAGGCCAACCATCACATTACCCCGCCGCCTGCACCCGCCCCCCAGACCGATGAGGATGCCGACGCGCAGACCGAAGAGGACATGACCGACCCCCGGATGCTGCCTGACAGTGTGATGGGTATCGAGATTCCCGAAGGCATGGACTCCATGGTCAACCAGATGGCTAATGAGGCCGTCCGCATGGCCAAGAAATGGGCCAAGCAGCAAATCGACAACCTGGGCAATTAACAAGCTATGGTCCAAGAAGGTAAGGCAAAAGATGCCGAAAAGCGGCCAAATACATCCAACACTAAAAACTGTCATTTTGGTAATTTATAGGCTCACCCGATAAAAGGTGGGGGCGTTGTGGTCGAAGGCCACAGCAAGGCCAGCGGCCTTGGCGAGGTCTTTCGACCTCATGCTTGCCCCCGCTAATTTTCCGCTGAGCCAATTTATAGAAGTCCCCTTAAGCCGCTAGTCATAACGAACAATCAAGGGCTTGCATGTGCAATTGCAGGCCCTTGATTGTTTTAGCTTGGTCGTGTAGATGTCGGCTGGGCGGGAAGATGGCTTCAGCCGCCACAGGCTTTGATCATGAACATGAAGAACATGAAAATCAGCAACATGGTCAGGCAACTCATCCTGCGTGGCTTGGATCCGGGAGGTAGAGGGTCGCCGTCAGGAACCGAATAGCTGAACATGCTGCGGTGGGGAATGAGAATCTGGCGCGGACCGCCGTTATTATAGGGACCGATGGCTCCGCCGGCTTCGAGTTGGCGGATGAGCTCGGCGGCACGTTCGTCACTGATCTGGAAATGGTCACGCAGCATCATGGGCGTGATGGACGTGCAGGTCATCAGGAATTGTATCGCATCGTTGTAGAGCGGGTCGCTGTCGGGCAGGGGTGGGGGCAACACGGTGACCTCCTCGGCAGCGACGTCCACGGCAGCGGGCTTCGGGGTGCCGGCATCAAAGCTGGCACCACAGTTGGGGCAGAAGTGAGCGTTCGTGCTCGCCTCATGGCCGCAGGTGGGGCAGCAGATCGTGCGCGACGGCTCGACACTGGTGTCCAGGTCAAGCGATTGGTGCGGGATATAGGCATAATCCCCCACAATCTGCAATTCACTCAGGCACTGGGGGCAGATGACCTTATACTCGCTATTGATGAGCACCTCGGTGCTCAGCTCCATCTTCTTGCCGCATTTGGGACAGGTGTAATTCATATCGCTCGCCTTGATTTTACTGTTGCAAAATTAGTGAAAATCACATTATCAGACAACTCCCTGCAAAAACCGTGCCGCTTGACCTCACGCCATAATCGTTGATTGTCCAAGTTCTTGAAGCCGCGAGCGGCTGCTTTTGTCATCTAGAATTGAGAATAAACTTGAAAAAGATATTTGCTTTGTAGAGTTTTGTGAGTAATTTTGCGCGTCATGGGCATGATGAGCAAATGCCTAGCAAACAGATCTGGATTATGGCAAAAGAGATAGAAAGAAAATTTCTGGTAAAAGGTGACTTCAAGAGCGAGGCCTTCAAGGCCATCCGCATCACCCAGGGCTATCTGAGTTCGGTCCCCGAACGCTCCGTACGCGTCCGCATCAAGGGCGACAAGGGTTATATCACCGTCAAGGGCATGGCCAACGCCAGTGGTCTCACCCGCTATGAGTGGGAGAGGGAAATCCCTGTCGAGGACGCTAAAGAGCTGATGCTCATCTGCGAGCCAGGCGTGATCGACAAGACACGCTACCTGGTCAAGGCCGGAGAGTTCACCTTTGAGGTCGATGAGTTTCACGGCGACAACGATGGACTTATCGTGGCCGAGGTGGAATTGCCCGACGAGAATGCCCGGTTTGAGCGTCCCTGCTGGCTCGGCGAGGAAGTGACTGGTGACAGCCGCTACTACAATTCCATGCTCGTGAAAAAACCTTTCAAGACCTGGAAATAACGGCGAACCCCGATAAAAAGGTGGGCGATGAGCCATGATTTTACAATCCCCCAATGCAGTCAGCCCATCCCGGCGTGATATTGTCCGGGATGGGCTGGCCATATCCTCTGTCTTACGGTGACGTGCTAGTACTCGTCAGGATCAAAGAAGAAGTCATCGTCGTTGGTCGGGTAGTCCGGCCAGATGTCCTCGATCGACTCATAGGTGTCGCCCTCGTCCTCAATCTCCTGCAGGTTCTCTATCACTTCAAGAGGTGCGCCACTGCGCACGGCATAGTCGATGAGCTCGGCCTTGGTAGCGGGCCAGGGAGCGTCCTCGAGCTTGGTTGCCAGTTCAAGTGTCCAATACATAGTCTAGTTTTATGAAAATATCCTGTTATTGAAAATTGCGCAAAAGTAATACAAAAAATTAATCTTAGGCGTCTTTATCCCAATAAATTTCAGCTACCTGATTGTGGATATTGTTAAATCTTGCAAAAACAAAGAAGAAATCGCTCAATCGGTTCAGGTATTCGAGCACGAGAGGCTCGATTTGAGCTTGATGTGACAGCGTCACCACGCGGCGCTCGGCGCGGCGCGTGATGGTGCGGCAGCGGTCGGCCTGGGCCGACAATCTTGTGCCGCCGGGCAGTACAAAGCCCGCCATGGGAGGCAACTCCTCGTTCATCTCGTCCATCATCTTCTCCAGCGCGGCGACATCGTCCTGGGTGAGGCCATACAGGGTGGCGTCCTTACGGTCGTTGGCCAGATAGGCGCCGATGTTGAACAGTTTGTTTTGCGCCTTGCGCAACAGTGCTGTCACGTCCTGGTCATCCAGCTTGCTGCTGTGAAGCAGCACACCGATGTTGCTGTTCAGCTCATCGATCGTGCCGTATGCCTCTACTCTCACGTCATCCTTGCTCACGCGGTTGCCGCTCACCAGCGACGTCATGCCGGCATCGCCGGTGCGGGTATAAACTTTATTGATCATTGTTATTCTGTCGTTTTTGATATGGTTTAAATCTCTTTCATTACACGTTCTCATCGTCTTGACAGCAATAATTGTGCCATTACATCGGTGACTGACGTAATGACACAGTTGTCATTGAATTGATGAACTGATGTGGCGGTCTAGAACTTGAAGATGTCACAGAAGATGATGGCCGCCGCCCACTCATAGGGGCGCACGTCGCAATAGCCGAGCGTTTTGCCGCCCTGGTTCATGTCGATGCGTCCGCCGGCATGCACCTCGGCCACCGTGGCATTGGAGCCCGGGACCGCGATGGAGCCGCCGCTGGACACGGTGCACACCTTGCCGCTGCTGTCATAGATGTCGCCCATGCTGATGCGGCCGATGGTGCGTCCCGACGCGTCCACGATGTCGCCACTGCCGTTGGGCAACTTGCCGATCTTCTTGTGCGACGAGTCATAGACTACGCCATTGGCATCGACAAAGCCCCTGTTGCTGCCCTTCTCGATGCGCCACTCCTGCACCTTGGGGGCCGTCGTGGCCTTCTTGGTGCCTGTGGCTTTGTTGCTGTTGGTGTTGGCTTTCTTGCCGCTGGATTGAGTGTTTTTGGCTTGGTTGGCCGCCATGGCCTTGCGCTTGGCTTCTTGCTCCTGCGCAGCCTTGAGTCTGGCTTCTTCGGCTTGTTTGCGCTCCTGCTCGGCGCGCAGTTGCTCCTCCTTGATTTGCGCCCTCCTGGCGGTGATAGCCTGCTTGTCATTCAGGATGCCGAAGTAGATGTAGGCTGCCACCTGCTTGTCGATGCCCGGGGCCTTGCCTATCACTTTGCCTTCCCACGTCACCTTGCCGGCATTATCGATGTTGCCGATGGCCTCGCCATCCATCACCACGTCGCCACTGGCTGTCACGGTCAGGTAAGGGGTGCAGCCCTGGCAGTTGACAGCGCCGCCGTCGAGCAGCTGGCCCGCCTTGCGGCCCTCATCGGTCGTGATGTCGCCGCTCTTCTCGATGGTGTAGGTGATATTCTTGCCCGAGAGTTTGCCTTCCTTATGCCGGTCCTCGAGCACGATTTTACCGTTCTTGCTGCGGTAGAAGCCCTTGCAGGCGTCCATGTAGTAGAAGTCGATGTCGCCGTTGACCTTCTTGATACCGTCATCCACTTTCTCCTTGACCTCCTTGGCCTTTTTGACGGCCTGCTTGCCCTTGTTGATAAGGTTGCCCAGTTGTGCCTCGGCGGGCGGGCAGCACAACAGCATGGCGATCAATGCTATAAGTCCTGTTCTTTTCATAATTAATACTATTTAATGATTGATATGTAGCAAAGTTAGCATATTATTATTTAATGACACAATATTATTCCTTGAAATTCGTGGTTTTTCGGGAATTTGATGCGCTTTTCATGTAAATAAAGACACAAATGGCCACAAATATCCACGAATGATCATAAAAATTATAATTATTCATGACCATTCGTGACGATTCATGGCCATTCGTGTTAAATGAAAGTTTCTGGTAATTGGTGCCCTAGAACTCCATGCCTAGTTTGAAGGACAGGCAGTGGTAGGGATCGTTCTGGAAGTTCGGGTAGTCTGGTTTGTAGTCCAGGTGCTTGATGGTGTTTTCGCCGTAGGTGCGGACAACAATGTCAGTACTCTGCAAGCTGTAACCCAACGAGACATTCATGGCTAATTGGTCTGTCAACCCGATTCGGCATCCTATCGAAGGGTTGAACATCACACCATAGGCTTTACTGCCCAGCGTGTAGCCTGCGCGAAAATCCAGATAGGGGGAATACTTGTTCTTCAACAGATCGAGCCTGATGTCGGCAAACACGGGAAACATGTAGAAATCAACCTTTTTCCCGAAATTATTTTTAAAATGCTGTTTGTGGCTGATTTTCATTCCAGCACCGGCACCAACAAACAGATAAGGCTTCAGCTGGTAGCCATGAGCTGTGCTGAAACCAAAGTGATCTCGGGATTGGGCGTCGATGGATTTATAGTACTCCAGGTCAACGAAGCCGCGGTAACCCTTCTGCGGGCCCTTGCCAGGCGTGAAGTCGCTGCCCATCGACTGCTGGGGCTGCCAGTCCTCCTTGGTGATCTGCTTGATGCTGTTCCAATAGATGGTCTGCAGTGTGCCGTCATCCTCC